>CAWFWH010000024.1:0-30797 GCA_963819405.1 uncultured Acidobacteriaceae bacterium | reverse complement strand
CCGACTATCGTTAAGACCCTTTCCGCATTCCTGGCCGGTCTGGTTCTCGTCCTCGGAGGCGGGCTGATCTACTCTCGGGCGCAGGAACCCGTCCACCCTGTGGAAGTTGCTCCCGCTGCCCCCGCCGAAGGCATGCCGTCCAACGCCGTGGAGGACCAGAATGTTCCCGAGGAGGCCGCCCCAACGACTCCGCCCCCCGCTGCGCACCGAAGCCCGAAAGCACATCCGGTTCCGCCAACGCATCCGAAGATTTATTCGATCGCCCGGATTCGAACTCCCGATCCGGTCCCCGCTACTCGTCTGATCGCAGCCGCGAGCGGAGCCAGCGTGAACTTGCCCCCTGCCCCGGAACCCGTGCCGCAGACCATGTCCCAGCCCGATCCCAAACCCGAGCCGCTGCACACCTCGCCGCCGGTGCTTCCTCCTCCTCCGCAGCCCCATGTGGTCACTTTGCAGCCGGGGACCAGCCTGGTGGTGCGCCTAGGTGAGACCCTCTCGAGCGATCACAATTCAACTGGCGATACCTTCCGAGGCACTCTGGATTTACCGATCATTGTCAACCAGTTCATCATTTCCGACCGCGGCTCAGTGATACTCGGGCGAGTGAATTACGCGGAGAAGGCGCGGTTGATGGGTGGCTCTGCTGACCTCGTATTGACGTTGACGGAGATCAATACGACCGATGGCCAGCTTGTTCGCGTGGAGACCAATCCGTGGGAACAGAAGGGCGCCGACATGAAAATGCGGAATGCCCCAAAAATGCTTTTCGGAGCGGCAGTCGGCGCGGTCGCGGGCGCGCTGAGCGGCGCATCGCAAGGGGCCGGTCTAGGCGACGCGTTCGCAAGTCGCGAGACAAGCACGGCCAGACAGCGTGCTCTGGTCCTTCCCGTCGACACCCGCATCCCCTTCCGCCTCGCGCGGCCGCTCACCATTACGGAAAAACTGAACGACCGTTAAGCAGTCCCGCAAGAATCCGTGTTGATCGGTGTTCATCAGCGGCTAACTAGCGCTGCACAATCTCGTAAGTCAAATTCACGTCCGCATGAACATCAATTGTCCCCGGTGAAATCGGAGTTACCTCCGTGGATTGCGCTCTGCCGAAACTGATCTGGCGTGCTGGCGAAACAATCACCGGCTGCCCCTCTTCCACTCGCAATAACCGTCCCAGCTTCAGCTTTAACGATGCGGCCAGCGCCTCGGCGCCCGATTGCGCTTGAACCGCTGCATTCCCCAACGCTCGCGCTCTTACTGTTTGCTCATCGCGCAACATGAAAGTGAGCCGGTTGATGCTGTTCGCGCCCGACTTGGTTGCCACATCGATGATCTTCTGCAGCGAAGAAATATCGTTCAGAACAAGCCGCACCGTGTTATTTGCCGTGTACCCGGAAATAGTCGGCGCACCTTCCTTCGGGTAACGATAATTCGGATTCACCGAGAAATTGACGGTCTTGATGTCTGCCGCCGGAATCAAGGTTCGAAGCTCTTCAACCAGCGCCTTGGTCTGCGCGGCATTCTGATCGCTGGCTTCCTTGGCGGTCGCCGCTTGCGCCACCACCCCGATATCGAACTGCACCTGATCCGGTTCCGCGGAAACTGTCGATTCGCCATGGACGCGCACGGAGGGAATATCGGCGGTATTGATGGCGTCTTGTGCTTGCATCGCGGCAAGTCCAGCCAGCAAAATGAGAATGAATCGCATTCGTGTATGGTCCTACTGTCCATCACGATAGCGCAGCGTCTAGATCCCAATGAGCCCTCTTTCCCGCCGCACTTTCCTCGCCCTCGCAGCAGCTTCGCCTGCTCTCGCGGCCACTAAGTTTTCGCTTTCACGATCGGACGACGATTTCCTCGACGACCTGTCCCGTCGCGCATTCCTCTTTTTCTGGGATCAAAGCGATCCGCGTACCGGGCCTGGTATTAGATCGCGTTCGAGCTCAAGGCACGCTGATCCAAGGCCGCAATTTGGAAGCCGCAAGCACCGCATTGACCGGCTTTTATTTGACTGCTCTCTGCATCGGCTGTGAGAGGCGATGGCGAGATCCCAACGAAATCCGGGAGCGTGTCCGAGCCTCGCTCCGCCATCTCGCCTACGAACAAGAGCATGTGCGCGGATGGTATTACCATTTCGTCAATCGCAAGACCGGCGAGCGCATCTGGAGCAGCGAGCTCTCTACCATCGATACCGCTCTGCTGATCGCCGGCGTGGTCACCGCTCAACAGTATTTCGCAAATGACGCCGAGATCTTCCAACTCGCCGCCGATCTCTATGAGCGCGTCGATTTCCCATGGATGTTGGATACCAACACGAACTTGCTGCGCATGGGCTGGACTCCGGAAAAGGGCTTCATACGCGCCTATTGGATCGATTACCGCGAGAACGCGATTCTGCACATGCTCGCCATTGGCTCGCCAGTCAATCCCATTCCGGTGCGGTGCTGGTATGCGTTCGAACGGGACCCCATCCAGCTTGCCGGCTACTCGTATGTCGGTGGCGGGCCCATCTTTACCCACCAGTTCTCTCAAGTCTGGTTAGCGCTCGCCAATCTTCGCGACGGGCCGCCTTTCGAGATCGACTATTTCAGGAACTCGGCTATCGCGACCTATGCGCTGCGCGCATTCTGCATCGCTTTGCGCGGCATGTATCCCAGCTTCTCGGAAGATTTGTGGGGCGTGACACCTTCCGATAGCGACATCGGATATATCTCCTGGGGCAGTCCTACTTCGCGCCGCGATATGGATGGCACCGTAGTCCCATGTGCCCCGGGCGGCTCCCTGATGTTCACGCCTGAGATCTGCCTGCCGACGCTTCGCTACATGCAGGATCACTTCCGCGATTACATTTACGGCCCATACGGATTCGTCGACGCCTTCAATCCGCAAACGCTCTGGGTGAATCCCGACGTCGTCGGATTGGATGTTGGCATCACCTTGTTCAGCGCGGAAAATCTGCGCAGCGGCAATATCTGGAAGTGGTTCAATCGCTCGCCCGACGTCCAGCGCGCCATGCAGGAAATTTTTCAGCCTTCTTTTTCGATGTGATAAATTTCACCTGATGCGGAAATTACTAATTGGCATAGCGGCAACCGTCGGCGTCTGCTTCTCAATGCGAGTGATCGCGGAGGAGAAGGTCGATCTCAGCGTCGTCGACCGAATCCGGGATGAAGCCTTCGGCAACAACTCCAAGGTGATGGACACGGCCTTTTATCTCACGGATGTTTATGGACCGCGTTTGACGGGTTCGCCCAATGCCAAGGACGCCGGCGAGTGGGCAGTCAAGAAGATGACCGAGTGGGGCCTGGTGAACGCCAAGCTGGAAGAGTGGGGGCCGTTCGGCCGCGGTTGGAGTCTCACGCGTTTCAGCGCCATGATGAAGGAACCCGAGTTTTCGCCCCTCATCGGCTTTGCCCGGCCATGGTCGCCCGGCACCAATGGTCCGGTGAGTGGACAAGCCATGCTGGCTGTCATTAGCGGTCCGCAGGATCTCGACAAATTCAAAGGAAAGCTGAAAGGCAAGATCGTTCTAACCGCTGCGCCACATCCGTCGGAGATGATTACCAGTCCGCTCGCCCGGCGATTAACTGACGCAGAGCTTCAGGATCTTGCAGAGGCGCCCAATCCCACTACGGGCAATCCGGCTGGACTGCCGATTGGATTCCTCATAGGTCCCGCGCCGCAGCGTCCTGCATTCAATGGCCCGATGGGTCCTGCTCAGCGCGTGAATATGCGCCAGTTCCGCAGCCAGCTAAATAAGTTCTTGAAAGATGAAGGAGTGCTGGTTGCGCTCACGCCCGGTACGGGCACCGATGGAGGCGATGTGTTTGGCTCGGCCGCGGGATCGCAGAATCCCGCCGAGGAGCTGCCGCCTCCCTCCGTTGTGATCACGAACGAGCACTACAATCGGATCGCCCGCCTGCTCGAGAAGAATATCCCGGTCACGCTCGAGTTCGACATTCAAGCCAAGTTCACCGAGCCTGAGAATTCGTTCAACATCACTGCGGAACTTCCCGGCACCAATCCGGATTCCGGGCTGGTGATGCTCGGCGGACATTTCGATTCATGGACGGGCGGCACGGGTGCTACCGACAATGCTGCGGGATCGGCCGTGGCGATGGAAGCCATACGAATTCTGAAAGCGCTCGATCTGAAAATGCAGCGGACCGTGCGCATCGCGCTTTGGACCGGCGAAGAAGAAGGACTGCTTGGCTCGCGAGCTTACGTTAAGGAGCACTTCGCCGACCCCACCGACATGAAGTTGAAGCCGGAGCATGCGAAGCTTTCGGGCTATTTCAACCTCGACAATGGCAGCGGAAAGATTCGCGGTATTTACATGCAGGACAACAATATGATGCGGCCCATCTTCCAGGCTTGGTTGGAACCGTTCAGAGACCTCGGCGCGACTGCTCTGACCATTCGAAATACCGGCAGCACCGACCACATGTCCTTCGATGCAGTGGGGCTACCGGGCTTCCAGTTCATTCAAGATCCACTTGAATACAGCACCCGTACTCACCACTCGAATATGGACTTATATGATCGTCTGCAGGCCGGCGACCTGGAACAAGCGTCCGCGATTATGGCTTGGTTCGTCTACAACACCGCCGAGCGCCCCGACATGTTGCCGCGCAAGCCCCTGCCGAAACCGAGGCCGAATCGGCAATTCCCTTAATGCTTTTGCGGCTGAAATTCGGAACCCTCTTCCAGGTTTGCCATCGCCATCCAGATCTCGAACGATGAGTTGTTCTTCGCGCCCCAGGCGTGCCATTCACTGAGATTGAATACCGAGGAACGTGCTCGTCTTGCGGTCGATCTTGTAGTAATAAATCACCGGCGGATGAGCGGGCCATGCTAACGGACTCACCTCGCAACTATTGACAACCACTTCGTATTTACATAGTATTTTCTAAGTACACGGGGGTGCGGTATCATGCACCGGAAAACAGCACTGCTGCTTGTAGCGATGGCTATCGCTCTGAATACCGCCTGCAAGAAGCATCATGCAGTCGCGACCTATCATTACGACAACTTGCGAGCGGGATGGAACTCGGAAGAGGAACGCCTGACGCCCGCAAAGGTGGGCAGCTCGAAATTCGGTTTGCTGCATTCGGTGACGCTCGATGAGCAAGTTGACGCACAACCCCTCGTAGTGCCCGACGAGAAGATCACGACTGGCTCCGCTTCAGGTAAACACGACGTGGTGTATGTTGCCACCGAAGGCAACACCATCTACGCCATCGATGCTTCGAGTGGCGCGGTGCTACTGAGTCCGAACTTCGGGTCTCCGGTACCTACGCCGCTAGGATGCAACAACAATGGTCCATTTGTCGGGATCAATGGGACGCCGGTTATCGATCTCGCAAGCAACACCATGTATGTGATCATCTACACGCTTGAGGCCGGCACTCCTATATATCGGATTCACGCGCTCGATTTGGGAAATTTGAAAGACAAGATTCCCCCGCTTGTAGTGACGGCTTCGCATACTCTGACCAATGGCGCCACGTTCCACTTTGACGCGCGATATCAGCGCCAGCGTCCGGCGCTTCTCGAATCGCACGGGAACATCTATGCCGGATTCGGCAGCTTCTGCGATTTCCGCGCGGATGTTTCCCGCGGCTGGGTATTAGGATGGCAAGCCGGGTCGCTAATACCGTTGCCGGCGAATCAGTTGAACGATCGGCAAGCCACTTCACCCGACACGTTTTTCTTGTCTTCTATCTGGATGTCGGGTTACGGCATTTCAGCCGATTCGACGGGAGATCTCTACTTCGTGACCGGTAATTCCGATTCAAATGCGGCCATTACCACTTACGATGGCGTGACCAATGTCCAGGAAAGCGTGGTGAAGGTGTCGCCAGATCTGATGCACCTTCTGGACGTCTTCACACCCTTCGACGTCAAGAGCCTCGATCAGACGGATGACGATTACGGTTCAGGTGGTGCGTTGTTGCTGGCTCCGCAGCCCGGTCCCACGCCGCGCCTTGCCGCAGCCGCGGGCAAAAACGGCAAGATGTATCTCCTCAACCGCGACCACTTGGGCGGTTATACGAACGGTGGCCCTGACAAGGTAGTCGGCATCGTCAATATTGGCGGGTGCTGGTGCGGACAGTCTTACTTTTCCGATGGAGCCGGGCACATTGTGAGCAGCGGCGGCTCGAACGTGAACGTGTGGAGAGTCGAAACGTCGCCATCGGTAACACTCGTTAAGGAGGGTACTTCGGCGAGTATCGGCGGCGGGCAGGATCCGGGCTTTTTCACGAGCATCTCTTCGGATGGTTCCAAGGACGTCATCATCTGGGCGGTGTCACGACCAAATGGCACGCCGCCTCCAGCTGCTGCAGCCAACGTCTCGCTGTATGCTTTCGCAGGCAAGCCATCCGGCGGTACGCTCGCGACGCTTTTCACGGCCACTGCGGGCACTTGGCCGAATACCGGAGGAAACGCCAATATTGTTCCTGTCGCCGCCGATGGCAAAGTGTTCGTGGCGAGCAACAAACAACTGACCATCTTCGGACTAAAGTAAGGGAAGAGAGGCAACATGAGACGGTTCCAATTGTCGATTGCCGCGATCGTATTTGCTGCCGCATCGGCAAACAGTGCTCTCGGTAAGGCGAGCTTCGATACCGGTGTGACACGGAACGGGCAGGCTGAAACGTCTCCCACCGACCAGAAATCGCCCCGCGAGGTCTACGGGAAAATTGCCAGTGTCGACGGCTCACGGCTGACAATCCAAATTCGAACAGGTACCGTACAGGTTGATGCTGCCGCGGCGGTCCAGGCGCACCGCGTCGTTCCTCTGGTAATCGGTCACGCGGTCGTAATAAGAGGCGCATCCGACGCCAAGGGTATACTTCACGCGGACACAATTCTCCGCGCTAAGGAGTCACCCGCGACTTGGCCCCCTGACCGCTGATCGCCGATTCTTCGTTGCGAAAACGCGTCCGAAGAGGAAGCCGACTCCCGCCGCAACCAGGAGCGAGGGCTGAGATTTTCTGTGCCCCGGCGTCCCATCGTGTGATGGCAGCGCGTTGTACTGTTCGGGTCGCACAGGCTGTGGGGAAGATTCGCGCATCTCAGCGGGGGATAGTGCGGCAAAAGCCGTCGCTTGTGTACCTGGATACAAGGTCTGCTTCCCGATGGCCGGGTCGTCCGCTGGTTTCTTCTGCTCTTCGACGCTCCGAGCATCGGCGCTCGCATGCGCATCCGCGTAAACGCGTGTGAACTCGGCCCCAAAGAAAAAGATCTGAGCGGAGTAATACACCCACACAATCACCGCAACCAGCGAACCTGCCGCGCCGTAAGCCGAGCCGACGCTCGCTTTCCCCAAGTAAAGGCCCAGCAGCACTTTCCCAACCGTAAACAAAAGCGCCGTTCCGACGGCCCCAACGCGTACGTCTCGCCAGGAGATTTCCCGAGCCGGCACAAACTTGAACATCAGCGCAAATAGGAGCGTAACGACACCGAACGATACGGCAAAGTTGATCAGCTCGAATACGAAAGGTGGCACCGGCATGAGCTGGCTAAAGAATTTGCCGAGAAACGCCAACGCTGCGCTTATGATTAGCGAAACCAGCAGCAGGAATCCGACAGACAGAACCATGCCGAATGAAAACAGCCGCTGCTTTAACATCCCTAATAGCCCAGACTCATTCTTGGGCTTGGCATCCCAAATGATGTTCAGAGCTTCCCGTAATTCCGTAAATACTCCGGAAGCCCCGAAGAGCAACGTTACAAATGCAATTATAGTGGCAACCAACCCGGAGGAAGGCTTCTGCGCGGCTGCAAGCAGTGACTTCACGGTATCGGCCCCACGATCTCCGATCATTTGTTTCGCCTGATCAATGAGTCCGCTCTGTGCTCTTTCGTGACCGAAGACCAAGGCGACCACCGCGACTGTCAACACCAGAAGCGGAGCAAAGGAAAGCAGCGTGTAAAAGGCCACCGACGCGCCCAGCCGGGGAGCGTGATGATCGCTCCAATTCGTATAGGTTTTTTTCAGAAGCGAGATTGCGGCACCAATGTGCATATGTCCTCTGGGGTAAGACCCGTGCGGGAAAATCCAGTCGCACTCGGAATTTTGCGGGCTAGCCGACGCTCACGACTTTGGTATCCAGAGCTCACCCGCCCCGCCGGGGACGAGGGCAGGTTCCGCAACTCCCACGATGATCGCCGGGCGGCCATCCAGTTCGACTTTCGAACCGATGATTTCAGGGCGGGAATGAAACGTATGCTGCCAGAGCACATAGCTAATACGGCTACGGCAGATTGACCCGGCTGGAATTCCGCTTCGGCGAAAAAGCGGCCAAGGTACGGTCTCGCTCCAGAGCTGCTGAGAATTCGCGGGTGACGACTGCGCCCGGAACACTTTGGGATATCCCGTCGCCAACCAGCCGAATCTGCCTGGGAGTATAGTTACGGCCGCATGCGATCAAACACAGGCCGAGCAGTAGCGCAGTGTGGAAAAACGATGTTCTCACGCCGCCAGAATATCAACGCGACCCGATCAGTAATGTGTTGCAATGCTGTATTGTGCATTTTGCCCTGCACAGTGAACCCCGGTTGAGCATCTCAATCGGTGGTTTGCCGACAGCGCGGAGAAATGCATTTGCCGAAGACTCAGGTAGGCACCCCGGTCAGAAGCTACGAGAGACAAAACAACACCCGGCGAGCAGCGAGCACCATCATGTCTTTCGGTACAGACTTTCGAGGCCGCCAAGCTCAGTGATTATCGGCGTTCAAACTCGGTCGCAAAGCCTACCGTTTATGAAACGAAAACAGGCTAGATTGAAAGTGGCCCGAAATCAGTGCGGTTTAGCATGGGCGGTATGCTTCCTGTTCCCCCAATCGTGACAGTCGCCTTCGTCGTGCTCTATGCATTCGCTGGTGCCCTCATTGGAATGCTGAGCGGCTGGCTCGCCGCTCTGGCACTTAGGTCCCGATGCAGATTGACGATGGATGCGGTCCTAGGAGCAGCAGGGTTCTTGCTGGGCGGCATTTTCGTCATCTTAATGCCATGGCATACAAACACCATTTCGTATGAACTCTCGGGGGGCACGAAGGTCACCTCTACGATGGATAGGTACCAGCACCCGGAGAGAGTGGCGATGGTTGTCGCTGTGGTCCTGCCCCTCATCTATGAGATTTGGCGTAGGCGGTTGCAAGCGGGCGATTAGCAGAACGCTTCGCTGCCCAAACTATCTCGGTGGAACATAATGGGCGCGACGTGTCGTGTTGCACAAAGGACCCTTTTTGAAACATCGGTTTTGTCCATTTGTCCTCCTAACGCGCATCTCGGAGACTACAACTCCAAAATCCAACGCAAAATAAGATCCGTTATCTTGCCCGTTAGCGCTTTTTCACGAAATTCGGATCGCGGTCGTTGCGATAGATGGTCCCTTCTTTCATGACGAACAGCACGCTTTGGGTGACCTTTATATTGTCGAGAGGGTTGCCAGGAACGGCGACGATGTCGGCAAGTTTTCCGGCTTCCAGAGTGCCGATCCTATCCCGCAAACCCAGGAGGTCCGCATCCAGTGACGTTCCGGCGCGCAGCGCCTGTGCAGGAGTCATCCCGTCCGCATTCAGCAGAACGAACTCCAGCGCATTGTCGCCGTGCGGGTAGACCGCGGCGTCGGTTCCCAGCACAATCTTCACTCCCATCGCGAGCGCGCGCCGCACCATGGCGTCCTGCGATTTCATCGCCAGGTCCGCCTTCTGCTGGACCAGCGGCGGAAATTTCGATTCCGAGATACCGCTACGCACCGACAATGTCGGCACGAGATACGTGCCGTGCTCGCGCATCATGCGCAGAGCTTCGTCGTCCAGGAACGTGCCGTGTTCGATGGAATCGATGCCCGCACGAATCGCGCGTTTCGCCCCCTCCGGTCCATGAGCGTGCGCGGCGGCTTTACGACGAAGCTCATGCGCGGTGATTACTAGCGCGTCCATCTCGGCCTGGGTCAGTTGCGGGGCGTCTACATCGTCCGTGGGCGAAAGTACCCCACCGGTCGGGCATGTCTTAATCACGTCCGCACCATATTTGACGTTGAAGCGGACCGCGAACCGAGCCTGATCGGCCGAATTAACGACACCGTCTTCGGGGCCGCTCTCATGGTTCAGCAGTTCGAAACGGAATCCGTCGCCTTCGTCGCAGTGTCCGCCGGTCGAACCAATGGCGTGGACGCTAACCAGCATTCGGGGCCCTGGCACGATCCCTGCGTTGATCGCGTTGCGCAAACCGATATCGAGGAAGTCGCTCGATCCTACATCGCGCACCGTCGTGAAGCCCGCCATCAACGTAGCGCGCGCATTCGCGGTGGAACGAATTGCCTGCTCCGGAATCGTGCGGCTCAGATTGTTGAGGCGAGCGCCGTTGTAATCCGGATTGAAATCCATGGTCAGGTGCGTGTGGGCGTCGATGAAGCCGGGCAACAGAGTGGCGTCGCCCAAATCAATCACCGCCGCGCCAGCGGGAATCTGCCCGCCGACGGATTGGATCTTATTTGCCGAAACCACGACGATGCCCGGCTGAACGACTGTGTCGCTCTTTCCGTCGAATAGACGGGAAGCGCGCAGAACATATGTGTTCTGGCCATAGAGGATTGAGCTAAACAAAAGGCAAGAAAGAACTGCGATCCGCATGCGCATGAATGCTGAGGATATCGCAGCGCTCCGCTCGCTTGCAGCAAAGGTGCAACCAATCCGTGCGGGGCGAATCTGTTGACGTTCCCCTAACCTGCCTCACTGAAAACGTATTCGTGCTGGCCATCGCGGATGATGAGCGCGCGTTGCCGCTGAAGAGTTCGATTGATGCAGCATTGGTCAAAGCTTCGGATAAAGAGACGCGCGCGCATCTGGAAGGTGCACGTGACCAGATCGCGAAGATTCTCGATCCGAGGTTTGCGTCGACGCAACTCGGGGGAGGGGCGGCGCTGCGGATTTTCGGCGATCAGTGGTCCGGTCAGCCGTCCTATTTGCTCAGCAATGATCCGAACGATCTTGCGGAAGGCTCGCAGTTTGCGAACGCACCCTGGCAGCAGATGCAGAATTGCTGGCCGGACTACACCATCAGACCTTAAAACGAAGCCATTTTCACTGGTTGCTTTTTCTCTCCTTGACAGCATCGGGCAAATCTCCGATCGAGCGCTGCTCATCGAGCAGGGAGCGCTCTATCCCGCATTGTTCCGTCTGGTACGTCAGGGTCTTCTGAAAGCAAGCTGGGGCACATCGGAAAACAATCGTCGCGCCAAGTTCTACGAACTAACGTCTCTAGGCCGCAAGCGTTTGCGAGAGGAAACCGATGGTTGGAACCGCCTTGCCGCCGCCATGGGTTCTGCCCTTGCCGCGCGACCGGAGGAGATATGAAATTCCTGGCTTACTTTCATTCGCTCGCCGCCAAGTTCTTTCATCGTTCTCAGATTGAGCAAGAGATGGACGAGGAGCTTCGCTCACACATCCAGCACCGCGCCGATGATCTGGAACGTTCCGGCCTGAATCGTGCCGCGGCAGAACGCCGCGCGCGCATCGAGTTGGGCGGCCAGGGACGGTTCAAAGAGGAATGCCAGGAGGCGCTCGGCGGTAATTTCATCGAGACTCTTGCACAGGATGTGCGCTTCAGTCTTCGCGTGTTGCGCAAGTCTCCAGGATTCACCATCGTCGCCGTTGTGACGCTGGCTCTGGCGATAGGCGCAAACGCCGTGGTTTTTGGCATATTGAATGCGCTGATTCTGCGCCCGCTGAATGTGCCCCAGGCGGACAGCTCTATAAAATCCAGCATGGAAACGAGGCCTCCGGGTCTCAGTCGTATCCCGACTATCTCGATCTGCGCGATCGCAACCGCAGCTTCGAATGGCCTCGCAGCGTGGAGCATGGCTGCGGCAGGGCTGGACACGGGCGGGAATCCATCCCGCGCCTGGGTCTATGAAGTGAGCGGGAACTACTTCGACGTATTACGTCTTCAGCCGTACCTTGGCCGTGTCTTCCACGGTGCCGATGAGCGTGGCGCGAACAGCGCTCCGTATATAGTGCTCAGCTACGCGTATTGGCACAGCCGTTTTCAGGATGATCGTGGCGTGGTGGGACGTACAGTTCAGGTGAACAAGCATCCTTTTGCCATCATCGGTGTAGCGCCGCCTAACTTCCACGGCACTATATTGTTTTTCCATCCCGATTTCTTTGTGCCGATCGTCAACCAGGAGCAGGTCGAGGGGGCGAATGACCTGCCGCTGCTCACGCCATAAGGTTCAGCATATCTCCCGAATACTTCCATGCGGCGGGCACCGCCTTGCTGTCCGGAAGGACTTTCTCATGGCATGACGACAAAAACGCGCCACGCGTGGCGGTGATCAACAAGGAGTTTGCGCGCAAAATCTTCGGCTCCGTGACAAACGTGATCGGCGGGCATTTCAAGATGCGGGATGGAACGGGCATACAAGTTGTGGATGTTGCAGAGGACGGGAAATATTCTACCCTCACGGAAGATCCACAACCTGCGATGTTTCTCCCGATCCTGCAATGGCCATCGAGTGAAACATGGCTGGTGGTGCGCTCGAACCGCGATCCGCAGCAACTTGCCGCAGCGATGAGGAGCACACTCAGGAGGCTGGATGCAGAGCTGCCTTTGTACATTCAAACGTGGAACAAAGAACTGAACCTCGCTCTGTTTGCTCCGCGTTTGGCGACGATGTCGCTGGGTGTGCTGGGTCTGATGGGAGCGATGCTGTCGATCACCGGCATCTTTGGGATCGCAGCGTACTCGGTCAGCAAGCGGCTGAAGGAGTTAGGAATTCGCATGGCCCTCGGCGCGCAACGCAAGGAAGTGTTGCAGGCAGCGTTGGGGCGGGCATTGAAGTTGCTGGCTTTTGGTTCGGCCACAGGATTGATCCTGGGAATTCTGGCGAGCCGGGTGCTTGCATTCATCGTGTACCAGGCAACTCCCCGCGATCCGCTGGTATTGACTGGTGTTGTTCTAGCTATGGCGTTGCTCGGCCTCCTGGCTACTTGGATTCCCGCGCAACGCGCGCTGTCACTTGATCCCGTGACACTGCTGCGCGAGGAGTGAATTGGCTCTATTTGAAAGAGGGCAGGGAATTCGGGGAATTCGGGACAGGATACGAGTTCACACCATTGTTTCGCCACGTGCACCTTTCTCGTCGTAATCCCTTGAACGACTTACAGGAAATCTAGTCTCTCTCGCGCCTTGTCATCCTTCAGAATCGGAGTTGTGTCGTCCTATCAATCCCCTGAAAAGCCGATGCCTTGGAATGGGTTCGTATTTTCGTCTTCAGACCCCTAAAGCGTTTACGAATTTGAGAGAGCGCTGGAGCTGCACTTCGAACCTCTCAGGCGACGCGCCCCCCTAAGCTTCCGGGCGATCGAGGTCGAGATTGGGGGCGGCTAAGCCGCAGCCATCTCGGGCGGTCAAGCGCCCTTGCTTTTCGCCAGGCCGGGGATGGTTCGTTTGCTAAATTGTGCGCCGTCCTCAAGGAGTGGGTTCGTTTCGCTGTATCAATTTTGGGTGCATCCCGGCGGCGGTTGCTTCGTCTCGAAAAGTTGCGACCCGTTCGTTTGGTATTCCGAGTTCGTTCGGTAATTTCAGCCACGCAGCCGGCTTCGTTTCGTAATTTCGGCAACTTGGCTTCGTTCGGTAACCCGTGCTCAGAAGTGCAGGGGAACTAGATTCGTATCGCACCACCGCCTCCGGCGGACAAAGTAGGCTCTCTTGCATTCAGCCCTTTTTGGGTTGGCTTCGTTTCGTAACCGCCGAACTAGCTTGCTTTTCGCAGCGCCGGGGACGAGTTCGTTTGGTAATTATGCGCCGTCCTCAAGGATTGGGTTCGTTTCGTTGTATCAATTTTGGGGCGCACCCCGTTGGCGGCTGGGTTCGTCTCGCAAAGGGGGAACCAGTTCGTTTGGTAATCCGAGTTCGTTCGGTAATTTCAGCCGTGCAGCCCGGCTTCGTTTCGTAATTCGGCAACTTGGGCTTCGTTCGGGGGCTCCGCGTGTTGTGCGCGTTCAGCCAGACCGGTCCCAGAACCGGACACCAGTTCGTTTGGTAAATTGGAAGTATCTTAGTAGAATCAGTGAATTACACGCGGCTAAGTGGTTGGCCGTTGAAATGCATTTTATAAAGACCTACACATGGCAATGGATGTTCCTCGCGGGAAGGAAGTCGCCCGCAGACGCCTGATCAAGCGCATCGCGCTCGGCGTCATAGCTTTAATCGTTATTGGCGGCACCACATTTGCGCTCGCCCGTCTAAAACCAGCAGCCCCCTCAGTCGACATGAGCGGCCTTTGGCCCGGTACGGTGCGGCGGGGTCCGATTGAAATTCAGGTACACGGCCTGGGTGCTTTGAAGCCAGAGCAGATTTATTGGATCAACGCAGCCGTTGATTCTCGCGTCGTTCAGATTGTCCGCAGGGCCGGTACGGATACCATCAAGGCCAATGACGTGATTATGGTATTGAGCAATCCCGATCTGGAACTCGACGCCGAAAAGGCCGAATGGCAGGTCAAACAGGACCAGGCGAACCTGGCCAACCTTAAAGTGAAGCTTGAAAGCGACAAGCTGGACCAACGCGCTACTTTCGCCGAGCTCGAATCGCAGTACACGCAAGCGAAACTCACGGCTGATCGCGACCTCGAGCTTACGCGCCTCAATCTGAAAAGCGACCTGGAGTCCAAGCTCACTGTAGACCAGGCGAACCAATTGCAAAATCGCGTGGCTCTTCAGCAACAGCGCCTTGCGATCGTCGACCAACAAATCAAAGCCCAGATCGAGGCGCAAGAAGTTGTCGTCCAAAGCTCGCAGGCGGCTTATGAGCTCAAGAAGAAGCAGGTAGATCAATTGACCATTCGCGCCGGTGTCGACGGTACGCTGCAGGAAGTCGATGTCGAAGTCGGCCAGCGCGTCCCCGCGGGCACTCTGTTGGCCAAGGTCGCTGATCCGAAGAAGTTGAAAGCCGTCCTGCAAATCGCGGAGACCCAGATGAAGGATGTCCGAATCGGCCTGGATGCTTCCGTCGATACGCGCAACGGTCTGATTCCCGGACGTGTCACCCGCATTGATCCGGCAGCCACGAACGGAACAGTCGGGGTGGACGTTACACTTTTTGGCGCTCTACCGGAAGGCGCCCGCCCTGAATTGAGCGTCGACGGCACTATTGAAATTGAGCATCTCGCGAACGTCGTGTACATGGATCGCCCCGTCTCGGGTGAGCCCAATACCACCATCGGCTTGTTTAAACTCGATCCCGATGGTAAAGGAGCGACTCGCGTAAACGTCAAGTTGGGCCGCGCTTCCGTAAACACCATAGAAGTGCTCGACGGCCTCAAGGTTGGTGACAGGGTGATCCTGTCCGACATGTCGCAGTACGATGCGTCGTCACGAATCCGATTAACTTGAACCAGAAATGCGAGTTATACGTATTTTGATTTGTACCGCGCAGCGACTATGGCGATAATCCGGAATACTGAATCCGAGCCGGAAGCGTTAGCGACGAGTAGCTAGTTAAAAATTGAGGAGGACCGAAGCAGAATGACAGCATCTGAGCCATTGATCCATCTGGAAGGCGTCACCAAAGTATTCGTCACCGATGAGGTGGAAACCCATGCCCTCGCCGGAATTCACATTGACATCGCGCGAGGAGAATATGTATCCATCTCGGGACCTTCCGGGTGCGGCAAATCCACGCTCCTCGCCATCTTGGGGCTGCTCGATTCACCCACCTCCGGCACGTATATCCTTAATGGCAAGCCTGTCCAGAGCCTAAAGCTGTCGGAACGCGCTCGTATTCGCAACCGCGAGATCGGCTTCATTTTTCAAGCCTTCAACCTCATAGGCGACTTGAATGTATATGAGAACGTCGAGCTTCCGCTCACCTACCGCGGCATGGGGGGCGCCGAGCGAAAGAAGAAAGTCCACGAGGCGCTCGAGCGTGTCGGCATGTCTCACCGCATCAAGCACTATCCATCGCAGCTTTCCGGAGGTCAGCAGCAGCGCGTAGCTGTAGCGCGCGCCCTGGCCGGCGATCCGTCCATTCTGCTCGCCGATGAGCCGACTGGAAACCTCGACTCCCAAAATGGAGAGCAGGTCATGGATCTGCTCCGTGAGCTGCACCGCGGTGGCGCGACCATCTGCATGGTGACCCACGATCCCCGCTATGCCCGTTACGCCGATCGTTCCATCCACTTATTCGACGGGCGCGTTGTCGAAGAAAACATGGAGGTGCCGGTTTGATTCGCAAACATATCGATCTAATTGCTATTGGTGTTTTGCTCTGCGGAATTGCGTTCTACTCTCGAGTTCACTCCGTCATTAACTTCGAGGTTGCGCATAGCCGAATCGCGTTCGCTCAACATCTGCATCATCCTGTCATGATGGTCCCCGCCATTCCGCCCAGACCGTTCACGCGCGACTAACGTTCGCTTGTTATGTCTGAAATCTGGTCCGATCTGCGGTTCGCCTCGCGAACGCTGAGGGCGAAGCCCGTCTTTTCAGCTATTGCGATCTCTTCGCTCGCCCTCGGTATCGGAGCCAACACAGCCATTTTCAGCGTTGTCGATTCCGCGTTGTTGCGTGGACTGCCGTTCCGGCAAGCCGAACAGCTTGTGCTCTTGCGCGACAACCAGCCTTGCTGCGCCGCGGTGTCCATCTCGCCAGGTGAATATTTGGATTACCAGAAGCAGACTAAAACGCTGTCGGGTTTGGCCGCATTCACTGGCCAGATTTTGACGCTGACTGGCAACGCCGAGCCCCAGAAGCTCGATGCGGCGGCGGTGACCACAAACTTTTTCGATGTCCTCGGCGCGAAAGCAGAAATCGGACGTCTCATTTCGCCGAACATCGACAAGCCCAGTTCCCACATGAGGGTTGCGGTTCTGAGCGATGGCACCTGGCGCTCCGTCTTCGGCTCGGATCCAAACATCCTCGGTCGCGATATAACCCTGAACGGCAACAGTTTTCGAGTTGTCGGAGTGCTGGCCTCGCAGGAAACCTATCCCAACAAGACCCAGCTCTGGATCAGTCCCCGATTGCTAGTCCCCGAATATCAGGAAGGGACAATTCCGAAGAACTTTGACATCGCCCAGCAATACGGTAATCACTGGTTACGCGGCCTTGGACGAGTCAAGTCCGGCGTGACGGTAGCACAGGCTCGTGCCGAATTGCTTACTATCGCCGCCAACATTGACAAGCAACATCCTGGCGAGAAAGATCACCACGCCGTAACCACCCCTCTGCAAGACAGCCTCGTGCAGAACGTGCGCCCGGCTCTCTGGGTGCTCCTGATCGCCGTCATTCTGCTCCTGCTGATTGCGTGCGCCAATTTGGCCGGATTGCTGCTTGCGCGCGCCACCGGCCGCACTCGCGAATTAGCCATACGCCTCGCGCTGGGCGCCAGACGCTCTGAGATTGTCCGATTGCTGCTTTCGGAAAGCTTCCTCCTCGCGTTGTGCGGCGGCGTGCTCGGCATCGCGCTCGCGCTGGGCGGCCTGAAGCTGATCGCCGTCTACTCGCCTTACGATCTGCCAGCGGCCCTCGCGCCAACCTTGAATGTCTCCGTTCTGTCCTTCTGTGTTGCCATGACGCTATTTTCCGCCCTGATCAGCGGAGCCGTTCCGGCGCTTCGCTCGGCGCGTGTTGACGTGAATGACGCTTTGAAAGAAGGTTCAAAAGGCAGCGTGGGCGGCGGCACGCGGCGTCTTCGGCAAGTCCTCGTAGGCGCGGAAATCGCTATCTCGCTCACGCTGCTCACGGGCGCGAGTCTGTTGATCCACAGCTTTTCAAAGCTGATTTCGGTCGATCCCGGCTTCGATCCGAAAAACGTGCTGACCGCGCGCCTCTCCCTCCCGCAGAACCAGTATTCTCAGGACGCGCAAACTACCGCGTTCTGGAACAGACTCCTTCCCAGACTCGCCGGTCTGCCTGATGTCCAATCCGTCGGACTGCTGACCCACTTGCCATTTTCCGGGCAGGAATCCGGCAGTTATTTGCAGATCGAAGGACATCCACCCAGTCCCAACGGACAAGGACCGTATGCGAATGAATTCGGTGTCAGCCCGGAGACGTTTCAAGCGATGCGCGTTCCCCTCATCGAAGGCCGCACTTTTACCGACCGCGATGATGCGAAGGCACTGCCGGTCGCCGTTATTAACAAACGTTTCGCGGAGAAGCTGTTTCCTCATGAGAACCCCATCGGCAGGCGATTCAAGGGTGGTCCGCTATCGGGCTGGGCAACCATTATCGGCGTAATCGGCAATCTGAAGCATAACGGTCTAGATGACGCTCCTCAGATCGATATATATTTCAACTACCCGCAATTGGGCGTAAGCTCCACTGGTTTGGTTTTGCGCACGAAGGCCGCATCCGCGTCTGTTTCAACGGAGCTGCGACAGACAGTTCACGACTTGGATTCCAATCTTCCACTCACCGACGTCAAACCTCTCGGAGACTACATCGGGACCTCGTTAGCTGCTCGCCGCTTCCTGCTCGGCCTGCTCACAACCTTCTCGGCGCTCGCGATCTTGCTAGCCGGCATTGGGCTATATGCGGTGCTCGCTTATTCCGTCCAGCAGCGGAAACAGGAATTTGGTATTCGAATGACCATGGGGGCCAGCAGTCCGGATATTCTATGGATCGTCTTGCGTGAATGTTTGACGATCGCGTGCCTCGGGATCGCGGCCGGCTTGGTTGGCGCAGTCTGGTCCTCCGCCTTTCTTAAGTCGATGCTTTTCGGAGTGGGCAATGCAGACTTGCTCGCTTATATCGCTGCTGTGTCGCTGATCGTGGCCATTGCCGTAGGCGCATCTCTGATTCCGGCCCTGCGCGCATCGCGCGTCGATCCCGTGTCTGCTTTACGCTATGAGTAGCTGCAAATGATTTCTTTACGTAATATTGAAAAGTTTTTCGAACACGGTCCCACCAAGACCTACGTGTTGCGTCGCATCAATGTCGAGATCAAGGAAGGCGAATTCATCTCCATCATGGGGCCGTCCGGGGCAGGGAAATCCACTCTACTGCACCTGCTCGGCATGCATGATAGCGCCTGGACGGGTGAGTATCTCTTTTTCCAGCAACCCATACACAAGATGAGCAAGAAGGATCGCTCCGAGCTTTACAAAAAGTACATCGGCTTCGTGTTCCAGAGCTATCATCTTCTGGATTCGCTCACCGTCTATGAGAACCTCGACATCCCGCTCTCCTACCGCAACATCAAGAAGTCGGAACGCCAGAGCATTGTCTGCGATACCCTCGACCGTTTCAATATGGTTGGGAAGAAGGATCTGTACCCCAATCAACTTTCCGGCGGACAACAGCAGCTTGTTGCCGTCGCGCGCGCCATGGTTGCGAGCCCGAAACTGATTCTCGCCGACGAGCCGACCGGTAACCTGCATTCCAGTCAGGGCAAAGAGATCATGGAACTGTTCAAGCGCCTGAACGACCAGGGAACCACCATCGTCCAAGTCACGCACAACGAAAAGAACGCCGAATACGGGAACCGAATCATCCAGATCGAGGATGGATGGATCACGCAAAACTGAGCGTCCGCTTAGTTTGCATTCAGCGCCGTAGACAACTCAGATGAAGATAGTGCCATCGCAAATGCGCATCCTGATCGCCGACGATCAGAGCGATGTGCTCGAAGCATTGCGGCTTCTTCTCAAGCGTGAAGGCTACAAGATTGAATCCGCCGAATCGCCACAGCAGGTGCTGCAGGCGATTGAAAATCACGATTTCGATGCTGCCATCATTGACCTGAATTACACCCGCGACACAACCTCCGGGCAAGAAGGATTGGATCTGCTGGCGAAGATCCAAACCATCGATTCGATGCTGCCCGTCATCGTGATGACCGCCTGGAGCAGCGTCGATTTAGCCGTTGAGGCTATGCGCCGCGGCGCGCGGGACTTCGTCCAAAAGCCTTGGGAGAACGAGCGGCTGTCATCCATTGTTCGCACCCAGCTCGAATTGAGCGAAGCCATCCGCCGGGGCCAGCGCCTTGAAGCGGAGAATCAGCTTTTGCGCGGCGACAACCTGCCCGCCATGATCGCGCAAGCTCCGGCCATGCAGCCGGTGCTCGACCTGATTTCGCGCGTTGGTCCCTCCGATGCGAACGTGTTGATCACCGGCGAGCCTGGTACCGGAAAAGAAGTGGTGGCACGCACGCTTCACGCCATTTCCATCCGATCGAGTAAGCCGATGGTGACGCTCAACGCGGGCGGGCTTGCGGAAGGTGTTTTTGAAAGCGAGCTCTTCGGGCACGTCAAGGGTGCTTTCACGGACGCCAAGATGGATCGCGTAGGCCGCTTCGAATTAGCCGATACCGGAACTCTGTTTCTGGACGAGATCGCCAACGTTCCGATGAATTTGCAGGCCAAGTTGCTGCGTGTTCTGGAAATTGGCGAAATGGAACGCGTCGGCTCATCGAAGACCAAACGTGTGGATGTTCGCGTGATCTCGGCTACCAATGCCAATCTGACGGACGAAGTGCAAGGCGGCCGTTTCCGGCAGGATCTGCTGTTTCGCCTGAACACCATCGAAATTCATTTGCCGCCGCTCCGGGAACGCCGTGAAGATATTCCTCCGTTGGCAAATCATTTCTTAGGTACGCATGCGCGGCGCTATCGCAAGAGCATCACCGGTTTCGATCACAACGCTGTGCAAGCGATGTACGACCACCAATGGCAGGGAAACGTTCGCGAGCTGAACCACGTGGTAGAGCGCGCGGTTTTAATGGCGCAGTCGAATTGCATCAAGGCCAGCGATCTCGCCTTGCGTGCCGGCGCGAGCGGCTCGCCTCGCTTGGAAGACATGAGTCTGGAAGAGGTGGAAGGGTTTCTCATCAAGAAGGCTTTGGCGCGCTATGGCGGTAACGTCAGCCACGCTGCCGGCGCTCTAGGGCTCAGTCGCAGTGCGTTATACAGGCGCTTGCAGCGGTTCGGCCTGTAGCAGCCTGTGAAGCTCGCGCGTTTTAAGACCAGCCACGACGTACGAGTCCTGCTTCTGGCTCTAGCTGCGGGATTTCCCGGCCGTGCTCGCGTGCATCATTCTCCTGGCCGTTGGAGGTTATTCCGGCCGCGAGCAATGGACGCTCGATCTGCTGGTTGTGCTCCTTTGGGTGGCCTTCTGCGCTGCCGCTCGTGAGCGAGTTGCAGGCCCCTTGCGCACTTTGGCGAATCTGCTGGAAGCCATGCGCGAAGGGGACTACTCCATTCGAGCGCGCGTCGACAATCCTCAAGAAGCCATGGGCGAGGTCATGCAGCAGGTAAACGCCATGGCCGCCACGTTGAGGGATCAGCGCCTCGGCGCGCTCGAAGCCACCGCCCTTCTTCGCAAGGTGATGGAAGAGATTGAGGTCGCGGCGTTTGCTTTCGATCCACAGCAATCGTTACGACTGGTGAATCGAGCGGGCGAACGATTGCTTGCGCAACCCGCCGAGCGCCTCCTGGCGCGGGATGCGATTTCCCTAGGGCTGGCCGAATATCTCTCCGGCGAACCGGAACAAACGGTTCAACGCGCGTTTCCGGGCGCAACCGGCCGCTGGGGTGTTCGCCGCAGCCAATTTCGCGAAGGCGGAGTGCCGCACCAATTGCTGGTCTTGACGGACCTGACGCGCCCGCTGCGCGAAGAGGAATTGCAGGCTTGGCAGCGCTTGGTCCGCGTCATCGGTCACGAGTTGAATAACTCTTTAACTCCCATAAAGTCAATTGCTCAAAGCCTTGAACAGTTGGTGAAGAGCGATCCCCGGCCTGAAGATTGGGCTGACGATATGTCGCGCGGCCTGAACGTGATCGCAGCTCGCTCGGAATCCCTCAGCCGGTTCATGAGCTCTTATGCGACGACTTGCCAAATTGCCCGCTCCGAAATTTGCGCCGGTCGAAATCAACGCCCTGTTGCGCCGCGTGACCAGCCTTGAGACCCGCATGCAAGTCTTTTTCGAAGAGTGTCCGCCGCTGACGATCCAAGGCGATCGCGATCAGCTGGAGCAGGTTCTGATCAATCTAATTCGGAATGCGGTGGATGCGGCACAAGAAACCGGCGGCCGCGTTTTCGTTCAGCATGAGCGAACCCCTACCACGGCCGAGATCCTGGTCCGCGACGAGGGACCGGGCCTCTCGAACACCGCCAATCTGTTTGTGCCGTTCTTTACCACAAAGCGAGGCGGCTCCGGCATCGGTCTTGTATTGAGCCGGCAGATCGCGGAGGCCCACGATGGATCTCTCACGCTTCAAAACGCGCCTAATGGCCCGGGCTGCGAAGCCAGGCTGACGCTGCCGATTCACTGAGTTCAGCATGGTATGAGCTGCGCACCAGCGGACCTGCTTCCACGTGAGCGAACCCCATCTCCCGCCCCGCTTGCTTGAATTCGTCGAACTCCTGCTGCGGGATGTAGCGCAGAATCGGCAGGTGCTTCTGAGAAGGCCGCAGATATTGGCCAAGCGTCAGAATATCCACGTGATGATCGTGCAAGTCGCGCATCACTTGCAATACTTCGCCCTGCAATTCGCCGAGCCCGAGCATCAGGCCCGATTTCGTTGGAATGTGCGGGCGAAGCTGTTTCGCGTATCGGAGCATCTCTAGCGATCGCTCGTATCGAGCACCCAATCGAACTTGCCGGTAGAGGCGCGGTACTGTTTCAGTGTTGTGGTTGAGAACGTCCGGATGCGCGTTCATGACCACCTCCATGGCCGGGTGCGAGCCCTGAAAATCCGGCACCAGAACTTCTACTTTGCAACCCGGCACCTGCTCGCGAATGGCTTCGATAGTGAGCGCGAATAGCTCCGCGCCGCCATCTTTTCGATCGTCGCGATTCACGCTGGTAACTACCGCGTAACGCAGCCCAAGAATCGCGCACGCTTCGGCAACACGGCGGGGCTCATCGTAATCGACAGTGAGCGGAGCGCCCTTTTGAACCGCACAGAATCCACACCGCCGCGTGCAAACATTGCCGAGAATCATGAATGTCGCGGTGCGCCGGTTCCAGCACTCACCAACGTTGGGACAGGCCGCACTCTCGCACACGGTGTGCAGGTGGAGGCGAGTAATCAAGTTTTTCAACTCGCGGTAATTCTCGCCGACCGGCGCCGGAGCCCGCAGCCATTTCGGCCGCTCCGGCTGAGAAGAAATCGTAACCAGCACTAACTTCAGTCTAGCTTTAGAGTCGGAGATGGCGCGTCAGATCCAATTGCCCGGAGGAGCTACTTCCACCCATGGGCCTTCGGTTCGATCCTGGTGCAGCGTGATCGATCGGACGTATTTTGAGAGAAGCGGATATTTGTTCGACATCTCTACCTCGAAGCCCTCGTGCGATGTCAATGCCGTCGGATCGGGCGATTGTTCGCGAAGGCACTGGGTCAATTCATCCGCGAGCTGCCGGGCATCTTCCTGAACGGGGCTGGTGTCGTAGTCTGGGTCCACGACTACGCGGCCGATCGTGGGAGAAGTCGGCTGAACCGGTTCGAACGCCCGCTCGAGGAAAAATTCCAGGTTCGGATCCATGCTCACATCTCCCGCCGATTCTCTAGTGATCGCGACATCGTCACTTCGTCGGCAAACTCCAGGTCGCTTCCGACGGGTATTCCCATGGCGATGCGTGTTATGCGAGGCCCCAGCGGTTTCAGCAGGCGCGAAAGGTAAACCGCCGTGGCTTCGCCTTCCACGGTCGGGTTCGTCGCCAGAATCACTTCTTGAATTTCGTTTTCATGCAAGCGGTCCACTAATCCCTTGATCTTTAGCTGTTCAGGTCCGATGCCGCGCAGTGGCGAAATGGCTCCATGCAGTACGTGATAGAGGCCGCGGAAGGCACGAGTGGTCTCGATGGGCAGAATATTATGAGGCTCTTCCACAACGCAGATTTGCGCGTGCTCGCGATGGGGGTCCCGGCAAAACAGGCACAGCTCGCCATCGCTAATGTTGTTGCATCGGGCGCAGATTCCAAGCTTGTCTTTGATATCGAGAATAGCTTGCGCGAGATTCTCGGCATGCTCGCGCGGCGTGCGCAGCAAATGAAACGCGATGCGCTGAGCGGATTTCTGGCCAATGCCGGGCAGCCGTTTACATTCCTGGATAAGCCGGGCAAGCGGCTCAGCAAATTCCGCCATTGGATGAAAGGCCTAAAACATGCCCGGCGGCAATCCCAGACCACCTAGCATGCCACCCATCTTGCCTTGCGCCTCTTCGTCCACTTTCTTGGCGGCTTCATTGAAAGCGGCCATAACCATGTCTTGAAGCATCTCGACGTCGCCCGCCACTTCCGGGATCGATCCTGACGCCGAGCACGTTCTTTTGCCCGTCCATCTTCACGCTCACCATTCCGCCGCCGGAGGATGCCTCCACGCGTATGGCTGCAATCTGCTCCTGCAGCTTCTGCTGCATAGCTTGCGCTTGCTTCATCATGGACTGCATGTTGCCGGGCATCTTCATGGATTGCGAATTCCCTCGTCGGTCACTCATTCAAATTTCGCACGGTGCGCACCTGCGCGCCAGGAAAAAGCTCTTGGAAGCGCTTTACTCCAGGATGGGATAAAGCGCGCTCACGTACGTCCGCCTCGCCCGCGACGGCTTCTTCGCGAGCCGGCGCGGCAGCCTGTGTTACGTTCTCGGCAATCTCAACCCGTACGCGTATCGGTCTTCCTATCGCTTGCGATGCCACTCGCTGTACGTCCGCATCTTTCAATAACAAGGCCAGGGATTTCGCCGCGCGGATCACCAGATCGTTACCCTCCAGGCGTACCTCGGACCGCTGTACGGCATCGGCGCTGTGGTTCATACCAGCCTTGGAAAGAGCCTGATATAGATCCTGGCGCACATCTCCCGTCGGGGGTGCCGGCGGTGCTGCCGTTCGGGGCGGCGCGGTCAAGAGCGATCCCGATCCCGCTGGCGATTTGTTCGCGAGAGGCTGTGGTTTCCCTAATCCGGCGAGCGCTTCCTCGATAGCCTGAAGCTTGCCCGCCTGCACCAGCTTGATGAGCCCAAGCTCCAGGTGCAGGCGAGGCTGAAGTGAAGATTGCAGCGTTTTGTATAGATCGAGCGTGAGGTTTAAGTATCGCGTCAAGTCTTCTTCGCTGAACAAAGCGGCGGTCTCGAGTAAAGCCTGTTGCTCTTGATCGGAGGCCGCAATCAGGCGAGTCGGCTTGCCGCTGATTTTCGCGACCAGCAGATTGCGCCAGTACCGCCCGAGCTCCCGGCAGAAATGTTGCAGACTTTGCCCATTGCGCTCGAGCTCTTGTACGATTTCGAGCATCCGCGAGGCTTCCTGCTTATGCACAGCAGCGGCAACGTCGCGGAGAGACTCGACTCCGAACACGCCCAGCAGCGCGCGCACATCTTCAACTCGAAGCGTCTTTCCGCAACACGCAATGGCTTGATCGAGGGCGGAAAGGGAATCGCGAACGCTGCCTTCTCCCGCTTGGGCGATGACGGAAAGCACCTCGTCGCTCGCATCGATGCCTTCCTGCTTCGCAATGTACTGCATGCGGTTCACAATTTCGGCGAAATCGACCGAATGAAAGCTGAAGTGCTGGCAACGCGAGGCAATCGTGCTCGGAATCTCGTGCGCCTCGGTTGTGCAAAGAATGAACACCACCCACTCGGGAGGCTCTTCAAGCGTCTTTAATAGCGCGTTGAACGCTTCTTTTGTGATCTGGTGCGCTTCGTCGACGATGAAGATTTTGTAGCGATCGCGCGCAGGCCGGTATCGGACATTTTCGCGGATTTCGCGGATCTCGTTGATGCCCCGATTCGAAGCAGCATCGATTTCGATTACATCGACGGAATTGCCGGCCGTAATTTCAGTGCAGCTCGAGCAGACGCCACAAGGGGTTCCGGTCGGACCATCGATACAGTTCAGGCAACGGGCCAGGATACGCGCAACGGTCGTCTTTCCGGTGCCGCGCTGGCCCGAGAAAATGTAGCCGTGCGCCAGCCGATTGCTCTCGATCGCATTGCTGAGAGTCTTTTGAACGTGCTCCTGTCCGATTAGCTCGTTGAACGTCTGCGGACGGTACTTCCTCGCAATGACTTGGTACATGGAATGGGACTAAAGAGGCGACTTACTCCGGAAAGGCGCGTATGCCAGACCCCGGGTGATCCGCGGCACACGAGCTAAGCCGCTACCGTTGCTTCCTTCCGGACCTGGCGGGGTTTACAACCGCCCATTGCACGAAGCCCGGAGCCTGACAACTCTCAATGTTACCATCCGCGTTTACTTCCGCGGCTCGAGAACAGCTTGCAATTTTTCGCCGAAAAGTGTAGCCGGTGGAGGTTTCCGCTCAGGATTTGCGGTCGGCGCCTCTTGAGGAGCAGAATGCGGCGGTGACGGTTCTGGCGTTGCTGCTTCCACGCCGGATTGAACCGCCGCCTCGCGAAGAAATTGCTCCTTCTTCAGCAAAATTCTCTCGAGGGGACCGATCCAGCCGGTGAACTCGCCCTCGATGTGACGGTCACGTTTCAGTGCGGTGCGTATCGCGTCCATCTTTGAATCGAGATTGTCCAGATGGTGCAGGAGCAATGCTTCTGCAAAGATGGGAACCTTTGGCGATCCAAACTCCAGTTCTCCATGGTGACTGATGAGCATGTGCTCGAGCAAGATGCGCAACTTCGGCGGGAATCCAGGGACTTGATCGATCTTGCTGCCCACTATCCGCAAGCCGATCACGATGTGCCCGAGCAGCTGCCCTTCCGCGCTGTAGCCAAAACTGCGGGAATAGGAGAGCTCTTCCACTTTGCCTATGTCATGAAGAATCGCGCCCGCAAGCAGAAGATCGACATCGATATCTTTGTAGTGCGCAGCAGTGAGGCGGCACAGCGTGCAAAGCGATAGAACATGTTCGATCAGCCCGCCTCGACAGGCGTGATGGATGTTTTTTGCTGCGGGCGCCATCGTATATAGCGTTGTAAGGCTGGAATCGCTGAACACTGCTTCTAAGAGCGCGCGCAGGTGTGTGTTGCCGAGGTTTGCAATGATTCCTTGCAGCTCCGCAAACATTTCGTCCGGATCGCGGTCGGAGCAAGGAAAATAATCCGCGAAATCGACTTCATGGTCTTCGAGGCGGCGCAGGCGATGCACTGTGAATTGCGAGCGATTCTGATACACCTGCATCAGCCCCTTCACCTTGATGAAGTCATCGCGATCGAAGGTCTCCATTACTTCCGCGACGTTGTCCCACATCTTCGCTTCCATCTCGCCGGTCCGGTCGGCAATATGGAGCGACAGGTAAGGTTCACCCGTTTTCTTCTGTCGAATTTCTTTCGAAAGTACGAGGAATTGGCCTGTGATGACGTCGTTCGGCACGAGGCTGCCGATGTACGGCGATTTCATGGAGCCTAGTGAGAGCTGCTCTTCCCTGTAACTTCTGTTTGCGTCCCGGGAATTGGAAGCACCCACAGCAAGCGCTTGTGACGCATCTTTTGTTCCACCTCGGCCTTCGTGACGGTCTCGGGTTTCAGTTGAGCGGGATCTTGCCAGGCTGTATTCTGGCCCGGCGCTGCGCCTGTATCGATGAATCCGGGTTTGATTTGCAAAAACGCCTGCCTCCGCAATTGAGTCAGATATTCGCGGACCTTAGGCTGCATCTTCGGTCCATACAAAATATTCTCGATCTCGCCCCTCACGTCGGCGAGCGGCGCCAGGCCTGCCTTGGTATGGTCGTCCACTTTCAAAATTTCGAAGCCAGTCTCGATCTTGATTGGTTGAGCAACGGCGCCCTTCGGCAGGTTCCACACAGCATCTTCGAATTGTTTTGCCAGATCGCCCTTTTTATAACCACCTAGTTCGCCGCCCTGCTTGGCCGTCGAGGCGTCGGAATTGTCGCGGACCAAGTCGGTGAACCGCTGACCTTTCGACGCATCGGATGCAATCTGTTTAGCCTTCTTTTCGGCAGCGGCAATACCAGCGGCATCCTTGCCTTGGGTTGAGATCAGGATCTCGCTGAGGTAAACCTTTTCCTCACGGACAAAATCGGCCTTATGGGCGTTGTAATAGTCCTCGATCTCCTTGTCCGAGATATTGATGTGGCGGCCCACCTCCTGGCCAATGACTTCGCGAGTAAGCGCTTGGTTCTTCTGCTCGGCGAGAAAGTCCTCGTAGCTCATTCCCGACTGCTGACGAATATAGTCGTGGAACTTGTCCGGATCGGTGATGCCTGACTGGCGTTGGATGTTCGCCATATATTTGCTGACGTCGGAATCGACATTGATATTCAGCTCCTTGCCTTTTTGAATCAAAAGCAGCTCGTCGATTCTATGACAAAGAATTTCCTTCTGGTCTTTTTCAAACTCCTGCTGGAACTGGGTCCCTATCGCTCCCTGCGCTTTAAGCTCCTGGGCGAGTTCTCGAGTAGACCGTTGCAACTCGTCTTGACTGACGATATCGCCGTTCACCTTGGCGACAATCTGATCGACAACCGTAAGGTCGTCCGCGGCAAGGCCTAACGCAGCAAATGCCACGACGGCAAGGCACTTAAATTTCATAACTTTATTCTTTATTATGACAAGACTCGTGCGCTAGATAGTGGGCCACTTTGGCAAGCAGAGCGTCTTCAGCGGCGTAATCGAATTGCGCAACGTCGATCCGCTGGTGCTGGTGCTGCCGATCCCATTTGACGGTTTGGGATAGCGCGTCGATCCGATTAACGGGCTCGCGGTATCCAAGATCTGCTCTGATTTTGGAGCTCTCCAGGTCCAGATCTTGCGCGAGGTTGAGTTGGCCGGACAGGTCGGGCGGCGGGCAAGGCTTCGATGTGATCAGGATTCGTCCCGGCCAATGCGTTACCGCCGCGAGATCCCGAATCCAATCGGCCATAGTCGGTCTGCCTTCCTCGCAGACGTTGTAGATCTGGCCGGCGGCTCGCTCATTTTGAACTGCCAACGCGACCGCCTCGACGACATTCTCCGTGTAACCCCAAGGGGCACGCCAGCGCGCCATCGCTTGGTTCAGCAAGATCACTTCACGTCCGTCATCCATGCGCTTTTGATAAGCGTAAAAGCGGCGCTTCATGCCATCGTAGTCTCCCGGGCCATAAACCATAGGCAGACGAAGGATGGTACCGGGCAGGGAAGCATCTGACAAGACTACTTCCTCGACATCGATCTTTTCGTAATCCTCGGAATCCACCCATGAGACGGCGGGAACAGGAAGCCCGCGGTACGGATAGCGCCGATTACGGAGCAAAGCGGTTTCTTTGAGCGGTGCTGATTGAATAGGTCCAGGCTCCTTGCGGTGAAGGACATCATTTGCAAAGTACACATCGCCGCTGCTGAGCACGACGGTACGGAGCGCAAGGCCGCGAAACGTGTCGAGCAGGAGTTGGGCTTGACGTCGCGTACCTGCAATCACGTCCACGATTATTTCGGGGCGAATGGACCGGAAGCGGCCGATGTAGCTCAGCAGATCCGCGCGATTGCCGAAGATATGCTCAACGTCACGCGACAAATCGGCCACAAGTGGCCCCGCGATGAAAAACGCTGACTGTATGTCCGTCGGCGAGGAGGCGCCGCACGATAGGGGGTCCAAGAAAACCGGTCCCTCCGAGGACAAGAACACGCATGCGGTTGCTCAGGCGCGTTGGCGCGCGCAGGTGCGGATCAGGTGTTCCGAAGCGGAGCGAGGAATTGGCTCCAGGGGATCAATCGAAGAGTCTTGAGCTTCGCATTGCCCTGTATCAAATAGACGCCTTGCTTCCCGATACGCAACTCGCCATGTCCATCTGATCTGGGAGCGAAGTTCTTGAGCGGAGTTTCTTTGGAGGATTGACCACTCATGCTGCAATCGTACCGCAATTGGGAATCTTTGCAGCGGCGGAGGGACTTGGAACCCGGGCGCTCTGATCAAATCCGATCTTGCCGCGCTTCCAATTTTTACGCGCGATGCTATCGAGGCGCCGGTGTAGATGCGGGCGCGGATGTCGCAGTGTATTGCTCCGAAACATCGACGGACTCGCGCAAACGGAAGGTCAATGGAGTCTCGGCCGGTATGAAGACGTTCTTTTTTCCGGTAAAGAAGGCCGTGGTCGCACCCGCAGCAGCGCCCGCGCCAGCCCCGATCAGAGCCCCGGCTCCACCACCCGCTACGGCGCCGATTGCCGCCCCGCCTCCAGCGCCGCCGCCGATGAACAAGAAGTTACGCTTCTTATGCCCCTTACTTCTACGAACGTCCGAGCCGGTATTGATCGGGTAAGTCTCCTGATCGAGGGTGAAAGAATCCAGCGTTAGGCCAATCACCGCCCGGCCCTTGAAGCGGCCGGAACGTGCCGCATAGGTGAGATGACCCGTGAATGGCGTGCCGCGCGGTACGGCTTCTCGTCCGCCGGTCGCCACGGGTGTATCTAGCGTGGCGGTGAAGCGCTGACCCGCGCGGTCGTGTTTCGTATCTAATGCTTGGTCAAGGCGGACGCGGAGCAGAGTGCCAGGAGGAAGGCTATACGTCTCCACGGCTGGTTGCGCGGTGGACGGCTGAGCGGACTGATTGCCCGCTGCCGAAGATACACTGCTACCGACGGTTTGTTGATTTCTCCCACACGCTCCGAAGAGAACGGTAACAGCCAGGATCGAAAACAGTTTGGTTTTGGCTCCCCAGTAGCTCTTGATCATGAGTTGTTTGCCTTGTCGAATCTATGGCGCATCTATATATGAAGTGCTGGTGAGGCGCCGTCTTCTCACGTAGACTGCTTGAGGGCTGTGGATCAGAGACCGACGTCACAGACGAGACGTTTGTGGCGGCGATGAGTTTTTTGATCCGAATCGAATAACACTCAACTACTTACTTTGCCCGTAGTAAGCGCTCGCGCCGTGCTTACGCGAGA
>CAWFWH010000023.1:0-42884 GCA_963819405.1 uncultured Acidobacteriaceae bacterium | reverse complement strand
TGTCGTGGTGTTCGATCTCGACCGTATTCGGGATGCGGCGACCTATGTGCAGCCGACGGCGCCACCGGAGGGAATTGATTACGTACTCGTGAATGGAGAGATTGTGGTCGATCACGGAAAGCACACCGGCGCAAAACCGGGAAAGGTGCTGTACGGACCAGGGCGGGTTTCGAGTAATTAGTAAGAGGCCGCTGCCCCACGGTCGCGGTTCTGAAGATGGGTGGTAATGCTATGAGACTGAAGTTCTTTGCAATTGTTTCTCTAGTTGGTTCGCAGTTGCTGTCGGCGCAGGGTACGCGACTGCTGCGGCATCCGACCGTGAGCCGCGATTCGGTGGCATTTGAGTACGCAGGCGATTTGTGGGTTGTGCCGCGAACGGGTGGGCCGGCGAGGCGGCTCACTTCCACACCGGGCGCGGAGACCGAGCCATATTTCTCACCTGACGGCTCGCAGATCGCTTACACCTCCACGGTGGCCGGCAACACGGATGTCTACATAGTGAGCGCGGGGGGAGGGGAACCGCGGCGGCTCACGTATCATCCTGGGGCCGATCGCGTCCGCGGGTGGACTCCTGACGGACGCCGCGTCATCTTCGCATCGGCGCGCGATTGCGAGCCGCAAGAATCGTACTTCCGCCTGTGGACGGTGAGCGCGGAGGGCGGATTTCCGGAGCCGCTGCCGCTGCCCCGCGCATTTACGGGTGCCTTTTCGCCGGATGGGCATCGCATCGCTTACGAGGAGATTTCAACCGCGTTCGTTCCTACCTGGTATGAGGCTAGCTTCTGGCGGCATTATCGGGGCGGGCGCACGCATCCGATCCGGGTGATGAATCTGGCCGACTATTCGGTCGAGAAGCTGCCCTGGAACAACAGCAACGACAGCGACCCGATGTGGGTGGGAAATACGATCTACTTCCTCTCCGACCGCAATTTCACTGCCAACCTGTTCTCCTACAATCTGAGCACCAAGCAGCTCACGCAGCTCACTCACCACGACGATTTCGACATCATGACCGCGTCAGCGGGTCCCGATGCGGTTGTTTATGAGCAGGCCGGCTACATTCATCTGGTCGACACGAAGACCGGCAAGGCGCACCAGCTGACGATCGAGGTGAATGGCGATCTTCCCTGGGCGCAACCTCAGTTCAAGAAAGTGGCGAGCATGATCCGAAGCGCGGCGCTCTCGCCTACCGGAGTGCGCGCGGCATTCGAGGCGCGGGGCGATATCTTCACGGTGGCGGCGGAAAAAGGCGATTACCGCAATCTCACGCAGAGCTCCGGCGTGCATGACCGAAGTCCGGTATGGTCGCCTGACGGCTCCCAGCTCGCCTGGCTCTCGGATGCCACCGGCGAATATCAGCTCATGATTGGCGAGTCGACCGGCGTAACCAAACCTCGGGCAATCGCGCTTCCATCCAAAGCGTTCTTCTCCGCGCCCGCATGGTCGCCGGATGGCTCGCAGATTCTGCTGGAGGACAATCACCGGAATCTTTGGACGCATTGAGGTTTCGAGCGGGAAAGCAAGCAAGATTGATACGGATGAATATCCCGATCCGTCGCGGCAGTTTGAACCGGTTTGGGCTCCTGACTCGAAATTTGTGGCTTATTCGAAAAATCTTCCGAGCTCATTTGCGAGCGATCTTCATTTATTCGTTTGCGGATGGCAAGACGCACCAGATCACCGACGGGCTGGCGGACTCGATATCACCGGCATTCGATGGCGGAGGCAAATACGTTTATTTCTTGTCGAGCACCGATTATGGACCGCAGAACCGGCTGGCTGGAGATGAGCTCACTCGACCGGCCGGTGCGGCGCGCGATTTATTTAGGCGTGCTCAGTGCGACCGAGCCTTCACCGCTATTACCGGAGACCGGCGATGAGCCGCGGGCCACGACCCCGCCTGCGGGAGACGAAACGCCAGAGGCCAAGCCGGAATCCCGGAGGACCGAATCGCGGAAAGCCAGCCAGCGTTCACATCGATTTCGACAAGATCGGACAGCGCATTATCGCTGTCAATGTTCCCGCAGCCGATTATTCCAACCTGATGGCCGGTGCGGCAGGAACCATCTTCTATACGGAGCCGATGTCGGGCAACCCGGGCGCACCGCTTCGGCTGCAGCGCTATCAACTCAAGGAGCGCGCGGCTGCGCCGTTTCTCGAAGGCATTCGCTCGTACACGCTTTCCGGGGACAAAAAGAAACTGCTGTACCAGGCTGCCGGCGGCGGTGGCGGCGGCGCGGCTGCAGGGGGGAGGGAACGATGGGGAATCGTGGCGACGGATCGTCCAGCCAAAATTGGCGATGGCGCGCTGCAGCTGGATCAGCTGCAGATGGAAGTGGATCCGCGCGCGGAGTGGAAGGAGATTTATCGCGAGAGTTGGCGCATCGAGCGCGAATATTTCTACGATCCCAAAATGCATGGCGCCGACTGGCAAGCGATCTATGACAAATACCTTCCGCTGCTCCGGTATGTGGGACATCGCGTCGATCTCGGATATGTGATCGCGATGATGGGCGGCGAACTGACGGTTGGACATTCGTATTTGCAGGGCGAGGGCGATGTGCCCGGCCAGGAGAATCCGGTTCCGGTTGGCCTGTTAGGGGCGGATTACAAGTTGAAAACGGCCATTACCGCATCAGTCACATTTATACCGGCGAGAATTGGAACCCCGATCTGCGCGCACCGCTCAGCGCACCGGGCATCCAAGTTTCAGAAGGAGATTATCTGCTGGAAGTGAATGGAAAGCCGGCCACTCGGCACCGGCGAATCTCTACAGTCTCTTTGAAGGAACCGCGGGACGCCAGACGCTGATTCGCGTGAATAAGACGCCGGCGCTCGAAGGATCACGGGTGGTGACGGTGGTTCCGGTGGCGAGCGAAGACGGGCTTCGCACGCGCGCCTGGATCGAATCGAATCGTCGATTGGTGGATCACCTTTCGGGCGGGCGATTGGCTTATGTGTGGCTGCCGAACACGGCGGGTCCCGGATACACCTCGTTCACTCGCTACTATTACGCGCAGCAGAAGAGAGATGGCGCGATTATCGATGAACGCTACAATCACGGCGGCATGGTGGCGGATTACATCGTGAACGAATTGGATCGCAAGCTGATGGGCTACTTTGCGCTGCGCGACGGCGCGGAATTGACCTCGCCCATGGCGGGAATTTATGGCCCGAAAGTTATGGTGATCAATGAATCCGCAGGGTCGGGCGGCGATGCATTGCCGTACTATTTCCGCCTGCGGAAAATTGGACCGCTGGTGGGGACGCGGACCTGGGGTGGGCTGGTCGGCACGCTCGGCGTACCGCAAACCATCGATGGCGGCGGCATCACTTCACCGGGCCTGGCGTTTTACGATCTTTCCGGCAAATGGGCAATCGAGAACGAAGGCATCCCGCCCGATGTCCAGGTGGAATACACGCGGCCGAGGTCATCAAGGGTCACGATCCGCAACTGGAGCGTGCGGTCGAAGAAGCTATGAAGATGCTGAAGCAGAACCCGGTGAAACGCGTGCCGCGACCGGCGCCGATTGATCGCACGTCGAAGAAGCCGTAGAGGAGAAACGGAATGCACATGACGGCGAGATAACGCGCGAAACCCGGCGACGCGCAACAATCACGCTGTTTTGCCTTGCCGCGTCGACGTGGCTGTATGCACAGCCTGCCGCGGATTCGCGGTACACGCGCACCGACGAGATGATCCCGATGCGCGATGGCGTGCATCTCTACACGCAAATATTCACGCTGAATCAATCCTCCGAGCCGCTGCCGTTTCTGCTGCTCCGGACGCCTTACGGAACGGGCCAGCTTGATTCGGCGCGCCTGGTTGCGTCCATGCCTGAGTTGTCGGCGGAAGGATACATCTTTGTGATGCAGGACATCCGTGGGCGGTTCCGATCGGAAGGGCAATTCGTCATGCTGCGGCAACCGCGCGATCCGAGTAACAAGCAGGCGATCGACGAGAGCACTGATACCTACGACACGATCGAGTGGTTATTGAAGCATGTGCCGAATAATAATGGCCGGGTCGGGATTGCGGGCACGAGTTATGGCGCGTGGCTGACGGTGATGGGAATGCTGGATCCTCACCCTGCGCTGAAAGCGGCGGTAGAGCAGGCATCACCGGCAGACATGTGGATTGGCGATGATTTCCATCACAACGGCGCGTTTCGACTGAGCTACGGTTTCGAATATGCCTATCGGATGGAAAGCTCGAAGGAGATTTCCGATCTCTCCGCCGTAATCGATCGCTTCGATGCCTACGAGTGGTATTTGAATGTGGGGCCACTCTCGAATATCGACGAGAAATACCTGCACCACAAGCTTCCGACCTGGAACGACTTCGTGAACCATCCGGACTACGATGCGTTCTGGAAACGGCAGGGCTTTTGCACCATGGCTCAAGCGCGTTACCGTGCCGACACTGAATGTTGCCGGATGGTGGGATCAAGAAGATTTCTACGGTCCGCTGAAAATCTATGAGCTGCTGGAGCGGCACGATACCTCGCATCAGAATTTTCTAGTAGTGGGTCCTTGGAACCATGGAGGATGGTCGCGCGGTGAAGGCCGGAAGCTCGGCCCTATCGACTTCGGCAGCGCGACGGCGGAGCATTACCGGCGCGAAATACTTGCACCGTTCCTGGCATATCACCTGAAGGGAAAAGGAAAGCTGGATCTGCCCGAGGCGATGACGTTCCAGACCGGCTCGAATGAGTGGGTGCCGCATGACGCGTGGCCGCCGAAGCAAAATGTCACGGCGCGGCGACTCTATTTTCGCGAGGGCGGAAAACTATCGTTCGATCCGCCGGCTTCCGCCACCATCGGAAAAGGATTTGACAGCTACGTCTCGGATCCCGCCAATCCAGTTCCTTACCGCCACCGTCCCATTGATGTCGCGAGCGGGTGGACGACGTGGCTGGTGGAAGACCAGCGCTTCGTGGATCATCGTCCCGATGTACTCTCCTGGGAAAGCGAGCCGCTGAGCAGCGATATTGCTGTTTCGGGAAAAGTTGCCGCGCACCTTTTCGCATCGACTAGCGGTACGGATAGCGATTGGATTGTGAAAGTCATCGATGTGTATCCGGAGAAACACGATGCGAATCCGCCCAGCGATCCGAAGATGTGCGGGTACGAGCTGATGATCGCGGGCGACGTATTGCGCGGGCGTTACCGCAATAGCCTGGAGAAGCCAGAGCCGACCGCCGCGAATTCCGTTACACGCTTATGAGATCGGATTTCCGGGGAACGACCATGTGTTTCTGAAAGGACATCGCATCATGGTGCAAGTGCAAAGCACATGGTTTCCGGTCATCGATCGGAATCCGCAGAGGTTTGTGCGGAACATTTTCTTAGCAGAAAAACCGGACTTCCAACCAGCAACCCAGCGAGTTTTTCGCTCCGGGGAGCACGCGTCCTACATCGCCTTGCCGGTGATGGAGGCATCACATCCATGAACATGCGCCGCCGGCTCGCCAGCTTCACCTTGACGACTACTGCTTTGCTGTCCCTTGCCGTTCTCTCGCGGGGGCAAAAGCCTGAAGTGAATCCGCTCACGCCTAAGATTCCAGTGGAGCGGAAACCCGAAGTGGCGCCAGCAACAGCGCATGCGATGACCGAGGCTGACATAGAGGCTTTCCTCGACGGTCTAGTGCCGGTGCAACTGGAGCGCGACGACATTGGCGGCGCTGTGATCACTGTGGTGAAAAACGGAAAAGTGCTGTTCGCGAAGGGATACGGCTATGCTGATGTCAAAAAGAGGACGCCGGTTTCGTCCGAGAATACCTTGTTTCGTCCTGGCTCGATCTCAAAGCTGTTTACCTGGACCGCGGTGATGCAGTTGGTCGAGCAGGGGAAACTCGATCTCGATCGAGACGTCAATGACTATCTCGATTTCAAGGTTCCGGCCACTTATTCCCAGCCCATCAGGTTGCAAAATATCATGACTCATACGGCGGGATTTGGCGAGACCGTAAAGGATTTGTTCGTGCCGGATGTGAAGGATCTCACGCCGCTTCGCACCTACCTGGTGAGCCACATGCCGAAGCGCATTTTTCCTCCAGGGGTCACGCCGGCATACTCGAACTACGCCACGGCGCTCGCTGGTTACATTGTTCAGCGGGTGTCAGGCAAGCCATTTGATGATTACATCAAACAAAATATTTTCCAGCCATTGAACATGCAGCACACAACCTTTGCGCAGCCGCTGCCGGAGAATCTAAAGCCGCTGATGTCGAACGGCTATAGATTGGCCTCTTCTCCGGCAGGAAAATTTGAAGTTGTGCAGGCTTGGCCGGCAGGCAGTGTGTCCACCTCCGGCATGGATATGACCCACTTCATCCTTGCGCACCTGCAGAATGGCGAGTACAACGGAGCACACATACTCCGGCCGGAAACGGTTGAGCGGATGCACTCGCGCCAATTCGCTCCCCATCCCGCCATGAATGCCATGGCTCTAGGATTCTACGAAGAGACGCGCAATGGGCATCGCATTATTGGCCACGGCGGCGATACCGTCTATTTCCACAGTGACCTGCATCTCATGCCGGACGCCGGCCTCGGCTTCTTCGTCTCCTACAACAGCGCGGGAAAAGGAGCTGCCAGCGGGCGCGCCGAGCTCTGGGAAAAATTTCTCGACCGCTATTTTCCGTATGCTCCTCCATTCGAAGCCACCTTGAGCACCGCCGCTCAGGATGCTCGCACCGTTACCGGCTTATATATGAGCAGTCGCCGCTCCCGAGGCAATATTTTTGAAGCTACTTCCATGATGGGCGAAGTGACGGTTTCCGCTAATCCAGATGGAACGCTCTCGGCCAATCAACTGAGAGATTTCGCCGGTCAGCCGAAGAAGTTTCGCGAGATCAGCCCGCAGGTGTACCGCGATGTGAACGGCCAAGACCGCATCGCGTTCACCCACGACCCTACCGGACGGCCTTACTTCGCCATCGATTATCCATTTTTTGTATTTCAACGCGTCGGAGGGCTCAAAGCCAGGCCATTCAACTACTTCGTACTGGGCGCGGGCGTGGTTGTCTTTCTCGCGGCGCTTATTCTCTGGCCAGTGGCGGCTTTGGTTCGACGGCATTACGGACGGAAGCTTTTTCTAACGCCGAAGGAGCGGCGGCTGCGCATCGGCGTGCGTCTCATTTGTCTTGCCGACTTGATTTTTCTCGGCGCTCTCGTCGGCCTGCTCTCCAGCCTGAACACTCCCGGCGCGGTCAATAGCCATCTTGATCCCTGGATTCATTTGCTGCAGGTGATCGGCCTGATCGGCGCAGTGGGCACTCTGGTCGTCATTTACAACGCGGTGTGCGCCTGGCGCGCTGCGCCATCTTCGCAAGCTGAAGTGTCGGGTGCGACGCGTCAGCCGCCATGGGTTTGGGGCAAGATGTTTGAAACCGTGATTGCCTTGGCGTCTATCGGATTGACGTGGTTCTTCATCTACTGGAATCTGCTGAATTTTAGCTCGAACTTCTGATCTCCGTTGCCGGAACAACAACATTCCGACGGGCGTCAACTCTCCCGAGTCCTCGGATTTCGCGATCTGGTTCTACTGATTATCGGAACCGTCATCGGATCGGGAATTTTTTTGGTTCCCGGTGCAGTATTGCGTACGGTTGGTAACTCGGTCCCACTGGCGATGGCAGTATGGCTCACAGGCGGCGTTCTTTCTCTCTTAGGTGCCGTGACCTACGGCGAACTTAGCGCGATGAAGCCGCAAGCAGGTGGTCTTTATGTGTACATACGCGACTGTTTTGGTTCGTTCCTGGCATTTCTGTTCGGTTGGACGCTGTTCTTCGTCATCAGCGCTGGATCGATTGCAACTTTGGCCGTAGCTTTCAGTGCCTATTTCGGGGAATTTGTTCCGCTCACTCCGGCAATGGCAAAACTGGTGTCCGTTCTCATGATCGTGGTCATCACAGTGGTCAACGTGCGCGGCACGCGAGGGAGCGCCGACTTGCAGAACGTGACAACTGCAACGAAGGTGCTCGCGATTTTGTTGATGGCGGCGATGCTGGTGTGGCTGGGAAAGAGCTTTGCCGCAGGTCCCGCGAGACCTCCGCATTTGAGTGTGGGCACGTATGCATCCGGCTTTGGACTCGCAATGATCAGTGTGCTCTGGGCATACGAAGGCTGGCAGTACGCCACGTTCAGCGCTGGCGAGACCATCCATCCGCAGCGAAATTTTCCGCTGGCATTCCTGGTTGGATCGGCGGCGCTGATCGGCCTTTACATCTTCGCCAATTTGGGATACTTAGCAGCGCTCGGCCTCAGGGCGTAGCCGGTTCCGACCGGGTGGCCGCAAGCGCGGTCTCCGCAGTGATCAGTCCAGTTGTAGCGAAGCTCGTCGCGTTCACAATTCTGATCTCCATGTTCAGCGCGGCCAACTCGCTCGTCCTTACCGCTCCGCGAGTTTATTACGCGATGGCCAGAGACGGATTGTTTTTTAAGAAATTGTCAGAAGTGCATCCGCGCTTCGGCACCCCGGCCTTTGCTGTCATCGCGTTGGCAATCTGGGCGGCAATTCTGGCCGCCAGCGGGACATTTGAACAACTGCTGACTTACGTAATTTTTATCGGCTGGATTTTCTATGCTCTTGCGGCGGCCAGCGTGTTTGTTTACCGCAAGCGCGACCCAAACGCCGAGCGCCCCTACCGAGTGCCAGGCTATCCAATAACGCCTTCAATTTTCATTTTGGCCGCGGCAGCGCTGGTTGCAAACACGATCGCGACACAGCCGGGGCGCGCCGCGGTGGGTCTTGGAATTGTGCTGGCCGGCGCGCCGGTATATCTGATCTGGAAAAAACGTCATGCAGCTATATAAGAACACGCGTTTTGCTCTAACCGCTCTTCTGCTTGCCGCCAGCAGTGTATCCGGCGCGGATCAGGCGAACATTTCTCCTCGCGAGGATTATGTACAAGTAGTCTCCATGCTGAAGCCTTTCATTGAGCAGCAGATAGCAGAAAAGCACTTGCCTGCTCTCTCGATCGCCATTGTGGACGGCCAGCAAATAGTCTGGGCCGAGGGCTTCGGTTTCGCCGATCCCAAGAAGAAAACTCCTGCTACCGCGGAAACGACTTACCGCATCGGCTCCGTCTCGAAGCTCTTCACGGATATCGCTGTTATGCAGCTAGTCGAGCGCGGGCAGGTCAATTTAGATGTTCCCGTTACAACTTATCTCCCCGGCTTCCATCCCAAGAACCCCTTTAATAAACCCATTACGCTGCGGCAACTCATGTGCCATCAATCGGGGTTACTACGTGAGCCGCCCGTTGGAAATTATTTTGATCCCACTGAGCCTTCTCTGGCGCAAACTGTCAGCAGCTTGAACCAAACCGAACTGGTCTACGCTCCCGAGACTCACGTTAAATATTCGAACGCGGCCATTGGCGTGGTGGGCTACGTTCTGGAGAAAAAGAGCGGCCAGCCTTTCGCGGCATATCTGAAACATGCAGTTCTAGATCCTCTTGGAATGGAGCACAGCTCCTTCGAACCGGCGCCTGCCGTAACCAGGAATCTTGCCAAAGCAGAAATGTGGTCTTACGATGGACGTACTTTTGAGGCGCCTACCTTCCAGCTTGGAATGTCGCCGGCTGGAAGTATGTATTCAACTGTTACGGATCTTGGCCACTTTATAAGCGTACTTCTCTCGCATGGGAAGACGCCGAATGGAGAAATCCTGAAACCGGAAACCCTGGATGAAATGTGGAAGCCGCAATTCCCTCACTCCGGCGGAGGCGTGTTCGGTCTGGGTTTTCACTTGGGCAATCTCGAGAAGCACCGGATGGTTGGGCATGACGGTGCGATCTACGGCTTCGCTACGTCGCTCGATATATTGCCGGACGACAAACTGGGCGCGATCGCAGTCACGACCAAAGATGTCGCGAATACAGTCACGGATCGCATCGCGGAAGAAGCCCTGCGGCTGATCCTGGCGCGCCGCGAGGGCAAGGCGCTCGCTCTACCGGCATCCACAACTCCGGTTTCTGCCGATCTTGCGCGAAGCGTTGCAGGCCGTTACGGAAAGGACGCCAATGCTTTAGATCTCAAGTATCTGAATGGCAAACTGACTGCGCTTCGGGCAAGCGGCGGTTATCAGATTCAGTTGCGCCAGTTGAACGACGATCTTATTGTCGACGACGTCCTCGCTTATGGCACAAAGATCAGGCCTGTAAAAAATGCAATTCAGATCGGGCCGCAGATTCTGCAGCGGGTGAAAGTACTCAAGCCGGCCGCCGCTCCCGAGCGCTGGAAAGGCTTGATTGGCGAGTACGGCTGGGATCACGATACGCTCTATATCTTCGAAAAAGACGGCCATCTGACGGCACTCATTGAATGGATTGAATACGATCAGCTGTCCGAAGTCTCAAATGACGTGTTCCAGTTTCCCGGGCATGGCTTATACGATGGCGAGAAGGCTCTTTTTGCTCGCGATGCGCAAGGAGAAGCTACACAGGTACGGGTCAGCGGCGTCGTATTTAAGCGCCGCCCCACGGGCGGAGTGGCGGGCGGAATCTTCCGCATTCCTCCAGTAAGAAACATCGAAGAATTGCGCAAACAAGCGCTCGCCGATCATCCTCCCTCGGAGAAGGGTGCGTTTCGCAGCCCTGATTTGGTTGAACTCACCTCTCTTGATCCCACGATTAAGCTCGATATTCGCTATGCTTCCACAAATAATTTCTTGAGCACGCCTATGTACTCCGAAGCGCGTGCATTTTTGCAGCGCCCGGCTGCGGAGGCGGTGGTCCGAGCGAATCGCAAACTCAAGGCTCTTGGCTACGGTTTGCTGATCCATGACGCCTATCGCCCCTGGTACGTGACGAAAATGTTTTGGGATGCCACGCCGGACGATAAGAAAATCTTCGTCGCTGATCCCCGTGAAGGTTCCCGGCATAACCGAGGATGCGCCGTGGATCTGAGTCTTTACGATCTGAGAACAGGAAAGCCCGTGGAGATGGTTGGCGTGTACGACGAGATGTCCGAGCGCTCCTATCCCGGCTATCCCGGTGGAACCTCTCTCGAGCGATGGCATCGCGAACTCTTACGCCACGCCTTGGAGCAAGAAGGCTTTGAGGTTTATGAATTCGAATGGTGGCACTTCGATTATCAAGATTGGCGCAAGTATCCGATTCTGAACCTTACTTTTGCTCAAATCTCGCCAGCGCAATCGAAAACCACTTTAACCGATCGCATCCAGCAGATCATGGGCCGCTCGGAATTTGCTCACTCCAATTTCGGCATGGAAATTTACCCCCCCCGAGGGCCTTTGGCGCAATGCCGCGGTTTCTGGGACATTACGTGCGTGACCTGCATCTGCTGCCGCTGCAACAAGCCATTCGCAAAATGACTTCGTTACCAGCGCAACGTGAACGCCTGCGCGATCGTGGCCTGTTGAAGGAAACTACTTCGCCGACATTATAATTTTCGATCCAGCCACGATTTGCGATACCGCTACATACGCTCAGCCCGTACAGGTTTCGGAAGGCGTGAATTATGTCTTCGTCAACGGACAACTGGAATTTGAGAACGGTCAGTTGACTCGCGTCAAAGCCGGCAAAGCTCTGCGGAGCGCCGCTTGGATCGGACGGAATGAAAAATGATCGCTTAGGCTGTCGCAGCCAAGGGCAGCCGGACGTCTCGTTGTGCGAGAGGCCGGGTATCGAGGAGACGCGTACGCCTGAGCGGCCACAAGGACAGAGATCCGAATCGAGATATCCAGTAAGACCGGTTTGAATTCCGCTTCGGCCTGGCGCCTCGACGATCAACTCATCGTTACGAAGCGAGAATGCGGCGCCGGGCTCGACATGCCAGCCTTCATGAAGCTCGCACTCGGAGGCTAACAGATTCCCTGTGTTGCCGATGAACAATTCATAGACCGGCACGCCAAATGTTTGCCATAGCGTAACTCGAAAGACATCCGTGACGGGCTTATCGCCGCACTCGGTCAAAGCGAAAATCGCGTGATCGACGCTGGTGAGCTCGATGGTGCGAAGCTGCACCCGCTCGGCAAGCCGCTGGAGATCCGCGGCCGGACCGACCAGGACCCGCGGGCGGTACGTTTCCAACTCCACCCATCGCTCGAGCGGAAAAGATAGTACCGCGGCGAAGGACGCAGTTGTGCTGAGTTGGGCAATGCGAAGGGTTGCCGTCGCGGGAAACGGGAGCTTGCGGCGGACGGCACTTTGCGGACGAAACCGCTTGATGTTCACGGAAAGTGGCATTTCAGCGCTCCAGAAACAAGTAGGGGCTAGACGCGAATCCTGTAATTCAGGTTATTCCGAGCGCCCAAGCCTTGGGAGGAGCATAGGATATTGGAGCAGGAGCGATCTGTGTTAGATTCCTACAACATCATTGCGTTCGTTGCAACGCGCGAACCCCGAGCAGCGAAAAGCTTTTATCGAGACACGCTGGGGCTTCCCCTAGTGAGTGAGGATCCATTCGCCTTGGTTTTCGACGCAAATGGAACCATGCTGCGGGTTGCCACCGTTCCAGAACTCGTAGCGGCGAAGTACACTGTGCTCGGCTGGCAAGTGCCCGATATTGGTGCGACCGTAGCAGAGCTGGAGCGCGGCGGAGTCAAATTTGAGCGCTTTGAAGGCATGAACCAAAACGAACAGGGCATCTGGGCTGCGCCGAGCGGAGCGAAAGTGGCATGGTTCAAAGATCCGGACGGCAACACCTTGAGCATTACCCAGTTCTGAGAAGATTGGGTCGCGATGATGCTATCCTGCCGTGGCCGTATCGCTCGCCACGCTCGACGAACGCGGTGCGAAGAGCCGTTCGAGATTCAAATGCAGAATCTGCTGGGCTTGCTCGGCATCGAGACCCAATTCATACATCGCGGTCGTTTGCTGTTTAAGAATTGCCGCATGCCAGCCGCGTGGGAAAAAACTGGAATCGGTGCCGAACAGAAGGCGCTCGATGCCGGCGGCCTCGATGGACCGGCTGAAAACCGCGCGCAGATCGAGACCTTCGTACATCATCCATCGATTGCTGCTCGACGTATCCAGCCAAACGTTTGGACAAAGATCCGCGAGCATCAGCGCTTCGCGCAGTAAGCCCGCGCCGAAGTGGGGAACGATGAAGCGAATTTGCGGAAAGTGCAAGGCGACTGGATGGAGATGGAGCGGGTTTGAGAAGCGCATGTCGAACTGACTGGGCAAATTGAGCTTCTTGCGCACGCCGACGCTGATTGCGCCGCAATGCACGAATACGGCCAAGCGGCGATCGGAAGCGATCTCGAGCAGCGGTACCAATCGAGGATCGGTGATGGAACAAGTGTGCATGGCAGGAAACAGGCACATGCAATGCAGATGCGGGTCGGCTGCCGCAGCGGTGACACGGCTGGAAGCATCCGGCTGCAACGGATCGACCATAAAGTAGCCGAAGAAGCGATCGGGATGTGCAGATACCGCCGCTGAGACACTTTCTTCATCGCCGTGAGCGCTGGAGATGAGACAGGCGCGATGGACGCCGTGCCGATCCAATTCGTCGGCCCAGGTTTGCGCCAGCGTCAGAGGATCGGGCGAAGGAATCTCCCAATTCACTAGAGCGCCCACCGCTTCGGCGTCCTCTGCCTTCTTCTGACGCGCAAGGCCGGAATAAAAATTATGCGAGAAGAAATGAACGTGCGCGTCGTTGACGGGCAGTTCACCCCAGGGCGTTTGGGCCATGCTGGAGTAATTGTAGCGAGCGGCGGAATGTTCACCGGTTGTCAAGAGGGGTTATCCAATTCCCCAACAACGCTACTTCAAGACCGCATCGCGGAGATAGCTTCCGGACCGCGCGTAATCTGGGGTTGTCGAAGGGATGTCCTACTTGTAACGATCGCTTCCGACATGCCGACTTTCGGTACTGATAGTGCTGCGCAAGCAGCGAAACATGTTGCGCAACGACCGCATCACGAGTTCCTATTTTTCTCACTGCTGTTGCAGTTCACCTCATTGCGGCGGAAATCTGGGCTCCTCTCGTCTCGATAACGTTGTGCGCTGACGCCGCGGATGAGAACAGAGTTATGAGACCTTCGACCAGTGTTGGGTGAGTCAGGACCGCATCGCGCAGCGCGGTGTAGGGCAGCCCTGCGATCACCGCAATCTGAACGGCGGCCAGGATCTCCCCGGCACCGACACCGAAGGCCATGAACCCGAGGATGCGATCGCTATCAGCCTCCACAAGGGCCTTCACGAACCCGCGGGTCTCCGAAAGCGTGCGTGCACGCAGGTTGGTTTCCATCGGGACTTTAAACAGGCGATACGCTATCCCTCGAGCCTCTGCTTCTGTTTCACTCAAGCCAATACGAGCAAGTTCGGGGTCGGTAAACAGACAATATGGGACTTGCCTGCCCGTGGTCACACGGTTGCCGCCGGTTAAATTGGCATGGACTATGCGGAAATCGTCGATGCTGATGTGCGTGAACTGTGGGCTACCTGCGATCTCGCCTATCGCCCAGACGCCGGGCGCGGTGGTCTGCAGCCGCTCGTTGACTTTGATGTATCCCCGGTCGGTGAGCTCAACGCCGGTCAAATCCAGGCCGAGTCCTTCGGTGTTCGGCTTGCGGCCTGTCGCGACCAATACATGACTACCCTTTAGGACTTTCTCAATTCCATTCTGCTCGATGACGACATTCACCGAGTCGCCACATTTGCCTGACACTTGCTTGATCCGTGCATTCAGGAGAATGTCGATACCTTCCTCTGCGAGCAGGCAGCGAAGAGCCTCGCATATGTCCGGGTCTTCTTTGGACATCAGCCGCACGTTGCGATCAATCACCGTCACCTTGCTGCCGAAGCGGCGCATCGCCTGGGACATCTCCACTCCGACGTAGCCCCCACCGACGACAAGCAAGTGTTCGGGAATTTCATTGAGTTCAAGAGCCTCGATATGTGTGAGCGGCTGCGATTCCGCAAGGCCAGGAATTGCCTCCAGCGCGGCACGCGTGCCCGTACTAACGATCACATTCGCGCCCCGCAGTTGACGTGTAGTCCCATTGGCCAGGGTGACTTCCACTGTTCTGGGAGCCAGGAACCGGCCCGTTCCCAATATGAACTCGGCTCCCGTGTTCCTGTAATTTTCCATATACATGTCGTTCAGGCCACGCACCATCTTGCGCTTGCGCTCGCGCACGCCCGCCATATCAATCGCGAAGCCGTCGTGTGTGATGCCGAATTCCTTGCTTCGGCGAAAGTACGATGCGATTTTGGCGCTGTGGATGATGTTCTTGCTCGGCAAGCACGCGATGTTCGGGCATGACCCGCCGATGTATTTGCGCTCGACGACTGCGACGTGCTTTCCTTCGCCAGCAAAAGTCCACGCAGCGATGGTCGAGCCCGTGCCACCCCCGAGAATCACGAGATCAAATTCTTCTGCCTGCGTCTTCTTAGCTGCCTGGGCGGAAGTGTTCTTCGTGTCCTTCATGCGGATTTTCCTTTCCGAGCGGCAGGTTGACTCTTGGCTTGCTTTGATTTGATGAGATCCGCCGACGACGCTCCTTCGAGCGACAGTCCGTAGCCAACTTCCCGCACGATGCGCTCCTTCAAGGGTTGAATGAAGTGGACGCGTGTGTCGCGGCGCGTCACCTCAGGAGCCTTCAGGTACAACTCGGCCAACTCCCGTGCCCGGCTGAGCGCTTTTCCGTTCGGCACAACTTCCGCGACCACTCCCCATTCATATGCGGTACGCGCCGGCAGCGGTTGTGGGTTGAGCAAGAAGGCCTCCGCTCGGCCTGCTCCAGCGCGATAACTCCAGGTGGTAAAGATTCCGTCACCGGGCACAACGCCCGCGGCATAATGCCCCACATCCTGGAAGGTCGCCCCCTCGGCCGCCACAATCACATTGGCGAGCAGCGCATAATCGGAGTGAATATGCGCGCGTCCCTCGATCGCCGCGATGACCGGCACGCGAATGTTGGCTATGTTTTCCAAAACTTGGGCGCCTTCGTCGTGAATCTGGCTCCAAACGCCGGGATCCGCGACGTCGCCGAAAGATCCCCAATCGACGCCAATAATGAAGTCCCCGGCTGCGCCAGTCAGGACCACGATCTTGTTCGCTCGATCTTGCGCAATCCGGTGAAAAGCGTCAACAACCTCCGTATGATGGAGCGCCGAGAAAGTGCACGGGCCGCCGTTGCTGTGGAATTCGACAACCAGCACGCCGTTGGCATCGCGTGTCAGCTTTAGGCTGCGATACGCAGCGAAGTAGTCATTTTGAAGTTGCATATAAGATTCTCCTCTTTTCGAGGTCAGCACATTGCACTCAGGTGGCGACAACGAGACCGCCTGCGGCACGAATGACCTCCCCAGTGATCCAGGCTGATTCGTCCGACGCTAAGAACACCGCCAGCGGCGCGATATCCGTGACGCGACCCAGCCGGCCGAGCGGCGTCTTGCCAGCCAGAATGGCGCCGACGCCACCCTCAAAGGTCCCCGCGGCTACATTGCCTTCGGTTTCTGTCTGACCGGGAGCGATGGCGTTGACGCGTATCTTGCGCGGCGCCAGTTCGAGCGCCAATCCCCTGGTCAGCGTTTCGATGGCGCCTTTCGTAGAAGCGTACAACAGGGCTCCGGCTACCGGATGCGAGCCGACGATAGAGCTGAGGTTGATGATGCTCCCGCCGTCAGCCCCGAACCGTTTGATCGCCTCCTGCACGGTGAGAATCGCCCCGAGGACGTTGATGTTGTAGTGGAGGTGAAAGCTCTCTTCGGTGATCTCCGCGAAGGCGCCAAAGCGGAATACCCCGGCGTTGTTGACCAAAACGTCCAGCCTTCCGAACGCAGAATCCACTTCTCTGAATAACCGCGCGGCATCTGCGGCCTTGGACACGTCGGCCCCGACCGCGATCGCCTCGTGCCCGTTGTCGGTGATCGCCCGTACGACGCGTTCGGCGCCTTCCCGGTCGGAGGAATAGTTCACGGCCACGCGCGCGCCGGCAGCTCCCAAAGCCGTTGCAATCCCACTGCCTATGCCTTTGGACGCGCCCGTCACAATTGCCACTTTATTAGACAGTCCGCTCATATTCGCAATTGTTCTTGATGCGACTCCCCGTACCGCCGAACCTTCATCGCTGTCAATTTCGCCTCACGCCTGTGAAAATCTCGATTTATGCTCCTCATGCTAAAGAGCGTTTTTGAAACAGCGCGTCAACATTCAATTTTGCACTCTGAACGAATCGTCGGCAAGCCTCCCATAAACGCATTGTGGAAGAATGCGCGTGATCCAGGCCCAACCTTGATCTGAACGACACCCGCGAATCGTGGCGATGGAGCCGTGTAGGCGAGCGCTCAACAGTCGGACCGCGGAAGGGTCTAGGAATGCACGTCGTCGCGGGACAGGAGACGTGGCGCGTCAAGATGGGGATCGGTATCCAGTGTCCCGTTGTTTCATGTGGCTCATCCGCCAGCAAATCTCAACCGAACCGTATACAGTGAAGTTCGGGCAGTAATAAACAACGTTTTCCGATCGGCACCGCCGAACACCAAACCCAACGGACGCTCTGGCACGCGAATGGTGCTCAGCAGCTCGCCGCTCTTGCTGTAAACGTAAATCTGCCCGGCGGCAATGTACACGTTCCCGTCCGAATCGGAGGTCACCGCTTCGCCGCCTCTTTCAGCAAACAGCTTCAAATCGGAAACATTGCCATCCGGGGCGATAGCTGCCGCATAGGTGCGCTCCTGGTTCTCGTCGCAGATATAAAATGTCTTTCCGGGCATCGCCGGCGCTACACCAAACGCTCGTAGTACGCTCTGCATCTTGACGCCATAGTAGAGCGCACCTGTCAGGAAGTCTTTGCTGACTGGCAAGAACACTGAGCCATCCGGCGATACGAATTGATACGGTTCTGCCGCCCTCACAGCCTGCGGAAAATCGTTTTCGTTTCTCCAGACATCCACCGGCAGGATCGGTATCGCGCCCGGTCGCGGAACAGACGGTTCCGCTTTGAGCAGCGTAATCGCATTGCCGGGCGCGCCGGGATTGAAACTGTAAACTGTCCCGTCGCCTTTATAGGAAACCACCAGCAAATTGCCCGTTTTATCGAAGGCAAGCTGCACCGGTTGCAGCGGGCTGTCACGGATCAAACTGAGCTGCGATCCTTCCGGAGACCACCGATAGATCCGCTGCCAGTGTGCATCCACAAAGTAAACCTGCCCCTCGGCGTCCACGGCCGCTCCCGAGATGTTGAAAAATCCTCCAGCAACTTTCTCGATTTGGCTTCCCGGCGTCAACACCGGATTCGCTTCCGGCTTACGCGCCCGAGGCGTATCACCCGAAATGGTCAACCAGGCAAACTCTCGCTGCCGCAGCTCCGCCCGATGAGTCACGTCTTGGATCGAATTATCGAACGAAACTTTGCTGTCGCTATAGCAGTGAAAATTGCGAAAACGAATGTTCCTGGAATTCTCAATGCTCACCGCATTTGGGAACGGCTGATAACTTCCGACCACGCGATACAAGTGGAAATTAGCCAGCGTGATGTTACTCGAATCGGCTATCAAAAGTGGTAAGGCAAACGCGCTCTCGCCATGCTCTTCTTCCGTTTGTAGCGCGTAGATGGCCCAGTTCGAGGCGCGCCGGATCTCGATCTCGTTGCGCACATGGTGTTCGCTCGACATCTGGTACACGCGCCCGGGCGTCGTTGTGTCTGAGATCAACATCCCTGCCTGCGCGAATGTCGACGGCGTCCAAATATCCATGAATGTCCCGCCGCCCCCGTTTGTAATCCACAAGCTCGGATATTGGCTGTCCCATTCCCGTAGCGGATTCGGATCCGCCGTGTGCGTGTTGTTGTAAATATCTTCGCTGCTGCCGTTCAGTTTCGAAGTTCCGTGGCCGCCCAGGAGGCGCACGTCATTCATTAGGGAATGCGTTCCCGCCATCCATTTCACCCCCACTGCGCGCGGGTTGATTCCGTTTGTGTAAACTCCGATCCCGGTCATGATATTCGTCCCACCCGGCGGCGCCGCGATCACCGGTTTGGGATCGCCCACGCCTTGGAAGCCCGGTGTTCCGTCCAGCAAGAAAATGCGGGTCGCGCTCGGATGAAACCCGATCAACACAGTGTCCGGCCGCAGCTCGATGGTGTCCGTCACCCGGTAAGCGCCGAAGGGCAAATAGATTGCTCGGTGTTCGGCAATGGCTTTTCGAAACGCTTCCGTGTCGTCGCTCGTTCCATCGCCTTTCGCCCCCAGCGTCTTGATATTCACCCACGTTTTCATGGGTGGCAGTGCTGGAATATCCGATTCCACCGGTGCGGGAAGCTGTGCCACCGCCGTCGTCTCGAAAACCGTCTGGATTGCTCCCTCATCCCCGATATCGTCAAAATGCAAGCCATGCGAAAACGTGCTCACCAGGTATCGCTCCCCACGTGCTCTCAATTTCTTGTCACTCTCCCGGAACAAAGCGAACTGCGGCACTCGCTCACAGACGACGTCCTCGAAGTTGACCTCAGTCCGAAAATTGTTTTCGTTGCTGATGATGACCGCCGGTCCGCTAACATCCTCCATCCGCGCGTCTTTTATCCAGAATTCATCTGAGTAGCCTGGATCGATCGAGACCGCAGTGGGCACATCCTTGAACTCCGGACGAATCAGCGTCAGCCCCGCTTCGTGTTCTTTGATTGCTGCGGTCCTCTGCCCCTCGAAGGTCGCGTCCACCAGCGTGTACTGCCATCCTGGCGATGGTTTCCGCGTCACGATACCATACTCGCCGCCGAAGAAATGCAGGTCTTCCGCGAAATTCCCGCCGTCGTGTATGCCTGCCCAACCTGAGCCGACGTGAAAGTCGATATGCGCCAGGTAGCAATGCTGCGCGTATCTCCCACGAATCGCCACAGCTCCCGGATTTCCACTCTCGATCTCGAAATCGATGTTGCTCAGAGCCGAATAGAATGTCCCGGGACTCGCATCTTGTGGCTTGTCGGTTGTGTTTGTGCGAGCCCGCCCCGTGGTGTAGCGCGACATCTGTTGCGCTGCCTCCTCCTGCTCTTCCGGGGTCGGTTGTCGAAACATAAATCCATGGCCCCGACGGGTCCCGGGCCGGTTTCCCGCGAAGAACACCATGTAGTTTGGCGATTCCTGATAGCCCGGCGCGTTCTCACCGAGAACAAGAGCCGGCCGCTTGGCCCCGTACCCGATCAGCCGGATGCCCGGCCAAATATAGAGCGTCTTACTGAGCCGGTATCGCCCGCTTGGAATGAAAACGACTCCTTGTCCAGTCGTTTCCTGAACGCGGTCGATTGCCGCCTGCAATCCCGCCGTGTCGTCGGTCGCGCCATCGCCGCGCACGTTGTTGCCGATCTCCACATAAACTGCTCGCGCGTCGTCCGGCCGCTCGGGGTAGAACGACGCTGCCTGCAAAAATCCGGTCGCAACGGCCATTCCCAGTAACACCCCCAGCCTGGTTACCGTCGCGTTTTGACCTACTTTTATGGCATGAGAAATCATCCGAGAACTGTACCAGAAATCCTCGTTTCAAACTCTTCTTGTGAACTATTCCTGGCGGAGCGCTTCGAGTGGATCGATCGCCGAAGCACGATGGATCGGAATCCACGCCGCAGCGAGCGCTGTCGCCCCCAGCGTGACTATCGCGAAGAGAATCACAGTAAAGTTGTACGTCCCGACTCCGTACAGCAGCCCGGCAATAATTTTCTCGGTGACAACAGTCAGCCCAATCCCGGCTAAACTTCCAATCAACATCAAACGCACGATCTGCCGCAGAACAAGCCACTGAATCTGTCCTCGTCTCGCTCCGAGAGCCATGCGGATTCCAATTTCACTGGTTCGGTTCGCCACTTGATAGCTGAGCAGTCCGAACAGCCCGGCCGCGGCCATGACCAGCGCCAGCGCGCCGAAAGCGCCCGACAAATACGCGAGCATACGATTCTCAATCAGCGCGGTATCGATATCGCTATCCACTGTCCTGAAGCGCTCCACGTATTCGCGTCCTTTTCCATCGACGATGCGCCGTATCGCTTCGGCGTTGAATGTATTTCCAGACGCCTTGATCAGCAGCACAGGATAGAACTGCAGATCCCGATGTTGCCAAAAATCGACGTACACCGTGAACGGCTTGTTGTTGTCCAAATTTGCCAGATCTAGATCCGTATCAGACGCAATGCCGGTGATCTTCAGACGCTCATAGCCGGTTTCGTTCCCGATCCGCAGGTGATGGCCGAGCAGATCCCGTGCGTCGCGCATTCCCCCCTTGTCGAAATAATGTGCGACCAGATACTGCGCCAGACTCCGGCTGAGAATTGCGCCGGCCTCGCTCGAGTTGTCATCACTCCGCCGGAAGTCGTCTCCCGCAATGATCTTCGCGCCCAACGTCTGAAAGAAACCGTCGCTGGCCCCTATGAAGCGTGCCTGCACTTCCCGGCCCGGCTGTGCGTCGCCAAGTATCGCGACTGGCTGTTTAGAGCCGGAATTGAAAAACGGTATGACATCGCAAAAGCTCGCGGATATCACACCGGGCAGCGATTCGATCTGTTCCAAGAGATCGCGATAATAAGGACCCGTCGCAAAATTGCGATAACCTGCCGGTCCCGGCCGCCGGGTCAGCATGGCTGTCCACACGTTATGAGGCTTGATTCCGAAATCGATGTTGTACATGTGCTTCAGAGACGCGCCCAGCAGCATGCTGCCTGAGACGAAGGCCAGCGTTAAAGCGATCTGAACTCCCGCCAGCATCTTCTGCGCCAGGCTGTTGGTTGTGATAACGCCGCGTCCTCTCTCTTTCATTGCTTCCGCGCTTGAGAGGCGACGCGCCTGCCAGACCGAGGCGCCGGCGAGCATACCCAACACGATGGCAACTGCAGCGATGAGGAAGATATTGACGCGCGGATCCAGCCCGATCTTCACGCTGAAATTGCCGAACATCTGGTCGCCCTGCGCCAGCAGTACCCGAGCGGTCCAGAACCCAGCCGCAATGCCGAGCGTTGTTCCGGCGAAAACCAGCACCGTGTTTTCCAGAACGAAAATTCCCGCAATGTGGCCGGGTCTCGCGCCCAGAGCCAGCCTCACACCTACTTCCCGCCGTCGGCTCAAGCTGCGCGCCAGTAATAGGGTCGTTAAATTGACACACGCGATCAGCAACAACGCCGCACAGATTCCGAACAGCGCGTACAATGGCTTTCCGAAACGATCGCGTAGGAAATAATCCACCCCGCTCTTGCCCGGTGTAACGGTCAGCTCTTGCGCCAAATACTGTTTACGTTGCGCGGCGTTGTAACGCTGAGGAATACTCTGTTCGAGCAGCCGGTTTCGCTGCGCGATTACGCTTGCGCGCGCTTGCGCTTCGGAAATTCCAGCGGCGCGCCGGGCTAGTACGTTGACCCAGTGGGTTGTTAGTTTCTGGCCGTTTGGCGTATGGAGAGGTTCTTGTCGAAGCGCAGTCATGACCGGCTCCGGAAACCCGAGCAGAAGCCCGGTAAACTTCTTTTCTGTCACGCCGACGATCGTAAAGAGTTCCCCGTTTATTTTGATTGCTCTCCCCAAAATATCCGGCCTGCCGCCAAACGCGCTGTGCCACAGTGAATCCGCGATGACCGCAACGGGCTGCGTTCCCACCTGATCGTCACTCGGAGTTATGGGCCTTCCCAATTGAAGCTGAAGCCCGAGCGTTTTGAAACAGCTCCCGCTAAACGCGGCTACTCCCAGCTCTCGCATATTACCGTCGATTTCCGCTGCGAGCAGCGAAGTGCTAAAGCCGCATACCCCCTGAAACGCGCGGTCGCCTTGCAGTCCATCGAGAAATGTGGAAGGGAGGATACTCGAGTTGCCTTGCCTGTCCTTGGCAAGAATTCTCACCAGTTCATTCGGTCGTTCCACCGGAAGCGGCCGAAGCAAAAGGGCGTCCATCGTGCTGAACACCCCCAGGTTCGATCCGACGCCGACCGCCAGAATCAAAATGAAAACAAGCGCGAAGCCGGGACTCTTACCGAGCGAACGAAAGCAGTGCTTCAGATTACGGGTGCTCGCGTCAACCCAATGCCATCGGTCCGTTTCGCGGCATTCTTCCCGCACGCTCTGGGCGGCGCCGAATTCAATGCGCGCGTGCCGCCGTGCTTCCTCTTCGCTCATTCCCTCCGCGCGATGTTTTCTGGCTTGCAGCTCGACGTGCCCGCTCAACTCGTCCTCGAGATCAAGCTCCGCCTTCTGCCGAAAAAAAAGAGCTCGAAGCCGTTGCCGAAAACTGCTCCAACGCATGTTACGCCATCTCGAGGACACGCCCAATTGCGGCTGAGAGACGCGCCCACTCATCCGTCTCTTTTTCGAGTTGCTTGCGTCCTGTGGGCGTCAGCCGATAGAAACGCGCACGGCGACCCAGTTCCGAAGTCGCCCATTCGGCTTTGATCCAGCCTTGATGCTCAAGGCGATGCAGCGCCGGGTAGAGCGAACCCTGGTTCACTTGTAAGACATCTTCTGAGATCCGTTGGATTCGCTCCGAAATCGCCCACCCATGCATGGGGTCCCTTTGGAGCGTCCGAAGGATAAGCAGGTCCAGCGTACCTTGGAGCACGTCGAGGCGGGGTCCATCGGTCATGTTGTCGGCTGCCGACAATATAACACATATTTTCGGGGTCCGGCCTACCGGCCGAAGAGTTAAGGGCTACAGGCGGCCGCAATAAGGCAAGGGACTTCCGCGAAGAAGCGGACACGTCCGAGCGTGCCCGCTCTTACCGGGTCCATGGCTTCAGCAGCGTACGTTAGAGTGCGCTGCGACGGCCTGCCAACAGGCTAACCAGGAACAACACCAAGAAGATTACAAAGCAAACCTTCGCCGCCATTGCGGCCCCAGCAGCGATGCCTCCGAATCCGAGAATCGCGGCGATAATCGCAATAACCAAAAATACCCAGGCGTACCAGAGCATATTCTTCCCTCCACCCTGGGATTAGCACGTTTTCGACCACACATAGAAGTCTCCTGTCCCGTCGCGTGTTATAGGGCTAAGATGCTAGTTTTCAGCGGTTTTCAGCGGCCGCGCCAAGATCTCTGGGAATGAGTTGCCCGATAAAGGCGGAACAATTTGCGCGTGAAGGGGAGAAATGCGCGACTTTCATGAAATATTTATCTTGAGAGTGGTCTGCTTCACTGTCACCCTTAGCTGCTTGTGATAATCTACTTCTGCCGATGAAAGCTCACGCTTTCAGCTCATCGTGTAATAGTTTGCATGTAATTGACCCCAGAGGAGATTCACAATGAACAAGCACGCGTCGCCGAACACGAACCGTGTTTTCCAGGTGTGCCTGGCTTTGACTGGCGCCTGGTTTCTAATGCCCTCGAACGCCATTGGCGCGGCCTTCAACTTCCAAACGATTAACAACAACGCAGACCTGACGTTCAATCAGTTGTTGAGCATCAACAACGCGGGAACCATCGCCGGATACTTCGGGAGCGGAACCCCCAACAACACGCCACCACCATTTACTTTGCATCCTAATAAGGGATACACAGTGGTGCCGCCTTACGGACAGGCCAACTTTACTAACGAGAACTTCCCCGGTTCTTCTCAGACCCAAGTTACCGGAATCAACAATTTTGGCACCACTGTCGGATTCTATGCGGATTCAAACGGGGCCACGACGCCCAACTTTTTCGGCTTCGTGGACCAAAGCGGTACCTTCACCAGCGTATTCAACCCGGCTACAACGGGGACCCCCACAACAAACCAGCTCTTAGGGCTAAACAATTCCAATATTGCGGCAGGATTTTATAACGATGCAGCCGGCAACGCGCATGCTTATCTCTACAATATCGCCACGCACGCCTTTTCATCGATCATTGTCCCAGGCGCGACGAGCGCAACCGCAACCGATATCAACACCAGCGGCATAGTCTCCGGATTCTTTACTGCAGCTAACGGTAATATGGAAGGTTTTCTTTACAACGGAACGACTTTCCAAACGTTCGAGGCGCCGGGATCTACAAGCACAATGTTTCTCGGTCTCAATAACAACGGCCAAGTGGTTGGAACTTACATCGATTCCGCCATGGTCATGCATGGCTTACTCGCGAATTTCAACAGCAGCGATGTGGTCAGCGGGCTAACCAATATCGACGACCCATTCGGCATTGGGACCACCACTATCAACGGGATTAACGATTTGGGGGACATGGTCGGATTTTACGTGGATGGCAACGATAACACGGATGGATTACTGGCAACCCCTGTACCCGAGCCGGCATCAATGGGGCTCACGCTGTTGGGAGGCCTCGGAGCCGCGTTATTCGCTCGCCGGCGCCGCAAGCTATAAACTTTTATCCGATCCTCCGGCAGTATGGCTCATGTATTCACGGCGTCCTATCTCGAAGACGCCGTGGCAATTCTTCATAACTATAAGAAGCTAGGCGAGCGCGCGATGGAGCAGGTGAAGGATGATCAGCTCTTCACGGTTCTGGATGAAGAGATGAATTCCATCGCAATCACCGTCAAGCACATGGCTGGCAACATGCGTTCGCGGTGGACCGATTTTCTCACCACCGATGGCGAGAAGCCGGACCGCAACCGCGATAGCGAATTTGTGCAGCCGCCCGCATCGCGCGAGGCTTTAATGAGCATCTGGGATCAGGGATGGCGCTACGTTTTCGCCGCCCTCGACCCGCTCTCCGAGGCGGACATGAGCCGCAAAGTCACCATTCGGGGTGAGCCGCATTCGGTAATGCAGGCGATCAATCGGCAGATTGCTCATTATGCGTATCACGTCGGGCAAATCGTGCTGCTCGCGAAACATTTCCAAAGCAGCGAATGGAAATCATTGACCGTTCCGCGGAATAAGTCGGTCCGGTAAGGCCTTTATCGCTGCACTGCCCAGGCCAAGCCGTCAGGCTGCCGGCCAGCGTCGATATGCCCGCTCACTTCCAGCGATCGTAAATCAATAACCGCCACGTAATTATCCGGCGTGCAAGCCACGTACGCGCGCGACCCATCCGGCTGCATTTGAATACCGGCAGCGCCGTGTCCGATGTTTAATCGCTTTACGTCGCGGTGAGTTTTGGCATCGAGAATGGTCAAGTCCGATCCACTCAAACTCGAGATAAACACCAGTTTGCCGTCGGGCGTAAACTTCAGACGATTTGCTCCCGTTACATTCGCGGGCAGCGTCTCGGTGACCTTCTTGCTGGATACATCGATGATCGAGACCGTGCCATCGCGGGCATTCGCAGTCCAGATTTCGCTGCCGTCGGGAGAAAGGTCAAAGCCTTCCGCACCTTTGCCCACGGGCACTACGGTTTCGTCCCAATCGCCACCGGGAGGACCCATTGGACCCCTTCCTCCCGGACCCGGTCGCGGTGCGATCTTCTCAATAATGCTGACGGTGGCCGAACTGACGTTGGTGGTAACGATACGCTTCAGGTCTTCAGAAACAAAAATCATGTGAGTTCGATTCTGGCCCGTTCCGAGAATCCAATCGACTTTTTTCTGTGCAGGATCATAGCTGCCGATGGCCTTGGCGGCCTCAGCCGTGAACCAAGTCTTCCCGCCCACGAACGCAAGGCCGTGCGGACCGCGCATGGGGCCGAGATCAATCGAAGACAAGGCTTTCTGCCCTATCAGATCAATCACTGCAAGCGTGTTGTAGGCGCCGCCTCCGTAATTGGATACATAGGCAATCTTCCCGTCGGTCGATGCGATCACCTCGTGAGGATCTTCTCCGACGGGCATGCGCGCGACCACTTTCAGGCTCGACGGATCGACGATCGCGAGCGTATGGTCACCTTTGGAGAGCACCAACAAGGCTCTGGAAGGTGTGTTCTCTGCGCAAAAAAGAGTTGCGGAAGCGAGGGCTCCGAGAAGAAGTAAGCGGCGCGATCTCATGATCACGGATTAGATCACGAACTGCGAGGCGAATGCAAACTGTTAGGGGACGAAAATTTATTGGTAGAATTCATTCGACATGCCCGAGCTCGGCCATCTTGAAATTACTGTGATGGAGATCCTTTGGGAACGAGGCGAAAGCAATGTACGCGATGTCGCCGAAAGGCTCGGCCGGCCCTTAGCCTACACAACCGTCATGACCACCCTGGACCGGCTCTTCAAGAAGGGTTTATTGAATCGGCGCAAGTCGGACCGGGCGTTTTTCTATTCTCCGCGCCTATCGCATCGCGAATGGGAGCACAAGCGAGCCGACGAATTCATTGCGGGATTTCTGGCGGGCCGTCAACGGTCAAGCGAGCTGCTGATTTCCTGTTTAGTCGAGGCGGTCGGGCAGCACGATGAAGCGCTCCTCAATGAACTGGAGCGCAAGATCAAGTTGCGGCGGAAGGATCTGGACCGGAGGGAAAAACCGTGATTCTCTCTTACAATTTGCGGCTGTTGTGTCTCTGCCTGGCTTCGTTCTTTCTGGTCCACTTGACGGCGGGGCTGATTATTCGGATCACGACCCCCGGCGCTCTCGGGCTCGCGAGCCGAATGAGACCGCGCGTGGCGGCGCTTTGTCTGTTGATTTTGCGATTACTTCCACTGATATCCGGGTTATTTGCCGTGGTGGCGCTTTGCCTCCCGAGTTATTTTTGGCTCGAGCCCGGCGCCACGAGCGAACATGTTGGCATCGCATGTTTGACTGCCGCAATCTTAGGATTGGCATGTTGCGGAGTGGCTGCCGCACGAGCGCTGCGCGCGATCATCCGTTCCCTATGTTATGTGCAGCATTGCAAACACGCCGGGCGCGAGACGCAGGTTCGAGGAGAGATATCGCCGGTCTGGATCACTGAAGAAACGGGTCCGGCGCTAGCGCTCGTCGGCATTGTTCGTTCACGGATCGTCATCTCGCAGAGAGTGCTGACCGCACTTTCGGCGGACGAATTAACCGCGGCGCTGCGGCACGAGCGCGCTCATCGAAGCTCGCATGACAATCTCAAACGTCTCTTAATCCTTCTAGCGCCGGACCTATTTCCGTTCCTCCGCGGCTTTCGGGATCTCGAGCATGGCTGGGAGAGGTTTACCGAATGGGCCGCTGACGATAAAGCCGTGGCGGGAAATATGCGCGCGTCGCTCTCGCTGGCCGCAACCTTGGTTCAGGTCGCCCGCTTGTCCGAATGCCGGGAATTCTCGCCGCTGCTCGCCTCACTTGTGGCGGACCGCTCAGATCTTTCTGCGCGCGTAGAACGCCTGCTCGAGGCCCGTCTACCGCAAAAGAAGCGAACGCAAAGCGGCACGGTCGTGGCTGCGACCGCGGCGCTCGCATTTACTTCGATAATTGCTGTCCTTGTGACGCAACCCGCGCCGCTTTACTCAGTACATCGGTTGCTCGAAAATCTCATCCATTAAGTAAGCCGCCGTAACTACGACCTCTGGTAGTAACGGCCGCCGCGCTGTAGCCTGATATTTTTCCTACCGGAGTTATGTCTCGAAATCGCGCGTGCCTGATCCTCTTGTTCGTTGCTTTTTCGTTGCGGTTATTTTCACAGACGCCCGACACAGCAACCATCCACGGGCAAGTTGTGGATCAAACGCATGCGCCGGTCGCGGGCGCGCAGGTGACGGCGAGCAATACTCTGAGCAACTTGAAACGCACCGCACAGACGGACGCTTCAGGTAAATTCTCGATCGGGGGACTTCCGATCGCGGGAACCTACAACATCACCGCCGTTAAGCAAGGGTTTGCGCAGGCGCAGTTGAACAATCTCACGCTCGTAGGAGGAACGGCGGCAGACCTGAGCTTGCAACTCAATGTGGCTGGCGGCGAGACGCAAGTGACCGTTACCGGCGTAGTTGGCGAGGTGCGGACCGATGAGGCGCAATTGGGCGATCGCCTGGGGGCGAAACAGATGGAAGAGACACCGTTGCTCAACCGCAGGATCACTTATCTGCCGCTATTGAATGCTGCCAATCGACCGGCTATCAACCAAGGCGATGTCTTCATGAACGAAGACCTTTTTACAACGAACGGCGCGGGAAGACGCCAGACTTGGTTTGAAGTGGACGGCAGCACTGGAAACGACAGTTGGGGGCGCCAGACAATCTTCACGAATATTCCGCTTGGGGCGATGCAGGAAATGGACGTTCTCACGAACGCCTTTTCGGCCGAGTATGGCGGGTCGACCGGCAGCGTCGTGAACATGATCACGAAGAGCGGCGGCAATGAATTTCACGGCGAATTACTAGAACTATGGCGGCCCTCGGCGACAGAGGCCGCTCTCGCGGGCTTCAATTCGAATAATGCCACCAGCGGAAACGACTTCACGAATGACACGCTCGACCAGACAGCCTTGTCGGTCTCAGGTCCCATCGGAAGCAGCGGGCGCACGCAGTTTTTCCTGGCCGGCGAATACAGTTTTGAAAATCGCGCTTCGCCCGTCATCTCGCCAGTCGCTCCGGGCAATTTCATCGGCCACTATCGTGGCTGGCTGGGATTTCTCCGCATCGATCATCAGATCAATGACCGGAACAACCTGTTTTTCCGGAGCGACGTCGATAATTTCCTCGACACGAATCCTAACGGCACAGTCGGGGGAAACAGCCTTCCCAGCGTCGATCGGATTTTCAAACGGCGAACCTACTCGGAGGAATTAGGCGAGACGGCGGTATTGAGTCCAACGCTGCTCAACACGATTCGGCTGCAGTTTCAACTGGCTTCTCCCATCACGGAATTTTCTCCCGTTATTTACGGCACGCAATTCTCCGTACCCGTTTCCAGCGGCGGCACGTTCATCTCCGGCACTTCGCAATCGGCGTTGTTGATGAATCGGCAATACGAAGCGAACGAGACCCTCTCAGCGGTTTGGGGAAAGCATCAAATCAAGTTCGGCGGCGACGCCATCTTCGCGCACAATGGCGGCAACAGCAAGGAATTCGGCGGACCTATCTACCTGGGCCAGTTCGTCTATAACACCTGCACGCAAGCTCTTTCCGTCTGTGAAGGTGCGGCCTATCTCAACAACATCAATAACGTCCGAACGTACACCCAGAGCTACGGCAACGCGAATTACACGGTCAACGACACGCTCTGGTCGCTATTTGTGCAGGATGATTACCGGGTGCGGCAGGATTTGACCGTGAACCTCGGGCTGCGCTATGAGCAACAGACCTTCACCGATTCGCGCTTGGACTTCGCTCCTCGCGTTGGTTTTGCTTACAACTGGCGCGGCGCCGGCAAGACTGTGATCCGTGGCGGCTTCGGCATTTACTATTCGCAAATCGTCGACAATTCCGAAGCCAATTACGCGCTCACCGGGCCCACGGGAGTGTTCAACTATACGGCCGGGCCAGGGCAAATCGGCTTTCCCACGAGCGTAGCCGCAGCCCCGCTGCCCGCCTTTCCAGCAGGAGCCGTTGCGCCATTGCGCAGTCTCTATATCCGCCCTGGCGACAGTGCTTATCTGAATCAGTTTTTTCCAACTGCCGCGTTGATCGGATATCCCAACAAGTTGCTTAACCCGTATTCCGAGCAATGGACGTTTGGCTTTGAACATCAACTGAAGCAGGATTGGGTGTTGAGCATCGACTACGTTGGTTCGCACACGTTGAAGATTAACCGTCCGCTGGATGTGGACCCGCCCTCGCCGTTTATCCGAACCGCGCCAGGACAGATCCGCTCTCCACAAGCGGCCAACTGCACTCGACCGTATTGGATTTCTTGGTACGGCCAGCACGGTCTCACGTGCAACCCGGTATCGGCAACTAATCCGCAGCCTCCCTATAGCGTGATCCAAACCGATGTCAACGACGGATATGCGTACTACGATGCTATGGACGTGAACCTCAGTCACCGGTTCAGCAGCCGCCTCTCTATGCTGGCGAGTTACACGTGGTCGCACGCAATCGATAACGTCGATCCGGATATTCCCAGCCAGAATCCGAATGATCCGAATTTTACGGGCAAAGTTGAAAATGGCGACGCGATCTTCGATCAGCGGCAGAGATTCGTGCTCAGCGGCGTCTGGGTAGCGCCGCTGAAAATCAACGTTGGCGGCGTTGGAACGCTTGGATCCGGGCTGCCCTACAACATTACGACGGGAACGACAAATAGTGGCGACTCGGGGGCCACGACGGATCGCCCAGTGATTAATGGCGTCGTCGTCGGCCGCAACACCGGCCGTGGCAGGCCTGTCTACGATTTATCTCCATTCGTCGAGCGCCCGTTTGCACTCGGAAGCGAGCGGGTTCATCTCGACCTTCGCGCTGAAGCCTTCAACGTTTTGAACCACGCCAACTTCGTCGGATACAGCGGGACATACGGGAATGGCCCTGCGCCGGGACCGGGTTTCGGACAGCCGCTCGCCGGTATCACGAATCAGCTTCCCGCGCGATCTCTGCAGTTTCAGGTTCGGCTAGATTTCTGATCACTCGCGGAAATACCGTGACACCATCGCGCGTAAAAAAGCGAGCGATTCAGCCATTTCTTCCATTCCGTTCATGCCGTCTTCAATGCTGATCCAGCCGTGATAATGATGCTCGGCCAGAATACGAAAGATGGAATCGTAATCGTTGAGGCCGCGGCCCGTCACCCCATGAAGCAGCTTTGGTGAATATCCGAGAGTGCCATCGCTCTGGCGCAATTCGTCCAAAGTGACGCCTTCGGCCAGATAGCGGTCGCTCGCGTGCATGCTGACGACCCGGTCCGCGACACGTCGTAACAAATCGAGGGGATCGTCTCCGGCAACGATTGCGTTCGATGGATCGTACTGGACTCCGAAGTGTTCCCGGTCGGCGATCGCGTCCACAATAGCGACAAAGCGATCCATCTTCTGAGCAAATTCCGGATATTTCCAGAAGCCGTCCTTATAATGGTTCTCCATTCCGAGAATGACGTCGTACTCTTTCGCGATAGGAAGCAGTTGACCGATTGCTTCCAGAACCCAGTCTCTTCCCTGTTCCCATGCAATCTCTGGATATCGTTGACCACTCAAAACGCGGCAAACGGCACAGCGGCCACCCAGCCGCCGCGCGATGCGAATCATCTCCGATTCACGCTCGATCTCGCGCTTCCGCTTCTCGGGTTCGGGAGCAGTGAAATCAGGAGAGCAGCAAAGCATGGGCATCGCGAAACCACTCGAGTGAATCGCTTCGCCGACGCTATCGAGATAGTCGTTATCCAGGCTGGTAAAAAAGCCTTCGTACATCTCGAGCCCGTCGGCATCAAGCTGCCTCGCCATCGCGATCCAATCGAAGACCGACATCTCGCGATTGGCGATTTGCTCCAGATAACACTTCGGGAAGGCAGAGATCTTCAGCGGCATTTAGGGCGTCAGGACGGCCTTCACGTGTTCACCGCGCTCCATCTTCTCGAAGCAATCCAGCCATTCGGGAAGAGGCGCAACTCGACTGATTATGGGATCGAGATCGATCTGGCCGGAGACGATCATTCCAATGACTCGCTCCCACACCGGCCAGTTGTGCGAGAAACTACCGGAGAGCGTGACGTTCTTTTGGACCAGCGGATCCAAGCTGAACTGCATGGGCTGCGGACCCCAACCGACCTTGATAATCTGACCCGCCGGGCGAATGGCTTGGATCGCCGTCTGCAGTGTGAGTGAAGAGCCGGATGCATCGACCACGACATCGACGCCGAGACCGTCTCCAACTTGTGCGACGTAATCCGTTACTCCGCCTTCGAGCGTGCGATCGGCGCCGAGTTGGCGGGCGACGCCTAAACGGAAGCGGTCCGTTGCCAGCCCTGCGACGATGACATGGCCTGCGCCGCTAAGTTTCGCCATCATGGCGCACAGAAGCCCAATCGGTCCCGGTCCGAGAACTAGAACGTTATCCCCTGGCCGCACTCTGCCGTTCACGCAAACGGCGTTATAGGCAACGCAACAAGGTTCCGTCAGAGCAGCCTTGTGAAAACTGAGGCGTTCGGGAATGCGATGAAGGCAGCGCTCCGGAACCCGTACATAGTGGGTCATCGCCCCGTCGACACCATAGCCGAAGCCGCGGCGCGTCGGGTCAAGGTTGTATAGACCCGCACGGCTGAGCGGCGATGACTCGTCTATCACGGCCGCGGTTTCGCTCACCACCCGCTCGCCTTCCTTGAAATTCGAGACGCGCGCGCCAGTTTGCGCAATGGTGCCTGCGAACTCATGACCGAGGATGCAGGGATAGTTAACGTGCCAGCTTGCCGATCCGCGCCACTGGTGGAGATCGCTGCCACAGACGCTGACCGCGCCGACGCGCAAGAGCACATCGCTCTCGCCGATTTCCGGCAATGGAACTTCGCGCAATTCGACCGAGAAGGGATCGCGGCCGTAATTTACAAGTGCCGGCATGATCCCCGTCATGCGAGAGACTCCTTCCCGATCTTCACATCGCCGTAGGCATGAACCTTTTCGCAAATCAGACGTAGCGTACTCTCCACATCGCCTCCCGCCGTCCGGAATGAATGCGCATCGATGGCCAGAGGAGCGCCAATGACAACTAGAGGCGCGCCATATTTAGGAGTGTCCGTCGCCTGCTCAACCGTGAGCCCGCCAACTGCCTGCACTGGAATAGAAACAGCTTGGACGACTTCGCGCAGACGATCGAGAGGCGTCGGCGTGGATAGGCCGCGCTCCCTTCGCAGCGTTCTCATGTCATAGCCGATGTGGTGAATAATGTAATCGCAGCCGAGCTCTTCCAGCCGTTTTGCGCCATCGATTGGATCCGGCATGGCCATGTTGTCACCCATGACTTTCACGCCGAAGTCGCGGCCTGCCTTAACCACAAGCTCCACGGTTTCCGCGTGCGCTTGCCCCATCACAACCACCATGCTAGCTCCGGCTTTGGCCATGAGCTCCGCTTCCAGCCAGCCCCCATCCATGGTTTTAAGATCCGCCACGATGGGCACATCCGGATAGCGCGAACGCAGCTCCCGCACACCGCGCATCCCCTCCGCGATAATCAGCGGCGTTCCTACTTCCAGCCAATCAATGCCCGCGCGCAGAGCCATCTCCGCCGTTTTCATCGCCTCGTTCAGGTCTGTTAAATCCAGTGAAAGTTGGACAGTTGCTTTCATCGGATAGGACACTTCTCGCGACGCCTGGGCACGTCCCTCGCATTAGGCTCCGATCCCAGGAGTGCACGAAGGCGCTCGTATGCCGCGCGCCGCACCAACGCCTCCAGACCCAAACGGACAGTCTCGGTATCCGTCGTCGCACCGCAGGCTATCTTTGCGTCTCGGAGGAGATTGTCGTCGACATCGAACGTTCTCTTCATCCGTCTGATTATGCCAGTTAGCTGGCGGCGGTGGAGATGAGTTTCAACACGTACACAGCAGCAGCCTGACCACTCGATTGCATTTATCGAACTTGTCCGCCGCGGAAATGTGCACAGAAGGCTCCATAACCTATGACTCCTCGCGATTCCCCTGGTTGTCTTCGACGGGCGGGTGCATTAGCCTGCGTAATGCCTCAGCCTCCTGTTGATATAACAAAAGCCTTTGCATTATTTCGCTGTGGCTTTCCACTGGATATTCCAGAGCAAGGGACCTTTGTTCAATCAACTATCGGGATATTCGGCCCCGCCCGCGTTTTATCAGCTCAGATCGGCCGGATCCGGCGCCCAGCTCTGTTCGAGCATCAGGGTGTATTCGCCGGATGCGTACAGATCAAAGACGAATTCGTCCGGCTGCGCGCGGTCAAAAGCGGAATCCTTGAGGCGCTGTTCAAACCACTGGTCCAGGTAGCGATGATAACGCCGCAGGAAATTCGGAGAGAAGCACTCAGCCGCCGGCATCTCATGAAAGACTCCATGCAACGCGAAAGACCGCCGGAATAGGGAACAGAAGTCGAGCACGCCCCAGGTCTCCAGCTTGGTCCGGACGTGTAGCGGCACATTTTGGATCAGGAGAACAGCGAAAGTTTCCGGCTCGATACGGCGTCCCTCGAAAACTCCTGAAGCAACGGCCATTTCGGTGCACTGCTCAGTCCACCGGCAGATATCTTTACCGATGTAAAACAGCATGCGAATTTCGGCATATCGTCCGCGCAGAAGCTGCTGATCCAGATCGTCCGTCGAAGTCTGCTCTCGCGGCAGGAAGCCCTGCAGCGCTAAACTCGCCCGCGAGCTTTCCATCAGAACGGATGTGTCTTCAGGGCCCGAAAACGGGTGCAAGATCAAAGGCGCCACGCGAAACGCCTGTACGGCAGAAGGCTTCATTACGGTATCCGCTGCGGGGGGCAAGTCGGCTGGAGCCGGCCTGGTAGTCTTTGAAAACAGTGAGATAAAGTGCACCCTCTATCCGTATCGGCACCAAGGCCCCTCAAATGATGGATTTCGGAGTGCTGCCTGTACGGCATAAGGTTCGGATCGCGATTACTTCTTCACTATCGTTGGAATATCGACCTCACAGCACTTTTGCGCCGTGGGCCCAGGGATGTCTTTCGGCCGCTTCAGCTCCATCTGAATGACTGTATCCAGAGTCTTCCAATCAATCGCGCCCCCGATCATCCGCCCATTTACGAAAAGCGTAGGCGTTTGCTGAATCTGCAGCGCTGCGCCTTGTTGCAGACTGCGATTCACTTCCTGCGCGGTGGCATAGGTATCGATACAGCTGGAAACTTTCGAGAGGTCGAGACTCTGATCCTTAGCAACATTGAGCGCCTTATCCCGCAGATTTCCCTCATTCACCTCCTGCTGGTGCTCAAAGATCCAGTCGTGAAAGGCCCAGAACGCGGCCGGCTTCTGATCGCCGAGACAGTGCGCCGCCTCGGCCGCTGCCAGCGCCCATTTGTGAATCGATTCGATTGGAAAATCCTTAAAGATCACGCGAACATCGTTCGGATATTTCTCGCCCACGTTTGAGCGGAGAGTTTTCGCGAACTCGCGGCAGTAGGGACATTCAAAATCGCTGAACACCACAATCGTGACCTTGGCTTCCGACGGACCGAATGAAGGGCCATCCGTCGGCAGATGCGCCAATGTATCAACGAACGGACTTTCGTTCAAATCCCAAACCGCGCCATTGATGAAGTGCTGCCCATCGGCAGTGACGTAGTAGAGGCGGTCGAGTCTACGTTGGCCACTACTGAGATGCACCAGGATCCGAAAATAGCCTTTAAAAGAGCTGGGCGTTGGATCGTCGATCGCAAACTTCACGTCTGGCGGATAGCCTTCGGCGTACCGCACATACTCCTCCAGTCTTTGTTTGTCGATCTTCGGCGCGATGCTTTCGGCGGCAGTAAGAATAGTGGAAAACCCAAGTACCGCAAGCGCCACGGTTAACAGGCATTTTTGTCGCATGGGTCTGTCTCAGTGTACAAATTCCCGCCTATCGCATCAGTCTCAATTCCGGCGAGTTATCCCCTAAGTGGATGTGCAATTTTCCGCCAACGGGATGAACCAAAATGCCGCCGCCATCCGCCGGTACCGGAATGTCGGCAGGCCCGCTCACAATCGTGAATTTTCCGTCTTCCTGATTCGGCAAGAGTTTGCCGATGTGGAGGTGCGTGTGACATTGCGTTCGATTTGCGGTTCCGTTGGAGGCGATGCCCCAATCGTTGCCCCACACTTCCTGCGCTCTGGCGATTGCCGCTGACCAAAGCTCCGCACGCGTCTGCGCGCTCAATGATGAAAGCAAATGTTCCGCCGGACCGTGAACGCGCGGCAGGGCCAATAAGCGGTTTGGCTTGGTAGGATTCGAGTCCTTTAAGAAAAACACCGTCATGTAGGTTGGCTGTTGTTCAGCGATCGCGCAGAGGCTACAGGCCCGCTCGTGCATTTCGGTTGTATTGTTCAGGTCGCAATGACAGCCCCGGACATCCGCCCGCAGCGCGAAAATCGTGGTCAAACCCAGTAAACACAGGTATTTCGCAGGGGCGCGCATTTCGCTCATTATACTGGGGTTTGTCTGCCCTCCGCAGGTATCTTCCCCTTCTCACGCTCGCCCTCGCAATCTCAGCGCTTTACCTTTACGAGCTCGATGGTGTAGGCGTGCTGAGTAGTGATGAACCGCGTTACGCGGCGATTGGCCGGGCCATGGCGCAGAGTGGCGACTTCATCACACCCAAACTCTGGGGCTCGCCCTGGTTTGAAAAACCGCCGCTGCTGTATTGGATGACGGCGCTCGGCACAATCGCCGGCCTGAATCGCGAACTCGCGGCGCGCCTGCCGGTTGCGCTGTTGAGCCTTGCGTTCCTGGCTACATCCTTTTGGATACTGCGCGAGGAATTTGGTATTGAAGCAGCGGCGGTTTCCATTGCGTTGCTTGCGACATCCGCCGGATGGATCGTCTACAGCAGTGTCGGTGTGACCGATCTGCCTCTGGCGGTCTTCTTCTCGCTCGCAGTCTTCTTAGCGCTTCCTTTGCTGCGCAGCGAGCCGAAGACCGCGTTCATTCGTTCCAGATTTATAGCGATCGGTGTTTGCATTGGCCTCGGTACCCTGGCGAAGGGGCTTGTGCCGTTTGCTCTTGCCGCGCCCTTCTTCTGGTTCTTGCGGCGGTTCTGGCGAAAATGGTGGCTTGCACTTACTGTGTGCGTTGCTGTCGCCGCTCCATGGTACGTGGCTGTTTATCTGCGCAATGGATACCCGTTCATTCAAGAGTTCTTCCTCAAGCATCACATCGAGCGCTTATACTCAGCTTCTCTTCAACACGTGCAGCCGTGGTACTACTACTTTCCCGTGCTCGCAGGCGGATTGTTCCCCTGGACGCCCCTGACGGGTCTCCTCGCCTCGCGCGAAATCCTCTCGGACGAACGCCGCCGCTTTCTTCTGGCCATATTTGCTTTCGGATTCGTGCTGTTCAGCGTAACCCTAAACAAACTGCCAGGTTATTTGCTGCCTCTTTTTCCAGCCATGTTCGTCTTGATGGGCGCGCGATTCGAATCGAAGCGGGCCGCGCAATTCTCACGAGCGTGGCTAATCCCCTGTGCCTTATTGATTGCGATTGTTCCACTGCTGCCGACGCTGCTTCCACAGGTCCTCAGCACTGGGCATCTTTCATTTGCAGGAATAACTGACGTGACCCGCACCGAGCTCTTCTACATCGCGGCTCCAATCGTTGTCGTGATTCTAGCGAGGCGCTCCTGGGCAGGCATTCTACTGATCCTGTGCATTGTCTCGAGCGGAATTTATTTCAAAGATGTGGCGGACCCGATTCTCGATCGGCAAGTCTCCGCGCGTGGCTTGTGGCGCGAAATCAGAGGCATCTCAGCCCGCTTGTGCGATGGCGGAACCGATCGGGATTGGATATACGGGCTGAGCTTCTATCGCGATGCGCCGATTCCTCCCTGCGGCACAGGCACATTCGACTTTGCCGTTCGATCGCACGGCCACGGACCGCCAGCGATAGAACGCTTGAGGTAGGTACCGAGCCGCGCCCGCAGGAATTTATTGCGGCGCCGGGGTCGTGAAGTGAATGGTGAACGCGCCCTTCTCATCCACAATCGTGTAATCCGCCGGAGGCTGGAAGAGGGCCGGATCAGGCTCGCCAACAGTGATGTTCGTCAGCCTCGTTATATTTTCCCCATTCCGCGGATCGGAGTTTTTCATCAACACCATAACTTTCAGGTCCGGCGACCTCCAGGTTTCAGTCGTGGAGACAAGCGGTCTGTCATTGCCTTGCATCCCTACGGGAATCGTTGTAGTGGTCCGATGCCCCTCGACGGTAACGCCCTCCATGGTCTGTGTGCCGAGCGATTCAGAGGAGTGCTCCATCCTGTTTACCTGCGTGCCGCTTCCACCTGAAGCAGCGGCGCTTTGGGCTATTCTTGCGGGCGGAGGAGGTGGAGGCGGCGGAGGTGCGAATGAGATTCCGGCGACCGCGCCTGCAACTCCCGTCCCGGTCCGCATGCCGGGGCGACTCGTCAATGCCAAGCGATGCGCAACGTGGTCCTGCTGGTCCAGCGTGTATTGGAATCCCGCAACCGGATCTTGAATTTGAATCATCGTCGGCCCACCGTCCCCGCCGTACGGACCAAAGAACATCGGCCGCTCTGTCCGCGTTCTTCCTTGCGAGTCGCGAAACATCAGCGTGGTTCGGGGCTTTTCGGTGATGTGCGTTCCATCCGCCAACGTTTGCGTGTGCTCCGTAACCTCAGTCGCCGAGTAAGGCGCTCCGGTAACCACCGGTCCCATAAACGCGGTCCCGCCCATGTTCATGGTCATGGAACCCTGCCCTATTGGTGGAGATCCGGTGCTGACCACCTGTGCATACGCCGCAGATGCAAATAGAGCTAGAATGCTCGCCACCAAACGCAAGCCCATAACCTTTGGCCTCCTGAGCTAACTTACTACAATTTCGTTCGCTCCGAAACGAACTCCTAAAACTGCTTGTCTTTCATCATCGCCCGAGGCGTGCTGCCCCTTCACGTTGTTGTCGTGCCCGGGAATACCGCTGATGATCGAGCCATACCGCGGGTCTGCATTGTAGACCACGAAATTCGTAATGTTCACTCGCCGCAACTCGCCCACCGGAGTGCCTTCAGGTGAGCGCATCCGGCTACCGAGCCGCAAGAAAATGGGGGAATTCGCAATATCGCGCATCGTGACCTTAGAAATGGTGACGTCCTCCAGATGGCCGCCGTCCACGCTTTCTAGCGCCAGCCCCCTGCAGTAGTCAAACACAATCTTTGAAATCGTGATGTTCTTGAATCCGCCGCTCGATTCCGTCCCGAAGTTAATTCGTCCGTCCGTCCCGCCGCCTGCGGCATGTGCGGCCTCGATCGCCTCGTTAGTTGCAGCACTATTGAGCCTATTGCCGTTCCCCACAGCACCATATTTCGCGACGTCAAACGAACTGGAGGCGGATTGAGCGGCTGCTGCCGTACAAAAACACAAGCCGGCGCAGATCGCGGATAGTGATCTCATCAACTTCAACGCTAACAAGATCCGTCTGTGAAAAAATCCGGGACTGACTTAAGCGCCGTAAGTTACGCAGCTGTGCGCAATCACACCACGACGAGGCGCGGCTGTCTGTCCCGGTTTTTTTCACAATCCCAAAGGAAGCGAGCCGGTTTCATGTACTGAATGGTCAGCCCGCCGAGCGCGCTAAAAGTCGAGCCGCAGCCCCATTTCAATCCAGCGTGAGCTGGCGGTCCGATTGGGTGGAACGTACGTACTCGTAATCACCCCGAAAGTCGCCGGACTCGTGAAAGTGAGGCTGGGATTGTTGAAATTCTCGTGGTTGAAGATGTTGAAAAAATCCGCCGAGAACCCCAGCTTTACGCGCTCCGTGATACTGGTCGTCTTGCCGACCCGCTCGTCGAGGTTCCAGAACGGCAGCCCATACATCGGGTTTGCGGCTCCGGTACGTCCCGAAGTGGAGAGCTGGATATAACTGAAGCCGCAGTAAGCTGCTCCCGGATTACTGAACAAGTTCAGGTTCGTTCCGTTGGCGCCCCCCACATTCGCACCTACAACGCCATTGAAAACGCTGTCACTGCAGGTGGTGAGGTTCGAGACGTTATGATTCAGTCCGGTGGCTGGAAGCGAACCGTTCGGAATCATGTAGTCCGTGGCGCCGATCACGGAAGTTCCTCCGCCATAGACCTGGCTTCCTTCACTAACGTGAACCGGCAATCCGCTCCACGCTGAGAAAATGCCCGATGTATACCAGCCGCCGATGATCCGATCGATCACCGGTCCGCCGTGCAGCAAGTGTCCGTTGCCGGCAGGTATGTCGTATTGAAACGTTGCGTTCACGACGTGCCGCCGGTCATAGGACGAAGGTCCGTAATCCACGCTTGGATTGAAACTGTTTGAGTAGAATCCCGCGTTGTTCTGATTCGAGAGGCCGTCGTCGAGCGCCTTGCCGTAGGTGTAGTTGCCCGTAACCGTGAAACCGTGCGACAGACGCTTGGTGATCGTGAGAATACCGGCATTGTAGTTCGAATAGCCGATGTAAGTTCGCATAAATTCGACTTGCGCCTGGTCGCTATCGTAGGCCTGAAGACCCAGCCTGCGGCGATACGTGTCCAGGTTCAGGAACAGACTGCCGACATTGCCCTGTATGAAGTTCGATTTGTTTCCGCCAGTAATGTACGCTGTCGCACTGGCCGTGCCTTGCAGCTTCGCCAAACCGGGAAATTGGTTTTCGAACCACGGCTCGATTGGTGCGGCCTGCCCGGCTCGAAGGGCGTTGGCATCCGCGTCATACGCTTGGGCGAAGGATTGGCCCGAGCCGGTATCAACGAACATGTACGGCGCAGAATTTACATTCACCGCCTGCGGCAGCCTTCGCCCTGCGCGAGAAACGAACGCACCCTCGACGATGATTCCGCCAGGCAGCTCGCGCTGGACGCTGAAGTCGAAATTGAAGCTGCGGCCCGTTTTTGTATTCGGGTCCACCTGGAACGAAAGCGTCTCGACACCTACGCCCGGAACCACCGGAGAAGTGGCGGCGCTCGGGACGGGAAGCGGAAGTGTGCCGTCAGTACCGACACGAAAACTCGCAAGTCCCGGATTGCTGGCGACGCTGGCGGAAGAGTTACAACCCGGCCCTCCCGAACCGGTCGCGGTACAAGACGGCACGGTCACGGCGATGTTCTGGTCGAACCCAACACCGAGCATCGGGATCTCGACGCTTTGCACAGTATTGGACCGGTCGTAGACTATCGCGAATCCGCCCCGAATCACGGTCTTGTGATCACCTAGCAGCTTGCCCAGAACGCCGCTTTTCGCGGAAGGATTCCAGGCGAGCGCAACGCGCGGAGCGAAATCGCCCCGATCAGTGTCATACACGGGTAACATTGCGGCGCCCACCGGCTCGAAAGCGAAGGTCGGATTGTAGATCTGACCTGCCAGCGCTGCCTGCTGCTTTTGTTGTAAGAATGCCGTAGCTATGATCGGTATGCCGCCCGTCGAGGCATCCGTCATGATGGTTTGCAGGTTGTTCGCTTCCTTTGGCGCGGTCTGCACCTGGTACGCCAAGCCGTAGTAAAGCGTTAAGGACGGCTTGATACGCCAGGAATCCTGTCCGTAAAAATAGGTTCCCCACTGCTGCGTCACGTTGCGCAGGAAGGTGCCGAACGGCTGCGGTTGCAGGTTCGCGTTACGCACCGCAAGAATTCCCACGTTATCCACCATGCCGAGAAGCGAGGCGTAGTACCTGTCCCAGTTGGTCAACTGGCTGGAAGGGACGCAGTTCGTGTTAATACCCCCGCTGCAAACGGCCGGTTCGTTCACCCCGGGAATCGTCAGATTCGTCTGATCGCCATCGATCAGGGCAACCAGTGAGGTGATAGACCCTATCACTTTGTCGGCCCGCGCATGTGTGAAATTGATCTTGTCAATTTGCGCTCCAAATTGGAATTGATGCTTGCCCCAGATCTTAGTCAGGTCATCGATGAGCTGTCCGTTCTGGCTCCAGGATCCCTGAAAACGCGCGCGCTGGGTATCCAAATCGATCGGTGAATCGATGAAGCTGGTCACGCCGCTGCCAATCGCCAGAGCCACCGGCCCATCCGCCGTCACAGAGCCGGGAATGTTCAAAATTCCAGCGGCTTTGGTTGGCGAGGTCGCGTTGGCTTGGGTGGTGTCGCGCACCCAACCGATTCGCGCCACGTTCGACAATGTCGGCGAGATCACCCAGGTGGCCTGAAGGCTGGGCACCACGCCACGCTGGGGCGTCGTTTCCGCTGAGCTGGGACTTCCGTTCAGGATCGAGATATCGCCCGAGGCCAGCACATCGCTGCGGAAGTAGGTGAAGCTCGCATTTAATGTCCACTTTTCGTTGATGATATGGTCCAGGCGCATCACGCCATAGTCGGTCTGGGTCGGAGTCGGAATATTCGCGAAGTAGCTTCCGGTGTTCAACCCATCGCCTCCCGCCAGGTTCGGCAGCGGCATCTCCGCAAACTGCGCCGCTACTGATGGATTCAGACCCAAGCCGCGCGGGTCGCACGGAGTGCTTCTATTGGTACCGCAGATAGCCGCCGTTTTCAGATTGATCTGTTCAATGCCCGATGGCGTCGTGAACTGGACGATGCCTTGCCGCAGCAATGCGGTCGGCACGGTGCGCGTCACGCCCACCACACTCTGGAAG
>CAWFWH010000022.1:0-21623 GCA_963819405.1 uncultured Acidobacteriaceae bacterium | reverse complement strand
ATTCAGTAGCGTCTCGCCCAGGTGACGCGCACCGTTCCCACCGCATTGCTCCGCCAAGGCATCGTCCAGTTCACGGCCCTCGGGCATCGAACAGCTCAATCTGAAGAAGGCGGCCATCTGCAACCCACGGCGGGCTCGACGCGAAGCACCCCCTGCGACCCTCGCGGCCTCGGTCTGGATCCGTCGGTAGCCGCGCAGTTTGCGGAGATGCCGCTGCCGAACCTGGCCGGAGGCGATGGATTCAACACCGGCAGTTACTACTCGCGAATGTTCCCGACTCCGACCCAGACCGACTATGGCGTGATGCGCCTGGACCACATCGTCAACGAAAAGTGGACGATTAACGCGAGCTTCACCTACTTCCGCAGCGACCGGCTGGCCTCGGGCGATATCTCGATCCTGAACGGAGCCCCAGCTCGGCGGAAACGACGCCCCAGCGCGGCGTGGTGCCCAGCCTTCAGGCCACCTGGGTGATCTCGCCCACATTGTGAACGTGGCGCGCATCGGTTGGGTGCGCGACACCACCCAAGCCAACGCGACCTCGCCTACCAAGGCCGCTGGAATTTTGAACATTCCCGGCTCGCAACGGCGGATGGGCCGGTGGCTCTGGCGATTGGCAGCGGCGTGACCAGCTTCATCGATTCACCGATCGATTTGGACACCCAGCGCGCGCGTTTTCAGGGCATCCTGGAGCCAGAACGGCCAGCTCATCGATGACCTGACTAAGATCTGGGGCAAGCATCAATCCACTTTGGAGGGCAAATTGACAAAATCAATTTCACCCACGCGCGCGCCGACAAAGTGATCGGGTCTATCACCTCACTGGTAGCCCTAATCGATGGCGATCAGACGAATCTCACGATTCCCGGGGTGAACGAGCCGGCCACTTGCAGCGGGAGTATTAACACGAACTGCGTCCCTTCCAGCCAGTTGACCAACTGGGACAGGTACTACGCCTCGCTTCTCGGCATGGTGGATAACGTGGGGTTCTTGCGGTGCGTGACGCGAACCTGCAACCGCAGCCGTTCGGCACCTTCCTGCGCAACGTGACGCAGCAGTGGGGAACCTATTTTTACGGACAGGATTCCTGGCGTATCAAGCCGTCCTTAACGCTTTACTACGGGTTGTCGTACCAGGTGCAGACCGCGCCAATGGAAGCGAACAACCTGCAAACCATCATGACGGACGCCTCGACGGGCGGCATACCGATCATAGCTACGGCATTCTTACAACAAAAGCAGCAGGCAGCGCTGGCAGGCCAGATCTACAATCCGACCTTCGCTTTCGAGTCGGTCGGCGCCGCACAGTCACCGGTGTATGACATCGATTGGGGCGATTTCGCTCCGCGCGTTGCGCTCGCCTGGAATCCTTCCGCGAAAAGCGGCGTTCTGGGCAAGCTGCTAGGCGACCACAAGACGGTGATCCGGGGCGGATTCGCGATAGTCTATGACCGGTCCAACACTGTGCAAAGCGTCGAGATCCCGATGCTCGGTATCGGCTTCGACCAGAACATCGCCGTGACCGCGCCGTCTTGTACCGCGACCGGCTAAGGCGGACCGGGTTGTAACTCTTCCGCCAGCGTCGCCGCAATCCGGGACTTGCGAGTTTTCGTGTCGGCACCGACGGCACACTTCCGCTTCCCGCCCCAAGTGCCGCCACTTCGCCGATCGATCCCGGCCGTGGGCGCCGAGACTCTTTCGTTCCAGGTGGACCCGAATACAAAGACCGGGCCGCAGCTACAACTTCGATTTCAGCGTCCAGCGCGAACTGCCCGGCGGAATCATCGTCGAAGGTGCCTTCATTTCTCGCGCGGGGCGAAGGCTGCCGCAGGCCGTGAATCTGAATTCCGCGCCGTACATGTTCGTCGATTCAGGGTCGGGCCAATCCTTCGCCCAAGCCTACGACGCTGTGGCCAACGCGCTGCGCGCCGGGCAGGCCGCACCGGTCGAGCCATGGTTCGAGAACCAATTCCCCGGTTTGGCGAAGCTGCAAGGCACAGCCAGCGCGACAGCGTACATTACTGGCGGAAACAAATCGAACTTCATACAGGGCAGTGTCGGCAATCTGTTCCTGAACCTGGACACGTATCGCCGCAGGCTGGGACTTCAGGCCTACGACAGCGACCAGGCGCAGGTCGAGTTCATGCGAACCTACATCGGCTATTCGAACTACAATGCCGGGATCCTCACGATCACCAAGCGTCTGTCGCACGGTTTCACGATTATGCGGCAACTACACCTATTCCAAGGCGCTCGATGACGGACTTTCCAATCAGAACAACGCGGGATTCTACTCGAACAGCTTCAATCCGAACGTGCATTACGGGCCTTCGTCCTATGACCGGCGGCATGTCATCAACGCATACTTTCAATACGACATACCTGCCGGCAAGCGGACACTTGCTACACGGCGGACCGGTGATCGATCAGATCATCGGCGGCTGGTATACGTCGGGCATCTTCTCAGCATGGACCGGACTGCCGGTTCACGTTACCGAAGGCAGCCAGGTCTGGGGCGGAGGAACTTCCGTGATCGGCGCCACCGACTACATGATTCCGAACGGCTCGCTTCCAGCCACCGGCCTGAATCATAACGTCTCAAACCTCACCACCTGCAGTGACAGCGTTTTCAATGGCGTTGTAGGAGCGAACGTGGGGGGCGCCAACGGAACGAACCTGAACTTGTTCAGTAATCCGGGAGCGGCTTATTGCGGCTTCAGTTATATCCAGCTCTCCACTTCGGGACGTACCGGAGCCGCAAACCCGATGTATGGGCTGCCGTTCTGGAACCTCGACGAGCGGGTCGGCAAGACGACCAGTATCACGGAGCGCGTAAAGCTGGGGTTCTCGGCGGATTTTTTCAACATCTTCAACCACGAGAATTTCAACAATCCTTCTCTCACTTTCACGAGTCCGGCGACTTTCGGCGTGATTACGAGTACCTACACGCCACCCAACCGCACTATCAGCGCGCGTTGGATTGAAATGGGGCTGCGGCTCGACTTTTAGGGCGCGTTGACCGCTCCTACATGGAACGGGCTCCGCTTCCTTTGGGCGCGGCTCAGAATCGGCATCGGCAAAAACGTGACCATCTTACGAATTAGCGTTGGCGCCGAAAGCTACGATCGCTCACGCTTCCTGCTCGGCTGCGATCTGCGCGGGCTTGTTTTTTTGCGCGGCAGCAGCCGCTCAATCCGCCTCGGTTCGTTTGACATCGCCAAGTATGGTGCTGTTGGGGACGGCAATAGGCTCAATAGTGCCGCAATCAACGAGGCGATTGACGCCGCGCATGCCGCCGGCGGCGGAACGGTCTATTTTCCACCCGGCACGTGGTTGTCGGGTTCGATTCATCTGAAGAGCAATGTAACTCTGTTTCTCGAACCGGGAGCTACCATTCTCGCCACCTCCGATCCGAAGGCTTACGATCGAAGCCGAGCCCAATCAGTGGGACAAATATCAGGACTTCGGCCATAGCCATTTTCACAACAGCCTTATCTGGGGTGAAGGACTCGAGAACGTCTCTATTCTTGGCAGTGGGCGGATCTATGGAAAAGGCCTGACCCGGTCTGCCAACCAGCGCGTCGGAAATAAGGCGATCGCGCTGAAGCTCTGCCGGAACGTGATTATCCGCGATATCTCCATCCTGATGGGCGGGCATTTCGGAATCCTGGCAACTGGTGTTGATAACCTCACCATTGACAATTTGAAAATCGACACAAATCGCGACGGCATGGACATCGATTCCTGCCGCAACGTGCGAATCTCGAACTGCAGTGTGAACTCCCCATATGACGACGGCATCTGTCTGAAAGCCGATTACGCACTGGGTTTTTTCCGCGATGTTGAGAACGTAACCATCACGAATTGTCAGGTGAGCGGGTACGACAATGGGACGTTTCTCGACGGAACCTACCAGCGTAAGACTTTCGATAAGCCGAACAGTCCTGGCCCGACCGGACGAATTAAATTCGGGACGGAATCGAGCGGCGGATTCAAGAACATCACGATTTCAAACACTGTGTTTGACTACTGCAGGGGGCTGGCGCTAGAAAGCGTGGACGGCGGCCATCTGGAGGACGTCACTATTTCTAATGTCACGATGCGCGACATTGCGAATTCCCCCATTTTCTTGCGGCTCGGAAGCCGGATGCGCTCACCTGAAGGCACTCCGGTGGGCGAGTTGCGGCGAGTGAACATTACGAATTTCGTGGTCTACAATGCAGACCCGCGGTATGGCTCGATCATCAGCGGTATTCCCGGGCACGACATTGAAGAGGTGAGGCTGAGTAACATTCGCATTTACTACAAAGGCGGCGGAACAAAGCAGCAGGCGGCGCTTACGCCCGCCGAGGAAGAGCAGACGTACCCTGAGCCGCGCATGTTTGGCGAAATTCCCGCCTACGGCTTCTTTATTCGCCATGTAAAGGGAATCGAATTGAACAATGTGGAGGTCAGCTATCTCAACGAAGACCTAAGGCCGCCCTTTATCTTGCAGAACGTGACGCAAGCAGAATTCAACAATGTGAAGGGGCAGCACGCCTCTGCTGTTCCAACCCTTGTCATGATGGATGTGGATGGGTTTAAGGTACACGACTCGCCATTCATGCCCGATACCAAATTGGGCGCCGTGAAAGACAAGCAGTTTTAGAGGTTCGTTTCGGAGCGAACGAAATTGTAGTAACTTAGCTCAGGAGGCCAAAGGTTATGGGCTTGCGTTTGGCGGCGAGCATTCTCGCGTCTATTTGCATCTGCGGCGTATGCACAGGTGGTCAGCAGCGGATCTCCACCAATAAGGCAGGGTTCCATGACCATGAACATGGGCGGGACCGCGTTTATGGGACCGGTGGTTACCGGAGCGCCTTACTCGGCGACTGAGGTTACGGAGCACACGCAAACGTTGGCGGATGGGACGCATATCACCCAGAAGCCTCGAACCACGCTGATGTTTCGCGACTCGCAAGGGAGAACGCGGACAGAGCGGCCGATGTTCGGTGGTCCGTACGGCGGGGACGGTGGCCCGACGATGATTCAAATTCAAGATCCGGTGGCGGGATTCCAATACACGCTTGACCAGCAGGACCATGTCGCGCATCGCGTGGCATTGACGAGACGCAGGCGGCGTTGGCGGGGGGACAGGAGTTGCAGGCGCGATGGTGTCCGGAATGTTATCAGCGACTCTGCCGCCTCCACCTCCGGCGCCCGCAAGAATAGCGCAAAGCGCCGCTGTTTCAGGTGGAAACGGCGCGCAGGTAAACCGGATCGAGCGGTCCGTTGAACCGCTCGGCACGCAGACCATGGAAGGCGTTACCGTCGAAGGGCGTCGCGTCACGATAACGATTCCCATAGGGAGTGGAAGGCAATGACCGGCCTATTGTCTCTACGACTGAAACTTGGACGTCGCCGGACCTGAAAGTTACGGTGTTGATGAAATACTCGGATCCGCGAAATGGGGAAAACATCACGCGATTGACCAATATCACTGTTGGCGAGCCCGATCCGGCCCTCTTCCAGCCTCCGGCGGATTACACGATCGTGGATGAGAAAGGCGCGTTCACTATTCACTACACAGCTCCCTAGATAGAACGAGGCGGAGTCGTGGAGGTGAAGATAACAAGCGGACTCAGGTTGACTGCAACTGCGGGACTGATCGTTTTGTTTGCTGGTGGCGCATTCGGGCAACAGGGCGCAGGCGATGCGCGACCGTCTACGCCGGTGCAGCAATATACGGTCAGTGTCCCTACGCGCGGTCGCCGGTTCGTCTTATGGGATGTCTCTACCTGCAAGCTGGAGTCGCAGGAGCTCCCTATTCCGCTCAGCAGGTTGCGGAACACACGGAGACACTGGCGGATGGCACTCACATTGTGCGCCCCCCGATGTCCACGCTTGTGTTTCGCGACTCGCAGGGGAGGCTGCGGACAGAGCGGCCTTTCATGGTGGGGCCGAAAGGCACTCGAGAACGGACCCATGTATATTCAGATCCGCGATCCCGTGGGGCGAGTTGTGTATGTGTTGGACACGCAGCATCGCATCGTCTATCGCGCCGCGATGCCACCGCCGCCGTCACCACCGCCGCCACCGTCGCCACCCCCTGCGCCGTTTGGCACAATGCCCCCGACAAACACCACGCTGGCAAAGGGCGTCCAGCTCTTGAGCGAGCCGCTGGGCACTCAAATGATGGAAGGTCTAAAAGTGGAGGGCCGGCGATATACCAGAACCTATCCTGTAGGAGCGGAAGGTAACGATAAGCCTATCGTTTCTGTCGGCGAAATGTGGTCTTCGCCGGAACTGAATGTGATCGTTTTGGAGAAGACCTCAGATCCGAGGAACGGCGAGAGGATCGTCAGGCTGACAAATATCATTCGCGGCGAGCCTCCGCCGGAGCTGTTTCAACCCCCAGCGGATTACACGATTGTCGAGGACACAGGTTCTTCAACGATCCAGTTCACGATTCCGCGCTGAACGCATGGAGGACGACATGCGACGCAGCGGATTGTTGCCAATTGCCGCGCTCGCGGTTGCTGCGTCCGCGGCATTCGCCCAAATAGATTCGCTGCCGATCCGAGTCCAAAATGGATCGGTAATCTTCTCAAGCTCCGGAGAGGCGTTCATAGGATTTTCGGTTACCGGCTTACCCTATTCCGCGCACTTGGTCTTGGAGCATTCGCAAACGCTTAGCCGATGGAACTCACGTTACGCAGCCGTCGCTGATAACGTTAGTATTCCGTGATTCGCAAGGGCGGACGCGAACGGAACGGCCGCTGCTGCCACCCAATCAGCGGTATCACGGCGGCCCAGTGGTGATTCGGGTGGACGATCCCGTGGCCGGATATGAGTACATCCTCGATATCCAGAATCGGATTGCGCATCGATTGCGTTTAACGAGGCTTCATTCCGGCGAGCGACGCCACAAATCGATGCATCTGGTGGCTCGCTTCTGCGAATTACGCCACCGACCGCGATGAGCTGGGAAGCGGGCGGTATGAAGAGCACACAAGAACCGCTCGGGACAGAGGTGATGGAAGGCGTTACCGCCGAAGGCGTTCGATTGACTTCGATTGTCACGGCCGGCTCGCAGGGGAACGATCAACCCATCACGCAGGTTCAGGAACACTGGTATTCGGCGCAGGTCGGGAGGGAGGTTTTGACGAAGCGCTCCGATCCTCGAAATGGCGAGACGGTAACACGACTGACGGATATTGTTCTTGCTGAGCCCGATCCCACGCTCTTTCAGGTGCCACCGGATTACACGATTGTGGATGAGAAGGGGCCATTCAATATTCACTACGCTGTTGCCGGTTCCGCAGTAATTCCCAAAAACCGCTTCCTACGGGCGCGGCTCGGTCGCCCTTGCAAAAATGTAGTAACTTAGCTCAGGAGGCCAACGGTTATGGACTTGCGTTTGGCGGCGAGCATTCTCGCTCTATTTGCATCTGCGGCGTATGCACAGGTGGTCAGCAGCGGATCTCCATCAATAAGGCAGGGTTCCATGACCATGAACATGGGCGGGACCGCGTTTATGGGACCGGCGGTTACCGGAGCGCCTTACTCGGCGACTGAGGTTATGGAGCACACGCAAACGTTGGCGGATGGGACGCATATCACTCGACAAGCCCCGAACCACGCTGATGTTTCGTGACTCGCAAGGAAGAACGCGGACCGAGCGGCCGATGTTCTTTGGTCCGTACGGCGGGGACGGTGGCCCGATGATGATTCAAATTCAAGATCCGGTTGCGGGATTCCAATACACGCTGGACCAGCAGGACCACGTCGCGCATCGCTTGGCATTGACGAGTCGCCCCGGCATGCGGACCGGGACGGGAGTTGCAGGCGCGGTGGCCGGAACCTAATTCGCACCTCCGCCGCCTCCACCTCCGCCGCCAGCAAGAATAGCGCAAAGCGCCGCTGTTTCAAGTGGAAACGGCACGCAAGCAAACAGGATGGAGCACTCCTCTGAATCGCTCGGCACACAGACCATGGAGGGCGTTACTGTCGAAGGGCATCGGACCACTACAACGATTCCCGTAGGGGTGCAAGGCAATGACAGACCGCTTGTTTCCACGAATGAAACCTGGACGTCGCCGGACCTGAAAGTTACGGTGTTGATGAAAAACTCGGATCCGCGGAATGGGGAAAATATAATGAGGCTCACGAACATCACTGTTGGCGAGCCTGATCCGGCGCTCTTCCAGCCGCCGGCGGATTACACCGTTGTGGATGAGAAGGGCGCGTTCACCATTCACTTCACGACGCCGGCGCAGCAATAAATTGACGAGCACCGCTTCCTGCGGGCGCTGTACCCTATCTCAAGCGTTCTATCGCTGGTGGTCCGTGGCCGTGTGATCGAACGGCAAAGTCGAATGTGCCTGTGCCGCATGGAGGGATCGGCGCATCGCGATAGAAGCTCAGCCCGTATATCCAATCCCGATCGGTTCCGCCATCGCACAAGCGGGCTGAGATCCCTCTGATTTCGCGCCACAAGCCACGCGCGGAGACTTGCCGATCGAGAATCGGATCCGCCACATCTTTGAAATAAATTCCGCTCGAGACAATGCACAGAATCAGTAGAATGCCTGCCCAGGAGCGCCTCGCCAGAATCACGACGACGATTGGAGCCGCGATGTAGAAGAGCTCGGTACGGGTCACGTTATTTATTCCGGCAAATGAAAGGCGGCCGGTGCCGAGGATCAGTGGAAGCAGCGTCGCCAGCAGCGGAATGATGGCGATCAGGACAGCGCACGGGATCAGCCACGCTCGCGAGAATTGCGCGGACGACTTCGATTCGAATCGCGCGCCCATCAAGACGAACATGGCTGGAAAAAGAGGCAGCAAATAACCTGGCAGCTTGTTTAGGGTTACGCTGAACAGCACGAATCCGAAACCAAATATGGCCAGAAGAAAGCGGCGGCGTTCGTCCGAGAGGGTTTCGCGCGAGGCGAGAAGACCCGTCAGAGGCGTCCAGGGGAACAGTCCGCCTGCGAGCACCGGAAAGTAGTAGTACCAGGGCTGCACGTGCTGAAGAGAAGCTGAGTATAAGCGCTCGATGTGGTGCTTGAGGAAGAACTCTTGAATGAACGGGTACCCATTGCGCAGATAAACAGCCATGTACCAGGGCGCGGCGACGGCGGCACACGCAGTAAATGCAAGCCACCACTTTCGCCAAAATCGCCGCAGGAACCAGAAGAAGGGCACAGCTAGAGCAATCGGCACAAGGCCCTTCGCCAGGGTACCGAGGCCAATGCAAACACCAATCGCTATTAATCTGGAACGAATGAACGCGATTTTCGGCTCCCGGCGCAGCAAAGGAAGCGCTAAGAAGACCGCGAGCGAGAAGAAGACGGCCAGAGGCAGATCGGTCACACCGACACTGCTGTAGACGATCCATCCGGCGGATGTCGCGAGCAATGCAATGGAAACCGCGGCCGCTTCGATACCAAATTCCTCGCGCAGTATCCAAAAGGATGTGGCCAGAAACGCAAGGCTCAACAGCGCAACGGGCAGCCGCGCCGAAAGTTCGCGATTCAGACCGGCGATTGTGCCGAGCGCCGTCATCCAATACAGCAGCGGCGGTTTTTCAAACCAGGGCGAGCCCCAAAGCTTGGGTGTGAGGAAATCGCCACTCTGCGCCATGGCCCGGCCAATCGCTGCGTAACGCGGTTCATCGCTACTCAGCACGCCTACACCATCAAGCTCGTAAAGATAAAGCGCTGAGATTGCGAGGGCGAGGGTGAGAAGGGGAAGATACCTGCGGAGAGCAGACAAACCCCAGTATAATGAGCGAAATGCGCACGCCTGCGAAGTACCTGTGTTTACTGGGTTTGACCACGATTTTGGCGCTGCGGGCGGATGTCCGGGGCTGTCATTGCGACCTGAACAATGCAACCGAAATGCACGAGCGGGCCTGTAGCCTCTGCGCGATCGCTGAACAACAGCCAGCCTATATGACGGTATTTTTCTTAAAGGACTCGAATCCTACCAAGCCAAACCGCTTACTGGCCCTGCCGCGCGTTCACGGTCCCGGCGGAACATTTGCTTTCGTCGTTGAGCGCGCAGACGCGTGCGGAGCTTTGGTCGGCGGCAATCGCCAGAGCGCAGGAAGTGTGGGGCAATGATTGGGGCATCGCCTGCAACGGAATCGCAAATCGAACGCAATGTCACACCCACCTGCACATCGGCAAACTCTTGCCGAATCAGGAAGACGCAAAATTCACGATTGTGAGCGGGCCTGCCGACATTCCTGTACCGGCGGATGGTGGCGGCATTTTGGTTCATCCCGTTGGCGGAAAATTGCACATCCACTTGGGGGATGATGCGCCGGAATTGAGACTGATGCGATAGGCGGGAATTTGTACACTGAGACAGACCGATGCGACGAAACTGCCTGTTGACCTTGGCGCTTGCAGTACTTGGGTTTTCCATGGTTCTTGCTGCCGCCGAAGGCGCCGCGCCGAAGATCGATAAACAAAAACTGGAGGAGTATGTGCGGTACGCCGAAGGCTATCCGCCAGACGTGAAGTTCGCGATCGACGATCCAACGCCCAGCTCTTTCAAAGGCTATTTTCGGATCCTGGTGCATCTCAGCAGCGGTCAACGTAGACTCGACCGCCTCTATTACGTCACTGCCGATGGGCAGCACTTCATTAATGGCGCGGTTTGGGATTTGAACGAAAGTCCGTTCGTCGATACATTGGCGCATCTGCCGACGGATGGCCCGTCGTTCGGTCCGTCGGACGCCAAGGTCACGATTGTGGTGTTCAGCGATTTCGAATGTCCCTACTGCCGCGAGTTCGCGAAGACTCTGCGCTCGAACATGGGCGAGAAATATCCGAACGATGTTCGCGTGATCTTTAAGGATTTTCCAATCGAATCGATTCACAAATGGGCGCTGGCGGCGGCCGAGGCGGCGCATTGTCTGGGGGATCAGAAGCCGGCCGCGTTCTGGGCCTTTCATGACTGGATCTTTGAGCACCAGCAGGAGGTGAATGAGGGAAATCTGCGGGATAAGGCGCTCAATCTTGCCAAAGATCAGAGTCTCGATCTCTCGAAGGTTTCCAGTTGCATCGATACCCATGCCACCGCGCAGGAAGTGAATCGCAGTCTGCAACAGGGCGCAGCGCTGCAGATTCAGCAAACGCCTACGCTTTTCGTAAATGGGCGAATGGTCGGGGGCGCGATTGATTGGAAGACTCTGGATACAGTCATTCAGATGGAGTTGAAGCGGCCAAAAGAGATCCCGGGGCCCGCGGCGCAAAAGTGCTGCGAAGTCGACATTCCGACGATAGTAAAGAAGTAATCGCGATCCGAACCTTATGCCGTACCGGCAGCACTCCGAAATCCATCATTTGAGGGGCCTTGGTGCCGATACGAATAGAGGGTGCACTTTCTCTCATTGTTTTCAAAGACTCACCAGGCCGGCTCCAGCCGACTTGCCCCCCGCAGCGGATACCGTAATGAAGCCTTCTGCCGTACAAGCGTTTCGCGTGGCGCCTTTGATCTTGCATCCGTTTTCCGGCCCTGAAGATACCTCTGTTCTGATGGAAAGCTCACGGGCGAGTCTCGCGCTGCAGGGCTTTCTGCCGCGAGAGCAGACTTCGACCGACGATCTGGACCAGCAGCTTCTGCGCGGACGATATGCGGAAATTCGCATGCTGTTTTACATCGGTAAAGACATTATCCGGTGGACTGAGCAGTGCACCGAAATGGCCGTTGCTTCAGGAGTTTTCGAGGGACGGCGTATCCAGCCGGAAACTTTCGCCGTTCTCCTGATCCAAAATGTGCCGCTACACGTCCGGACCAAGCTGGAGACCTGGGGCGTGCTCGACTTCTGTTCCCTATTCCGGCGGTCCTTCGCGTTGCATGGGGTCTTTCATGAGATGCCGGCGGCTGAGTGCTTCTCTCCGAATTTCCTGCGGCGTTATCATCGCTACCTGGACCAGTGGTATGAACAGCGTCTGAAGGATTCCGCCTTTGACCGCGCACAGCCGGACGAATTCGTCTTCGATCTGTACGCATCCGGCGAATACACCCTCATGCTCGAACAGAGCTGGGCGCCGGATCCGGCCGATCTTAGCTGATTAAACGCGGGCGGGGCCTGCTTTCGTCGCTGCTTTCGTCATATGATGAGAGGCTTCGGCATGAAGGGAATGCGCTCGAAGACCTAGAAGTTCGCGATTCGCAGTCCTAGGTTTACGTAGCCCTGTCTTTTCGCTCTGACGGCTCGTACTGTCACTTGGCCTTGGCACTAGGCGCTGAATACGTGCGATTTTCACCATCTGCGCGAGCCATGATCCTTACTGGCATCGATCTGTACGAATGAAGACGAATGTTCGATGTCGACAGCGATCTCTTACGAGACGCGAAAGTAGCCTGCGGTGCGACAACAGATTACCGAGACCGTCCGTTTGGGCCTGGAGGCGTTGGTGCGGCACGCGGCGTACGAGCGCCTTCGCGTGCTCCTGGGGCGGACCTGACGCACGGGACGTGCCCAGACGCCGCGAAGACCGTCAGCATAAGACGCAGGGCGCACTGATGGTAAAACCGGGTCGATGCGAGAGGATCCAGGTCTTGAATTCACTTCTTGACAACCGGGCGCCCTACTCGATGGAATCGGCAGTCGCCGTATCACGGATACGATTCGAGGCAATGATACGAAAGCGACTGTCCAACTCTCACTGGATCTAACGGACCTGAACGAGGCCATGCGAACGGCGGAGATGGCTCTGCGCGCCGGCATCGATTGGCTGGAAGTAGGAACGCCGCTGATTATTGCGGAGGGGATGCGCGGTGTCCGGGAGCTGCGTTCGCGCTATCCGGATGTGCCCATCGTGGCGGATCTTAAAACCATGGATGGAGGCTGGCTGGAAGCGGAGCTCATGGCCAAAGCCGGAGCTAGCATGGTGGTTGTGATGGGGCAAGCGCACGCGGAAACCGTGGAGCTTGTGGTTAAAGCAGGCCGCGATTTCGGCGTGAAAGTCATGGGTGACAACATGGCCATGCCGGATCCGATCGATGGCGCGAAACGGCTGGAAGAGCTCGGCTGCGATTACGTTATTCACCACATCGGCTACGACATGAGAACGCTGCGAAGGGAGCGCGGGCTATCCACGCCGACGCCTCTCGATCGTCTGCGCGAAGTCGTCCAAGCTGTTTCGATTCCAGTGCAGGCAGTTGGCGGGCTCACGGTCGAGCAGGCGACGGACACTCCTAAATACGGCGCGCCTCTAGTTGTCATCGGCGCTCCTCTGGCCATCGATGCGCATTCATTCCGGACGGCGGGAGGCGATATCGAGAGCACGCTACGTCTGATTTGCGAGAAGGTTCATGCCTATGGCGATGTGAAGATCGGGAAGGAGTCTCTCGCGTGACCGGGATCATGCCGGCGCTTGTAAATTACGGCCGCGAGCCCTTTTCGGTCGAGTTGCGCGAAGTGCCGGTGCCGGAAATCGGCGAACGCGACGTGCTCTTGCGCGTCGGCGCGGTCAGTGTTTGCGGCAGCGATCTCCACCAGTGGCGGGGATCGGCAAGCTGGCACGTCAACTATCCCTGCATCCTCGGGCATGAATTCGCAGGCACGATTGCGCAAACCGGCGCGCGCGTCTCGAATTTCAAGGAAGGCGAGCGGGTGGTGAGCGAAACCGCGGCCGTGATCGACGAGTCATCGCCGCTCAGCCGTACGGGTCTGTACAATTTGGATCCCGACGCGCCGCGGCTTCGGCTATGGTGTCGACGGCGCGATGACCCACTATGTACGGGTTCCGGAGCGCTGTCTTCATCGCATTCCCGAACGCCTCAGTTTTCACAAGGCTGCTCTGACGGAACCTTGTTGCGTTGCCTATAACGCCGTTTGCGTGAACGGCAGAGTGCGGCCCGGGGATAACGTTCTGGTTCTCGGACCGGGACCGATCGGGCTTCTGTGCGCCATGATGGCGAAACTCAGCGGCGCAGGTCAAGTCATCGTGGCAGGGCTGCCAGCGGACCGCTTCCGTTTAACCGTTGCCCGGCAACTCGGCGCCGATCGTCACGCTCGAAGGCGGAGTAACGGATTACGTCGCGCAACTTGGAGACGGTCTCGGCGTCGATGTCGTGGTCGATGCATCCGGCTCTTCGGTGACGCTGCAGATGGCGCTTCAAGCCGTTCGCCCGGCGGGTCAGATTATCAAGGTCGGTTGGGGTCCGCAGCCCATACAGTTCAGCCTGGATCCGCTGGTCCAAAAGAACGTCACCATTTCCGGCAGTTTCTCGCACAACTGGCCGGTTTGGGAGCGAGTCATTGGAATGATCGTCTCCGGCCAGATCGATCTCGATCCCATCATCAGTCGAGTTGCGCCTCTTCCCGAATGGCTGGATTGCTTCGAGAAGATGGAGCGCGGTGAACACGTGAAGGCCGTCCTGACGCCCTAAATGCCGCTGAAGATCTCTGCCTTCCCGAAGTGTTATCTCGAGCAAATCGCCACTCGCGAGATGTCGGTCTTCGATTGGATCGCGATGGCGAGGCAACTTGATGCCGACGGGCTCGAGATGTACGAAGGCTTTTTTACCAGCCTGGATAACGACTACCTCGATAGCGTCGGCGAAGCGATTCACTCGAGTGGTTTCGCGATGCCCATGCTTTGCTGCTCTCCTGATTTCACTGCTCCGGAACCCGACAAGCGGAAGCGCGAGATCGAGCGTGAAGCGGAGATGATTCGCATCGCGCGGCGGCTGGGTGGCCGCTGTGCCGTTTGCCGCGTTTTGAGTGGTCAACGATATCCAGAGATTGCATGGGAACAGGGAAGAGACTGGGTTCTGGAAGCCATCGGTCAACTGCTTCCTATCGCGAAAGAGTACGACGTCATCCTGGGAATGGAGAACCACTATAAGGACGGCTTCTGGAAATATCCGGAATTTGCTCAGAAGATGGATCGCTTCGTCGCGATTGTGGATGCGATCGCCGACCGGGAACACTTCGGAGTTCAATACGATCCATCGAACGCAATCGTTGCTGGAGACGATCCCCTCGATTTGTTGCGGCGTGTCGCGGATCGCGTCGTCAGCATGCATGCGAGCGACCGCTATCTGGCCGAAGGCGTCACTTTGGACGAATTGCGCCAGAGCGATGGCACGCTGGGATATTCACCAAAGCTGCGCCATGGCGTGACGGGCCGCGGCCTCAATGATTACGATTCCATCTTTCGCATTTTGGCCGAGCATCACTATCACGGCTGGATCAGCATTGAAGATGGCATGAATGGAATGGAAGAAATGGCCGAATCGCTCGCTTTCTTACGCACGATGGTGTCGCGGTATTTTCCGCAATGATCAGAAATCCAGCCGAACCTGAAACTGCAGCGATCGCGCGGGAAGCTGATTCGTGATACCGGCGAGCGGCTGCCCGAAACCGGGTCCCGGCGCCGGCGCCATTCCCGTATGTCCCGCTGTAGCCAACGAAATTGGCGTGGTTCAAAACGTTGAAAGCTTCAGCGCGAAGGTCGAGATGAACCCGCTCGCTTCCGAGCGCAAACGGGCGCTCGATGAACGGAGATAGATCGTAAACAGGCCTGCCGCGGCCGGTGTTGCGGCCGATGACTACGCCATTGATGACGGGCCGATCCGTCGTCGCGCCCGAGTCGCCGCTATTTGTCGTTCCCGTCGTGATGTTGTAGGGCAGCCCGGAACCAAGCGTTGCAACGCCGCCAATGTTGATTTTCAGCGGCGCTACCCAGACGCCGCTAAGAACAAATCTCTGCCGCTGATCGAAAATTGCGTCGCCATTTTCAACTCTGCCCGTAAAATTCGGATCGTTGGGATTCTGGCTGGGAATATCCGGATCGACATTATCGATTGCGTGAGACCACGTGTAGCTCGCCAGCATCGAGAGGCGGCTGCTGAACCGGTGACTGAGATTCACGTCCATAGCATTGTAGTACGCGTATCCGTCGTTGACATCGGTTTGAATGACGCTGTAAGGAGGCTGCGGATTCGTCGCCGATACCGGGTTGCACGCGAGATCTGCTGGCTGTACCAGGAAATCCAATAAGGTCGAGTGCAGTTGGCCGCTTGTGGAGAGCGGATCTGCCCTGGCGCGGTTCGGATGAAGGGCGATGGAGGGTCCACATCCAGCGGACGGTTGATCTTCAACGTGTGCGAGCCGACGTAATCGATGCTCAACACCCAATCCTGCTGCAGTTGATGTTCGATGCCAAATGTCCATTGCTCGGAGTAAGGGTTCAGCAACTTGTTGGGATATCCGATCAACGTGGACGTTGGAAAAAACTGATTGAGATAAGCACTGTCGCCAGGGCGAATATAGAGACTGCGCAACGGCGCAACGGCTCCTGCCGGGAACGCGGGCAAAGGCGCTGCGGCTACGCTGGTGGGAAAACCGATTTGCCCCGGCCCGGCCGTATAGTTGAACACTCCAGTGGGCCCGGTGAGCGCATAATTGGCCTCGGAGTTGTCGACGATTTGCGAATAGTAAATGCCGAATCCGCCACGGATCACAGTTTTGCCGGCGCCGCGCCAGTTGTAAGCGAAACCAACGCGAGGAGCAAAGTCCTAGCGCGAATCGGTGAAGGTCTGTTGCTCATAACGCAGCCCGAGGTTCACGGTCAAATCCGGCCGCACCCGGTAATCGTCCTGCACAAATAACGACCAGAGCGTGTCGTTTACGGTGTAGTTTGCGTTGCCGTAGCTTTGGGTGTAAGTTTTGACATTGTCGATGTTGTTCAGATAGGCCGGACCTTCGCAGACGGAAAGAGCTTGCGTGCAGGTGTTGTAAACGAACTGGCCCAGGTAGATAGGTCCGCCGAATTCCTTGCTGTTGCCGCCGTTGTGCGCGAAGATGGCGTCGCCGCCGAATTTGATTTGATGTTTTCCCCACACCGCTGAGAGGGTCTCGTTGCTTCGTATTGCCGATTCATCAACAACGCCGATTGCGAAGTGCCGGAGGTGAATGTGCCGCCGCTGGAAACGGGCACGGAGAATTGCGTGCCGTAAATAACGGGAGAAAATTCCGTGATGGGAGAAGCCAGTTGAAACTGCAGCCGAATCGTGTTGAGCAGTGTTGGACTCAATACCGCCGTCTCGCCTAATTCCTCCGAGTAGGTTCGCCGTTTGAAAATCCGATCGACGTTGGGGAGGCTGTTTCCCCCGACTGTGCCGTTAGGATTCGTGTCGAAAAAATTATCGACGTCGCTCCGGAAAAACAGGTTGTTCCGGTCATTGATCTGATGATCGATGCGAAGAAATCCCAGCCAGCCGCGATAGTGGCCGATGAAATTGCCCGGAGCTACAGGCGAGATGACGGGCGAAGCGCGATTTTCAAAGCTGTATTCGCCGGCCAGGAAAAACTGCGTGCGCCCGCTGCTTCCGATGGGACCTGAGACCGACAAGGCTGTCTGCTCGAGCGTGTCATTCGTCAAGTCGTTTCCGCTCGCCGCGTTATTCGAGTTGAAGCCCGCGAGAGCGGCCTCTGTCGCCGAGGGCCGCCACAGTTCTAGTAACTGGCCATGAAATTCATTGCCGCCGCTCTTCGTGATCATGTTCACGACGCTGCCGGTCGACCCGCCATACTCGGCTGAAAAGGCGTTCGTCAGCACATCCATTTCCTGCACCGCGGCCAAGCGGAATATTCGTGAAGATTGTCTGGCGTCCCCACTGTCGTTTCCAGTGCTGCCGTCCACTTCAAACCACGTCTGGCGTCTTCCCGCTCCGTTCGTCGTAAAAAGGTCTTCGTTTATGAAGACATCGCCTTGGTTGATAGCCGGTCGATTGGCAGCGTTCAATAGCGGCAGATAGTGATCCTGCGGTTGAGCAACGGTGTCTCTTCCATCTGTTTCGCCCCCAGGCGATCGCCCAACTGCGCCTCATCGGTCCGCACCTCGCCAACTACGCCGGTAACGGTCACTTGCGTCTCGCCACCAGCCACGTTGAGTTGCAAGGTCAGGTCTGCCGCCGTTCCACCTACGAGCGTAAGATTATTCAACTGCGCCTGCGCAAACCCTTGCTTAATGGCGGTGATATTGTAGGTTCCCGCGATCGGAAGTCCTCCGATCGAGAATTTACCTGAACTGTCCGTCTGTGCGGTACGTTGCAAGCTGCTCAGCGTATTACTCGCCGTCACCTGCGCGCCCGCGACCGGTGCATGGGTTTGATCCACAACTTGGCCGTGGATGGTTGCTGTGTCGGGCGTCTGTGATAACAACCGCAACGAAAAAGCAACCAACAAGAGGATCAGGCACGCGCGATTTCGAGACATAATTCTGGTAGGAAAAACATCAGGCTACAGCGCGGCGGCCGTTACTACCAGAGGTCGTAGTTACGACGGCTTACTTAATGGATGAGATTTTCGAGCATCCGATGTACTGAGTAAAGCGGCGCGGGTTGCGTCACAAGGACGGCAATTATCGAAGTAAATGCGAGCGCCGCGGTCGCAGCCACGACCGTGCCGCCTTGCGTTCGCTTCTTTTGCGGTAGACGGGCCTCGAGCAGGCGTTCTACGCGTGCGGAAAGATCTGAGCGGTCCGCCACAAGTGAGGCGAGCAGCGGAGAGAATTCCCGGCATCCGGACAGGCGGGCGACCTGAACCAAGGTTGCGGCCAGCGAGAGCGATGCGCGCATATTTCCCGCCACGGCGTTATCGTCGGCGGCCCATTCGGTAAACCTCTCCCAGGCATGCTCGAGATCCCGAAAGCCGCGGACGAACGGAAATAGGTCCGGCGCTAGAAGGATTAACAGACGTTTGAGATTGTCATGGAGCTTCGATGAGCGCGCTCGTGCCGCAGCGCCGCGGTTAATTCGTCCGCCGAAAGTGCGGTCAGCACTCTCTGCGAATGACGATCCGTGAACGAACAATGCCGACGAGCGCTAGCGCCGGACCCGTTTCTTCAGTGATCCAGACCGGCGATATCTCTCCTCGAACCTGCGCCTCGCGCCCGGCACGTTTGCAATGCTGCACATAACGTAGGGAGCGGATGATCGCGCGCAGCGCTCGTGCGGCAGCCACTCCGCAACATGCCAATCCTAAGATTGCGGCAGTCAAACATGCGATGCCAACATGTTCGCTCGTGGCGCCGGGCTCGAGCCAAAAATAACTGGGGAGGCAAAGCGCCACCACCGCAAACAACCCGGATATCAGCGGAAACAATCGCAAAGTCAACAGACAAAGCGCCGCCACGCGCGGTCTCATTCGGCCCGCGAGTCCGAGAGCGCCGGGTGTCGCGGCTCGAAGGATCAGCCCGGCCGCCAAGTGGACCAGAAAGAACGAAGCCAGGCAGAGACACAACAGCCGCAAATCGTAAGAGAGAATCACGGTTTTTCCCTCCGGTCCAGATCCTTCCGCCGCAGCTTGATCTTGCGCTCCAGCTCATTGAGGAGCGCTTCATCGTGCTGCCCGACCGCCTCGACCAACAGGAAATCAGCAGCTCACTTGACGGTTGCGGGCCGGCCAGAAATCCCGCGACGAATTCGTCGGCTCGCTTGTGCTCCCATTCACGATGCGATAGGCGCGGAGAATAGAAAAAAGCCCGGTCCGACTTACGCCGATTCAATAAACCTTTCTTGAACAGCCGGTCCAGGGTGGTCATCACGGTTGTATATGCTAAGGGCCGACCGAGCCTTTCGGTGACATCGCGTACGTTGCTTTCGCCTCGTTCCCAAAGGATCTCCATCACGGTAATTTCAAGATGGCCGAGCTCGGGCATGTCGAATGAATTCTACCAATAAAATTTCTCGAAAATCGCGTGCGATTTGCTCCCGCGAGTTGCGCGCCAGTCACGGCAGGATGAAAGTACGATATGATCAGTTAGCCTGAAAATGCCGCCCGACGACACCGCAGCGCCGAGGCAGGATTGTACTCCGTTTTTGCGCTGGGCTGGAAGCAAGCGCCGTCTTCTTCCGGTTCTGCAAAGCTATTGGACCGCAAGGCACAAACGCTACCTTGAGCCGTTTGCTGGTTCAGCGTGCTTATTCTTCGCGCTGAAGCCGCCGCGCATCCATCTTGGGCGATCTGAACCGTGAACTGATCGCGACGTATCTGGAGGTGAAGTACAGGGTCACTTCGGTGCTTGACGAACTGGCGGGATTCCGCTTGCCGACAGAGATGAATATAAAAGGTTGCGCTCGGCGGATACGGCAAAGATGTCCTCGTCGGCGCGGGCGGCGCGGTTCATTTATCTGAACAGGTTTTGTTTCAACGGCATTTACCGGACGAATCTGCGGGGGCAGTTCAATGTCCCGTATAGCGGAGAGCGGTGCGGCGGGTTCCCAAAGACGGAGGTATTTCGGCAGTGCTCGCGACGGCTCCGGAACGCGAAGTTTATAAACGGAGATTTTGAACGGGTGCTGCAGCATGCGCAGCGCGGCGACCTCGTCTATATGGACCCGCCATTTCGCCGTGCGGGCACGCCGGGTCTTCCGGGAGTACGATCCGAGCACATTCACACATGAGGACATTAATCGGCTGCGCTCCCTGGTGCAGCGTCTTGAATGCCGCACGCATAAATTTTGTAGTCAGTTATGCCGAGTCTGAGGAAGCGGACGTTCTTCGCCGGGAATTTTTCATATGAAACAGTTTCGGTGCGGCGGAATATTTGCGGGATTCGCGGCACATCGCGCCAGTGACGAATGAAGTCTGATAATATCCAACATCTAAAATTTTTTATGCCCACGCTAAAGCCCCACGCGCCACCTGAAGCCCTTGCAGGTAGTCCCGTCCGGACAGTTGCAGCACTCAACGACAGAGGACGAAATCAAGCCAAGCACCAACAATCCGCGATTGCTTTTCGACCCGCCGCAGCTTCAGGAACTGAAGAAAAACATTGCGGAGCATGGCGTCCTCGTCCCTATCACTGTTTTCCAGCCCAAGGGACAGCAGAAATACTCCATTCTCGACGGGGAGCGTCGCTACCGCTGCGTTGTTGAACTGAACGACGAAGGGCATTTAGGACAGGACGGTAAGCCACTGCGGCTCCCCGCAAATATCGTTGAGCCTCCCACCATGATTGCGGGGCTGCTCTATATGTTCTCCATCCACAATTACCGCGAGGCATGGGAGCTGATGCCAACGGCCCTAAGCCTCAAAACGGTAATGAGAAGCGCTTGGCGAGACCGACAACAACAAGCTTATGAAGCTGACAGGCCTCAGCGAACGGCAAATCGAGCGCTGCAAATCGCTGCTGACGTTTCCGAGAAATTCCAGGAACTGTCGCTCGATCCCGACCCGGCTACGCGCATTCCTTCGAATTTCTGGATCGAAGCTCTGCCAGTGCTCGATCTCGCGATGGACAAGGTGGAGAGCGTCAACAGGCTGGGGCGCAATGGCGCGACGGAAAAGCTGGTCGAGAAGTATCGCAACCGGAAGATCAAAAGCGTTATTCATTTCCGCCGCATCATGGAGAGTTATGAGCAAACAGAGGATGATAAAGCGGCGAACACGAAAGTTATCCGGCGCGTCGAGCAGTTCTTCCTGAATCCAAAGCTCGAAACGCGTGAAGCCTTTGATGAATTCGTAGTCGACAAAAAGCGTGTCCAGAATGCGCTCAGCGCGTGCGAGACGTTCATCACTCAACTGAAGCGGTTCCGCCTCAAATATACGAGCGATGACGAAGAGCGAAAGGCTTTGCGGGAGGCGCTGAGTGACGTACGCGCCAC
>CAWFWH010000021.1:0-18181 GCA_963819405.1 uncultured Acidobacteriaceae bacterium | reverse complement strand
GTACCTCGGGGCCCGCAATTTTAGAGCAGCGTGAACTCCGGTGGCACGTCGTTCGCGCTGGTATGGACACACACCTCTAGCAGCGCCGCCGACGGGCTCTCGGTCAGATAAATAATAGGCTGGCCAGCGTAATGCCAGCGGCCGGGAACCCTCAGTGCGCCTACCCCGCTGAGATCGCGATGCCGGCTGATCCTCCACAGGATCATTTAGACGAACATGCCCTCATCAATTTGAACGAGCAGTTCTTCGACAATCCGGCTGCCCGTGTCCGTATTGAGAAGTGAGAGCGGCGCGCGTCCGTCGAGCCGCACGTGAGGCCTTCGCAGCCACGCCAACGCGCGCTCCCGGCCCCCGTAGACCGACTCCGCCAACGAAAGCGCCCGGACCAGGCGCAACACGCGGTCGGACTCTTCAACCGTCAGCTTTTTCACGCCGGGAGCGCCGATGCTGAAGCGTCCTGCGCGGAATGATGACCGAGTCGATCTCTGAGCGCTGCAAACCGAGCGAAATTAATCGCTTGATGACGGTAGGCGCAAGCTTTCCTTCCACGATCCGAAGCATCTCTGCTTCAGTCGCTGAGGGCCTGCAAACCGAGCCAGTCACCCATTTGCACATACGCCACGTTCATTTGAAATCTCTCTGGTACATTGTGCCATACAGATGTGGGCAAAATGTTAGGATCGTTTTGTCGGCAATAAAACGATTCAAAGCGAGGTGACAGTTTGCCGCTAATGGCGGGAATCGATCTTGGTGGAACCGCTGTCAACTACACGTTTTTGGACGCGCACGAGCGTTCCTGATCAGGATCTGTGCGAGCATCCTGCCCGATCGAAAGAAGGACCCGAAACCTGTCTTCAGCAGATTGCGGAGGGACTCGCGCTCGCCGCCCGAAAAGCCGGCGTTCAGGTTGCGGACATCGCGGTTGTCGGTCTCGACACTCCGGGGCCTGCGAGCGCGACAGGCGTGTTCAGCGCGCGAGGTTCTACCACTTTGTGCATCCGCATTGGGCTGGCTTCGATATTCGCGAAAATCTTGCAATCCGGCTTGCCAAGCCTGTGACTTACCTCAACGATGGGAATGCAGGCGCGCTCTGGGGCCACTTTGTGCTTTTCGGCGCGGCGAGCCGGGGCACCTCTGTGTCAGCAATCATCGGCACCGGTCTGGGCGGCGGCATCATAATCGATGGCAACGTGGTCCAAGGCAGAAAAGGTTTCGGCGGCGAGCTGGGCCATGTCCTCATCCCGCACCAGAGCATCGACAGAATCAGCGACCTGAAACCGGTGTGCAACTGTGGCCGCCTGGGAGACCTCGAATCTCTGTGCTCTCTGACCGCGATCGAGAGGCATCTGCTTCCATTCTTCCTGGCCCGGCATCCCCGCCACGAACTCGGTAAGGTCGATCTCCGTCAGGCTGCGAAGCTTGTGCGCGGTTGGCGGAAAGCGGCGATCCATGTGCAAGGAGATCTTCCGCGTGCAGGCCAACGCTCTCGGCCTGTTCTTCGATGCCATGATCAATACTTTTGACCCCGATGCTTTGATCGTCGGTGGAGGAGCATTGGAGACCAAAGAGGAGTTCCAACGCTGGTTTATCGAAGAGATTCGCGCCGGTATGCCCAACCAGCGGGAAGAGCAGGCCGATATCCCAATCTATGTGATGCCGAACGGCGATACCGCTGGCGCTCGTGGCGCGGCCATCGAAGCCCTGAAATTCGCCCGAACCAGCGGCCTCCTCTAGAACCCAACGCGCAACCCCTCAAACCATCGATAGCGCCTCAATCCGCGCCGGGGCCGATGCCACGGCTGCGATTATATTCAGCACCTCATCCACATCAATCGGTTTTGAAATATATCCGTCCATCCCCGCGGCGATGCACCTCTCCCGATCGCCGGCCATGGCATGTGCAGTAAGCGCATATATAGGTATGTGGGATCCCTCCGGCTCGCGGGCACGGATCGCCTGTGTTGCTTCAAGCCCGTCCATTTCCGGCATCTCGATATCCATGAAGACGAGATCGAAATTTGCCGCCGCGAACAGCTGAGCTGCTTGCTTGCCGTTTGAGGCCGCCGTGACTTGGTGCCCGGCTGACTCCAACACCTTGGTTGCAAGGCGGCGACTGACGGCATTGTCCTCGGCGACCAGAATCCTAGGCGTCTCGTTCCCACAGTTCGGCCGATCTTCGGCTGCCGGGCCAATTCCGTCGACGCTTCCGTCTTCTGAAGCCAAGCTGTCAACTCGAATGTGCTTCCCGCTCCCAGCTGGCTCTGAACTTCGATCGTACCGCCAAAAAGGTCACCAGCTTCGGCAAATCGCCAGCCCCCGACCCCGTCCCCGCAGGATTACTGATAGCCGGCCCATTGCCTGTCTGAATGGCTCAAAAATGAAACGCTGCTTGCCCAGTGGAATGCCAATGCCGGTGTCGGCAACCGAGATCCGAACTAGAACAGAATCTGCGGATTTCGATTCAAGCACCGCCGACACCATCACGCTGCCACTACTTGTGAATTTCACGGCGTTGTCGAGCAGGTTGAAAACGATCTGCTGGAGCCGTGTCGGGTCGCTACGAACCAGTGCAGGAATTCGAGGATCGATCTTACAATGCAAGCTCAGATTCTCGCAGCTGCTTCGCGCTGGATGATCCCGATCGTCGAACGTATGCATTCGGCGAAAGAGAACTCCTTACTATCAAGCTGGAGTCCGCCCCCAGCTTCCATCCGGGAAAACTCGAGCACATCATTGACGATGTGCATAAGCCACTTGGCGGAAGTGCGTACGCTATCGAGATCTTCACGCAATTCCGAACTCAGCTGAGTCTTGAGAACCAAGTCGGTGAAGCCCAGGATGGCGTTCATCGGTGTTCGAATTTCATGACTCATGTTGGCCAGAAACTCGCCTTTGACTTTACTGGCCGATTCCGAATGTTCGCGGAGAGCGACTTGCTCAGCGAGTTTGATTCGCAGGAAGCGGGTCTTGCGGCGTACACAAATGCGGAACGTGACAATCCAGGCCACCGCGATCAGGGGAACGGCAAACACAGCCGCGACGGTAAGAGCCTGAACACTTTCTGCCGGGAGGCTTGTGGCTATTCCGAATTGAAGAACGGACTAAGCATCGTGGCCTGTAGGTCGGGGCAGTGGCGGTCTGCTTATTCCTTATCGGCAAGCGGGACGATTCTTGAGAACTGGGCGCGACCGTTTATTACGACGGAGTAATTGCCTAAAGGAGCCCGCCGTCTTTGGGTAAATTTAAGGTTACGAGTTGCCAGGACGGCACTTCCTCGAACTGCAGCGGTGCAATTTCCGAATTAGCCAAACGCGAAGTTCGCAACCCCGCGCATGCAGCTGCAGTGCCGAGAATGATGAGAATGACAGCGTAATGAGTAGGGTTTTCGAGCGCGAGCCGTTCGAGTTCCGCGACTTGAGGATGATCTGCAAGAGCAACACGATGCAGAGCCAGAAAGTAATGTGAAAGTTCGATTTACCCGGTAGCCAGGAACAAGTGAATGGAATTTTCTGACTGCCGTGGAGGCAGAACTCAACCAGGGTGATTCCGAGAAGTGCAAGCAGAATGAGATGTTCCACCGCAGCCCGCCAAGGCCACGCCGATAGAAACACTATTGCCGAACCCGCCCAGACGGAACCACGGAGAGCATCCACAGAGAACGTCGCATGGCGGTCACGCAATCCGATCCCTCCCGAACCGGCGTCATGCGGAAGATCCAATTGGCAGGCAAGTCGAGTGGCAGGGAAAAACGGCTCGCATTCCGACTACGCAGAAGGCCATCATTATGATGCTCGAGGCCAGCAACGGCATGCTTACTTGATGCCATGGGTCTCTGACGGATGTCTCGAAATTTCCCTAACAATTGGGCTTTTTAACAGAAAGACCGTAGCGCCAAATCCAATACCCAAATAGAAGGCAAGAATCACGCGGTGCTTTCGGCTGCGGAGCAGCGTTCGCATACTGAATTGAACGACGGCTGTTTCGAGTGATGTGCCAAAGCCCGGCAGCCAACTTTCGCGGCGGGCGCCAGGCAGAATGTCTGGTTCTTCGATAATTTTGCGCAACGAGCGGAAATAAGATAATGCGTAGGCTGCTGCTGTTCCGCCGACTGCAATCGCCAAGCCCATCCAAGCCCGCATAGCGAGTGGCGCCAGCGCGGGGGAACCGTTCAACTGCTGAAACAGGCCCAGGAACCAATACGACGGCGACCACCCCGGCAGCCCGGCACTCTGTATATCGAAAGGGTTCGGCGCCGCCAGCAGTGGCTGAAGAAAGTACACGCTCACGATCAGGCAGAAAGCCGCTAGTTGCAGGAAAGACGAGACGCGCAGGAACCATTGCCGGGGCAGCAGTTGCGCCGCGAGCCCTTGCAGACCCAACACACAGCAATAAGTGAATGCGCCAGCCGCCACATGGTGGTCCAATAAACCGCGAAGAGGCGAACCACACCCAAAGCGCCACCACTCGCGGGAATCGCGACATTGGAAAGCGAAAGCGCCGGTAATCCAGCTAGCCTTTGGCGAATGTGCGCGCCCACCAACTGAGCGGACAGGAAGCCGTTCGAGAGAACAATCCCAGCGTAGTCTTCTTTTGGATTGAAGAATGCAAAGCTTGTGTGCCCACACTCCCGCCATCGTGCAAATAGCAGCCATCGGGGCTATACAACCAAATCAAAGCAATGCGCATTCCCAGAAGCACGTCTGTATCCTCGTGAAGCTTGTGCGCTCAGTAAAGCCGCTGAAAGTACACCGCCCTTTGCATTTGGATGCAGATTTGTTTCGAGATACGTAAGCATATCGACAGCAGTGGAGTGCAACGCTCCCGCGCCAGCGACGCATCGAAATCCCAAGGAGGAACGGGATCGCCGTACGCATGGAGAAGCGTCTGAATCCATCCGGTCCATTGGTGAGCCCATCGTGTCCCTGAATGAACCGGCTCCGTTGTTCGGGCGAAAGGGCGACCTATCTTTCAAGCCGAGCGGATCAGTCACTTCCGTTTTGATCAAGTCCGCGTAGCTCATCTGAGCGCGGTTCGCCAATGCTTGCCCCAGCAGGCCGACGCCCACATTGCTGTAAATAAACGAGGCATCAGCCGGTTTTCTTACGCCATGCCGTGCGATGAATTCATAAAGATCCGCCGCGTGAAAGTTGGCAAAAGGATTATCGTTGTCGGATGGAAGTCACTGGGCATGCGCGGCAAACCGGAATGCTGGGTAGCGAGATCGAGCAGAGTGATTTCGCTGCCGGCTGGTTTTTCGACGGTTCCCGGCGGCAATAACTGCCGGACCGGCTCATCCAGTCTTACCCAGCCCTGCTCCGCCATTCGCGCCAGCGTGAGAGCGGTAAAAGTCTTCGTGACGGACGCGATTTCAAAGATCGAGTCCGGTTTCGCCGTTCCGTAAGTAAACACTCGCCGCACGCCGTGCTTCACCACGCCAATGGCAAGACCCGCCGTCCGAAGACGCCGCTCTGTTGCAACTGCTCCAAATCGCGGTTCATCACGGACTGCATTTCGGATGCCTCGACGGGAGCTATCGCTCGATCAGACGCGAATGCCGGCATGGTTTGGGCCGGTAGCTGCTTGTTGAAGGCAAATGGCCAGACGACGCCGGCCATGGCATGCAAAGCAAGGATCAGCAGGCAGAGAGCAGTTCCTACTGCCGCAATTTTGGCCAGAAACAGCGTTCGTGTCCGCACCGGTAGAGGAGCGAGGATCATAAGATCGCGCTTATCTGGAAAGGTAGAGTTCCAGGTCAGCACGGCGAATAAGCCAACTACCAACATCGTTGTAGCGATGAGGAAGTGCTGCACGCTCCAAAGGCCAATCAAAAACACCTGGCCAGGCACACGCAACTTTCCACCCAAGAACACAGCGGGTACGGAAAAAAGTAGGCTGATAAAAACGAGCAACGACACAAACTGCGCGAGTAGTGCACCCGCATCTCCGCCGGCGTGTATCGACAACACTTCCAAGTCGACGATGCGCCGGAAGAAATCGCGATAGAGTACCAGAAACTGACGCTTGGTCAACGGCGAAGCCACGCAGTTAGAGCCGCTAACACCAGCAACACAATCGGTAAAACCGGGGAGCTATGCAGGACGGTCAAATGAGCGGTGATAGCGCCAACCATCACGACTACCAGCAGCAATGCCCCCCAGCGACTAAACTTCGGAATCAGGAGACATACCGCACCGGTAACTTCAAGAGTGCCGGTAAAATATCGAAACCACTGCCCCAGACCGACTTGATCGAACTCGTGCACCATAATGGGTCTGCTCAGTAGCTTCATGCCACCCACCATCAGAAAAACAAATGCGAGGAGCACACAAAGAACCCAACCGAGGACAACCCGAAGCATGGCAGGCTTCGCCGATCCGCTTGCGATTTCACCCGTTCGAGCCATTTCCAATCACACACCAAACAAGAGACGAAACCCCAGGATCAAGTTCACCAGGACACCTATGCCAAACTTCCATAGACCCTAGCGGAAAAGCCATTGCCGGCACAGAGAAACAAAACAATCGAGAAGCAGCGCAATGCCGCTTTCTGACGCCCGCCTTACATCGAAGATCCACAGCATCTCTTCTCCAAATCGCTCTTCGAATGAAATCGGATGCAGCCAAAGCAAACCGCGATAAAGAGCCCGCATCACGTTACGCTCCTTTGAAACCTAGATGTACTTTTGCCTCGCGAATTGCTTCTTCTAAACGCGTGATCTCGGTCGAAAGCACCCGCCGTCCGAGCTTAGTTAACCGGTAATAGCGGCGTCTGGACTCGGCCCCGGTTGAGGAGTTCTCAGTCTCTTCGACGAGGCGTTCCTTCATGAGCTTCTGGAGGTTGTCGTAGAGCGTGCCCGGACCCAGCTTGTAGCGCCCATCCGATTGACGAGCGACATCTTGCATGATCCCGTACCCATGGCGCTCCTCACCAGCCAAAGAGAGCAGAATGTGCAAGGCCGCTGGCGAGAGAGGCAAGAAGCGGTCAAAACCCTGTCTCACAGTCGCTTTCCGTTATACCGCGTTCCGACTGTCGTGTCAACCGCCTCGACCAGTAGCCCTCCGTCTCTGGGTAAATTCAAGGTCACGAGTTGCCAAGATGGCACTTCCTCGAACTGCAGCGGTGCAATTTCCGAATTAGCCAGACGCGAAGTTCGCCACCTCGCGCATGCCGCCGCAGTGCCTAAAACGATGAGGATCGCGATGTAACGGACTGGGTTCTCGAACGCGCGCCGTTCAAGTTCGGCCCCTCTGAGAACAATCTGCAGGATTAACATGATGCAGAGCCAAAAAGTGATGTGAAAGTTCGATTTGCCAGGTAGCCAGGAACAAGTGAACGGAATCTTCTGACTGCCCTGGAGGCAAAACTCAACCACAGCCATTCCAAGAAGCCCAAGAACTAGTAGGTGTTCCAGCGCAGGCCGCCAAGGCCAAACTGACAGAAACAGTATTGCCGAAGCCGCCCAGACCGGAGCCACGGAGAGTACCCACAACGAACGTCGGCGCGCGGTCAGGCACTCCGCTCCTCCCGAACCGGTGTGATGCGGAAAACCCAATTGGCCGGCAGGTCCAGGGGCAGCGAAAATATGACGCGGATACCTACTACGCAGAAGGCCATCATGATGATGCTCGAGGCCAGCAGCGACATGCTTACCTGGTGCCACGGGTCGCTGACGGATCCATTCGAAATTTCCTTAGCAACAGGGCTCTTCAGCAAAAAGATTGTAATAGCGAACCCAATACCCAAATGGAAGGCGAGAATGACACGATGTTGCCGGCTGCGAAGCAGCGTTCGAATACTGAACTGCACGACTGCCGTTTCGAGCGATGTACCGAAACGCGGCAACCAACTCGCACCCCGAGAGCCGGGCATAATGTCCGGTTCCTCCACGATTTTCCGCAACGAGCGGAAATAGGATAGCGCGTAGGCTGCCGCTGTTCCGCACACCGCAATTGCCAATCCAATCCAGGCTCTCCGCGCCAGGAGCGCTAGCGCCGGAGACCCATTCAACTGCTGAAAAAGACCCAGGAACCAATACGACGGCGACCACGCAAGCAGCCCTGAGCTCTGCGCATCGATGATGGTCTGCGGCAATGCCACCATCGGCTGAAGAAAATACACGCTCACAAGCAGGCAGAAGGCCGCCAATTGCAGAAACGACGATGCACGCAGAAACAGCCGTCGCGGCAGTAATTGCGCCGCGAGCCCTTGCACGCCCAACACACAGCAATAAATAAATGCGCCGGCCGCAAGCATGGTGCTCCAATAAACTGCGAACAACCGAATGAGGCCCACGATGCCGCCGCTTGCGGGAATCGAAACAGAGGCAAGCGAAAGGGCCGGTAGGCCAGCCAATCTTTGACGGATGTGCTCGCCTGTCACATCGGCAGAAAGGACGCTGCCTCGCCGCCCCGTGTTAGAGAGAACGACAGCAGCATAGTCGTCCTTCGGATTGAAGAATGCATCCGCGGTATATCCCGCGGTCGCGCCATCGTGCCCATAGGTTCCGGTATCGGTGCCGTACATCCAGATGAGAGCAATACGCAATCCGGGAGAGATGTCTGCGCGTAGCTCGTGCGATTGGACCAAAGCCGCCGCAAGCAAATTGCCCTTCGAATCCGGGTGCAGGTTCGCTTCGAGATAGGTGAGCATGTCGCTGACCGTCGAGTGAAGGGCTCCAGCCCCGGCCAGCGCATCCAGGACCAAGGCATGAACCGGATGACCGTCTCCGTCGTATCCCTGAATGAACCGGCTCCGTTGTTCGGGCGAAAGCGCCACAACCGTATCTCGCAGGCCGAGTGGCTCAGTCACTTCCGTTTTCACTAAGTCCGCATAGGTCATCCGAGCGCGGTTCGCCAATGCCTGCCCCAGTAGGCCGACACCAAGATTGCTGTAAAGGAAGGACGCGTCTGCCGGCTTTCTTACGCCATGCTTTGCGATGAACTCATAAAGATCGTCCGGGTGATAATCGGCATATGGATTGTCTTTGTCGGCGGGATGGAAGTTACTCGGCATCCGCGGCAAACCGGAATGCTGCGTGGCGAGATCGAGCAGCGTGATTTCGGTGCCAGTAGGTTTTTGTACAGTTCCGGGCGGCAATAGCTGCCGGACTGGCTCATCCAGTTTTACTTTGCCCCGCTCCACCATTCGCGCCAGCACGAGAGCGGTAAAAATCTTCGTCACTGACCCGATTTCAAAGATCGAATCCGGTTTCGCCGCTCCATAGGTAAAGACTCGCCGCACGCCGTGTTTCGAGACTCCAATGGCGAGACCTGCGCCTGCTGGAGCATTGCTCCAGGCGCTTCGCGCCAAGTCGCGACTCATTACGGATTGCATGTCGGCTGCCTCAACCGGCGCAATCGCCGGATCGGAAGTGAAAGCCGGAATGGTTTGCGCGGGAACCTGCTTGTTGAACGCCAGCGGCCAAGTCAGGCCCGTGAAAATGTGCAGAACAACTATCGTGAGGCTCAGTGCCGTTCCTACTGCTGCGACTTTCGCCAGAAATAGTGTACGCGCGCGCACAGGCAAAGGTGCAAGTACCAGAACATCGCGCTTGTCCGGGAATGTGGAGTTCCAGCTCAGGACAGCGAACAAGCCCACCACCAGCATGGTCGTTGCAATCAGAAAGTGCTCGGCACTCCAACTGCCGATCAGGAACACTTGGCCAGGCAACTTAGCCTCGAAACCTAGCGCGGGAATCGAAAAGCCCAGGCTTAAGAAGACGAGCAGCGCAGCGAACTGCCCCAGCATCGTGCTCGCATCGCCCCGAGCATGAACCGACAGGACCTCAACGTCAAACATTCGGAGCAGAAACTCGCGATAGAGCACGCGAAATTGCCGCTGCGGCGTTCCTGATCCTCTCACCTATGTAGGATACTACTAAACGGCGCGCCGGTCGTCTGCAAAATTAGTCGGCGGCCTGGCTGGCGATGGGACGCGGTTGCCAACGTACGATCGGTCGCCTCGCCGCGGTGACTTCATCGACGCGCGACGTGCGTGTAGAATGCGGCGCTTTCAAAACAAGCTCGGGGCTCTGTTCCACTTCACGCGCAATGGAAATCATTGCATCGGCGAACAGGTCCAGCTCGCGCTTACTCTCCGTCTCGGTCGGCTCTATCATCATCGCGCCGCGTACAATCAACGGAAAACTCACCGTGTATGGATGGAAACCGTAATCGATCAGCCGCTTCGCTATATCGCCCGTGCGTATACCCTTCTTCGCCTGACGATCGTCGCTGAACACACACTCGTGCATGCTCGGCGCTTTATAGGCGATTTCGTAATGCGGTTCCAGCAACGTGCGAATGTAATTTGCGTTGAGCAAGGCGTCCAGCGTGGCTCGGCGCAATCCGTTGCCGCCGTGGGCCATAATGTAGGCCAGCGCGCGTACCAAGACTCCGAAATTCCCGTAGTAAGCGCGCACCCTGCCGATCGAATCCGGCAGATCGTAGTTCCAGCGCCAAAGGTCGCCCTCGCGTTTCAAACGCGGGCTGGGCAAAAAGGGAGTGAGCACCTTGGCAACAGCTACAGCGCCTGAACCGGGACCGCCCCCGCCGTGCGGCGTCGAAAATGTCTTGTGCAGATTCAAGTGCATCACGTCGATGCCGAATTCACCGGGACGCGTGACACCAACTAGCGCATTCATGTTGGCGCCGTCCATGTAAACCAGCGCGCCTTTATCGTGCAAGATGCCGCAAATCGTACGAATGTTGCCTTCGAACACGCCCACGGTATTGGGGTTGGTTATCATCAGGCCGGCCACATCTTCGGTGGTTGCGCGATTCAAAACTTCCAGATCCACCATGCCGCGGTCATTCGATTTGATGTTCTCAACCGTGTAACCAACCGTCATCGCCGTGGCGGGATTCGTGCCATGCGCGGAATCGGGTACCAGAATTTTTTTTCTGGGATTCCCGCGCTTTTCAAGCAGCGCACGAATCATGAGAATGCCGGTGAATTCGCCGTGCGCGCCTGCCGCGGGTTGCAAAGTTACCGCATCCATGCCTGTAATCTCCGCCAGCGCCCGCTCCAAAACCGCTATAACTTCCATGCAACCCTGTGAGTGGTCTTCCGGCTGATAAGGATGCGCCCATGCCAGCCCCTCGGTCCGCGCCACCAGCTCGTTTACGCGCGGGTTGTACTTCATGGTGCACGACCCGAGGGGATAAAGCCCCAGATCAATGGCGTAGTTCCAGGTCGAGAGACGCGTGAAGTGGCGAAGGGTCTCAAACTCGCTAATTTCCGGGAAGTCCTCGATTTCCGAGCGTACGTTTTCTTCCCCGAGCACAGCCTCCGCATCGATAGACGGCACATCGAGTGGCGGAAGTTGATATCCCCGCTTCCCCGGCGAGCTGAGCTCAAACACCAGCGGCTCTTCTTGGACGATGTGTTTCGAAACCTTCTTGATCATTGCTTTGCGAACGCACCCGCTACCGCATCCATGTCCTTGCGCTTGCTCATCTCGGTGGCACACAGCAGGATGCTGTTTTTCAGCTCGGGATAAAAGCGGCCCAGCGGCAAGCCGCCAATAATCTTTTCTTTCAGCAGCCCACCGTTGATTTGCTCCGGCGATTTTCCATTCGTTCGCGCGACGAATTCGTTGAAGAAAGGTCCCTCGAATTCCAGCGGCAGTTTACTCGCCAGATAGTGCGCCTTCGCTAGGTTCTGCTCCGCTAATTCCCGCAAGCCTTCTTTGCCGTAGATCGTCATGAATACAGTTGCCATCAGCGCCAGCAAGGCTTGATTGGTGCAGATGTTTGAAGTCGCCTTCTCACGCCGGATATGTTGCTCACGCGTGGCAAGAGTCAGACAGAAGGCGCGTCGCCCGTCGGCATCAGTAGTCTCACCCACTAGCCGCCCGGGAATCTGCCGGATGTACTTCTCGCGTGTCGCGATGATTCCCGCGTACGGTCCGCCATAACTGGGCGAGATGGCAAAGCTTTGCAGTTCGCCCACCACGATATCGGCCTCTTTCGGCGGCGCGATCAGGCCGAGTGCAACCGCTTCTGTGAAGACCACCACCAACAGCGCGCCCTTACCCGTTGCAATCGAAGAAATTTCCTTCAACTGCTCCAAAATTCCGAAAAAATTCGGCGTCTGGACAATCACCGCCGCGACATCGTCGTTCAGCTTCTTTTGGAGATCGTCCAGGTCCAGCCGGCCGTTCTTCGCATACGCCAATTCCTCGACTGCAATACCTTGGTGTTTCGTATAGGTTTGCAATACCTCGCGGTACTCGGGATGAACCGTGCGGGCAATCAGGGCTTTATTCCGTCGCGTCACGCGAACCGCCATCATGGCCGCTTCCGGCACCGCCGATGAGCCGTCATACATCGAAGCGTTCGCCACTTCCATCCCGGTCAACTGGCACACCATGGTTTGGAATTCGAAAATGCTGGTGAGGGTGCCTTGCGCGATCTCCGCCTGATAGGGCGTATACGAAGTCAGGAATTCGCCACGCGAGACAACTGTGTCTACCAGAACCGGACGGTAATGGTTATACACTCCCGCCCCCAGAAAACTCGCAAAGCCATTAGCATTCTGCGCGGCTCGTTCCTTGAAATAGTCGACAATTTCGTACTCGCTCTTGCCATCCTCAATAGCCAACGGCCTGTTGAAGCGCACGTCGGCAGGCAGGTACGAGATCAAGTCTTCTTCAGATTTCAACCCGATGGCGTCCAGCATCTCGCGACGCTCGGAGTCTGACTTCGGTAGATATCGCAATGCAGCGTTACTCTTCCCCGATGTATTTTTGGTAATCCGCGGCTGACATCAGTTCATTTGCTTCATCCGGCTGCGAAAGCTTCACCTTGATCAACCAGGCTTCCCCGTGAGGATCTTCGTTCAGTTTCTCGGGATTCTTCGAGAGCATTTCATTGGCAGCCGACACTTCGCCGGAAACAGGCGAATAGATATCGGACACAGCTTTTACCGATTCAACCGAGCCGAACGTTTGTCCCTTCTGAACTTTCACGCCCGTCTTGGGCAGCTCGACGAAAACGATATCGCCTAATTCGTGCTGAGCGTGATCCGTGATGCCTACCGTCCCTTCATCGCCCTGAACATGCACCCATTCGTGCTCTTTTGTGTACTTGTAAGTTTCTGGATAGGTCATCCCTTTGCTCTCTTGTAGAATGGCGTCGGCACAGTGACGGCTTCCACGGGAAGATTGCGAATCAGGACCTGGATGGTGACGCCGGGGACCGCCTGTTCCGTGGGCAAGTAACAAAGCCCAATATTCTTGTTCAGCGTCGGAGACGGCCCTCCGCTGGTCACCCACCCCGCCGGCGCGCCTTCAATCCAGACTTCGTAGCCATCGCGCCCGATGCCGCGCTCCTTCATTTCGAAGCCAACTAACTTCCGCGTGACGCCCTGTTGGTGAACTTTTTCCAATGCTGCTCGACCGGTGAAATCGCCTTTCTCCATCTTGACGATCCAGGCCAGATCCGCTTCGAACGGATTGATCGAAGCGGTAAGCTCGTGCCCGTACAGCGCCATCTTGGCTTCGAGGCGCAACGTATTGCGAGCGCCCAAACCGCACGGTTTAATCCCGAACTCTTCGCCTGCTTTCAGAATGTCATTCCAGATTCGCTCCGCCTTTTCGGGCGGAATGTAAATCTCAAAGCCGTCCTCGCCGGTATATCCCGTACGTGCGATACGCGCTGGAACTCCGTTTACTGATCCATCCGCGAACCAGTAATATTTAATCTCGTTGAGCTTGGTATCGGTCAGTTTCTGAAGCGTGGGCAGCGCCTTCGGACCCTGAATCGCGAGTTGCGCATATTGATCGCTGGTAAATTCAACCTCCGCATCGAAACGATTTTGTGAAAGGATGTGCTCAAAATCTTTCTCCTGGTTCGAAGCGTTCACACAAATAAAAAAGTGCGTATCGGAAATCTTGTGAACCAGAATGTCATCGACAAAACCGCCGTGCTCATAGAGCAACGCTGAATAATGCGCTTGGCCGATCTTCAACTTTGCAGCATTATTCGTCGAGACGGTATCGACCAACTTCGCAGCCTCCGGGCCCTCGATTTCGATCTCGCCCATGTGGCTGACGTCGAACATTCCGACGGCTGTACGAACCGCGTTATGCTCCTCCAGAATGCTCGAATATTGGACCGGCATGTGCCAGCCGCCAAAGTCGACGAGCCTGGCCTTTGACGAGGAATGGACATCGAACAGCGGTGTCCTCTTCAGCTCAGCGGCGCCCGTCATTTAGACAAGAATCCTCAGCGTAACATGGCGGTTTCGCGTTCAAGGCAGTTAGTCCAGGCGTCAGATGAGCAAGCCAGCCGGACCGGGAGTTCCCGCGCGGATGAGGACATCGGCCTTGAGGCGCAGGTTGGGTGTGGGTTGCGGCGTTCATCGGAGATTGGCGGCCTTTACGCGGCCTTTTCGTGCGCCAGAATGCGGTCGACACGAGTTCGAGGGTCGGTTTCGAAAGGATCAAGCTCGTTATTTTTCATTTCGCGGTGCTCGCCTTCGGCTTGGAGCAGCCAAATCTGCATTTCGTGCTTCTTTTCTTTGCGCTTTTCGTCGGCTTCGCGACGGAGCTCTTCGGCCTCTTGCCGCTTCTGCGATTCGAAGCCAATCTGCTGTTTACGCTTTTCGGCCCTTAGGCTTAGGAGCTGGTTCAGGGATTTGTAGAAGGCGTGATCGTTGGTGGTCTGGTAACGCAGATAGAGAGCAAGCTGCTTTTCGAGGTCGCGGGGCGACAATTCCGTGATGAAGCAGTTGTTCTGGAGGGTGACGGCGCGCTGCTTGAGCCAATAATGTTCGGCCATGCCGTCGACCAGCAGACGCTCGGTTTGGGTAGTGGGCTGATGCTCGGCGAGCAGGCCAGTGCGTAGGGATTCAAAATCGAGTTCGTCTTCCCAGGGAAGAACGGTGAAGCGCCCGTGAATCCGAAACGGAAATTGTTTTTGCAGGAAACGGCCTTACCGGCTTCGCTAGTCGGACCGGTTGAAAGTTGAGAATTCGCCTGATTGGCGGTGATTTGAGACTGCGTAGACATGATGAATTACTCCTGAAAATGAAAAACGCCGGAGAGGGCCACCTTTGTCGGTCATCCGGCGTTTTCGGAAATATGTGAAGAGCTAAGGCTAGCTTTCGGATTTAGTATGTGCCTGGGTGCGAATCGGCCGAGGCGGGCGGGGCGGTAGCGGGCAGGGGGATCTGGCTGGCGGCGGGTGCATAAGGGCTTATCTCGCGGTGAGATAGGGAACGGGCCGAGCGGCTGGAAATATTTAGCTGCGGCTTGTGAATGGATCTAACGGGCGGTTAGAGAATAGTATTTGCGTGTCCTATCCCGCGTTCTTTAACGAACATTGACGTAGCTTTGGCGGCGTTCCGCGTTACGGTCAAAAGTGCTCCCTGTCCTTGCTGTCGTTCCACCATTCGCTGCGAAGAATGAAGCAGTGTAACTCCCCACATTCGTGAGGTCAAACGCACTGTCAAGCTCCTGCTGGTTTAATCGCGTCCGAAAAGCGGGTAAACGGGAGCGCGATGAACTCCCTAACCCCAATCCGACGGGAGTGGTGAATATGAGAAAGGCGGTATCAGGGCTGATCAGCGAATCAAATGTCACAGAAATATCTAGAGTATTGCCCACCAGCGTAACGAGCGGCGCCCCGGCCCGCGAGGAGGCAGCCACTGTAACACCGATCTGCCAGTTATTGTCGACGTGAGACGGCAGAGTATTTGTCGGTTTCTTTGGCTGAAACAGACCGATATGTAGCTTTAGTTCCGAAGACTAGCTTCGCCTTAAATTATTTTTTTATGATACGCCTTAGAGCGATTTTAGTGCTGCTGACAGCTCTGGTTCTGTCGAATAGGACGATGTCGGCACAACAGGAGAACACTGAGCAGTTCTTTTCGGGGACTGCGATCAACGGGAGGGCTTGGAAGACCTTTTCGAGCGGCGAAAAAGCTGCCTTTGTGCTTGGAATTTACAATGGAGCTTTCCTGTTTCAAATTGAAGCCAATATTTTGGAAGGGACAACCTAACAGTTAAAGCATAAGACGATCCTGAAGCACTTTTCGGTGGAAGGCTTCTCGCCTAACGAAGTAGTTGAAGAAGTGAATCTCCTTTACAAAGATCCTGCGAACAACCCTATACCTGCCGTCACAATGTGTACTCTCGCTTTAGACAAGTTCCACGGCTCTCTATCTGAGGATGCTGTGCAACGGATTATTCTCAAGGGTCGGGTCGGCTACTCCTCGCATTGAAGGATCTACTGCGGTCCGTCTGAAGTACCGCCAACTGGGCCCGGAATACTTCGCGAGGATCACAGTTACGGCGACGGACAGTCAGGCTGTACGTAATGCAAACTGTGAATGCAAACAAGCTGGTTATTGCGGCCGGGCGCCGCCTGTAACCACGCGGGTCTCGACGAACGATGAACCACTCAGCCTGGCGCTCAGCGTCCCGGATCGCTACCGAAGGTGTCGATGATGTCCGATAGGAGATTATGGAAACAAAACGGATGCTGTCAGTTCAAAAGATGGGCGATGGTACCTGGAAATGCCAGTACACCAAAAGCACCCTGGTACACGGTGAGGTTTTGGAGCGGAGGGTGCCGGGGCCACCAGATCATGCGCATTCGACCGAACAGGAAGCATTCGCATGTACGTACGACCTGATGAAACGGGGGAATTCGGGACTACACACTCAACAAGATTCGTCAGAGAACACGCCGTCAACCGGTACTGGACGGAAATGTCTTCAACCATGAGCGGTGGTGTAGACTATTGGCGAAATTACCTATAGGCGTAAGTGTTTTTGCTGCTTTCACCTCCTCCTAGCGAACGCCAACTCCTACACTTTCAATACAGGCAAAAGCGGCAAAGGCAGGCGGCAAAAGCAGACGGGGCAAAAGCGGGCAAAAGCAGACCGGGCAAAAGCAGACCGGGCAAAAGCAGACGGGCAAAAGCAGACGGGCAAAAGCAGACGGAGGCAAAAGCGAGGCAAAAGCAGACAGGCAAAAGCAGACGGAGGCAGTTAAATCCGAGAGCAATGACCCCAGCAAACAACTCACAAGTATGCCAGCCTTCGCTCGCGTGGCAGTCCCCGATATCCCGTATCACGTAACGCAACGCGGCAATTACCGTCAGGACGTTTTTGCCGCACCCGAGGACCGGAAACTCTATCTCGGATTGGTTGCCAGCGCTGCCATCGCATACGGGCTAGAGCTTCACGGCTGGTGTTTGATGACGAACCATGTACACTGGATCGTTCTGCCGCGCAACGAGGCCGCCATGGCGCAAACCTTCCGCCGAGCGCAGTCACGCTTTGCCGTTCACATGAACCGGCAGCACAAGCGCTCGGCCGGTCACCTGTGGCAAGGCCGCTATCGCTCGTGCCCGCTCGATCGCCAGCACCTGTTCGCAGCGCTGCTCTACGTGGAGCGGAACCCGGTCCGCGCAGGGCTCGTGAGATCTCCCGCCGCTTACGAGTGGTCCAGCGCCGCAGCACGCCTTGGTTACGTCAGCGCGCCTGATTACCTCACCCTCTCGTTGTGGGCTGGTTCCTATTCCGCAAAAGAGTGGGCGACCCTGTTGGAAGGCCAAATGAGCACGGATAAGGAGAATGCGCTACGAGCAAGTACCAAGCAGGGCAAACCTTACGGAACCGCTGCATTCGTCGACGAACTGGAACAGAAAACCAACCGATACCTCCGGCTCCGGACAGTGGGCCGACCCACGTTAGAGGTATCGTTTGCGAAATAGCACTACGGATTATTCTGCCTCCGTCCACATTTTCGGTCCAGTAGGTGTGTATGGACGCCCATCTTTTGTCAACGGGTGCCCCGGCGGTTAGGAGAGCACGTGCCGCACGAACAACTCGTTAATCGCTTAACATCCGTGCTGCTGGGAGTTGCTGGGGGGATCATGCTCATTAGAGCGTTTACTGGGAAAGCGTTCTTCCTTGCTCCACTAGCAAGTCGGCAAGTCGGCCGTCGACTGCCGAACTGGTTGGCCAAGCCATTGGTTCTGCTGATTGCGATCGGAGCTTTGGTTCTCGCGATTGGGCTGTGGAGGCAATCACCTTAGGCCGTTCGGCGTTGGAGGCGAGGCGAGTTACAACTGACGAGCTGCTCAGCGGATGATCGGGGCTTGAGCTGCCCTCATTTGCTCTACCACTCATAAATACTAACTTGAGTAACTCGTTTCATAGAGTTCG
>CAWFWH010000020.1:0-14836 GCA_963819405.1 uncultured Acidobacteriaceae bacterium | reverse complement strand
GTACTCTCCAGGTAGCCATCGGGCAGATTATCACACCGCCCCTGATACTCTGGCAACTGCGGCAATAAAATGATTCGAAGCGAGGTGACAGTTTGCCGTTAATGGCGGGAATCGATCTTGGTGGAACCGCTGTCAACTACACGTTTTTGGACGCGCACGAGCGCTTCCTGATCGAGGATCTGTGCGAGCATCCCGCCCGATCGAAAGAAGGACCCGAAACTTGTCTTCAGCAGATTGCGGAGGGACTCAGGCTCGCTGCCCGAAAAGCCGGCGTTCAGGTTGCGGACATCGCGGTTGTCGGTCTCGACACTCCCGGGCCTGCTAGCGCGACAGGTGTGTTCAGCGCGCGAGGTTCTACCAACTTTGTGCATCCGCATTGGGCTGGCTTCGATATCCGCGAAAATCTTGCAATCCGGCTCGCCAAGCCCGTGACGTACCTCAACGATGGGAATGCAGGGGCGCTTTGGGGCCACTTTGTGCTTTTCGGCGCGGCCAGCCGGGGCACCTCTATATCCGCAATCATCGGCACCGGTCTGGGCGGCGGCATCATCATCGATGGCAACGTGGTCCAAGGCAGAAAAGGTTTTGGCGGCGAACTGGGCCATGTCCTCATCCCGCATCAGAGCATCGACAGAATCAGGGACCTGAAGCCGCTGTGCAACTGTGGCCGTCTGGGAGACCTGGAGTCCCTGTGCTCTCTGACCGCGATCGAGAGACATCTGCTTCCATTCTTCCTGGCCCGGCATCCCAGCCACGAACTCGGCAAGGTCGATCTCCGTCACGCTGCGAAGCTCGTGCGCGGTTTGGCGGAGAGCGGCGATCCCATGTGCAAGGAGATCTTCCGCGTGCAGGCCAACGCTCTCGGCTTGTTCTTCGATGCGATGATCAATACTTTTGACCCCGATGCTTTGATCGTGGGCGGAGGAGCATTGGAGACCAAAGAGGAGTTCCAACGCTGGTTTATCGAGGAGATTCGCGCCGGTATGCCCAACCAGCGGGAAGAGCAGGCCGATATTCCAATCTATGTGATGCCGAACGGCGACACCGCTGGCGCTCGTGGCGCGGCAATCGAAGCGCTGAAATTTGCCCGAACCAGCGGCCTCGCATAAACTCCCTGCAGGCCCTAATCACCGAACGCCTCAATCCGCGGCGGGGCCGATGCCACGGCCGCGATTATATTCAGCACTTCATCCACGTCAATCGGCTTGGAAATATATCCGTCCATCCCGGCCGCGATGCACTTCTCCCGATCGCCGGCCATGGCATGTGCAGTAAGCGCGTATATAGGTATGTGGGATCCCTTCGGTTCGCCGGCGCGGATCGCCTGTGTTGCTTCAAGTCCGTCCATTTCCGGCATCTCGATATCCATGAAGACCAGATCAAAACTTTCCGCCGCGAACAGCTGAGCGGCCTGTTTGCCGTTTGAGGCCGCCGTGACTTGATGTCCAGCTGACTCCAACACCTTGGTCGCAAGGCGGCGATTGACGGCATTGTCCTCGGCGATCAGAATGCTAAGGTGTCTCGCTCCCGCAGTTCGATCGATCTTCGATTGCCGGTCCAATTCCGCCGACCCTTCCGTCTTCTGGAACCAAGCTGTGAACTCGAACGTGCTTCCCGCGCCCAGTTGGCTCTGTATTTCGATCGTACCGCCAAATAAGGTCACCAGCTTGCGGCAAATAGCAAGCCCCAGACCGGTTCCCGCAGGGTTACTGATAGCCGACCCATCGGCCTGTCGGAATGGCTCAAAAATAGAATGCTGCCTGCCCGGTGGAATGCCAATGCCGGTATCGGCGACCGAGATCCGAACTAAAACAGAATCTGCCGACTTCGATTCAAGGACAGCCGAGACCATGATGCTGCCGCTTGTTGTGAATTTCACAGCGTTATCGAGCAGGTTGACAACGATTTGCTGAAGGCGTGTCGGATCGCTGCGAACCAGCGCGGGAATTTGACGATCGATCTTACAATGCAAGCTCAGATTCTTGGCCGCTGCTTCACGCTGGATGATCTTGATCGTCGAACGTATGCATTCGGCGGTAGGAGAACTCCTTGCTGTCAAGTTGAAGTCCGCCCCCAGCTTCGATCCGGCAACACTCGAGCACATCATTGACGATGTGCATAAGCCACTTGGCGGAAGTGCGTACGCGATCCAGATCTTCACGCAATTCCGGGACCTCAGCTGAGTCTTCAGGACTAAGTCGGTGAAGCCTATGATGGCGTTCATCGGTGTTCGAATTTCATGGCTCATGTGGGCCAGAAACTCGCCTTTCACTTTACTGGCCGATTCCGAATGTTCGCGGAGAGCGATTTGCTCAGCAAGTTTGATTTGCAGAAAGCGGGTCTGGCGGCGTACACAAATGCGGAACGTGACAATCCAGGCCAGAGCGATCAGGGGAACGGCAAACACAGCTGCAACGGTAAGAGCCTGAACACTCTCTGCCGGGAGGCTTGTGACTATTCCGAATATGAAGAACGGATTACGCATCGTGACCTATAGGTCGGGGCAATGGCGGTCTTTTTATTCCTTATCGACAAGCCGGACGATTCTTGAGAACTGGGCCCGACCGTTCACCACGACGGAGTAATTGTCTACGGGAGCCCTCCGTCTCTGGGTAAGTTCAAGGTCACGAGTTGCCAGGATGGCACTTCCTCAAACTGCAGCGGTGCAATTTCCGAATTAGCCAAACGCGAAGTTCGCCACCCCGCGCATGCCGCCGCAGTGCCGAGAACGATGAGAATGACAGCGTACCGAGTAGGGTTTTCCAGCGCGAGCCGTTCCAGTTCCGCGACTTGCAGAACGATCTCTAAGATCAACAGGATGCACATCCAGAAAGCAATGTGAAAGTTCGATTTGCCCGGCAGCCAGGAACAAGTGAACGGAATCTTCTGACTGCCCTGCAGACAGAATTCAGCTATGGTGAGTCCGAGAAGTGCAAGCAGAATGAGATGTCCCACCGCTGCCCGCCAAGGCCACGTCGATAGAAACACGATCGCCGAACCCGCCCAGACAGGAGCTACGGAGAGTACCCACAGAGAACGTCGCATGGCTGTCACGCAATTCGATCCCGCCCGAACCGGTGTCATGCGGAAGATCCAATTGGCAGACAATTCGAGAGGCAGAGAAAAGACGGCTCGCACTCCGACTACGCAGAAACCCATCATTATGATGCTCGCGGCCAGGAGCGGCACACTTACTTGATGCCAAGGGTCTGTTACGGTTGTCTCCGAAATTTCCCTAACAATTGGGCTCCTTAGCAGAAAGACCGTAGCGCCAAATCCAATACCCAAATAGAAGGCAAGAATCACGCGGTGCTGCCGGCTGCGGAGCAGCGTTCGCATACTGAATTGAACAACGGCTGTTTCGAGTGATGTACCAAAGCCCGGCAGCCAACTTTCGCGGCGAGCGCCAGGCAGAATGTCCGGTTCTTCGATAATTTTGCGCAACGAGCGGAAATAAGATAATGCGTAGGCTGCTGCTGTTCCGCCGACTGCAATCGCCAAGCCCATCCAAGCCCGCGTAGCGAGTGGCGCCAGCGCGGGGGAACCGTTCAACTGCTGAAACAGGCCTAAGAACCAATACGACGGCGACCACCCCGGCAGCCCGGCACTCTGTATATCGAAAGGGTTCGGCGCCGCCAGCAGTGGCTGAAGAAAGTACACGCTCACGATCAGGCAGAAAGCCACTAGTTGCAGGAAAGAAGAGACGCGCAGGAACCATTGCCGGGGCAGCAGTTGTGCCACAAGCCCTTGCAGACCCAATACACAGCAATAAATGAATGCGCCAGCCGCCAACATGGTGGTCCAATAAACTGCGAAGAGGCGAACCACACGCAAAGCGCCACCACTCGCGGGAATCGCGACATTGGAGAGCGAAAGCGCCGGTAATCCAGCTAGCCTTTGGCGAATGTGCGCGCCCACCAACTGAGCGGACAGGAAGCCGTTCGAGAGAACAATCGCAGCGTAGTCCTCCTTCGGATTGAAGAATGCAAAGGCTGTGTGCCCCACACTGCCGCCATCATGCAAATAGCAGCATCGGGGCTATACAACCAAATCAGAGCAATGCGCATTCCCGGAAGCACGTCTGCATCCTCGTGAAGCTTGTGCGCTTCGAGTAAAGCCGCTGAAAGTACACCACCCTTTGCATTTGGATGCAGATTTGCTTCGAGATACGTAAGCATATCGACAGCAGTGGAGTGCAACGCTCCCGCGCCAGCTATCGCATCGAAATCCCAAGGAGCAACGGGATCCCCGTACGCATGGGAGAAGCGTCTGAATCCATCAGGTCCATCAGTGAGCCCATCGTGTCCCTGAATGAACCGGCTCCATTGTTCGGGCGAAAGGGACACGACTGTATCTTTCAGGCCGAGCGGGTTAGTCACTTCCGCTTTGACCAAGTCCGCATAGCTCGTCTGAGCGCGATTCGCCAATGCTTGCCCCAGCAGCCCGACGCCCACATTGCTGTAAATAAACGAGGCATCAACCGGTTTTCTTACGCCATGCCGTGCGATGAATTCATAAAGGTCCGCCGCGTGAAAGTTGGCAAAAGGATTATCGTTGTCCGGATGGAAGTCACTGGGCATGCGCGGCAAACCGGAATGCTGGGTAGCGAGATCGAGCAGAGTGATTTCGCCGCCGGCCGGTTTTTCGACAGTTCCTGGCGGCAATAGCCGCCGGACCGGCTCATCCAGTCTTACCCAGCCCTGCTCCGCCATTCGCGCCAGCGTGAGAGCGGTAAAAGTCTTCGTGACGGACGCGATTTCAAAGATCGAGTCCGGTTTCGCCGTTCCGTAAGTAAACACTCGCCGCACGCCGTACTTCACCACGCCAATGGCAAGACCCGCCCGTCCGAAGACGCCGCTCTGTTGCAACTGCTCCAAATCACGGTTCATCACGGACTGCATTTCAGATGCCTCGACGGGAGCTATCGCTCGATCAGACGCGAATGCCGGCATGGTTTGGGCCGGTAGCTGCTTGTTGAAGGGAAATGGGCAGACGACGCCGGCCATGGCATGCAAGGCAAGGATCAGCAGGCCGAGAGCAGTCCCCACCGCCGCAATTTTGGCCAGAAACAGCGTTCGTGTCCGCACCGGTAGAGGCGCAAGGATCATAAGATCACGCTTGTCTGGAAACGTTGAGTTCCAGGTCAGCACCGCGAATAAGCCCACCACTAACATCGTTGTAGCGATGAGGAAGTGCTGCACGCTCCAAAGGCCAATCAAAAACATCTGGCCAGGCACACGCAACTTTCCACCCAAGAACATAGCGGGTACGGAAAAAAGTAGGCTGATAAAAACGAGCAGCGCCACAAACTGCGCGAGTAGTGCACCCGCATCTCCGCCGGCGTGTATCGACAACACTTCCAGGTCGACGATGCGCCGGAGGAAATCGCGATACAGTACCAGAAACTGACGGGTCAACGGCGAAGCCACGCAGTTAGAGCCGCTAGCACCAGCAACACAATCGGTAAAACCGGGGAGCTATGCAGGACGGTCAAATGAGCGGTGATAGCGCCAACCATCACGACTACCAGCAGCAATGCCCCCCAGCGACTAAACTTCGGAATCAGGAGACATACCGCACCGGTAACTTCAAGAGCGCCGGTAAAATATCGAAACCACTGCCCCAGACCGACTTGATCGAACTCGTGCACCATAATGGGTCTGCTCAGTAGCTTCATGCCACCCACCATCAGAAAAACAAATGCGAGGAGCACACAAAGAACCCACCCGAGGACAACCCGAAGCATCGCAGGCTTCGCCGATCCGCTTGCGATTTCACCCGTTCGAGCCATTTCCAATCACACACCAAACAAGAGACGAAACCCCAGGATCAAGTTCACCAGGACACCTATGCCAAACTTCCATACACCCGAGCGGAAAAGCCATTGCCGGCACAGAGAAACAAAACAATCGAGAAGCAGCGCAATGCCGCTTTCTGACGCCCGCCTTACATCGAAGATCCACAGCATCCCTTCTCCAAATCGCTCTTCGAATGAAATCGGATGCAGCCAAAGCAAACCGCGATAAAGAGCCCGCATCACGTTACGCTCCTTTGAAACCTAGATGTACTTTTGCCTCGCGAATTGCTTCTTCCAAACGCGTGATCTCGGTCGAAAGCACCCGCCGTCCGAGCTTAGTTAACCGGTAATAGCGGCGCCTGGACTCGGCCCCGGTTGAGGAGTTCTCAGTCTCTTCGACGAGGCGTTCCTTCATGAGCTTCTGGAGGTTGTCGTAGAGCGTGCCCGGGCCCAGCTTGTAGCGCCCATCCGATTGACGAGCGACATCTTGCATGATCCCGTACCCATGGCGCTCCTCACCAGCCAAAGAGAGCAGAATGTGCAAGGCCGCTGGCGAGAGAGGCAAGAAGCGGTCAAAACCCTGTCTCACAGTCGCTTTCCGTTATACCGCGTTCCGACTGTCGTGTCAACCGCCTCGACCAGTAGCCCTCCGTCTCTGGGTAAATTCAAGGTCACGAGTTGCCAAGATGGCACTTCCTCGAACTGCAGCGGTGCAATTTCCGAATTAGCCAGACGCGAAGTTCGCCACCTCGCGCATGCCGCCGCAGTGCCTAAAACGATGAGGATCGCGATGTAACGGACTGGGTTCTCGAACGCGCGCCGTTCAAGTTCGGCCCCTCTGAGAACAATCTGCAGGATTAACATGATGCAGAGCCAAAAAGTGATGTGAAAGTTCGATTTGCCAGGTAGCCAGGAACAAGTGAACGGAATCTTCTGACTGCCCTGGAGGCAAAACTCAACCACAGCCATTCCAAGAAGCCCAAGAACTAGTAGGTGTTCCAGCGCAGGCCGCCAAGGCCAAACCGACAGAAACAGTATTGCCGAAGCCGCCCAGACCGGAGCCACGGAGAGTACCCACAACGAACGTCGGCGCGCGGTCAGGCACTCCGCTCCTCCTCGAACCGGTGTGATGCGGAAAACCCAATTGGCCGGCAGGTCCAGGGGCAGCGAAAATATGACGCGGATACCTACTACGCAGAAGGCCATCATGATGATGCTCGAGGCCAGCAGCGACATGCTTACCTGGTGCCACGGGTCGCTGACGGATCCATTCGAAATTTCCTTAGCAACAGGGCTCTTCAGCAAAAAGATTGTAATAGCGAACCCAATACCCAAATGGAAGGCGAGAATGACACGATGTTGCCGGCTGCGAAGCAGCGTTCGAATACTGAACTGCACGACTGCCGTTTCGAGCGATGTACCGAAACGCGGCAACCAACTCGCACCCCGAGAGCCGGGCATAATGTCCGGTTCCTCCACGATTTTCCGCAACGAGCGGAAATAGGATAGCGCGTAGGCTGCCGCTGTTCCGCACACCGCAATTGCCAATCCAATCCAGGCTCTCCGCGCCAGGAGCGCTAGCGCCGGAGACCCATTCAACTGCTGAAAAAGACCCAGGAACCAATACGACGGCGACCACGCAAGCAGCCCTGAGCTCTGCGCATCGATGATGGTCTGCGGCAATGCCACCATCGGCTGAAGAAAATACACGCTCACAAGCAGGCAGAAGGCCGCCAATTGCAGAAACGACGATGCACGCAGAAACAGCCGTCGCGGCAGTAATTGCGCCGCGAGCCCTTGCACGCCCAACACACAGCAATAAATAAATGCGCCGGCCGCAAGCATGGTGCTCCAATAAACTGCGAACAACCGAATGAGGCCCACGATGCCGCCGCTTGCGGGAATCGAAACAGAGGCAAGCGAAAGGGCCGGTAGGCCAGCCAATCTTTGACGGACGTGCTCGCCTGTCACATCGGCAGAAAGGACGCTGCCTCGCCGCCCCGTGTTAGAGAACGACAGCAGCATAGTCGTCCTTCGGATTGAAGAATGCATCCGCGGTATATCCCGCGGTCGCGCCATCGTGCCCATAGGTTCCGGTATCGGTGCCGTACATCCAGATGAGAGCAATACGCAATCCGGGAGAGATGTCTGCGCGTAGCTCGTGCGATTGGACCAAAGCCGCCGCAAGCAAATTGCCCTTCGAATCCGGGTGCAGGTTCGCTTCGAGATAGGTGAGCATGTCGCTGACCGTCGAGTGAAGGGCTCCAGCCCCGGCCAGCGCATCCAGGACCAAGGCATGAACCGGATGACCGTCTCCGTCGTATCCCTGAATGAACCGGCTCCGTTGTTCGGGCGAAAGCGCCACAACCGTATCTCGCAGGCCGAGTGGCTCAGTCACTTCCGTTTTCACTAAGTCCGCATAGGTCATCCGAGCGCGGTTCGCCAATGCCTGCCCCAGTAGGCCGACACCAAGATTGCTGTAAAGGAAGGACGCGTCTGCCGGCTTTCTTACGCCATGCTTTGCGATGAACTCATAAAGATCGTCCGGGTGATAATCGGCATATGGATTGTCTTTGTCGGCGGGATGGAAGTTACTCGGCATCCGCGGCAAACCGGAATGCTGCGTGGCGAGATCGAGCAGCGTGATTTCGGTGCCAGTAGGTTTTTGTACAGTTCCGGGCGGCAATAGCTGCCGGACTGGCTCATCCAGTTTTACTTTGCCCCGCTCCACCATTCGCGCCAGCACGAGAGCGGTAAAAATCTTCGTCACTGACCCGATTTCAAAGATCGAATCCGGTTTCGCCGCTCCATAGGTAAAGACTCGCCGCACGCCGTGTTTCGAGACTCCAATGGCGAGACCTGCGCCTGCTGGAGCATTGCTCCAGGCGCTTCGCGCCAAGTCGCGACTCATTACGGATTGCATGTCGGCTGCCTCAACCGGCGCAATCGCCGGATCGGAAGTGAAAGCCGGAATGGTTTGCGCGGGAACCTGCTTGTTGAACGCCAGCGGCCAAGTCAGGCCCGTGAAAATGTGCAGAACAACTATCGTGAGGCTCAGTGCCGTTCCTACTGCTGCGACTTTCGCCAGAAATAGTGTACGCGCGCGCACAGGCAAAGGTGCAAGTACCAGAACATCGCGCTTGTCCGGGAATGTGGAGTTCCAGCTCAGGACAGCGAACAAGCCCACCACCAGCATGGTCGTTGCAATCAGAAAGTGCTCGGCACTCCAACTGCCGATCAGGAACACTTGGCCAGGCAACTTAGCCTCGAAACCTAGCGCGGGAATCGAAAAGCCCAGGCTTAAGAAGACGAGCAGCGCAGCGAACTGCCCCAGCATCGTGCTCGCATCGCCCCGAGCATGAACCGACAGGACCTCAACGTCAAACATTCGGAGCAGAACTCGCGATAGAGCACGAAATTGCCGCTGCGGCGTTCCTGATCCTCTCACCATGTAGGATACTACTATGCGCGCCGGTCGTCTGCAAAATTAGTCGGCGGCCTGGCTGGCGATGGGACGCGGTTGCCAACGTACGATCGGCCGCCTCGCCGCGGTGACTTCATCGACGCGCGACGTGCGTGTAGAATGCGGCGCTTTCAAAACAAGCTCGGGGCTCTGTTCCACTTCACGCGCAATGGAAATCATTGCATCGGCGAACAGGTCCAGCTCGCGCTTACTCTCCGTCTCGGTCGGCTCTATCATCATCGCGCCGCGTACAATCAACGGAAAACTCACCGTGTATGGATGGAAGCCTAATCGATCAGCCGTTTCGCTATATCGCCCGTGCGTATACCTTCTTCGCTAGACGATCGTCGCTGAACACACACTCGTGCATCCTCGGTGCTTTATAGGCGATTTCGTAATGCGGTTCCAGCAATGTGCGAATGTAATTTGCGTTGAGCAAGGCGTCCAACGTGGCTCGGCGCAATCCGTTGCCGCCGTGGGCCATAATGTAGGCCAGCGCGCGTACCAAGACTCCGAAATTCCCGTAGTAAGGCGCATCCTGCCGATCGAATCCGGCAGATCGTAATTCCAGCGCCAAAGGTCGCCCTCGCGTTTCAAACGTGGGCTGGGCAAAAAGGGAGTGAGCACCTTGGCAACAGCTACTGCGCCTGAACCGGGACCGCCCCCGCCGTGTGGCGTCGAAAATGTCTTGTGCAGATTCAAGTGCATCACGTCGATGCCGAATTCACCGGGACGCGTGACACCCACTAGCGCATTCATGTTGGCGCCGTCCATGTAAACCAGCGCGCCTTTATCGTGCAGGATGCCGCAAATCTTACGAATGTTGCCTTCGAACACGCCCACTGTATTCGGGTTGGTTATCATCAGGCCGGCTACATCTTCGGTGGTTGCGCGATTCAAAACTTCCAGATCCATCATGCCGCGATCATTCGATTTGATGTTCTCAACCGTGTAACCGACCGTCATCGCTGTGGCGGGATACGTGCCATGCGCGGAATCGGGTACCAGAATTTTTTTCCTGGGATTTCCGCGCTTTTCAAGCAGCGCACGAATCATGAGAATGCCGGTGAACTCGCCGTGCGCGCCTGCCGCAGGTTGCAAAGTTACCGCATCCATGCCGGTAATCTCCGCCAGCGCCCGCTCCAAAACCGCGATAACTTCCATGCAACCCTGTGAGTGGTCTTCCGGCTGATAAGGATGCGCCCATGCCAGCCCCTCGGTCCGCGCCACTAGCTCGTTTACGCGCGGGTTGTACTTCATGGTGCACGACCCGGGGGATAAAGCCCCAGATCAATGGCGTAGTTCCAGGTCGAGAGTCGCGTGAAGTGGCGAAGGGTCTCGAACTCGCTAATTTCCGGGAAGTCCTCGATTTCCGAGCGTACGTTTTCTTCCCCGAGCACAGCCTCCGCATCGACAGAAGGCACATCGAGCGGCGGAAGTTGATATCCCCGTTTCCCCGGGGAGCTGAGCTCAAACACCAGCGGCTCTTCTTGGACGATGTGTTTGGAGACCTTTTTGATCATTGCTTTGCGAACGCACCCGCAACCGCATCCATGTCCTTGCGCTTGCTCATCTCGGTGGCACACAGCAGCATGCTGTTTTTCAGCTCGGGATAAACGGCCAGCGGCAACCCGCCAATAATCTTTTCTTTCAGCAGCCCACCGTTGATTTGCTCCGGCGATTTTCCATTCGTTCGCGCGACGAATTCGTTGAAGAAAGGTCCCTCGAATTGCAGCGGCAGTTTACTCGCCAGATAGTGCGCCTTTGCCAAATTCTGCTCCGCCAATTCCCGCAAACCTTCTTTGCCGTAGATCGTCATGAACACAGTTGCCATCAGCGCCAGCAAGGCTTGATTGGTGCAGATGTTTGAAGTCGCCTTCTCACGCCGGATATGTTGTTCACGCGTGGCAAGAGTCAGACAGAAGGCGCGCCGCCCGTCGGCATCAGTAGTCTCACCCACTAGCCGCCCGGGAATCTGCCGGATGTATTTCTCGCGTGTCGCGATGATTCCCGCGAACGGTCCGCCATCACTGGGCGAGATGGCAAAGCTTTGCAGTTCGCCCACCACGATATCGGCCTCTTTCGGCGGCGCGATCAGGCCGAGTGCAACCGCTTCTGTGAAGACCACCACCAGCAGCGCGCCCTTACCCTTCGCAATCGAAGAAATTTCCTTCAACTGCTCCAAAATTCCGAAAAAATTCGGTGTCTGGACAATCACTGCCGCTACATCGTCGTTCAGCTTCTTTTGGAGATCGTCCAGGTCCAGCCGGCCTTCTTCGCATACGCCAATTCCTCGACCGCAATACCTTGATGTCTCGTATAGGTTTGCAATACCTCGCGGTACTCGGGATGAACGGTACGAGCAATCAGAGCTTTATTCGTCGCGTCACGCGAACCGCCATCATGGCCGCCTCAGGCACCGCCGATGAGCCGTCATACATCGAGGCATTCGCCACTTCCATTCCGGTCAACTGGCACACCATGGTTTGGAATTCGAAAATGCTGGTGAGGGTGCCTTGCGCAATCTCTGCCTGATAGGGCGTGTACGAAGTCAGGAATTCGCCGCGCGAGACAACCGTGTCCACCAAAACGGGACGGTAATGGTTGTACACTCCCGCGCCCAGAAAACTCGCAAAGCCATTAGCATTCTGCGCGGCGCGTTCCTTAAAATAGTCTACAATTTCGTACTCGCTCTTGCCGTCCTCGATAGCCAACGGCCTATTGAAGCGCACGTCGGCAGGCAGGTACAAGATCAAGTCTTCTTCAGATTTCAACCCGATGGCGTCCAGCATCTCGCGACGCTCGGAGTCTGACTTCGGTAGATATCGCAATGCAGCGCTACTCTTCTCCGATGTATTTCTGATAATCCGCGGCGGACATCAGTTCATTCGCTTCATCCGGTTGCGAAAGCTTCACCTTGATCAACCAGGCCTCCCCGTGCGGATCTTCGTTCAGTTTCTCGGGATTCTTCGAGAGCACTTCGTTCGCAGCCGACACTTCGCCGGAAACAGGCGAATAGATATCCGACACAGCTTTCACGGACTCAACCGAGCCGAACGTTTGTCCCTTCTGAACTTTCGTCCCCTTCTTGGGCAGATCGACGAAAACGATATCGCCTAATTCGTGCTGAGCGTGATCCGTGATGCCTACCGTCCCTTCATTGCCCTGAACATGCACCCATTCGTGCTCTTTTGTGTACTTGTAACTTTCTGGATAGGTCATCCCTTTGCTCTCTTGTAGAATGGCGTCGGCACAGTGACGGCTTCCACCGGAAGATTGTGAATCAGGATCTGGATGGTGACGCCGGGAACCGCCTGTTCCGTGGGCAAGTAACAAAGCCCGATATTTTTATTCAGCGTCGGAGATGGTCCTTTGCTGGTAACCCATCCCGCCGGCGCGCCTTCAATCCAGACTTCGTAGCCATCCCGCCCGATGCCGCGTTCCTTCATTTCGAAGCCAACCAGTTTTCGCGTGACGCCCTGTTGTTGAACTTTTTCCAATGCCGCTCGACCAGTGAAATCGGCTTTGTCCACTTTGACGATCCAACCCAGATCCGCTTCGAACGGATTGATCGAAGCGGTCAGCTTTACCGTGGCCGTACAGCGCCATCTTGGCTTCGAGACGCAGCGTATTGCGAGCCCCAAACCACACGGCTTAATCCCGAACCCTTCGCCTGCTTTAAGAATGTCATTCCACATTCGCTCGGCCGTTTCGGGCGGGATGTAAATCTCAAAACCGTCCTCGCCCGTATATCCCGTACGCGCGATTCGCGCCGGAACTCCGTTTACTGCGCCATCTGTGAACCAGTAATACTTAATGTCGTTAAGCTTAGTGTCCGTCAGTTTCTGAAGCGTGGCCAGCGCCTCAGGACCCTGAATCGCGAGTTGCGCATATCGATCGCTGGTAAATTCAACCTCCGCGTCGAAACGATTTTGTGAACGGATGTGCTCAAAATCTTTCTCCTGGTTCGAAGCGTTCACACAAATAAAAAAGTGCGTATCGGAAATCTTGTGAACCAGAATGTCATCGACAAAACCGCCGTGCTCATAGAGCAACGCTGAATAATGCGCTTGGCCGATCTTCAACTTTGCAGCATTATTCGTCGAGACGGTATCGACCAACTTCGCAGCCTCCGGGCCCTCGATTTCGATCTCGCCCATGTGGCTGACGTCGAACATTCCGACGGCTGTACGAACCGCGTTATGCTCCTCCAGAATGCTCGAATATTGGACCGGCATGTGCCAGCCGCCAAAGTCGACGAGCCTGGCCTTTGACGAGGAATGGACATCGAACAGCGGTGTCCTCTTCAGCTCAGCGGCGCCCGTCATTTAGACAAGAATCCTCAGCGTAACATGGCGGTTTCGCGTTCAAGGCAGTTAGTCCAGGCGTCAGATGAGCAAGCCAGCCGGACCGGGAGTTCCCGCGCGGATGAGGACATCGGCCTTGAGGCGCAGGTTGGGTGTGGGTTGCGGCGTTCATCGGAGATTGGCGGCCTTTACGCGGCCTTTTCGTGCGCCAGAATGCGGTCGACACGAGTTCGAGGGTCGGTTTCGAAAGGATCAAGCTCGTTATTTTTCATTTCGCGGTGCTCGCCTTCGGCTTGGAGCAGCCAAATCTGCATTTCGTGCTTCTTTTCTTTGCGCTTTTCGTCGGCTTCGCGACGGAGCTCTTCGGCCTCTTGCCGCTTCTGCGATTCATGCCGCTTGCAAAATTAAGGAATAGAACAAAAGAGCAGACAGCAAAAGCAGACCGGCAAAAGCGGCAAAAGCAGACGGCAAAAGCAGACGGAGAAAGCCCAGTCAAATCCGAGAGCAATGGCCCAAGCAAACAACTCACAAGTATGCCAGCTTTCGCTCGCGTGGTAGTCCCCGATATCCCGTATCACGTAACGCAACGCGGCAATTACCCTTCAGACGTTTTTGCCGGACCCGAGGACCGGAAACTCTATCTCGGATTGGTTGCCAGCGCCGCCATCGCTTATGGGCTAGAGCTCCACGGCTGGTGTTTGATGACGAACCATGTACACTGGATCGTTCTGCCGCGCAACGAGACCGGCCGTGGCACAAACCTTCCGCCGAGCGCACTCACGCTTTGCCGTTTACATGAACGGGCAGCACAAGCGCTCGGCCGGTCACCTGTGGCAAGGCCGCTATCGCTCGTGCCCGCTCGATCGCCAGCACCTGTTCACAGCGCTGCTCTACGTGGAGCGGAACCCGGTCCGCGCAGGGCTCGTGAGATCTCCCGCTGCTTACGAGTGGTCCAGTGCCGCAGCACGACTTGGCCACGTCAGCGCGCCCGATTATCTAACCCTCTCGTTGTGGGCTGGTTTCTATTCCGCAAAAGAGTGGGCGACCCTGTTGGACGATCAAATGAGCACGGATAAGGAGAATGCGTTGCGAGCAAGTACCAAGCAGGGCAAGCCTTACGGAACGGCTGCATTCGTCGACGAACTGGAACAGAAAACCAAGCGGGACCTCCGGCTCCGGACAGTTGGCCGACCCGCGTTAGAGGCATCGCTTGCGAAATAGCGCTACGGATTATTCTGCCTCCGTCCACGTTTTCGGTCCTGGAGTTTG
>CAWFWH010000019.1:0-343234 GCA_963819405.1 uncultured Acidobacteriaceae bacterium | reverse complement strand
GGCCTAGAAGCCTGCTGAAAATCTTGCTGGGTCTGGCCTGGTGCGGTGCTGAGCGCAGTGTTGTAGGCATGCAAGGTGAGCGTGCCGGGGAGCCGGCCGGGCCGGATGTGTGGGAGACGTGCCGGGAGCTGATCCCGGCTGGAAGTATGTTCGCGTTCTTGGCCGAGCATCGGGAGGCGCTGTTCCCGGCGGAGATGTTCGCGGATATGTACCCCTCGCCCAATGGGCGGCCGAGCCTGCCGCCGCAGATGCTGGCGGCGGCAGTGGTGCTGCAGGCGCTGCAGGGGCTGCCGGACTTCGAGACGGTCCAGGAGCTGCGGTGCGACCTGCGGTGGAAAGCCGCCTGCGGGCTGGGGCTGCTGGACACCGCGTTTGACCCGTCGCTGCTGACCTACTTCCGGCGGCGGCTGGCGCGCTCCGGCGACCCGAACCGGCTGTTTGCCCGGGTCAGGCAGGTGGTGGCGGCCACGGGCGTGCTGACGGGCAAGCACCGCCGGGCGCTGGATTCCACGGTGCTCGATGATGCGGTGGCCACCCAGGACACCGTCACCCAGCTGATCGCCGCGATCCGCCGGGTGATCCGCGAGGTGCCCGGCGCAGCCGAAGTGGCCGCCGCGCAGTGCACCGCCCACGACTACCGTGATCCGGGTAAGCCGAAGATCGCCTGGGATGACGAACAGGCCCGGGCCGCGCTGGTAGATGCCCTGGTCACCGACGCGCTGAACCTGCTGGAACATCTTCCCGAGCCCGGACCCGGCGGGCAGGCCGCAGATGCGATCGGGCTGCTGGCCCTGGTCGCCGGGCAGGACGTAGAGCCGGCTCAGGACTCCGATGGCACCGACGGGCGGTGGCAGATCGCCCGGCGGACAGCGCCGGACCGGGTGGTCTCTGCCGTCGATCCCGACGCGCGGCACATCCACAAAAACCGCACCCGCCATCAGGAAGGGTTCAAAGGGCATGTGTCCTTCGAGCCCGAGACCGGGCTATTCACCGCCGTGGCGCTCACCCGGGGCAGCGGGACGGGCAACCACGAGGCCACCGTCGCCGGCGGCCTGCTGGACAGCGAGGAAGAGACGTTAACCATCCTCGGCGATACCGCCTACGGCACCGGGGAGTTCCGCGAGCGTCTCCAGGCCGCCGGACATGTGGCGGTGATCAAACCGCCTCCGCTGCGGCAGGGCATCGCCGGCGGCTTCACCATCGATGACTTCACCATCGATGACCAGGCCGCCACGGTCACCTGCCCGGCCGGGCACACCGTCGCCCTGGGCCGTCCCCAGGCCGATGGCAACCGCCAGGCCCAGTTCAAGGCACTCTGCCATACCTGCCCGCTGCGCGAGCGCTGCACCACCTCCAAGACCGGGCGAGCCCTCACCGTTCACCCACAGCACGCCCTGCTGGCCGCCGCCCGCCGCGCCGCCACCGACCCGGCCTGGCAGGACGAATACCGGCGATGGCGGCCCCCGGTCGAGAGGGCCATCGCCTGGCTCGTCGCTCACGGCAACCGCCGTGTCCCCTACCGGGGCGTCCGCAAGAACGACACCTGGCTCCACCACCGGGCCGCCGCCCTCAACCTCCGCCGCCTGATCAACCTCGGGCTCACCCTCACCAGCGACGGCACCTGGGCACTCGCATAGCAATCCCAGGGCCACTACCCAGCGAGGTCACCGCCCCACAGGCGGGCAACCCAATCAAGATTTTCAGCAGGCTTCTAGGCGGCCAGACTCCCCGTGACCCCACTGGAGGGCATACGCATGACAAAAGACGCGCATCAGGACCCGCTGGCTGACCTGTCTGCCCAGGGAGTGGCGGTATGGCTGGACGACCTGTCCCGCGAGCTGCTGGCAGGCGGCAGGCTCAGTTCGCTGATCGCTGACCGGCACGTCGTCGGCATCACCACCAACCCCACGATTTTCGCCGCGGCCCTGTCCAAGGGAGACCGGTACAACGAGCAGCTCCATGATCTCGCCGGCCAGGGCGCCGACGCTGAAACCGCGGTGTTCGCCGTCACTACCGATGACGTCCGCAGCGCCTGCGACGTCCTGGCTCCTGTGTACGAGCAGACCGCGGGCCTGGACGGGTGTGTTTCCATCGAGGTCGACCCGCGGCTGAGCCGCGACGCCGCGGCGACCTTCGACATGGCGGCCAGGCTGCGCAAGGCGGTGGACCGGGACAACCTGTACATCAAGATCCCGGCCACGACAGAGGCGCTGACCGTGATCACGCAGGCAATCGGCGAGGGAATCAGCGTCAACGTGACCCTGATCTTCGCCCTGGACCGCTACCGCGCGGTCATGGACTCCTACCTCAGTGGGCTGGAGCAGGCCGCCGCGGCCGGGCGTGACCTCGCGGCCATCCGGTCAGTCGCCTCGTTCTTCGTCTCCCGCGTGGATTCCGAGGTCGACGCCCGGCTGGGCCGGCTCGGCACCAGCGAAGCCACGGGCCTGAAGGGAAAAGCAGCCATCGCCAACGCCCGCCTCGCCTACCAGGCCTACGAAGAAGTCTTCACCAGCGAGCGATGGCTGGACCTGGCTCAGCACGGCGCCCGCCCGCAGCGGCCGCTGTGGGCCTCCACCGGTGTCAAGGACCCCGCCTACCCGGACACCATGTATGTCTCCGAACTGGTGGCCCCCGGCTCGGTCAACACGATGCCCGCAACCACCCTGGAAGCGTTCTTTGACCATGGCGAGGTGATTGGCGACACGGTCCGCGGCAGTTACGACACCGCACGCCGGGTGCTCCAGCAACTGGCGGCCACCGGAATCGACTTCCGCGACGTCACCGACCAGCTCGAGCGTGAGGGCCTGGCCAAGTTCGAGAAGAGCTGGGGCGAGCTCAACGCCACCATTGCTGCCGAGCTGTACCGGAACAGTCCCCAGTGACCCGCCCGCATACAAGAAAGCGGCGCGCCCCGGGTGCATGTGCGGTTGACGTGGCCGGACCGGGCGTGGCCCTGCTGGCCGGTACGCTGCCCATCGAGCACCTGGCCGGGATGCGGCTGATCGTGACTCCGGGCACCATCGTGCGGTGGCATCGCGACATCGTTTGCCGCCGCTGGGCGCGCTTGTCGCGCCAGAGCCGTCCGGCCCGCCGACGCGCCGTACTGTCCGGTCGGTGGTGCTGCGGCTGGCCCGGGAGAACGAGTCGTGGGGTTACCGCCGGATCTACGGCGAGCCGGCCTGTAGGGTTCCAAAATTGCGCATAAGTGGCTGACCTGCTGGGTTCGCCTGCGGTGCTGGTCGTGTCGATGGCAGTATCGCGAGCTTGTGGCCATACGGATGCTTACCTGATGTTCGTCCGCCTGACTGGGTGGATGGCGCTGCTGGCACGCTCGGCGGCATCGAAGGACACCGAGCTGCTGGTGCTGCGCCACGAGGTCGCTGTGCTGCGACGGCAGCATCCCAGGCCGAAGCTGGACTGGGCCGGCCGGGCGATATTCGCCGCCCTGGGGCGGCTGCTTTCCAGGCCTGCGCGAATGAGCAGTCTGGTGACGCCGGGCACGCTGCTGCGCTGGCATCGGCGGCTGGTCCGATGGCACTGGACCTATCGTCACAAGGGAGGCCGACCGCCCGTCGAGGCCAAGGTAGCGGAGCTGATCGAGCAGATGGCGCGGGAGAACCCCGGCTGGGGCTACACGCGGATCCAAGGTGAGCTGCTGACGGTCGGCCATCGGGTCAGCGCATCCACCATCTGCCGGATCCTCAAGGCACTGAAGATTCCTCCTGCGCCTAGACGGGACACCGGCACTACCTGGCGGAAGTTCCTGCACGCGCAGGCAGCGTTCGACGCAGTCCTGGCCGACGCCGGCATCAAGGCCGTGAAGATCCCGCCCCGCAGCCCGCGCGCGAACGCCTATGCGGAAAGGTTCGTGCTCACCGCCAGGACAGAACTCACCGACCGGATGCTCATCTTCGGTGAGCGGCATCTGCGGGCGGTCCTGGCCGGGTACGAGACCCATTACAACGAGCGGCGACCCCACCGCAGCCGCCAGTTTCGCCCGCCCCGGCCGGATCACCCGGTCGCGGACCTTTCCAAGGAGCGAATCAGGCGTCGGTCCGTCGTCGGCGGCCTCATCAACGAATACGAGCGAGCCGCGTAAAAGGCCAGGTCAGGATCAGCAACCGAGTTCTGGAACCCCGCAGCCGGCGCGAGCTCTTGGACCGCACCCTCATCTGGAACCAAGCCCATCTGCGGCAGATCCTGCGCCAGTACGAGACCCACCACAATCAGCACCGGCCGCACCGGTCACTGAACTCCGCCGCGCCACTGAAACCGCTACCCGAACCGGTCGATCTCGCCCGGTACCGCGTCGGAAGGCAGGCCCGCACCGGTTGCCTGATCAACGAATACCGCCTGGTCGCATGACGTGCACGAGGTTTTCGGCACGCACAGGTCACGCCGATGCGGCTCAGCCACGTGGCCGCGACGATCTTCACCGAGCCGGAGATCGCCATCGTCAGGGTGTCCGAGCAGTCCGTGTCCTCGGGTGACGCCGCCGACGCGCAGGTCGTCAAGCTGCCGCTCGCGACCAACGTGCGGGCCAAGATGCAGGGCTTCCGCGACGGTTTCGTGAAGCTGTTCGCCCGCCGCAGCAGCGGCGTCGTGCTGGGTGGCGTGGTGGTCGCGCCAGGGCGAGCGAGCTGATCCTGGCGATCTCGCTGGCGGTGGAGCGGTCGCTGGCCGTCGACCAGGTGGCGCACACGTTGGCCGTGTACCCATCGCTGTCGGGCAGCCTGACCGAGGCTGCCCGCAGGCTCATGCAGCCGACCGAGACGTCGCGGTAACGCCTTGCCTAGTCGCTCTCGTGTCCGCCGAAGGCCCAGGCGGCCCAGACGTTGACTACGTAGCACAGCAGCGCTACGACCATCGCCACGCCCATGAGCATGGAGTACCCACGCGCCCCTCCGCCGTGGATGAAACGCTCTCCGCCGAAATAGGCGGCCAGCACCGACAGCAGGCCGATGACCGATGTGGTCACGGCCAGCCGCATCCTGGCCCTGACCGCCACGATAACCAGGTAGATCGCGGCAAGGATCAGCAGGGTGCCGTTGATCACGTGCACGGCGAGGACCGGGCTGGAGAACTCGGTGATGTCTTTGTTCGCCGTCGGGGCCGTTCCGTACAGGTTATAACTGATTCCCAGGACGTACTGGATGACCAGCAAGATCACCAGGCCAAAGCTGGCGCTCGTTATCCGCCTTGCCTGGCGGCCTGGGCCGCGCCCGGTTACCTTCTCTGTTGCCGCTGCCATGGCTCCTCCTTATCTTCGTGCGGCTTGTCCGAATCACGCGGGTCAGTCTTCGTCATGGCGGGCCAGCTCCGGTGCCGACCGGCTGGGGCAGCAGTTCCGACACCAGCGTCAGGTCGGCGGGCTCCACGCTGAGCCGGGGCAGGACGCGGTCAAGCCATCCGGGCAGCCACCAGTTGGCGCGCCCGAGCAGGTGCATCACCGACGGCACGAGGACCGTGCGGATGAGGTAGGCGTCGACGAAGATGGCGGCGGCGAAGCCGAGGCCTATCTGCATGATGGCCTCTCGCCGCCGAAGATGAACGACGCGAACACCAGGATCATGATCAGCGAGGCGGCGGTGATGACCCGGCCGGTCTCGGCCTGGCCGCGGATCACCGCGCGCCTGTTGTCACCGGACAGCGTCCACTCCTCCTGCATGCGGCTGATGAGGAAGACCTCGTAGTCCGTAGACAGGCCGAAGAGGATGGCGAACATTATCACCGGGATCCACGCCGTGATCGGCCCTGTCTGGCCGAACCCGAGCACCGGCTTGCCCCAGCCGAACTGGAACGCGGCGGTCATGACGCCGAGCGCCACGCCGAAGGACAAGAGGTTCATGACCGCTGCCACCAGCGGGATGACCAGGCTGCGGAAGACGAGGCGAGCAGCAGGAAGGCCACGCCGACGACCACCGCAACGAACTGGGCCATCTTGGAGTTGAGGACCTGGGAGAAGTCCTCGCTTGCCGCGGTGGTGCCGCTGATGTGGATCGCCAGCGTGCTGCCCGCCTCCGCCCGGGGAACGGCGGCCCGCAACCGGTCAAGCAGGCTGGTTGTCGCGGCGTCTTGTGGCCCGGTGGCCGGGTACACCACGGTGACCTCGGCCTTGCCGTTCGGGCTGAGCCGCGGCGGCAGACCCCGGCCACGCCCGGCTGGCTGCGGGCCGAGGCGATGAACGCCGCGAAGCGTGCCCGGTCGGCGGGGCCGGATACCTGACCGACCAGCTCAAGCGGCCCGTTGAACCCGGGACCGAACCCCTTCGCCAGCAGCTGGTAAGCCTGGTAGGTGGTCGACGACGAGCGGGTCGGTGCTCGCGTCGAGCAGCCCGGCGCGCATGCTGAAGAACGGGATAGCGAGGACGGCGATCACCGCCAGCGCGAGGACCGCCGGGCCGCGCCTTGCCGCCGAGCCCTTCGGCCCACCGCGGCCAGAAGCCCCCTGCCTGCACCGCCTGTTGCCCGAGGCCCGCGCGCTCGGCTCGCCGCAGCACCTTCGGGCCGAGGAACCCGAGCATGGCCGGCAGCAGGGTCAGCGACGCCACCATGGTCAGCCCGACCACGACCGTGACCGTCACGGCCACGCCGTTCAGGGTGCTGGACCGAGGGCGAACAGCCCGAGCAGCGCGACGCACACCGTCGTCCCGGCCAGCAGCACGGCGCGGCCCGAGGTGTTGACCGCGGTGAGGGCGGCGTCCTCCGGCGTCCACCCGCGGCGTCGATGATCAAAGTGCCCTTCACGGCGCCGTCAGGGCTGATCTGAGCGTCGCCGCTGAGTGCCTTCGCGGTGCCCTTGACGGGCAGCACCCACATGGCCTTGGTTCGGAACGTAACCGTGGTCTTTTCGGGGTCGAGCACCCAGGTGCCGGACCACCGGGCCAGGTCGCTAGTGGTTGTATCGATTGATCTCATATGAACTGACTCCTATTGTCCGTCCATTTGCGCGAAAGCGGCTCTGGGGTGTTGTCGACCCTTAGAGGAGGTTCAGGCCCCTCAAGTGACCCAGAACGGTTCACACCGCCAAACCGTCAGGTTCGAGATTGAGCAACGCGGTGCCGCTCACATGGTCGACGGGCACCGAAACCTGGTCGTGCGCGATGAGCCAATTACCGTCGATCTTCCGAAGGCCGGCTGTCCACCGAACCCACGGTCCGACTGGTTTCCCGTTGAATATTCCGCTCAGCCGATTGATGCCATGCGCGAACGCCACGTCCTCGCCGACAGTGATCGTGAGATGGTGAATCTCGTAGCCAAGCGGCGGCTGTAGTACCGCAAAGGCTTCTTCCCAGTTCTTCAATTTCGCTTGGGCCCCGACATGCTGCAGCGGCGGTCCGACGTCGAATGACACTATGTCCGCAGCGAAGCATGCTTTCAGGCCCTCGAGGTCCGCGATGCGAATCGACTCAACCAACTCGTCGATGAGCTGTCGAATCTCGGCTTCATCAAGCGCCTGTTGAGTAGCCATGATCAGTCCTCCTTCGTCGTGATGTGCCACGGGCCTGGGAGAAGCTGGTCCCGCTTTGCGCTGAGCTCCTCACGCGAGGCGATCCTCCAGCGCTGAAGCTTGTCTGGGTTGCGTATCGACCAGATATGCCTGATCCGGCCAGCTGCGACCTCGAAGGCGAATACCGTCACGGTGACGCCGTCTTGCTGGGCCACCAGGCCAGGCTGACCGTTGACGGTACGCTCCAGGATGGTCACGTTGTCAGGTGCCCTGCGGGCGAGCTCGAGCGCGTAACGCGCGATGTGCTCGCCGCCTTGGATCGGATCGAGCGCGGCGCTAACCAGGCCGCCGCCGTCAGCGGTCAAGGTGGCCTCTGGGTCGAGCAGCCCGATCAGGGCACTGATGTCCCTGGCTTCCCATGCCTTTTTGAAGTCTCTGACCAGACCGGCCCGCTCGGCTGGCCGGGCCGGCGGAGCCTGCAAGGCATGGATACGTCGGCGGGCTGAGGAGGCGAGCTGGCGGCACGCCGCTTCGGTACGCCCGACGATCTCGGCAACTTCAGCAAAGGGGTAGCGGAAGACGTCGTGGAGGATGAACGCGACCCGCTCGGCCGCGGTCATTGACTCGAGAACGACCAGGAAGGCCATGCTAATCGACTCATCCAGGGTGACGCGGTCTGCCAGATCAGCGGGGTCGGCCGTGAGACCGCCCACCTGTCCGCTGACCCACTCCGCAGGCTCAGGCAGCGGCTCGGGGATCCATGCGCCCGCGTAGATCTCTCGCCGGGCGCGTGCTGAGGCGAGCTGATCCAGACAGATGCGGCTGGCGACCTTGTTCAGCCAGGCGCCGGGGGATTCGATCGAGTCCTGTTCCTGGCGAGACATGGCATACCAGCGGGCGTAGGTCTCTTGGACGGCATCCTCAGCATCGGCGAGCGAACCGAGCAGCCGGTAGGCGAGATCGATCAGCCGACGCCGCTCGCTCGTGATCACGTTCAGGCCCAGTTCGCTGCAACCGCGTCCTGGCCAGGATTGGCCGGCCATGTCCCAGAATCTCCCTTGGTTATAACTGCCCTCACCAATACGACGAAACAGCCCCCCGGATTGTGAGGTCCTCGTCCGGGCCGACCTGAAGGCGTCCGCGACGACATCGGGGTCGTCGGCGAGGCGTAAGTACCTCTTCGACGCCCTGCGCTTCGGGGCGAGCGGCTTTCTCGTCAAAGACACCGAGCCGTAGGCCGTCCCGGGCGCACACAGGCCCCCGTGCGGGGCGTGACCGTTCCCGGTGCCGGAATCAAGCCGGCTCCGGGCATCCGACCCGGCTGTGGCCGCCCTCGCCCCGGCTTGCCGGGCACGCCAATTTCCGCCGCGTACTGCCGCCGTCTCCGCGGAGCCCCGCAGCCTCGCCCTGAAGCGCGTACAGACAGAAGTGCCCAGCGGACTCGCCGCTTCGAGCGGAGACAGCCGTCGGCACCACCGCCCGGAAACGCCTCGCCGCCGCCCCGGCATCCCTGGCAGGTAACCTGTGGGGTGCCAGAAGTCTGCGTGCCCTGTGAGCTGCGGTAATGACCAGTGTCAGCTGTCGGGCATCATGATCATTCGTGCCCCTACGCCTGCTCTACCTCATCTTCGTCCGGGTCTGCGGCTGGCTGGTCCTGCTCGGCCGGTCATCGGCCTCCAGGGACGCAGAGCTGCTCGTACTGCGGCACGAGGTCGCCGTGCTGCGCCGCGCCCATCCGCGGCCCCGGCTGGACTGGGCTGACCGCGCGGTCCTCGCCGCGCTGATCCGGCTCCTGCCGGCAGGCTGCGAGCGCACCGGCTGGTCACCCCCGGAACCATCCTGCGCTGGCACCGCCGCCTGATCGCCCGCAAGTGGACCTATCCGCACGGGGCGGGACGGCCGCCAGTCAGCGCCGAGATTGCCGCGCTGATCGAGCGGCTCGCCACCGAGAACAACCGCTGGGGATACAAGAGGATCCAAGGCGAGCTGCTCAAGCTCGGCCACCGGGTCAGCGCGTCCACGATCCGCCGGGTCCTCAAGGCCTTGAAGATTCCCCCGGCGCCGCAACGGCGCACCGACATGACGTGGCGGCAGTTCTGCATGCCGAGGCATCGACAATGCTCGCCACCGATTTCTTCCACGTGGACTGTGCGGTGACCCTGCAGCGCCTGTACTGCCTGTTCGTCATGGAGGTCGGCTCCCGTTACGTGCACGTCCTCGGCGTGACCGCGAACCCGGACGGGCGGTGGACCACGCAGCAGATCCGCAACCTCTTGATGGATCTGGGGGATCGCGCAGCGGGCTTCCGGTTCCTGGTCCGCGACCGGGCCGGGCAGTTCACCGAGGCATTCAACGCAGTCCTGGGTGACGTCGGCATCGAGGCCGTGAAGATCCCGCCTCGCAGCCCGCGGGCGAACGCTTACGCGGAAAGGTTCGTGCTCACGGCCAGGACGGAGATCACCGACCGGATACTGATCTTCGGCGAACGGCATCTGCGGACGATCCTGGCCCAGTACGAGGCCCACTACAATTGTTAGCTGCTGCCTGCCTGCAACCGATTAGCCTATCGCCGTGAGTCAGCGCAGTTTCCGGCGCGCTGCGTATGCCGGCGATGACCTCTGGCAACTTAGCTGAATCAGCAAATTTAGATGCTGTCCCGCTCGGAAACTCGATCTCGCGCCGTGAGCTGGGGTTTTGCTGCGGGATCAGTGGCGTGGCTGGGACCATCTCGGAGTGTTGCTGTCGCTCGCCTACCGCGCTGAGGTGCCTGTTCGGCCTGCTGGCGGTGCTGGTCCGGTCCGATCTGTCCAAGGACGCGGAGCTGCTGGTGCTGCGCCATGAGAACCAGGTGCTGCGTCGCCACCTCAGCGGCCGGCTGGGGTGGGATCATGCTGACCGGCTCTGGCTTGCGGCGCTGTCCCGGCTGGTGAGCCGCCGCCGGTGGCCGCAGGTCTTCCCGGTCATCCCGGCCACGATCTTGCGCTGGCACCGTGACCTCGTCGCCCGCAAATGGGACTGCACCAGCCGGCGCGGCCAGGACGGCCGTGCACCGGGATCTCGGTCAAGACGCTGATCGTCCGCATGGCGCGGGAGAACCCGGCCTGGGGCCACCGGAGAATCCACGGCGAGTTGGCCCGGCCATCTGATCGCGGCGTCCACGGTGTGGGAGATCCTGCACGCTGCCGGCATTGATCCGGCGCTCCGGCGGGCCGGACCGACGTGGCGGGAGTTCCTGGCCGCCGCCCAGGCGCACGCGATCATCGCCTGTGACTTCCTGGTGGTGGAGACCGTGCTGCTGAGGCGGTTGCACGTGCTTGTGTTCATCGAGCACGGCACCCGCAGGCTGCACCTGGCCGGGGTGACCGCGCGACCGGCCGGGGCGTGGGCGGTGCAGCAGGCCCGCAACCTCGCCATGGACGGTTTTACAGCCCGTCTCTCCTACCCAGGCGGACGCCGTTGACCAGCGTGGACGCCGTACGAGGCGGGATTGTGGGCTGCCGCCGTCCGCTATGTGTCCGTGCGCTCGGGGCAGGGGGCCGGGTGACGCACGGACGGGCACGGACGGGGGCCGCAGGCGGCTGGGCCTTCACAGCCCTGTCTGGTTCATTTAGCCTTTGACTTGCCATTTTCAGGACACCTGCTCGCTGTCGCCCGTTGTCGGTGGTGACGGCCTCGTTCGCCACGGCGGCCTTAATTTCGGCTTGATTCCCTTTCTGGTCGTGCTACTCATCCGCAAAAACCGGGATCGCCATGGCTTTCGTGGAGCTGCCGCTGTCCGCGCCCAGCTTCTGGTTCGGCGTGCGGGTGCCGAGCTGAGACACCGCGATAGTTTCCCTCAATAGCCGCTAAAGGAATCTTCAGGCAACCTCAGATAGCTTGGCGCGTCATAAGAGGTGTGCCGCGACGACCGCGGGTCCACTAATTCGGGAGGACCGAGTGAACGACAAGCGCGCAACTGGCCGCTGGGCTGGATGGGGAAAGCGGCTGGCTCTGCTGGCGCCGGCCACCGGGCTGATCGCGGCCGCCGTGGCCGTGGCGGCTCTGCCGGGACAAGCGCTCGGCAGCACCGGCGGTGCCCGGCTGGCGGCTGCATCCGCCAGCCGTGGTGCGGTGCCGGTGCACTGCCCGACGAAGAACCTGCGGATCGACTTCGGCAAGCCGACCGCGACGAAGACCGCCTACCAGCACCGGGTGCAGATCACCCTGGTCAACGTGGGCCACACCGCGTGCAGTATGTCCGGCTACCCGGGGATGAACCTGGTCGGCGACGGCGGCCAGATGCGGCTGCCGGTGGCGCGGGCGTCGCAGCGTTACAGCACGATCACCCTGGCGCGGGGCCAGCACGCGTCGTTCGCGCTGACCTATCTGCTCGAGACCCCGCAGGAGATTCAGGGTGAGCTGGGGGCCTGGGGCCCCGACACCGCGGTCATCACCGCGCCAGGTTCCGTGAGCCACCAGAACCTCACCTGGCGGCTGGGGCCCGTGTTCTGGCTCAGCATCAAGTCCGGACGAGGCACCTACCTGTCGGCGGTCGGCCGCTGACCGCCTGCTGACGGAACGGTGGGCGGTCACCGGGCTGTAGACCGCCCACCGTCCGATCACGGCCGCCGAGCCCCGGCCGATCGGGAAGGATCCACCCGGCCGTGGGCCACGACATTGCCAAACATGTGCTGAACGCCTTGCTGCCTGAGCGTCTTGTCCGTTGCCTACGGTTACGCCTGGCCCGTCGGGGCGGTAAGGGGAAACAATGGTTAATTTGAGGCACTTTTCACACACAACCACAACTATCGGCGTCTCCGCCCTGGGCCTCGGGCTCGCCCTGTCGGCCTGCAGCGCTTCACCCACCGTCAGAGCCGCGTCCAGCGCCGCCGCCCGGCCACCGGCCACGCGCCGGCCGCGACCGCCCAGCCCTCCGCCGCCAGCCCGGCCGCGACCTCCGCCCCCGCCGTCACCGCAGCGCCCACGGCCGCTGCGTCCTCGGCAGATCCCAGCGCCGCGCTCGTGCCGATGCAGACGGCCGCCGGCGGCGAGTTCCTGTCACCGTCGGGGAACATCAGCTGCGAGGTCGACTACCACCGAGCCGGCCTGACCCGGGTCTACTGCCAGACGGGCACGCCTGCACGGTCGGTGACCATGGGCCTCGCCGCAACGTACACGACCTGCGCCGGTGAGCAATGTCTCGGGAACGCGGGTGACGGCACGCCCACCCTTGCTTATGGTGCGGCGACCGGAGCCGGGCCGTTCCGCTGCGAATCGGCTGCCATCGGCGTCACTTGCGTCGCCAATGGCAAGGGCTTCCGGATCTCCGCCGCGGGCATCACACCCGCATCCGCCTGATCCCGGAACTTTTCCCGTAGCAGCTCACCGCCGTCTACAAGCGAATGAAAACGTCCCCTGGCCGTGCGGCGGGCGCTGCTCGTCTGCTGGGTGTCAGGCCGCGATGGCGGGCTGCGGGGCGGGCCCGGGAGCTGACCCGGTCGCGGACCTCGGGGCGGCGTCCCCGCCCTACAGGCTGCACGGTGATGGTGAACAGGGCCTGGAGGACGGCGCGCTGCTGGCCCATCGTCAGGCCGTCCCAGGCGGCGGCCACGTCCTCCGCGCCGATCAGCGGGGCGAGCGGGGACACCTCGGTCGCCTCGGCGAGCTGGGCCTCGATCTGCGTCATTTTCGCCCGCCGCTTGTCGGTCGGGGTCAGGAACTTATAGAGCAGTTCCATGTCAGGACCCGCAACGAGGGTTTCGTCAACGGCTCGGTCCGCTGCATGTTCCCGCACTTTTCCCCAAGAGCCGGTTATGCGGCGACAGCGCGCATTCGCACTTCCTCAACACCGATTGCGGGACGCTGGTACTACGATCGAATCGAGTGGTGGTCTTATCTGCTCACCATTCCCGCGCCTCGATTCATCGTGGCCGAGGATGTGGATCACATACCCGGGCTGGGAGCGTTGTTCGGTGAAATTCACGCAGATATATCCAAAGCTCTTGGCGCGACTGCGCTATGTGACCAATGGAGCGGTGCGCGATTTGCCGGGATTGAAGCTGCGGGCTTCAAGCCTTCGCGGGAAATATAGCGGTTTCGCACGCCTATGCTCACATGGTGGAGTTCGGCGAACCCGTGGAGATCGGCGGACTGCGATCAAGCCCGGAGATTTGCTCCACGGCGACCGGCACGGAGTTCATCAGCATTCCGATTTCGATCGCGGGAGAAATTCCGAGAGTAGCCGCAGAATTTGGAAACCGAAAAGGAGCTTATCGAGTTTTGCCGCTCGCCGGATTTTTCATTTCAGAAACTGACGGAAAAGATCGACATGTCTCGAGTAAAGTGGCAAGCCCGAAAAAAATCCAAAATGATGATTGCCAGCCCAGCTCGTCTCGCGATCGGTTCGCTGCGGCACTGCTTCGCATGCTCGCGATCGCGATCGCGCTGGTCTCGCTGTGGAAAGAGCGATGTGGCCCAGGCGGGCGCCAGCTCGCAAAGCAGCCTTCCCGGAGGTGGCGGTCACAAAAGTGAGCAGAAAGCCCATGGCGCGTTATCTCACGATCTCGTCTGAGCTTGTTCCGTTTCAAGAAATCGACGTGTACGCGAAGGAATCCGGCTTTGTTTCGAAACTGTACGTCGACTATGGCACTCACGTCAAAAAAGGACAGCTCATGGCGGTTCTCGAAATTCCGGAGTTGCAGGCGCAGTTACAAGAGGACCAGGCGTCCATCAAGAATGCATCGGATCAGGTGACCGACGCGGAGCACCAATTGGGGCGGATTGAAGCGCAACACAAAGTTTTGCACCTGCAGTATGACCGGCTGAATAATGTCGCCAAAAGTCAGCCGGGGCTTGTGGCCCAACAGGAAGTCGACGACGCGCAAGGAAAAGATTTGGCCGCCGAGGCTCAAGTCGAAGGCGCCAAAGCGAGCCTGCAAGCCGCGCAAAGCCAGATGGCTGTTGCGCAGTCGAAACTGGCGCATGACCAGGCTCTTTTCGATTACTCGAAGATCACGGCTCCTTTTGCAGGCGTTGTAACGCAAAGATACGCGAATCTCGGAACCTTGATGCAAGGCGGTACGAATTCCACTCAGGCGCTGCCGCTGGTTAAACTTTCGGAGGAAGATCTATTCCGGCTGGTAATACCCGTCCCGGAATCCTACGTCCGCTACATCAAAATCGGCGACCAGGTGAACGTGCGGGTTCCTGCTTTGGGCAGAGATTTTCCTGGAAAAGTCGCGCGCTTCTCGGTCGATGTAACAGGGTCAACGCGCACCATGCACACAGAAGTAGACGTGCCGAATCCGCAAGGCGTGCTGATTCCAGGAGTATATGCGGAGGCTACGCTCGCACTCGACAGAAGAGGCGATGCGCTGGTTGTTCCCCTGCAGGCTGTGAATCAGGGAACCGATCACGCGAGTGTTTTGGTAGTCGATCCGGCCAACAAAATTGAAGATCGCCAGATCACTCTAGGGATACAGACGGAGAGCAATGCTGAGGTGCTCTCCGGCCTTAACGAGGGTGATCAGGTTGTGATCAGTGACAGGAGCGGCTTGCGGCCAGGCGAACTGGTACATCCAAAAATCACGGAAGTCGCTACGTATCAGAGTCAAAGCTGAAATAGCAGCTAACACGGCAGTCTTATGTCAATTTTTTCAATTCGCAATCCGTATTTCATCATTGCTGTCTGCCTTGCGCTCTCACTGATCGGCGCGGCCAGCATCGTGCGCATGCCGGTCGATCTCTTTCCGACCATCAACATACCGACGGTCGTAGTTGCGACCTTCTACTCCGGTATGCCGCCCGCAGACATCGAAGACGACATTACTAACCCGCTTGAGAGATTTTTCACGATGGCTGCCGGCGTGGATCACATGGAATCGCGCTCCATGCTCGGCGTCAGCTTGATCAAAGTCATCTTTCAGCCGGGAACCAACGCCGATACGGATGTTACCGAGTTATCAAATTTGGCGCTCGCGGATCTCAAGCGCCTGCCGCCCGGCACTCTTCCGCCCGTCGTGCTGAAATTCGATGCCTCCAGCCAGCCTGTCTGCCTGGTAACCGTAAAGGGATCCGGCCTGACTGAAACCCAGCTTCACGATCTTGCACAGTTCACGATCCGTAACCAGATTGCGGTTGTCCAAGGCGCGACGATTCCTCCTCCGTTCGGCGGTAAGTACCGCCAGGTGATGGTGTATGTCGATCCGTACAAGCTCATGTCGCGGCAGTTAAGCCCGATGGATGTGGTGAGCGCCGTGAACCAATCCAACCTGATTTTGCCGGCGGGCGACGTAAAGCTGGGCCCATTCGACTATTACGTCTATTCCAACAGCCTTGTGGACAACATGAAGGAACTCAACGATCTTCCGATTAAGACTGTCGGCGATTCCTGGGTTTCAGTGAAAGACGTGGGTAAAGCAGAGGACGCGAGCGCAATTCAATACAACATTGTGCGTGTCGACGGGCAAAAGTCCACTTACATTCCGATCATGAAGCAGGGAGGCGACACGAATACGATTGCGGTGGTCAACGGAGTCCGCGACCTACTTACTAACTTATACGACATTCCTAAGCAGCTGGTGACCAATATCGTCTTCGATCAATCTGTCTTTGTAAAGGAAGCCATCAATACGGTACTTCACGAGGGTCTTATCGGCCTGGTGCTGACGAGCGTCATGATTCTCCTGTTTTTGGGAAGCCCGCGCGCGACGTCAGCCGTTCTGCTTTCGATTCCATTATCGGCACTTGCGACTTTCATCATTCTTTACATGCTGGGCGCTACCGTCAATACCTTGATCCTGGGCGGTATGGCTTTGGCGTTCTCGCGTGTTATCGATAACTCCGTGATCTCGCTCGAGAACATCTATCGTCACCTCGAGTTGGGCGAACCGCCCATGATGGCCGCAGAAACCGGAGGCTCGGAGGTGACGCTGGCAGTACTTGCCGCCACTCTAGTGGGCGTGGTCGCGTTTTTTCCGGTCACGTTCTTGTTCGGAGTCAGCAAATTCTTGTTTTCAGCGCTGGCGCTATCCTTCTGCCTTTCCTTATTGATCTCGTTCGTGGTTGCCATGACCGTGATCCCGCTTTTCTGTTCGCGGTTCTTGAAAAATGTGCCGCACGCAGCTCACCACGGTGAGAGCGTGGAGGGAGAAATCTCCGCCGACTATCTGGCCGGCGCAGGCAAGAAGAAATCTTTGTGGGCCAAATTCACCGAGGGATTTAATGCCGGCTTCAATAAGCTTCTCAATGTCTATGAATCGTGGGTGAGGCGTTCGCTGAAGCGGCCAGGGCTCACTGTCCTCGCGCTCACGGGTCTTTTCATTGTGAGCATGGCGATTTATCCATTCCTGGGCGTCGCTTTCTTTCCGCAAACGGATGCGGGTCAATTCACCATCAACATGAAGGCGCCCACTGGATCGCGGATTGAGTTGACGGAGCAGTATGTCGCCAAGATTGAAAATCTGATTCGTGAAACCGTGGGGCACGACCTCAAAATGGTGGTTTCCAACATCGGCATAGTTCCGGATTTTTCAGCACTCTATACCAACAATGCAGGTCCTTATACAGCGACAGTGCAAGCGGCGCTGAACGATGACCACGAGGTGAGCACCTTTGAATATATGGACCGCGTTCAAAATGCGATTGCGACAACAGTTCCCAGAAGTTCGCACCTTCGTTCAAACCGGATCCATGGTGGATGCAACGTTGAACTCGGGTATGCCGGCGCCGATCGACGTGCAGGTTACCGGCCGAAACAGCCAGCAGGATTACCAATTAGCCCAGGACCTTGGCGCCCAGATTCGAAAATTATCGGGAGTCGGCGAGGTCTATATTCCGCAAGACATAAACTATCCCGCCGTGCGAATGGATATCGATCGCGTTCACGCCGGCGAATTAGGGTTGAGCGAGAAAGATGTTGTCGATAACGTGATCACTGCTCTTAATTCGAACGCTATGATCGCCCCGAATTACTGGGTAGATTACAAGACCGGAAACGATTACTTCCTCACGGTTCAATACTACGAACACGGCAGACCGGCCATTCACAACTTTCTCGACCTGACGAACATTCCTTTGAAGGCGCCAAACCTAAAGGAGCCGACAACTCTCGATACCGTGGTTAAGCTGTCCCACACCGAAACGCCTACGGAGATCGACCACTATCAGATCCAACGGGCGGCCGACGTCTATGTAACACCGAAAGGCGAGGACCTTGGCCGGATGTCGAGCGCAATCCAGAAGATCGTCGCCGACATGAAAGTTCCTGGAAACATTCGCGTGAATCTGCGCGGAATGGTGCAGGGCATGAACGCGTCGTTCAAGAGCTTTGCCCAAGGTTTCATTCTTGCGGCACTGCTTCTGTACATCATATTGGTTGCTCAGTTCCGCTCTTTCATCGATCCATTTCTCATCATGCTGGCCATACCGATGGGCTTTATCGGGGTATTGCTGATCCTTTTCTTGACAGGAACGACTCTCAATGTCATGTCGCTTATGGGTGTGCTGATGCTAATCGGAGTCGCCGGCTCCAATAGCATTCTGATTGTCGACTTCGCTCACAAGCTGGAAGAACAGAATCTTTCCGTTGCCGATGCCGTCATTACGGCATGCCGCGTGCGCTTGCGTCCGATTCTGATGACTTCGCTTGCCACGATCATCGGAATGTTGCCCATGGCATTGAAGCTCGGCACCGGGTCGGAGCAATATGCACCAATGGCGCGCGCCATCATCGGTGGCCTGACTTCGTCCGTGATACTGACGGTCTTTATTGTTCCCGCAGCATACCTGCTGGTATACGGAAAGAAGGATCGAAGCGTAGCTGCGTTATGAGGAGGCAAATAGCGGTTACGATCGCGACATTGGCGAGCATTTCTGCGCTTTTGTACGCGCAAGCACCTGGGCCGCAGCTTACGTTGCAAGACGCTGAGGCGATGGCCCTGAAAAATCATCCGCAGGTGCTCGCGTCTCAAGCCAATTACCTTCGAGCGGGTGAAATAGTTACGGAAACACGTTCCGCCTATTATCCGGCGCTGAACGGCAATATCACGGGAGCTCAGGCGAATCTAAACAGTCGCCTGGGTGCGGGGGTCCTCAACGATCCTCGTTTGTTCAATCACTTTGGGTCTGGCGTGGCACTTTCGCAGCTGATCACGGACTCAGGCCGAACGCCCAATTTGGTGGCCAACTCGCGACTACAAGCGCAAGCAAGCCGTCAGGATTACCAGGCAACGCGATACGACATCATTCTTGGCGTGGATCAGGCGTACTATGAGGTGCTGCTCTCGCAGGAACTAATTAAAGTTGCCCAGCAGACGGTCGCGACGCGCCAAACGGTTGTCAATCAGGTGACGGCGCTGACACAGAACCAACTCAAATCGCAGGTCGATTTGAGTTTCGCGCAAGTGAATCTCTCGGATGCGCAACTGATGCTGATCCGCGCAAGAGATCGTTTGGCCACGGCGTATGCGAATCTTGGCCAAGCACTGGGGACAAATCAGGCGACTGAATACCAGCTCGCTCCCCAACCAATGCCTCCCACGCCGCCGAATAGCCCGGATCAGTTGATCACGGAAGCCAATCAGAATCGCCCCGAGGTGGCAAGTGCGCGCCTGCAACGAGAAGCGGCTCAGAAGTTGGTATATGCGGAGCGCGATCTAAAACGGCCGACAGTAAGTCTCATTGCGGTAGGTGGAGTTCTGCCGTACATAGATCCCGGAAATGCCAACCCGGGCATACCTAAAGAGTATGAATCCGCGGCGGTGAACGTGCAGATTCCGGTATTCAACGGGCATCTATTTACAGCGCGGCGGCGGGCGGCAGAGTACGAATTACAGGCAGCCGATCAGCGCGTGCGCGATTTGCAGGATCGGATCGCACGCGATGTTCGGACCGCTTGGGAACATGCGAGGACCGCATTTGAAGCTATCGCGCCCAGCCAGCAACTTCTCGCGCAGGCCAATCTGGCTCTAAATCTGTCCCAAGGGCGATACAACCTCGGCCTCGCCTCTATCGTAGAGCTGACGCAGGCGCAACTAGGACAAACTCAAGCTCAAGTCCAAAATCTCAGTGCCCAATACGACTATGAAGAGGCTTACGCGGCACTTCAATACACATTGGGATTGTTGCATTAGCTTTTGGCAGAGGGTGAAATGGTGAGCGCTGATCGACAGACGCGACGCCTCTTATTATTCGGATTCGGGGGCCTATTACTGCTGCTGGCCTTTACCGGACTGAATGCGCTTTCCGTATTGCGAAAAATCGAGGTACGGAGTGAGACCATTCGTGAGGACTACTTTCGCCGCGATCGGATCCTGGAGCAGCTACGTTCGGACATCTACTTATCGGGAACATACGTGCGCGATCTACTTCTCGAGCAGGATCCCACCCGCGCGGACACCCATCGGCGAGAGTTACAAGAAGCTAGAGAGCGCGTTGAAAGCAATATCGCAGCATATAACGGAATTCTTCGCAGCGAAGAACAAGGGCCATTCCGTACGTTCACAAAAGAAGTGGAATCCTATTTCGATTCGTTAAGACCTGCCCTGGAATGGAACGCGGCTCAACGCCGGGCCCTGGGCTACGCGTTTATGAAGGATTCTCTGTTGCCGCGGCGCATGATTATCGTTCGCCTCGCCGATCAAATTCGCGCGGTCAATGAAAAGCAGATGGAGAGAGGAAACCAACAGATTGTCGATCTGTTTTCTAGCTTTCGAAGGTTTTTAATCCTGTTCCTCGCACTCACTCTGGTTTGCGGAGCTCTTCTGGCGGGCGGGAGCATCTATCGCATTTTGCGGCTTGAGCGCTTATCTGCTTCGCGCTTCGAGGAGGTCGAGCACGCTCGCGCAGCTTTGAGAGAGTTGTCGGCGCGGCTTATTGCCGTTCAAGAATCGGACCGGCGTTCGTTATCCCGCGAATTACACGATGAAATCGGGCAGTCGCTCTCGGCGCTTCTGTTGGGAATAGGAAACGTAGCGGCTGTTCTTCCGGCCGATGGCAATGGCGATGCTCGCGCGCAGCTCAACGATCTTCGCCGGCTTGCGGAAAGGACCGTGGCCGCTGTGAGAGACATGTCGCTTTTACTGCGCCCGTCGATGCTGGACGATCTAGGGCTGATTCCGGCCGTGCAGTGGCAGGCGCGCGAGGTGTCCCGGACCAGTAACGTTTCCGTGCAGGTGAGCGCTGAATCGGTGCCGGAAGATCTCCCAGACGAATACAGGACGTGCATTTACCGCATCGTTCAGGAGGCGCTGCGCAATGTTGTCCGGCATGCGGACGCGAAAAACGTCTGGATTCGTTTGGATCAGAGCGGAGGCGAGCTAGTCCTCAGCATCCAAGATGATGGACACGGATTCGTACCAGAGCGAGAGAAGGGACTGGGCCTGTTGGGAATGGAGGAGAGGGTCACACATTTGCAGGGCTCTTTTCATATCGAATCGACTCCCGGCGCAGGCACGTCCATTCGGGTCGACTTACCTTTCTCGGAACGTATCGCCGCGGTCGGGACACAAATGTGACGCGCATAGTATTAGCCGACGATCACACAATCATGCGGAATGGTCTCCGTTTGGTGCTCGAGCGGCAGCCGGACTTCGCAGTTGTCGGCGAGGCAAGCAACGGAAGAGAGGCGATCGACATCGTCATACGCGAGAATCCCGATGTCGTGATCATGGATATTGCCATGCCTCTCTTGAACGGCATTGAAGCGGCAAAAAGAATTCATGAAGAGCGGCTACGCACGGCCGTGGTGATTCTGAGTATGCACTCAGATGAGGGCTATATTCTTAAGGCCTTGAGAGCCGGAGCGCGCGGTTATTTACTGAAGGACTCAGCCGAAACCGACCTCATCCAAGCCGTACGCGCGGTGTCTGCCGGCAAGGCGTTCTTCAGCCCCGCAGTCAGTAAGGTTCTAGCGGACGACTACGTTCGGCAGCTCCAGCATTCGGGAGTAGAAGATCGCTACGATCTGCTAACGCCGAGAGAACGAGAATTACTGCAGCTGGTAGCTGAACTTAGATCTACGAAGGATATAGCGGCCCTGCTCGGCGTGAGCCCTCATACTGTGGATACTCATCGCGGAAATCTGATGCAAAAACTGAATGTACACAGCATTGCGGAGTTGATCCTGTATGCCGTTCGCAAGGGCGTAATTAGTTGATTGAATTTTCTGTTCCTCGATTCAGGTTTTGGCGACGGCCGGCTCCTCAACAATCAAATCCAGCAGCGTACCTCTCAGCTCTTCGAGCAGCTCAGCCGAATTGTTGCGGACACCCAGCGGCACCTTCAGCACACCGGCAGGAGTGAATTGCGCGGCCGGCGTGTTCCGCACCAACGCCATCAACTTGAAAGGGTCAACTTTCGATTGCTGATGAAACTTGATGTTCGCGAAGCCTTGCCTTCGATCGATTGATTCGACTCCGACCTGCTCGGCCAGCCGCTTCAGCAGAGAAAAGCGGATCAGCGTCGAGACCTCATCCGGCACGGGGCCATAGCGGTCTCCCAGCTCATCACTCACGCGTGTTGCTTGATCCTCATCTTTCAGATCGGCAACGCGCTTGTACGAACGCAGCCGTTGCGCTTCATCGGCAATGTACTCAGCCGGTATCCGAATGTCGAGACCCAGGTTAAGAGTCGAATGGATTTCAAGTGGAACTTCTTCGCCCTTGAGCTCTTTTACGGTCTCCTCCAGAAGCCGCACGTAAGTGTCGTATCCGACGGCCTCAATGTGCCCGTGTTGTTCGCCGCCCAGCAAGTTTCCCGCGCCGCGCAATTCCAGATCGAGTGCCGCGATCTTGAATCCGGCGCCAAGATCGCTGAACTCCTTCAATGCCGCAAGCCGCTTCCGTGCAACTTCGCTTAATTGTGTGTCCGCGGGCACGAGAAGGTAGGCATAAGCACGCCGATTCGAGCGGCCAACGCGGCCGCGCAACTGATAAAGCTCGCTCAACCCATAGCGCTCCGCGTTCTCGATAATCATGGTGTTCGCGAGAGGAATATCCAGGCCGTTTTCGACAATAGTTGTGCAGACAAACACGTCGTACTCGTGCTTCATGAAGCCGAGCAGCACTTTCTCCAGTGCTCCTTCGCCCATCTGGCCATGACCAACACCGATGCGGCACTGAGGGACCAGCTGCTGCACGAATGCAGCACGCATGAAGATGGTGTCCACGCGATTGTGTACGAAGTAAACTTGGCCCTGCCGCGCGAGTTCCTGCTCGATAGCCGTTTTGATCAGATCGGGATTGAAATGCGCGACGACAGTGTTGATCGACAGGCGATCTTTGGGCGCGGTTTCAATGACAGACATGTCACGCAGGCCCAATAAGGACATGTGAAGCGTCCGCGGGATAGGAGTCGCGCTCATCGTCAATACGTCGACGTTGTGCTTCAGTTGCTTGAGCCGCTCTTTGTGCCTGACGCCGAAACGCTGCTCTTCGTCAACGACCAGCAGACCCAAATCGTAAAACTGCACATCTGGCGAAAGCAGGCGATGGGTCCCGATGAGAATATCCACCTTGCCTGTCGAAACATCTTCGAGCACAGCCTTGACTTCTTTCGGCGTCCTGAAGCGGCTGACCAGCTCGACTCGAACTGGAAATGAAGCGAACCGGCGTCTGAACGTCTCGTAGTGCTGGAAGGAAAGCACGGTTGTCGGCGCGAGTACAGCAACCTGCTTGCCGTCTCCGAGGGCTTTGAAAGCGGCGCGCATCGCCACCTCCGTCTTGCCAAAACCGACGTCGCCGCAAAGGAGCCGGTCCATGGACTGCTCGCTCTCCATATCGCCCTTAATCTGGACGATCGCGCTCAATTGGTCTTTGGTAGGCGTGTATTCGAACCCATCTTCGAATTCGCGCTGCCAGTTACTATCGTTTGAAAATGCGAAGCCCTTGCTCATCCGTCGCTGGGCATATAGCTTCAGCAACTCATCGGCCATGTCGCGCATTTTGGCTTTAACGCGCGATTTCGTTTTCTCCCAGGTGACGCCGCCCAAGCGATCGAGATGCGGCGTAGCCTCGCCCGCACCGCGGTATTTCTGCACGAGATCGAGGCGTGCAAGCGGAAGGTATAACTTCGATTCGCCGGCATACTCGAGCAACATGAAATCGCCCTTTTGATCTCCCTGCACAATTTCGCGAATCCCGGCGAACCGGCCAATCCCGTGCGTTGTGTGTACGACGAAATCGCCCGGCTTGAGATCGGCGATGTCTGCCGCAAACGCCGCCAGTTGCGATTTGGTTGGTTGCCGCGCGATCAGATCCGAGGTTTCGAACAGATCTTCGGAGCCGAGGATTGCCAGCTTCGAATCGGTCAATACTGCGCCACGACGGACGCGGCCTTTAATCAGATAAGCGCTTGAAACCGCACCAGCGTGATAGGCGCGTTCAGAAAGGGAAGGCACGGGCGCCACCGGCGGATTCCAGGCCGAGTTGATAAGGCACACCGTATTCCTGCAGGACGTCGGCCAGCCGCTCCAGCTCACCAATTGACGCAGCAAAGAATGCAACCCGGTGACCTGCCTGAATCAAGTTACGCGCTTCGGCCACGGCCACCGGCATGTTGCCCTGAAAGGTAAGCGAAGGCCGGCTCGGGATATGGAAGTGCCGAGCTTCACGATCTGGGTGCGATGCGGCGACCACCTCCAGCTCGTGGAGGTTCACTAGCGTGCGGTCCTGAAGCGAGGCCTTCCATTCGTCCCAAGCGATAAAGTTTTTTTCCGGCTCGATGGGGGCTGGGCGATCAGGTTTTTCGAGCCGCTGCCAAAGGCGATCCGCCGCGGATTCGATTGCATCTGGCTCATCGAGAACCACCACGGCATCACGATTGAGCGACAGCACGTTGTGAGTGCGTGGGCGAACCAGCGGAACCAAAAACTCCCATCCCGGAAACACTTCACCTGGGTTCGATAGCTCGAGGTCGGCTTCTTCCGCCGCATCGGCAAGCTGCCGGAGCAGTGGCCGCGATCGTGGATATTCCGCTAGCGGCAACAGTGTCGTGGAAGAGATTTTGAGCACCGAGCGCTGCGACTCTACCTCGAACTGCCGGATGGATTCGATCTCGTCGCCGAAAAACTCGACGCGAACGGGTCGCGCCGCTTCGGCCGGAAACACGTCGAAGATGCCGCCTCTCACTGAGTACTCGCCGACCATCTCGACAGGCTCGCGACGCTCGTAACCGAGGCTTTCCAGGTGCTGGACCAGATCTTCCAGAGAGATCTCTTCGCCAACGCGCAGGGTAAGGGCAAGCTGGCGATAGAAATCCGGGGATTCAGTCCGTAAGAGAGCCGAGGCTAGCGGAACAATCGTGATTGGAATTTTTTGGGCGGAAAGGCGCCATAGCCCAACTGCGCGCGCTTCGGCAATTTCGTTGTGCGGCGAGAGGCGCTGGTGCGGCAACACATCGAGGGCCGGGATGAGCTGCGGCGCGGGGAGGTCTCGTCCTTCAAAGAGCAGCTGAAAGAAAACCTCAGTCGATTCGAGCAGCGTTTCGGCTTGCTTATTGCCATCCACAAGCACGAAGAGAGGCTTTTCAATTGCCTGATAGAGCAAGACCAAGTAAAGAGCTTTCGCGGTATTCACGAGGCCCGAGACAGAGAAAGGGCCGTGCTCCCCACGAGTGAGCTGCTGAAGCAGCGACTGAAAGGCGGGCTGCTTCGCTGCCGAGTGAAGAAGCTCGCGCGTGGCCGGATGCGTCACGGGCCTAGCGCACCGGGGCCGGGCTGGAGGAAGCGATCGAAGGGTGAGCCTCGGCGCCATGACCGGCGATAATTTTTTCGGCAATGTCCGTTGTCGAGTAACCCGGCTCAAGCGGAAGCGCGTACACTTTGCCGCCTGCCGCTTCCACCTCTTCGCGTCCTGCAATGAAGTGCGCCCAATCCGCGCCCTTCACCAGCACGTCGGGGAGCACGTCGGCTATCAGTTCGCGAGGCGTGTCTTCATCGAACAAAATCACAGCGTCCACGGCCTCCAGGTGCAACGCCAGTTCAGCTCTCGTCCGCTCATCGAAAAAAGGCCGCGAGGGACCTTTCAGGCGCTGGACGCTTGAATCTGTATTCAGCGCGAGAACCAGAACATCGCCGAGTGAGCGAGCGCGCTCGAGCAACCGGATGTGGCCAGGGTGCAAAATGTCGTAACAGCCGTTCGTGAACACGACCTTTTTGCCTTCCGATTTCCATCGTCGGCGCTGCGCGATGAGTTCTTCGCGCGTGTAGAGCTTACTCATCTCCGCTCTCATTTTACGATTCGTCTCTGGCAGGCATAGTTGGAGTGTTGTGAGCGTCATTCGGAGATGTGAAGGCGGCTTTACGCGGCCTTTTCGTGTGCCAAGATGCGGTCGACACGAACTCGAGGGTCGGTTTCGAAAGGATCAAGCTCGTTATTTTTCATTTCGCGGTGCTCGCCTTCGGCTTGGAGCAGCCAAATCTGCATTTTGTGCTTCTTTTCCTTGCGCTTTTCGTCGGCTTCGCGGCGCAGCTCCGTGGCCTCCTGCCGCTTCTGCGATTCGAAGCCAATCTGCTGTTTACGCTTTTCGGCTCTTAGGCTTAGGAGCTGGTTCAGCGACTTGTAAAAGGCGCGATCGTTGGTGGTCTGGTAGCGCAGATAGAGAGCAAGCTCCTTTTCGCGTTCGGGTGGGGACAACATGGTGAGGCACTTGTTCTGGAGGGTGATGGCGCGCTGCTTGAGCCAATAGTGTTCGGCCATGCCGTCGACCAGCAGACGCTCGGTTTGGGTAGCGGGTTGATGCTCGGCGAGAAGGCCGGTGCGGAGGGATTCAAAATCGAGCTCGTCTTCCCATGGAAGAACGGTGAATGCGCCTGTGAATCCGAAACGGAAATTGTTTTTGCAAGAGATGGCTTTGCCTGCTGTGCTGGTGGGGCCGGTTGAAAGTTGAGAATTCGCCTGATTGGCGGTTATTTGAGATTGTGTCGACATAAATTAAAACTCCTGGAAATGAAAAACGCCGGAGAGGGCGCGACGGCCATCCGGCGTTTTTCGGAAGATGTGAAGAGCTAAGGCTAGCCTTCGGGATCAGTTTATGCGCGGGCAGGGACCGGCGAGGCAGTGAAGGGCGATGGCGGGCGCGAGGATCTGGCGGACTGCCTGTGCGTAAGAGCTTATGATGCCGTGAGATGGAGCCCGTTGCCGAACGGCTCGAAATATTTAACTATGACTCGTGAACGAAAATTTGGGGGCCTGTTGTAGCAACGTCGGCACCTCCGGCGGCGCCAACGCGATTTGAATCTTTCGCGACTGTTTACTTCACTACGGGTCTTTGATATGCCATTAGCCAAGTGGTCAAGCCCAATAAGGGGTAATAATATACTTGACAACTCACGGAGAAAACTGTATGATTGAAGCATGGAACCGGACACGCTTCAGAATGCGGTGCTTTACTTTTCAAATCCTAACAACTGCCGTGAGTATCTGATCGCGCACCGCTGGCCCAAAGGCGTCACCTGCCCGCGCTGTGGGAGCACGAACGTTCTGTTCCAGCCGAAGTACAACCGCTGGCAGTGTGGCAGCAAGCACGATCTGAGGCAGTTCACCTCCAAGACGGGGACGATCTTCGAGGATTCCCCTCTCGGTCTGGACACGTGGCTCGTTGCCATGTGGCTTGTAGTGAACTGCAAAAACGGGGTGAGCAGTTATGAGATTCACCGCGCTCTGGGGATCACCCAGAAATCCGCTTGGTTCATGGATCACCGGATTCGACTCGCGCTGACAATGGGTTCCTTTGACAAGCTCTCTGGCGAGTGCGAAGCGGACGAAACGTTCATCGGCGGGAAAGCTCCCAACATGCATCTCGGCAAACGGGAGCGCCGCATTACTGGGACTGGCGGCAAAGATAAAACCGCTGTGCCCGGGATACTGGAGCGCGGCGGAAAGGTGCGAACGAAGATTGTACCGAGCACCAGGAAGAAAGCTCTGCAAGCGGAAGTGAGAGCGCACGTCGAAGCTGGATCGGCACTCTATACCGATGCGCTGAAATCCTATGACGGACTAGCGCAGGAATACGCACATGGCGTGATCGATCACGCGGAGAAATACGTCGATGGAAGATCCACACGAACGGTCTGGAGAACTTCTGGTCATTACTCAAGAGAAGCATCAACGGCACGTACATCAGTGTGGAACCGTTTCATCTGTTCCGCTATTTGGACGAACAGGCCTACCGCTTCAACAATCGCAAGTTGACGGACGGTTGAGCGTTTCAGCATAGCCGGATCGAACATCGTTGGCCGTCGCGTTGCATATGAAGAGCTGACGGGCAAAGCGAGCAAGGAAGCGTGAAGCCTCTCGTATCGCAAACCCACACGCGGCAAACGCACGAGATTGGTGCCTTTAGACATCCTCCCAAGAATTAGGCCCTCATAGCCAAATGGCTAAACTTAGTCAGTCATCTAATTCTACCCTATTGACTATTTTTACCTTATGATCTATCTTGAGCCTTAGAGGTAATTCCTTGGACAAGAGCGAACCACGGAACGTGAAATTTAAGAACCCGTTCCGACCCGGTGCCGGTCACATGCCGCCGTATCTGGCGGGCCGAGAGCATGAGACCCTGGAATTCTCTCGACTATTAAAACAGGAAACGATTCTGGAGAATCTCGTCCTTACCGGTTTGCGGGGTTTAGGTAAGACGGTTCTTCTTGAGAGGTTCAAACCGACGGCTATCGCGTCAGGTTGGCTTTGGGCGGGGACGGACCTTTCCGAGTCCACCAGCATCAGCGAGCAGCACTTGGCGCTTCGTCTACTTACTGATCTTTCCGTTGCTACGTCCTCGATCATTATTAGTACAAAACGGCGATCCACGGCAGGGCTAATCAATAAGCCACAGCAGATTGATACAACGCTCGATTTTACAACCTTAAAGGATATATACGACAGCACCCCCGGGTTGATCGCGGACAAGCTTAAAGCTGTTTTGGAATTCGTATGGATGCATGTGGAAACGAGCAACAAGCACGGCATCGTGTTCGCATATGACGAAGCGCAAAACCTTGCCGACCACCACGCCAGAAATGAGTACCCCTTGTCGCTGCTGCTTGACGTGTTTCAGTCGATCCAACGCAAGGGAATACTATTCATGCTTGCCCTGACCGGCTTGCCCACACTCTTTCCGAAGCTGGTTGCGGCAAGAACCTTTTCTGAACGAATGTTTAGGGTGATCTTCCTAGAACCGCTTAGCCAGACTGAAACGGTCGAGGCAATCCAGAAACCAATTGCTGCTTGCCCTGTCCAGTTTACTCCCGACTCTGCGCATGAAATCTGGAAAGTCACTCACGGTTATCCATACTTTATCCAATATTTCTGTCGAGAGATTTATGATGTGTGGACACAGAGCGTAGCTGCGGGACAGGAACCAAAGGATGTTCCGTTTAGGGATATCACAAGAAAGCTAGATTCGGATTTTTTCGCTGGCAGATGGGCCAAAGCCACAGATCGTCAAAGGGAACTGCTCGGAGTCATTGCGGAAGTGCCCACCTGCAATACGGAATTTACAGTGCAGGAGATCGCTGAACACAAAGCCAACAAAGCGCTTCGTAAGCCATTCAGCAACAGTCATGTCAGTCAGATGCTCTTATCACTGACCGAGGTAGGGTTGGCGTACAAGAACCGCTACGGCAAATACGCATTCGCAGTTCCGCTCCTCGGCGATTTCATACGACGGCAGAAGGCGTTCCTTGAACCAACAAAGCGACCATTGAAACGCATAACAGCCTAAAAGCGGATCAGTCTTTACCAGGCTGACCCGCATCCGCTTTTCGCCTTTCCCGACCAATCTCCGTGCTGAGAGATGAGGTCGGGAAGGCGACGCCGGACCCGCACATCATATAAAACCCAACTTCCCATGCTTCGCAAAACGAGATACGCTAGCGGTAGCGTGACACCATACCTCCTAAATCCTGGGGTGCGATGAAGCCAGCACCCGCGCCGAACATACCCGGCAACACCCCAGCAGAGCGCATGAGCAATGCGCTCCGCATAGTGCTCAACGTTTCTAAAAAAGATCTGCTGAAGAAGGAAGCTCGGGAAAAACGCGTACGGCAAAAGAAGCGGCGCGGCAAGAGACCCGATTGACTGCTTACTTCGACCTCTGAAAGTTCGTGACGGTAATTGAAAACGTGCCGTTAGAGCGCGGCCGAAGCCTGAAGCCGGTAATGTCGATAGTGTCCCAGTCCTGGGTTGCCGCAAGCAGCACTCTCGCTAAATGTATGGCTTGTTCCTTGGTGAGAACGAAGCCAATCGTGTGAAGCCCTTCGATGGTCTTTTCTGAACCCTCGACAGGATATATACGCTGACATTCTACGTTCTGGTTTATCGTCAGGCTCTTTACCGATTTGCGCGCCATGTGAACTACGGTATCCTATTTGTTTGTGAGTTGTCAACTATATTACTGCCCAATAAAGCAGTTGAAAGAGCTGTCGGTTTGGGTGGGACTGTATTTGTGGGGCCGTGGGTTTTGTTGGAGTGTGTCATCCATCGATTGGGTGGACCGAGTACAAACGGCCTGGCCCGAGTTGCTCCATGATGCGGCCGACTCGGGCTTAACAAGCCCAATGGCTACCTTCTCGGCTCATACCGCATCGCCACCGCCCCCGAGCCGAACTCCAGCCGGCTCACGAGTCTCAAGTCGATATGCTTCGATAGCCCCGCGAACAACGTAGGCCCGTGGCCCGCTAGCCTGGGATGCACCACGAACTCGTACTCATCGATCAATCCCAGCTCCGCCAACGCCAGCGGGAGCTTCACGCCTCCCACCAACAGTCCCTTACCCGACTCCCGCTTGAGCTGCTGAACGGCCTTCCCTAGATCCCCGCGCACGAGCTCCGCGTTCCAATCGACCCGGTCCAGGGTGCTCGACACGACGTACTTCTTTGCCGCGTCGATCGTCCGGGCGAAGGGTTCCATCCAATCAGGCCTCGCTCCCGTCCGCACCGGCGGCCGGAACGCTTCCTCCATCATTTCGTAAGTCACCCGGCCAAAGAGGAGGGCATCGGCCTGGTCGAGGTTCTCGACCGCGTGACGATGCAAATCTTCGTCCGCGAACCCTGCACGATGATCGCAGCACCCGTCCAACGTGACATTGATGGAATACCGAAGGGGTCGCATTACGCAAGAGTACCGCCCGGCGGGTAGGCTAGCAAGGTTAGCCCGCTTCAGGGCTAGGAGCCACTCACGTAACGCAGGACGATGACAATTTGAGAGCTGCTAGTACTTCCACACGCGCGGCATTCGCATCGTCCGAGCGGTCAATGCGATGGACGAACTCCTGGGGACGAGGGCCCAGAAAGCGTTAGAAGATCAGTTTGCGTCGCCCACCTCCAGACAGGCGCAGTTTCAAGATGACGTGAAGCGACACGCGTTGATCCACACGAATGCAATATTGTGTCCGAAACCCTGAACCTTGTTATCGCTGACGGGGCGCGCAGCATTACAGAGAGGCAGACGAGTTACTGCTTCAGGATCTATTCATCGCGCAGGCTCGTGGCCGGATCGATGCGTACGGCGCGGGTCACCGCCGGCAGCGCGGCCAGAGCGGTCGATGCCAGAATAATCAGCGCGGGTAGTGCAAGCATGCTCGGGTCGGTAGGTTTCACCTGATATAACAGCGCCTGAATGTATCGCACCGACGCCATGCCGAGCGCGAGGCCCGCGAGTGCTCCTATGAACACCATCGACAGAGCCTCCCCGGTCACGTGACGCGCGACCTCAGGCGCTTGCGCGCCAATCGCCATGCGTATGCCGATTTCCTTTCGCCGCTGGAGCACAGAGTAATCGAGCACGCCATAGAGTCCCACGCCCACGAGCAATAACGCGACCACTTCAAAGAACAGCGCCAGCCTTGCCAGCATACGTTCCCTTACGGTCTGCAACTCGTCGATCTCGGTCTGGCTTCGGATGTTGCTAACGCGGAACTCGGGACGTGCACGCGACACTTCCCGACGCAGAATTGATGCCATCGCCAGAGGGTTTGATCCGGCCGTGCGCACAATGAAAGTCCCCTGCCCGACTGGAAGCATTACGCCCTTGGCGTCGATCGAGTGGAACGGAAAATAGGCTTGGGGCAATATGGGCTCGCGGATGTTGCGGTAAGTTACATCGCCAGCCACACCCACCACTTTAAAGCGAGTGCGCATGCCTTCGCTGAACACCACGTCGAATGGTTTTCCGATGGGGTCCTCACCTTTGAAATACGTGCTGACAAAGGTCCGGTTAACGATCGCCACTCCGGGGTAGGTGTCGCGAGGGCGGAAGTCGCGCCCTTCGATGATGGGGATACGCATTGCTTCTGGCCAGCCCGGCGAAACCTGCATCAAGTAAGCCAGAACTCCGTTCGATGGCGCACCATTGACCGAAATGTAATTGTTCCAGCTCCAGCTCCCAAGCAGCGCCGAACTAGCCAAGGCTACACGGTCCACGCCCGGCATCGTGCGCAGCTGTTCTGCAACCTGATCCCAGAAGGCCGACGGCTGCGGGCTCACGGTAACCGTATCGAGGGTTAGAACGTGTTCGGGGGAGAAGCCGGTGGGCCGATTCGATAATCGTTCGAAAGTTGCGGTAAACAGGCCCGCCACAAACAGCACTAGAAAACAGAAGGAGGTCTGTACCGCGACGAGCGTTTGCATCAAGCGGCGGCGCGAGCGTGGATCCTCTCCTCCTTTGATCGCCCTCACCGGGTGAACGGCCGAGGCGCGTAGCGCGGGGGCGAGGCCGAACAGCAGCATTACTCCAACTGTCAGCACGAGCCCGAACCCGAGCACCCGCCAGTCAGCCGGAAGATAGAGACGCACCGGGTGGTCGGGTCGGCTGACCATGTTGACGACAAATGGCGCAGACCACCACGCCAAGACGGCGCCGAGCGCGGCAGCGAGCAACGCCAGCCATGCGCTTTCCAGCAGCATCAGTTGCAGTAGCCGTCCGCGCCCGGCGCCGAGCGAGACGCGTAGGGCCATTTCGCGCGCTCGCGCTGCCGCTTGTGCCGTCATCAAGTTGGCAACGTTCGCGCAGGCAATCAACAGCACGAGCGCCACGAGCACACCAAGGGCGGTGAGCGAAATGCGGTAGTTGTTTTGTAGATCGGAGGCGCCGGCGGCCGCGGGTTCCATTAAGAGGCGTTGATTCAGGAATGCATCCAGTTCTTGTTTGGACATTCCCCTTAAGCCCTTTGCTCTCTCTTGTTCGAACGCTCGCGAAATTGCACTCAGCCTGGCGCGCAGAGGTTCAATAGCAACCCCGGGCTTCACTCGCGCCAACGTTCGCATCCAGACCCAGTCCGTACGCAGGACGCCCGGATGCATCATGGCCGGAATGAAAATGTCGATGACCGTGCCGGGCTCGATTCCGGTGAAGCGCTCCGGGCCGACGCCGATAATCTGGTACACGTTGTTGCTCATGCGGAACGTGCGCCCAATCACCTTGGGGTCTCGCCCGAAGCGGCTTGTCCAATAGTCGTAGGAGAGCACCGCATAGGGGTGCGCGCCGGGTTTCAAATCGTCGCTATCGAGGAACAGCCGTCCCGCAACGGGCTGAAGTCCAAAAGAATTGAACATCGACCCGGAAACGTATTGCCGGTTGGCTTTTTCCATCTCGGCGTCGGATCTGTAGGTCAGATCCGTTCGCTCGGAATACGAGATTGCGATCAACTCCGCTTGATCCTTCACGGCGTCACGCATCAGACGGAACGCTGGGTACGCCCAACCATCGAAAATTTGCGGCTTGCCTCCTTCGGCGTCCACCTGGCGCGTCAGAGCGTACAGTTCGTCGGGTTGCGAGACCGGCAAGGGCCGCAGCAGTAAGGCGTCAATGAGCCGGAAGGCCGAGGTGCACGCCCCGATCCCCAGTGCCAGTGACAAGATGGCAGCGGCCGAGATCACCTGCCTCTTCAACAGTTGCCGCAGGCCAAAAGCGGCGTCGGCGCGTAGCGAATCGAGCCAGGTGGCGATCCGAACGTCACGACTCTCGTCGCGCAGCTTTAGCGCGGGGCCGAGCGCTCGCCGCGCCTCGGCCGGATCGCGGCCCTGCGCGATCGCCTCGTTGACATGACACTGGAGCTCTTCGTCGATCTCCTGGCCTAATCGATCGGGACGGAACACATTAACAACACGGGACCACCATGACATATCAGGCCATCCTTAGCACGCGATTTACAGCCGCAGTTACCAACTGCCAGCGCGATTCTTCAACGGTAAGCTGCTTCTTGCCCAATGGCGTCAACTCATAGAGCCGTGCCCGCCGCCCGGTCTCTTTAATACTCCACTCTCCACGAATCCAGCCGGCTTCCTCCATCCGGTTTGGGCATACCTGGACTTCTTATTATATAGACGTCTACGCATTATAAAAGTTCGCGGAAAACTCTAGATTCTCCTGAACTCCTTGCGCCGTTCGCCAGCTGGCCATACCCGATACGCGACCGATCTGCATGATTTTTATCCGACGCAATTTTGCCGTGATGAGGTTCGTGCTCAGCGGTGCGGCGCAAAGGCTGCGATTTTCGCCGGTTAGTCCGCCCGGCCAAAAACGGTGTTCGACGGCGTCCTGAAAGACCTTTGAATCAGACTCATGAACGCATCGCCGATGCATACCGCCGACGCTTGGATCACAGCCATCGCCCGGCAATGGAAACTGCCGCTCGTGACTACGGATCTTAGGGATTTCGCAGAAATCGACGAACTCTCCGCCGTCCTAATACCCTGATCCGCCAACCTCGTCTTCCCCCTTACCCCTTCCGCTCTGCCCGTCGATCCAATATCGCCTGATTCCCCGCGCACACTTCGCAATCGCACCCGCCGCGCTCTTTCGGTCTCGGCAGATTTCCCACTCCTGTCGGCCCCAGATGTCCAGTTCCCGCAGCCTGCTCCCGATCGATCACATCCAGCCACGTGTCCACCGTCATCCGCTGAATTCCGCACATGCCCAATCTCCGCCGCTCCTCGTCCTTCGTCGCCCAGTGGTACTCCGACGGAACTCCGTCCACGAAATTCATGCGCCGGTAAACCAAATCCGGCGGCGGTAACATCGCCTTCCCCTCTTCGATCAATACCGCATTCGACGGCATCACCTGCGTCAGCGTCTTTCCCTCTACGACCGTGATCTCCGCCCACTGCTCCATAAGCACGATCTTGCGCAGCTTCTTGGGATTATTCTGCCCTTGAAATGTCTCTTGGCCACGGCTCTTCGGCGCCTCCTCCGCCTTCGCCACCACCGCCACTTTCGCCGCCGGCTCTTTCTTCTCTGCCCGAAGCTCTAACGCCTGGTTCCTCAACTTCAGCTTCCCAATCTCAGTCTGCAGTTGGATGTGCTCTTTGTTCTCCCGCATGATGTCCTTTCTCAACCCTCGCATCGCCTCCCAAGCCCGATAAAACGCCCGTTCCGCCGTCGTCTTATACCGCAGCATCAAATCCATTTCGTGCTGCTCATCCGCTGTCGGCAGTCCCTCTTCGCCCGCCGCCGTTTCCGCCTCCATCATGCGCCGCTGCCCCCGGCTCAAAGTCCAATCGTTCACAATCAGGTTCGTGATCAACCGCTCTTCCTGATACCCTTCCGGTTCAAATTCCTGCCGCCAGCCCGCTTTCACCCGGTCATAATCTTCCTGGCTCTCATCGGACATAATCAGCGTCTTCTTCGCCCGCATCCCGTGCTTGATGGCATTCTTGCTCGAGTTCGCCTTCCCCTCTGGACTCGTCGGTCCCGTCGACCGCCCGCGATGATCTTCTTCGTTTTCGAGCATATAGTCTTTGCCCGAGTATTCGCATCCCCCCGTTCCGCCCGCCCCTCTCGACAGCACCTAACTACTTGCCCCGAAACGAGTAATCTTATTTCACAACTTTGCGACCGAGTAGGGCAGACCATCGTCTTCTGTGGTCTGCCACCCGCGAAGCGCAGCCTCTCCCCACCCCCCAGTTCGTTTGGCAAAATCAACCAATCCAGCCACTTACGTTGATACAATGAAGCCAAATGGCCGTTTTCCCGCGCCGTAAATCGGCGGTCGTCAATATCGGAGGCGTGAAAGTTGGCGGCTCGAATCCCATCGTCGTCCAATCCATGACCAACACCGACACGGCCGACACCACCTCAACCGTGAACCAGGTGATGGAGCTGGCGCGCGCCGGTTCCGAGCTGGTCCGCGTCACCGTCAACACCGAAGAAGCCGCTCAAGCCGTCCCCACCATCGTCGACACCCTTCGCCACTTCGGCCTGAACGTCCCCATCATTGGCGACTTCCATTACAACGGCCACATCCTTCTCAAGAAATATCCCGATTGCGCGCGAGCCCTCGCGAAATACCGCATCAACCCCGGCAATGTGAACATCGGCCGCAAGCAGGACGACAACTTCCGCATCATGATCGAAGCCGCCATCGAATACGACCGCCCGGTCCGCATCGGCGTGAACTGGGGTTCGCTCGATTCCGTTCTGCTCACCCGCATGATGGACGAGAACTCGCGCTCACCCGAGCCGCTCGACGCCATGGAAGTCACCAAGCGCGCCATCGTCGAAAGCGCCGTTCGCAGCGCCGAGAATGCAGAACGCTACGGCTTGGCTCACGACAAAATTATCTTGAGCGCGAAAGTCAGCAACGTTCAGGATTTGGTCGACGTGTACCAGATGCTCGCCGGCCGCTGCGACTATCCATTGCATCTCGGCCTCACGGAAGCAGGTTTAGGCTCGAAAGGAATCGTCGCCACTACAGCCGCGCTCTCGGTGCTTCTGCAGCAGGGAATCGGCGACACCATCCGTTCCTCTTTGACTCCTTTGCCCGACGGCGATCGCACCGACGAAGTCATCGTCTGCCAGCAAATCCTGCAGGCGCTGAACCTTCGCAGCTTTACGCCGCAAGTGGCCGCATGTCCCGGCTGTGGCCGCACCACCAGCACCTTCTTCCAGGACATGGCCGATCAGATCCAAACCTATCTGCGCGAGCAGATGCCCGTCTGGCGCGAAAAGTATGCAGGCGTGGAAGAGATGAAAGTCGCGGTGATGGGCTGTGTCGTCAATGGCCCCGGCGAATCGAAGCACGCCAACATCGGCATCTCCCTACCCGGCACGTTCGAAACGCCCGTCGCTCCCGTCTACGTCGATGGCAAGTTGTCCACAACTCTGCGCGGCGACCACATCGTCGCCGAGTTCCGCGATATCTTAGACGATTATGTTGCCCGGCGATATGGAGCAGCCGAACCAGTCGCAGCCGGCGTCGCCTGACGCCGAGATCGCGCGTCTGCGCGAAGCCATTGCCGATCTCCAGACCCGCATCCTCGCGCTCGAGCGCCGCTCGCCTGCGCCGGTTGTGCCCGCCCCGCCCGAAGCCGAGTCCCGCCTCGGCCTCACCATCTTCAACCGCGTGGGCGCAGTCACTCTGGCCATAGGTGTCATCTTCTTTTTCAAATACGCCGCTGACAATCAATGGATCGGCCCCGGCGCACTCGTCATTCTTGGATTGCTGGTTGGTTTCGCGCTCATTGGCGCCGGTGAATGGCTGCGTCCCCGCCAGCAGCAGACCTTCGCGCAAGGCCTCGCTGGATGCGGTTTCGCCATTGTCTACATCTCCGCATACGCGGCGTTCGCTTATTCCAAGCTCATTGGGCGCGGCCCCGATTTCATCGCACTCGCCGCCGCTTCCACCCTCGCCCTCGCCCTTTGTTTTCGCTTTGCAAGCTCAGCCATCGCCGCCGTCGGCTTCATCGGCGCTTTCGTCGCTCCTCTGCTTCTGCGACCGCTCAATCACTGGTTTGTCTATCTGTTCTTGCTCAGCGTGGTCTCGGTCTTTACCGTCGCCCGCTTGTATCGCGCGTCAAGACAGATCAGTGCTCTCTTTCTGATCCCGTTTAACGCGTTTTGGACCATCCTGGATGCGTGGATTCTGTATCCCGGCGCTTTGGCGCTATTCGCCTTCGCGTTCGCTATCGTTCACTTCAGCGCTGCCTTCGCAACCCGCCAGACCGCCCGCCTCTATGGACTCTTCTACATCTGCGCGCATGCCTGCCTCTTGGTTGCCATACTGCGCGAAATCCAGATCTGGACTGCCAACCGTCCCAGCCTCAGCAGCGAGCTCGATTCCGTTGTCCTCGCCATCTATGGTGTGGCGGCGATCACCTACGGCGTTCTCCGATCATCTGCCATTGACCGTCTGTTCGGCCAGACTCTAATCGGAATCGTGATCGTGAAGCTCTATCTCTACGACGTTTGGCTGCTGACTCGTTTCTATCGCATCAGCGCCCTGGTCGGCTTAGGCGTGTTGCTGCTCGCCGCATCCTTCATCTACTCGCGCCGCCGCGCCTGACCGTCTCTGGCTGATCTACTTCTGCACCAGCTTCTGAATCTCGTCCAGCTCTTTCCCCGCTTCGGCCCACTTGCCCTGTGAGCTCAGCTCGCGATACCGCTGCAAGTGATCTCGTATCTGTTGCAGTTTTTGCACCGCCTCATTCGACACGGGCGAAGCTGTCGAAGCCGCAGCATTAGCCGCCCCAGCCGTGGCCGCGTTCTGTCCAGGCCCCTGCTGATTGATCGTCTGATTGGCCGTCTGATTCGTTTGCTGCACGCCACCCAGGTTCTGGATCAATTGCGTAAGCGCCTGCTCATAATTATCCGCGTACGCCAGCCGGTTTCCCATCGCCAGCGCCACCTTCTTCAATTGCGGCATGCTCGCTTGCGATGCCTGAATATAGATCGGCTCCACGTAAAGAAAACTATTGTCGATCGGCAGCACCAGCGTCTGGCCCCGCAGCACTTGCGATCCCTGCTGATTCCACAAACTCAGATCCTTCGAAATATTCTGATCCTGGTTGATACGCGCATCGATTTGCATCGGTCCATAGATCACGTTCTGTTTCGATAGCTGCTCAAACACCAGCTCGCCCAAATGCGCTCCATCGCAGCGCGCATACATCACTCCGATCAGGTTGTCTTTATTCGCCGGAGTGAAAGGCGTGATCAGCATAAATTCCGGCGTGTCGCTGTCGGGCAGTGTCGCAACCACATAGGTAGGCGAAACAGGCGTAGCCGGCTCACCCTGCCTGGTCCCGGTCTTCGCCAAATCCCAAAGGTCCGCGCGATTGTAAAACGCCTCCGCATCGCGCATGTGAAAAGTGCGGTAGATCTCCGCTTGCGCGCTGAACAACGTTTCCGGATAGCGCGCATGTGCCCGGAGATCGGCAGGCATCGCGGATTCCGGTTTGAACAAGTTCGGAAACAGCCGCCAATAAGCCTGAATCAGAACGTCGCCCGGATCGAAGACATACAGGTTCGTCTCTCCCGTGTAAGCGTCGATCGTCGCCTTGATCGAGTTGCGGATGTAATTGACGGATTGGCCATTCGCTAAATCGAGCTCGCGCGAATACGGATGCGCGTTCGACGCCATGTAGCCATCAACCATCCACACCAGGTGCCCCGCATCCGTCAGAACCAAGTATGGATCGGAATCCCAAGTCAGAAAACCCGCCAAGGTGGCAAGCCGCTGCAGAATCGCCCGGTGAATCATCATGCGGCTGCTTCCCGTTATGGGGCTTGGCAGAATGATATTCAAATCGCCATACTGGATAGCCGACGCCAGACGCAAAAGAGGAGAGGAGATCGGAAATCCGCCCGTGCCCTTGTAGCGCGTGTAGACACTCTCGGACCCCGATGGATAATTGAATTCCTGCTGCGCCGTATCCACAAACACCGGCTCGTGCGCCACCTCGCCGTAGTAAATCTCAGGCCGCGTGAATTTCAGGCTCTTGGTCGTCAGCACCGGCGGAGCATCTTTGATAAACAATACCGGCAAGCCATCCGGTGTGATGCGGTTCGCTTCGGCCATCACCATGCCATATCCGTGTGTATAAATGAAATGCGGATTGATCCAACGATTGCGGGCTTCTCCAAGCTGCCGAATGTCCAACTCGCGCGGCGCGACGAGTACCTGCCGCATTTCGCCGTCGATCGTGTATCGATCCACGTCCGTATCCATGTAAACGTACGGGCGCAGCGGCTGTATTTGCGAAATAGTATCGCGAAACGCGCGCCAATCCCAAAGCCGCACGTTATCGAGTAAAGGCTTGTGTTTGGCGTAATCGATGGGAATTTCCGGCGCTGCTTCCAAGTTCGTCTCTTTGACTCGCTGATTCAATCCGTAAGCCGAGCGAGTCGCGTCGATATGGTGCTGGATGTACGGTCCTTCTAATGTCAGCTCGTTGGGACGGACATACAATCCGGCAATTGCCGAGGGCACGATATAGCGCACCGGAAGAATCAGCAGCAGGAGCAAGGCCCATCTTCCGCGCTTCGATAGAACCAGAATCGCCGCCGCCAGCGCGCCGAAGATCATCAGCCACTGGAGCGGAAGAACGATGTGGTCCGCTACCCAGTCCACGCCCACCAAATACGAGCCGTGGTCCTCGAGTAAAAGACCGAAGCGGTTGAAATAAAGCTTGATGGCAATGCCCACCAGCAAAATAGCCGCAACCATGCGCACGAAGGTGGAATCGAACGCTTCGCGAATCGAGAACTGATCGAAATCGAAGGTGCTCGCGGATTCAAGATTCGGCAATCGCCTGCTCAGATTCTCGGCGTGCGCGGCCAGCCAGTAAATCAGGAGCGATAGCACCGCTCCCACCAGCACCACGCGCAACAGCAGGTTGTAAAACGGCAGGCCGAAAAAGTAGAAGTGCAGAGGCTTGCCGAAAATTGGATCGATAAACTCCGCGGCCGACGTGGGCAGGCGCAAACCGCCAAAGAATCGGACCACCGTCCAGCTGTCCACTGTGGCATTCGCAACCACGATCGCCAGCACGGCAAACACGACCACCGCGATGCGAAACACAAAAGTGCGTTTGAACACCCCGAATATCGGGCCTTCGTTGTGGGAATGGCGAATCCCGACTTTGAATGCAATCCAGAACGCGAAGAAGAACAGCAAAAACGCGAGCACGATAGGACCGGTCCCGTACAGCAGAAGGCTGATCCAGGTGTCGACTTGTCCGACTTCCGACCACCATGAGTAATCGATCAGCGTGGACGCGATATAACGCGAACAGAACAGTAGAACGATCAGCAGGATGATAAGAGAGAGCAGCCCCCCGCGTCGTTGCCGCTTTCGCTGCCCAATATATAGGTCGGCCATCTAGTTGAAGCGTTAGTATATCGCCGTTCGTCTCTCACACGATAATAAGTCTTGGATTCCGCTGGTCTGCTCAACCTTCTGAAGAGGCATTGGGGCTACTCGCAATTCCGCGCTAAACAGGAAGCGATCGTTCAGAACATCTTGGCTGGACGCGACGTCGCAGTCGTGATGCCCACCGGCGGCGGAAAATCGCTGTGCTACCAACTCCCGGCTGTGGCGATGGAGCGCACTTGCGTAGTCGTCAGCCCGCTCATCGCGCTAATGCAAGACCAGGCAGCGCAATTGCAGCAGGCCGGCATCCCCGCCGCGTTCCTGAACAGCTCGCTCGAATACAGAAATCAAGAAGACGTGAAACGCCGCGCCGAACACGGGGCGCTGAAACTGTTGTATCTTTCGCCGGAGCGGCTGATGCGCGACGATGTGCTCGACTGGCTGAAACGAGTGCCGCTCGGATTTTTCACCATAGACGAAGCCCACTGCATCTCCGAATGGGGTCACGAGTTCCGCCCGGAGTACCGGCAGCTCCGCGCCCTACGCGAATCGTTCCCGGAAACTCCCATCGCCGCGTTTACTGCCAGCGCCACTCGCGCGGTTCGCCACGATATCGTCTCACAGCTCCGGCTGCGCGATCCCGCCAAGATTGTGATGAGCTTCCATCGCCCCAATCTGCGCTACATCGTCCGCCAATGCGCGCCGAAGGAACAGGACAAGCTATTTAGGGCGGCAATCCGTTATTACAGCGAAGGGAACGTGATTGTCTACGCCCCAACCATCCGCAGTGTCGAAGAAACGGCGGCGGCTCTCGGCCAGCGCGGTCTGCCGGTTGTGGCCTATCACGGACAGATGGACACAGCGGCGCGGCAGCGGAACCAGGAGATGTGGATGACTGGCGAAAAGCGCATCCTGGTGGGCACTGTCGCGTTCGGTCTCGGGATCAACAAACCGGATGTTCGCGCCGTCTTGCATCTGTCGCTGCCGAAATCGGTCGAGCAATATTATCAGGAGGCGGGTCGCGCCGGCCGCGACGGTCTCGCAGCCGATTGCATTCTGTTATGGCAGAAGCGCGACATCGGCCTACTCGCGCATTTCATACAGCAGCTTCAGGACTCCCAGGAACGAGAGCGCTCGTGGCAGCGTTATCACACTATGCGCCGATTCGCCGAAGGCGATCAGTGCCGCCATCGCCAGATCTGCGTGCATTTCGGAGAAACGCCGAAGTGGGATCGTTGCGATGCATGCGACGTGTGCGGCGTCGAACCCGAGTGGATGACGGAGGCCGCGCTCGAGCCATCGCTTCCATCGCCGGTGCGCCAGAGGCTCGCCCGTTCGGAATCGACCGTCGAAGCTCCACCCGCGGACCCGAAACTTCGCGATGCCCTTCGCGAGTGGCGGCGCAACCTGGCGAAGGAGATGGCAATGCCCGCTTACATCATCCTGCACGATTCGACCATTGACGCGATCTGCCGTCAGGCCCCCGCAACCATCGCAGAACTTTGCGAGGTCCCCGGAATCGGCGAAAGGAAAGCAGAGCGCTACGGCCGTCAGATCCTGAACGTGATCGCTGCGCTCAGCCTAACCATAAGATCCGCGTTTATCCGCGTTTATCCGCGGCCATGTTTGCGCCCGAAGCTCGCCTACTTCTTCGAAGCCGCAGCTAGCTGAACCGCGACCGTTGGGGGAGTCGTTTGCGTTAACGACTTTGCGCGAAACCGTCTTCGCTACTTCCGGGGCAGCACTGGTGGCCGCTGCGATTGGCCGCACACGATAATTCTCGCCCATCATGCTCGCCATCGCGTGTACTTCCAAACCTTCGGCTTCCTTCGTAAACACGAGGCAGCCCCGTTCCGGATCGACATCGGCCTGAACCCAATCGCCGGCCGTAACCTGGCTTGTGGCCATCAGATTCGATAGCGGGTGTACCAGCAGCCGCTCGATCGCGCGCTTCAGGTGCCGCGCGCCGTACTTGATGTCCGTACCCTCACCCAGAAGGAAGTTCTTGCCTGAGTCCGAGACCGTGAACACGAAGGACTTCTCCGTGGGCGACAGCAAGATGCGCTGTTGCACTTGGCCGAGTTCCAGATCCAGAATCCGCCGCAGCTCCGGTTCACCCAGCAGCTTGAACACAACCACCTTGTCGATGCGGTTCATGAACTCCGGCGTGAACTTCCGCCGGGCCGCTTCGATACCGGTCTTCGCGACATCTTCTTTGTGAACTCTTCATCCACCGGCACTATCTGATCGTTATGCCCGCATGCACCGAAACCAAGTTTCGGCGCGATCAGCGAGCTCATTTCGCCAGCCCCCAGATTGCTGGTCATGAAAATCATCGCCCGGGAGAAATCCACCTTCCGGTTGTCCCCAAGCGTCAGCGTCGCTTTATCGAGAATTCCCAAAAGCAGGTTCCATAGCGCATCGCTGGCCTTTTCGATTTCATCGAAAAGGATAAAGCTTAATTTCATCGACTCGGTGTGATGCTGATTGATCACCTCTTGACTCAGCAAGGGGTGCGTCTCGCGATGTCCTAGATAGCCCGGAGGCGAGCCAATCAGCTTCGCGATCTCGTGGCTGTGTTGGAACTCCGCGCAATCGATCTTGATGACTGCGCGAGGATTGTGGACAAGCGCTTCCGCCGTCGCCTCGACAGTCCGGGTTTTGCCTGAGCCGGTGGGTCCAAGAAACAGAAAGTTGCCTACGGGGCGGCAGGGCGCCGACAGACCCGTGAGGTACATCTGATAGATGTTCACGATCTGCTCGACTGCCTCGTCCTGTCCGACAACCAGCCGGAGCAACGTTTTCTCCAGAGATTCGGCGTCTTTGCCCGTCCGCGTAGGATCGAGCACTTTTCGTAGCCGGCTCATAAGCGACCCCTCTTTCTACTGTTCAACCGAAATAAAGCAACCCGGGTGCCAAAGACCACCCTGCTGTTTCCTATATTCCTTTCATCGTCTGCGCCGCGCATTTCGTGAAGAGCCGCTAGTACCTTTTCCGCTATAGGGCTTTTCTGATTAGTACTTTTGAGGCCGCGAAGGTCTCACCTCCACCCGACTAATTAAAGTTCGTCCCGGCTTCCGCAGAATGTCCAACACGATTTCGGCGATGTCCTCCGGCGCAATCTTCCAATCGGACCTCTTGACCCCCGCGCCGCCGAACTCAGTATCCACACTGCCCGGCATGATGTAGCTGACCCGCACGTTATCGTTGCGATGGTCAAGCATCATGGCCTCGCTGAAGCCGTTTAGCCCGAATTTCGATGCGTTGTAAGCCGAGCCGCCCGGGAACGGATTCTTCCCGGCAAGACTGCTGATATTGATGATCCAACCGCCCCTAGACCGATGAAAACGCTCAAGCGCCTCGCGGCTGCAATAGAAAGCGCCAGAAAGGTTTGTTCCGATCACGCGGTTCCATTCCTCTACCGTCAGCTCTGCCGCGGCCCGGAAGATCCCGGTTCCCGCATTGTTCACCAAGATGTCCAGGCCGCCCAGTTCCTGGTCCGAGAACTCGAAAAGCTGCCGGACCGCCTCGCTGTCGCTCACATCCGTTGTGCGCCCCGCGACCTTACGGCCATTCGCGCCTTTACGCAAGTCGGTCAGGGCGTGCTCGAGCTGCTTGGCGTCTCGCGCGCAAATCACCACATTCGCTCCCTCGGAAACCAGCGCCCGTGCGACCTCCAGCCCGATCCCCTTCGATGCGCCCGTGACCATCGCTCTCTTGCCAGTTAAAAGTTCGCTCATGAAATTCGCTTTAACTCCTTTCCCTTATTCACGTATTGGGCGGTTCCTTACAGCCACCGCCTCGCTTTTCCGATGATCGAATACGCGCGTCCCTCCAAGGATTCGAAAGCTCAACCTATACTGAAGAAGAACCCGCGCTATGAGCGTTTTCTGGCTGCGCACGGCCGCCGCCTTGTACTCGTTTGGATTGCTGTACGCGCTGATCTATCTGTTCCGAAAAAGCGCGCGCCTATTCACGCCCGCATTGATCGCCTTTGCCGCTGGAGCAATCTTCCACTTGGTCTCTATCGTGGAGCTTCGCGCCGAAACGGGTCATCTGCCGCTCAATAATTTTTACGAGACCAGTTCCATCTGCGCGTTTCTCATAGCCGTGCTGTTCCTGTTGGCTTACAGCTACTATCGGATTTCTATTTTTGGAGTGTGCCTTTTCCCCCTGGTGTTCTTCATGACGTTGATCGGCGCAACCGAGTTTCCGGTCGCCTCCTGGAGCAGCCCTCAAGTGCGGAATATTTGGCTAATTATTCACATCTCCACCGTGCTCATCGGCTACGCGGCGCTCATCCTATCTGCAGTAGCCTCGGTCTACTACCTGCTTCAGGAACGCCAGCTCAAGCGAAAAGATGTCGCCCCGTCGTCCAACCGCCTGCCGCCGCTCGCCACGCTCGACCGCGTCATTACGCAATCCATGAACGTGGGTTTCGTCTTCATCACCGTCGCCACAATAACCGGAGTGGTTTGGGCCTTTATCGAACGCGGCACAGGCTGGATTCTGGACCCCAAGATCGCGTTCTTCCTGTTTACCTGGGCGTTTTACCTGGCGATGATCTTCCTGCGGGTTTCGGCAGGCTGGCGGGGCCGCCGCATCGCCTGGCTCGCCGTCAGCGTCCTCGGATGTTCTATGATCACTTGGGCCACTCACGTCGGCTTACGGAGCTTCTGGCCGCAATGAGACTGGCGCTCGCGGGGATCAATCATCGCACCGCTCCCGTCGAGGTTCGTGAGAAGCTCGCCTTCCGTTCCGAAGAGATCCCCGCAGTGTTACTCGAAATGCAGGCGCGAGGCGCGAAGGAAGCCCTCATCTTATCCACCTGCAATCGAGTGGAAGTGACCGCCGCCTTCGCAAACGAGACGCCTGCGGACACGCTGCTCGAGAGCATTCTTACCGGCCGCGATGGTCTCACGCTCGAAGCTGTCCGTCCGCATCTCTACCTGCTCGAAGAAACCGAAGCCATCCGCCATCTGTTTCGGGTGGCATCCAGTCTCGATTCGATGATCGTCGGCGAGCCGCAGATTCTCGGTCAGCTCAAGCAAGCCTGCGCGCAAGCCAGAGATCAAGGGATGATCGGCAGCGTTCTCGACACCGTCCTCGCCCGCGCTTTCAGCGTGGCGAAGCGCGTCCGCTCGGAAACCGAGATTGGACAAAGCGCCGTTTCGCTCAGCTACGCCGCCGTCGAGCTGGCGCGGGAGATATTCGGGTCGCTCAACAAGAAGACTGTACTGATTATCGGTGCGGGAAAGATGTCGGAAGGCGCTGCCCGCCATTTGCTGCGCGCCGGCGCGAGCGAGATTCTGATCGCCAATCGCACCTCCGAACGCGCCGAGGAACTGGCCCGTCTTTTCCGAGGCGAGACCATCGCTTACGATCTCATTCCTCAACGCCTCCCTGGCGTCGATATCGTAATCGCATCGTCCGCAGCGCCAGGTTATGTGCTCACTCGCGATACCGTCCGGCGAGCCATCGAAGCCCGCAAGAACCAGCCCATGTTCCTGATCGACATCGCCGTTCCGCGCAATATCGACCCGGAGGTAAACGGCATCGAGCACGCCTTTCTCTATGACATCGACGACCTGCAGCGGCTGGCCGATCGCAACCTGCAAACCCGTCGCGAAGTGGCCGAGCAGGCGGAGAGCATCGTAGAAGAAGAGGTTGCCCGCCTCGAAGCCCGCCTGCGGGAGCGCGATGTGACGCCCATGATCGTCAGCCTGCAAGAGCAGCTCGAAGAGATCCGGCATGAGGTGCTCGAGCGCTATCGCGGACGTCTGGGTTCATTGACGATCGAGCAGGAGCAGGCGCTTGATGCGCTCACCCGCGGCATCGTCAACAAGATCGCGCACGGGCCGATCTCCGAAATGAGGCGTCATGCAGCCGAGCAGAAGGCGGGCGACTATGCTCGCGAGGGCGAATTGGTGAGCGCCGTCCGCCGCATATTCCGTTTGCGCGATCGCTGAATGGTGTGTCTGACCATCGGTTCCCGCGGCTCCCAGCTTGCTTTGTGGCAAGCGCGTTATGTCGCCTCCTGTTTGGACAGGGCCGGTATCGCGACTCGCATCGAGATCATCAAGACCACCGGCGATCACCTTCAGACTGCATCCTTAATACAGGCTGGCGGCAAAGGCCTGTTCACGAAGGAAATCGAGGACGCGCTCCTTTCCGGCGTCATCGATGTTGCAGTCCACAGCTTGAAGGATTTGCCCACCGAAACGCCGCCAGGTCTGAGCATCGCCGCCATACCTGAGCGTGAAGACGCACGCGATGCCGTCGTAGGCCGCCGGCTAGACGATCTGCCCGAGGGCGCTCGTGTTGGGACCAGTTCCGGACGGCGCTCGGCGCAGCTTCGGCTCCTGCGGCCCGATCTCCGGATCGAGCCGATCCGCGGTAACGTCGATACGCGCATCCGGAAATTGAGAGAGGGGCAATACGACGCAATCCTGTTGGCGGTAGCGGGACTTCGCCGGCTTGGGTTGGATCACGAAATCGCGGAGATTCTCGCTCCGGAGCGGATTTGTCCAGCGCCGGGGCAAGGCGCTCTCGCCATACAGACCCGGCAAAACGATCCAGCCTTCGAGCTATGTGCGCAGTTGAATCATGAGCCGAGCAGACAAGCAGTAACCTGCGAGCGAGCGGTACTTGCGGCCTTAGGCGGCGGTTGCCAATTGCCAGTCGGCGCATTCGCCCAGACGGTTGGAAATTCGCTGGAATTGATGGCGCTGGTCATTTCGCCGGATGGCCGAAACCACTTGCGAGCGACCGCAACGGGACCGGCCGACGATCCCGAAGCGCTGGGCCGCGCCGCCGCGAGCGATTTGTTGGGGAGAGGCGCGGGCACAATCCTTGGCGAGAGCAAGTAAGTGCGTACACTCGAGGGACTGCGGATCGTGGTCACCCGTGCCGAGCATCAGGCCGAAGAACTGGCAGGTCCCTTGCGCGAATTGGGCGCCGAAGTGATTCTTCTGCCCATGATCGCCATTGCGCCTCCCGTTCGATCCGGAGCCGCTGCGGCGAGCTGCCGCCGATTGCAATAAATACGACTGGATCATTTTTACGAGCGCAAACGCTGTTGCCGCATTCGCTGCGCGAGACTGCAAAACGCCCGTCGCGACGGTTGGCGCCGCCACTCGGGAAGCGGCGGAACGGCATGGCTTCGCGGTCGCGCTCACGCCTAAAGAATATGTAGCGGAATCCCTGCTGGCGGCTTTCAGCGCTGAGGATTTGAATGGTCGGCGTATTCTTATTCCAAGCGCCGCAATAACCCGCGACATCATACCGGCCGAGTTGCGCAAGCGCGGCGCGCATGTCGACGTCGTCGAGGCGTATCGCAACGTGATTCCGCCCGAAGCCGCCGTCCGCGCAGCAGCCGTGTTCCGTGAACCATATCCGGATTGGGTAACATTCGCGAGCGCCTCCGCGGTCCACAATTTAATTCAGCTCGCTGGGACCAGCCCGCTACTTCAAGTCAAGATCGCGAGCATCGGCCCAATCACTTCGGAAACCATCCGGAAATACGACCTGACGGTCACCGCCGAAGCCGAGGTCCACACTGCTCAAGGACTAGTTCATGCGCTTTGCCAGGCAGCTTGGGCGAGCGCACACTAAAATGGCATTGCGATGCCCTGGACACATCGAAGCTTTTGGATTGGACCGCTGCTCATCGCGGCTATTCTGGCCATTCTCGTGGCTGTTGTTCGCGGAACGCCTCTCCGCGAGATTTATAGGCGCCAGCTCGGTGAGACGCGGCGTGAACGGCTCTTCCTCGCTTCCGTAGGATTTTTTATCGCCGTCGCCGTTGTGCGCGGACTCACAATCGCCATCCACAACAACATCGGTCCGTTCCATAACGTCTCGATGCGCGGAAGGCACATCCATCACCTCGTCTGGGGGATTCTGCTGCTGCTTCTGGTGGGCTATTCCTGGCTGTTGGAGATTGGAACAGGCTCGTCTACGTCGTGGCGGTGGGCGGGACGTTTGACCTCGATGCTCTATGGGGTTGCGGCTGCGTTGACGCTGGATGAATTCGCTCTCTGGCTGAACCTCAGCGATGTCTACTGGGAACGGCAAGGGCGCGAGAGCTATGAGGCTCTGGCGTTTTTTGGCGGCGTGCTCGCGATAGGCGTGTTTGGCGTCCCCTTTTTCAAAGGAATCGGGCACGAGCTGCTTCGCCCGTTTCGGCGGGCAGCGCCTCACTGATTAAGGACGCTCTGCCTCAAGAGTTCCGTCAGCTCTTCCGGCGACTTCCCGGTTTCGAGCGGAATAACCTCTCCAATCGAGACTGAAACACGACCGGAGCGGAACCATCGTTCATGCGTCGCCTTGATTTCACCGAGACCTCGCAAACGCACTGGCAATGCAGATGTGCCCAGCTCCTTCCAAAGCAGACCGGCGCCGCTCTTGAAAGGCTGGATATTTTCGTCGTCCGCGCGCCGCCCTTCGGGAAAGATAATCACGTTGTATCCGCGATCGATAGCTTCGCCCGCGTGCCGGAAGCTTCGTCGAAAGCCGCTCATCTGAGGCAGGGGAAAGATATTGAAGAGCGCCGTCACGAGCACATATTGAATTGGCGCGACGAAGTTCAGAAACCAGTGCCCCTGGTTGCGCGCGCGCCTCCAATCGAGAATCATCTCGCCGGACATGGCGACAGCAACTCTTCGGCGTATGGGTCCGGGCAGCGCATACAAGATGAACGGCACATCATAGGAAGTGACATGATTCGCGACGATCAGCATAGGTGAGGCAGACCACTCGCGCGCATGACTCTTCACCGCCGGCTTGGCTAGGAAACGGACCAACGGCATGGCGATCAGCTCCAGAAATGCGCTCCGAATGGCCTGCATGATTGGATTCCACGGCCAGTATGGATAGATGTGCTGCGCGCTTTCGTTTGCAGACGGGGCTGCGGCGGCGGGCGTGTGCGTTATCAGCTTCCGTACGTCCTCCGCCGTCTTTACTTCCTGTAAAGCCGTGTCGTCGAGCGAGACGCCGAACTGCTGTTCCAATTGCGCCTGTAGCTGCACGCGGCCCAGACTGTCGAGATTCATGTCTCCGCCAAACGTCTGCCCGCCGTCAGGGAGTCCAATCTCGCCGCTTGCGATTCTGCGCGATACTTCGCGCCGCAGCACTTTCCCAGTCGACGTGCGGGGCAGATCGGGCTCCGGCCAAACCACCCAGCGGTGCATTTGCTGAAATTCGGCCAGTTGTTGGTTGGCAGCGGATACTGCGGCACTCGGGTCCGCATCGCCATTCATGACCAGCGCGGCAACCGGCTCCGGCCCATGCTCGCTCTCGGCTTCAATAACAGTCGAGGCCTTCACGCCGGGCTGCCGCGCCAGCGCCGCTTCCAAATCTTCGGGATAGATGTTCAAACCGGATGAAGCGACGATTACATCCTTCTTGCGCCCGCGGAAGCGAAGATTGCCGCTGCCGTCAAATTCCGCCAAATCGCCCGTCGCCAGCCACTCAGAATCCTGTTTGTGAAGTTCGCCGCCCTGCCAAGTGGTATTCGATATGGTATCGCCGCGAACCAGAACCTCGCCTTCATCGCTCAATCGCACCTCGCGACCGGGCAGCACTTGGCCGATGGTTCCTTGCGTGGGGCGAAACGGATGATTCAAGCTCACCAGCGCGGTCGTTTCAGTCATGCCGTAACCCTGAATGACCACGAATCCTTGCGCATTCCAAAACTGCTCGCCGGTCGGGGGCAGGGAAGCGCCGCCACAAACGAATGCCCAGAATTTCAGGCCGAACATTCGATGAATGTCGCGAAAATGCCACCAGCGCTTCCAGGCGCTCATGTGCTCGGCAGCGGCAACGCGCGAAGCCAGATCCGGAAATCGATTCAGCAGATAATTCTGCATGAGGTCGAGCACTCGCGGGACGGAAGCCAATACCGAGATCCGTTCACGGTGAATCCGCTCGACGATCTCCGCGGCTACCAAGCGCGATTCGTAATGCACTTCGGCTCGAAGCAAAGGCGGAATCCACAAACCCATGAACTGGCCGAAAACATGACTGAGCGGCAAGGTGTGCAGGATACGAATGGGATGGACTAGCCACTCATACTTCAAATATTTCTGCATCTCGTTCTCGATGGGCCTCAGGCTCGCGAGAACGTTTTTGTGGGTGTGAACTATGCCTTTCGGCTCGCCTGTGGTGCCCGAAGTGAAGACGATCTGAAGCGCATCCGTCTCATGAAGATCTTGGATGACGCTGGCGGTTTGCGTTGTAAGCGTTTGCTCGAAAGAGCCGAAGAAGAGAAGCGGATTCTGCGATCCGAGAGCCTCGAGCTTTTCTTTATCGCCCGAGATCAGTTTTGGCGATACCTCTTCCTCGACGCGTCTTGCGAATTCGCGAGTGCTGGCGAAATCGACCGGCACGGGCAGGACGCCGCGGAGCACGCAACCGAAGAATGCCGCAATCCATTCCGGCCCGTTTTCGCCCCAAACGACAACACGATCGCCCTTTACGATTCCGCGATTCGTGAGCTCCGCTGCAAACCTGCGGGAAAGCGTGGCGAGCTCGCCATAGGTTGTCTTAAGCTGGCGAAGACCGCGAGGAGAGACGATCGCAATCTGCTTTGCCTGGCGCTCGAAATCATCAATCAGCGAAGCAAGGTGCGGCCGCGAGCCTGTCACAACTTCAGGCTACGATGTTGGCTTGGCAGACTCCGGATAATAACCATCCCTGGCCTGCACCGTGACGCCTTTCAGTTTGACCGTAAGCTGAATTTTGCGGAATCCCGGTTCTGTGTCGGGCTTGTCGGAGGTGTAGCCGAGACTGTATTGATTGCGCAGTTCTTCTTCGATCTGCTTATAGATCTCGTCGACAGATTTCTTCTTCGAAACTTCGAAATACGATCCGCCCGTCGCCTTTGAAATCTGCTGCAGTATCTTTTTGCCATCGGGCCGCTCCATTTGACCACGGCCACCGCCTCCGCGACCCATCCCTCCTCCGCCCATGCCGCCGTGGCGCCCCATGCCTGGACCGCCAAAACCTCCAGGACGCTCTTCGTCCTCAGCGATTCGAACCGAGTAAGCAAGCGTATCGGCGCGCTGCGCGGAACCGATGGCTTCACTTTGGGAGACCTTACTGCCGTTGTCCTCGCCGTCGGTCAACATGATCAGAGCCTTGCGGCCAGTTTGTTTCTGCATCAGATCATCTGAGGCAAGATAGATGGCATCATAGAAAGCTGTGCCGCCGCCACGTCCGCCACCGTGGCCGCCTCGACGCTGACGGCCGTATCCGCCGCCACCGCCGCCGCTCCCATTTCCGTTTCCGCCCGATTGGCCGTTTCCAGCTTGGCCCCATTCCGGTTTATCTATAAGGTCAAGTGCCTTTTCGAGGCGCTCGCGCGAGGAGGTGAGGTCCTGCAGAAGCTCCACTTCATGATCGAAGTGGATCAAGAATGCTTTGTCCTTGTCCGGACGCAGCACCTGCTCTAGAAAAGTTCGGCTCGCATCTTTTTCCGTCCCCAACATGCGGCGCTCGCTCATGCTCGTGTCGACTAGGAGACCGAGCGTGAGCGGCAGATCGCTCTGTTGCGCGAAGTAGCGAATCACCTGCGGGCGGCCATCTTCTTCGAGCACGAAATCGTCCTTGGTGAGGTTTCGGACGATCCGTTCCTGTTTGTCGCGCACCGTGGCGAAGACATTGACCACCTTTACATTGGTCGAGAACGTTGCAGGTGGTTGCTGGGCCTGCTGAGCGCGCAACAGACGGCTCAGCGGCCACAGAGAAAAGGCTGAGATTAGGGCGTCGCGGCGGGAGATGACACCGAGAGGGCGCCACAACTCGTTCATATTGCCGTGCACCTCGTCTGATGGATGTGTTGCTGAATCGGACGGTTGCGAGTTTGTGGATGGGGCGCGAGCGCCGTTACTTTCCGGCGGCCGCGGCACGTATGCCGGTAAAAGGCTTGAGTTTATTTTCCCGATTGCGAGAAGGCGGGGTTTCAGTGGTAGCAGCAGCTTCGGGGACCAGCGTAGGACCGCGGCGCGGTGGAAGTGAAATCTCGTTTAAGAAAACGAGCGACTGGGGTGTTCCCGCGGCGAATTGCGTGCCGCGGTTGTACATCTCGTGCAGAAGTTTGCGTCCTGCCGTATCGTACCCGCTCAGCCGGGAAATGTCGACGGTGAAACTACGCGGATGCGCCTCTAGTAACGCGGTCTGCCAAGCCATCGATACATCGGCCACGGAGTCGCCCAGGAATCGTCCAGCAATCTCAATGCGGAATTCGTTCGCTCGATCGTAGATTTTTACCGTTCCCATGCACCTGCTCCTGGTACAAGCCTCTAACCAGTATAAGGTAAATAACGCAAGCTGAGGTACATACCAATCGAAAATTCTTTATAGGATCGGACCCACAAGGTAACGTGGGAGAGGAACACAACTAGCCGATGCCAACCAAGATTCTTCCAGGATCGCCATACCCGCAAGGCGCCACCTGGGATGGAGTGGGAGTTAATTTTGCGCTTTATTCAGAAAATGCCACGCGAGTCGAGTTGTGTTTGTTCGACGAACTGGGCACGGACGCGCACGATGCAATTCAAGTAAGGGAATGTACCGGCTACGTATGGCACTGCTACGTGCCTGGCCTCAGCATAGGCGAACTGTATGGCTACCGAGTGTACGGCCCGTATGAGCCGAAGAAGGGGCAACGCTTTAATCCCGCCAAGCTGGTGCTGGATCCATATGCGAAGGCTGTGGCCGGAAGGGTGGATTGGGACTACCCGGTTTTCGGGTACCGCTTGAACGATCCGGCAGCCGATCTCAGTTGTGACAGCCAGGACGATTCGGCCGGCATGCCCAAGGGAGTGATCACAACTTCGCATTTCGATTGGCAGAATGACCGTTCTCCCGAAACCCCTCTACACGACTCGATCATCTACGAGGTTCACGTCAAGGGCTTCACCGAACGCAACCCGGACGTGCCGGAGAATCTTCGGGGAACTTATCTAGGCTTGGCAAGTCCTGCTGTAATCGACTATTTCAAGAAGTTAGGTATTACCGCAGTCGAATTGATGCCGGTCCATGCGCTTTTGGATGACAAGAATCTTCTCGATAGAGGGCTGCGGAACTACTGGGGATACAACACCACTAACTTCTTCTCGCCAGAGGCGCGATACTCCAGCTCGGGCGATATGGGGCAGCAAATCGGCGAGTTTAAGACGCTGGTGCGTGAGTTACACCGCGCCAACATAGAAGTTATTCTCGATGTGGTTTATAACCACACGTCAGAAGGCAACCAGATGGGTCCGACGTTGAGCTTTCGCGGGATCGACAACGCTACCTACTACCGGCTGAAGAAAGACAATCCGCGCTACTACATGGATTACACCGGCACCGGCAATACATTAAATGTGCGTCATCCGCAGGTATTGAAGATGGTGATGGATAGCCTCCGGTACTGGGTGCTGGATATGCACGTCGATGGATTTCGTTTCGATCTTGCCTCGGCGCTCGCCCGGGAGCTGCACGATGTGGATCGCCTGTCGGCATTTTTCGACGTGATTAATCAGGACCCGGTCCTCTCAAAGGTAAAGCTGATCGCGGAGCCATGGGATGTAGGCGAGGGCGGATATCAAGTGGGTAAATTCCCGGCGTTATGGGCGGAATGGAACGGCAAATATCGCGATGTGGTTCGGCGGTACTGGAAGGGAGATGAAGGCCAGCTTGCGGAATTAGGCTACCGTTTGACCGGAAGCAGCGATCTGTATCAGCGCGACGGCCGCCGTCCCTCAGCGAGTATTAATTTTGTCACGGCCCACGACGGGTTCACGCTGAATGACTTAGTAAGCTACAGCCAGAAACATAACGAGCCCAACGGAGAAGACAACAAGGACGGAGCGAACGACAATCACTCCTGGAATCACGGCGTGGAGGGACCGGCAGACGATCCTGACATTGTCGAGCTTCGTGAGCGCGAGAAGCGTAACCTGCTGACGACCTTGTTTCTGTCGCAAGGCGTTCCCATGATCTGCGGCGGCGACGAGATCGGGAGAACTCAGAAGGGCAACAACAATGCTTACGCGCAAGACAACGAGATTAGCTGGCTCGACTGGAACCTGGATGACCGGAAGAAGGCGCTGTTGGAGTTTACGACCAGCCTGATTGCGTTGCGGAAGGCCCATCCAAATTTCCGTCGCAGAAAGTTTTTCCAAGATCGCAAAATCAGCCCAGCCACGGTGGAGAGGCAGCACATCGGCGAGATGGAAATACAGGACATCGCCTGGTATCGGCCCGATGGCGAGCAGATGACCGAAGACGAATGGACGGCGGGATGGGTGCGATGTCTGGGAATGCATCTCAGCGGGCGAACATTGAACGATGTGGACCGCTATGGAGACCTGATGCACGATGACAGTTTCTTGCTGTGTTTAAATCCGCACCACGACCATATTGAGTTTTACGTCCCGGCTTGTACTACCAGTCGCAGTTGGGAATTGATCCTCGACACTCGCGATCCCGCTCATACGGAAGGCCGCACGCTAAGACCGGGCGAGCCTTACGACATGCTGGCGCACTCCGCGGTGCTGTTCCGGGAAGTCGCGCAAGAGACGGCTGAGGAAAAGGAGCATGATCGCGAGGTCGAACAGGAATGGACCGTGTCGTTAGAGCACCAGATAGCGGAAGAACCGGTCGAAGTAAAAAAATGAAGGGCCAGCCGAATTATTAATGTGGATGCGTCATTCGGCTTGAGAATTATCTTGCATCTGCTGACCTTTTCTTGATATTCTTTTTCGCAAGCAAGTGAACGTTGCGTAAATAGGGTCTGCATTCCCAGCACGCTTCCACAGCGCCTGATAAGGTGTTGCGCTACAACCTTGCGTTCGAAAGGAAAACACACGCTCCATGAGGCGTTTCGCGATCGCTGTCACGAGGCTCGTTCTGCCGCTTTCATTTGGAACTCTGCTGGTTGCGCAGAGTACGGTTTTGGGCACCATTAATGGAAGCGTTACGGATCAGACCGGCGCTTTGATACCCAATGCCCACATTCACGTTATCGAGAAAGGCACCGGCCAAAATTACGACGTCGCGACAAATCCGGAAGGCCGCTACGCCGTGCCCAGCGTGCCTGAAGGCGTCTACACGCTGCAGGCCAGCGCGCCGGGCTTCCGCAGCGAGGTGATCGATAACGCGAAGGTCGATGTTGGAACTCCGATAACAGTCGATTTCAAGCTCGAGATAGGCGCAGCATCCGAGAAAGTGGAGGTGCAGGCCAACGCCACGCAGGTGGAGACAGCTTCGGCCACAGTCGCTACCACGGTGACCGGCCGCCAAATCGTAGAGCTGCCATTTACATCCCGCGACGCTCTCGATCTGGCGCTGCTGACCCCCGGCAATGCGGCTAATGGTGCTCCTCGCGAATCAAGCTTCAATGGGCTGGGGCACAACGCGATCAATATCAGCATGGACGGCGTAAACACCCAGGACGACCTGCTGAAGAGCTCAAGCGGCGGCGGCATGTACACCTACATTCGTCCCCGCATCGACGCGATAGAAGAGTTCAGCATTCAATCCGCCGTCGAGGGCGCCGATTCTTCCGGAGAGGGCGCGGTCCAGATCAAATTTGTCACCAAGCGCGGAACCAACGACTTTCACGGCGGAGCCTATTGGTATGTGCGCAACACCGATCTGGACGCCAATTATTATTTCAACAACGAAATGGGGTTGCCACGCCAGCAGCTGAAGTTAAATCAGATTGGCGGTAAGGTCGGTGGCCCCATTCTCAAGAACAAGCTCTTTTTCTTCACGAACCTCGAATACTTCATCCTTCCGGAATCGAACCTCCGCCAGCGCAACGTGCTTACTCAAAACGCAGCCAGCGGCATCTACACATATCAGGGATCAGACGGGAAGCAACATTCGGTTAACCTGCTGCAGCTTGCCGCGAATAACAAGTATCCATCGACAATTAATCCGGTAATCAACGATGTCTTGACCAAGATCAACTCCTTGCGCGGCACCGGCGTCGGTATCACCCCGCTGACTGCCTACTCCGACATCATGAGCTTCAACACGCCCGACACACAAAAGCGCAAGTTCGCGACGGCCAGGATGGACTATAACATCACTGACAAGCTCCACTTTGAATTCACCTACAACTACGACTACTTCTACGCATTTCCCGATTCGCTGAATAGTCTGGATGAGCCGTTCCCAAATTTTGTCACTTACGGAGCCTACCAAACTGAGGGAGGACAGATCTCGAACCGTTTCTCGGGAGCCACGGCATTGCAGTGGACCATCAGCCCCACTATGACCAACGAAATTCGCGCAGGCTTGCAGGGCGGGACCGGAGCTTTCGAGACTCAGATCAATCCGCAAGCTCTTCCTAACAGCGAGCGCCTCAATTTTCCAAGCATCGGCGGCGTGACCCCTTACGATCCCATCAACCGCCAGCCAAGTCAGTTGCGGAATACCCCCGTGAAGCAGATCTCGGATACTTTGAACTGGGTAAAGGGCAACCACAACCTGAGCATGGGCGGGAACGGCACTTTAATTTCCTTTTGGGGAAGTACCGTTTCTGGTCTCTATCCGGGAATCAGCTTCGGAGTGGTGGGGAGCGATCCTGTTGCATCCATTTTCAATACCAGTTCCACGAGTATGCCCTCCGCCAGCCCTACCGATATTACGAATGCAAAAGCGCTTTACGCGTTTCTGACCGGCCGCGTTTCGTCCGCCAGCGCCTCCGAATATGTGAACGAGAACACCAAGCAGTACGTGCCCTTTTCGCCGGAAATCGAGCGTGACCGGCAACATGAATTTGGCGCATTCATTCAGGACAGTTGGCATTACAAGCCGACGCTGACTCTTACCGGAGGAGTGCGTTGGGAATTTCAGGGGTCGCCATACGATGCGAACGGGATCTACTCTACGCCTACCTACGCGGGATTGTGGGGAGTTTCCGGTATTGGAAATCTCTTCGCGCCCGGCGTCATGACCGGCGCTCCCACTACTTATGTTTCACAGGGAAAGCCAGATTTCTTCAATCCACATCTCAATAATTTTGCGCCGAACGTCGGCTTGGCCTGGTCGCCCCATTCGGACAACATGTTCCTGAAGGCCATCTTTGGGAAAGGAGGCGCTTTCCGCGCCGGCTATGGCATCTCATTTATACGCGACGGAATCGATGTTTTCGAAGGAACCGAAGGGTCGAATCCGGGCGTATCCGCAACCGCGACCCTTACTTCCGATGTGGACTTCAAAGCGGGGAGTCTGGTGTTAGGCAACAACGGTCTTCCGCCACTGAACCTGTTCCCAAGCACCTATCTGAATAACCTTCCGGGGTCGACCTTCACCTATCGCGGCGTCTCCGGATACGCTGCCGACCCAAATCTTAGAACTCCCTATGTGCAAAGTTGGTCGGCGGGCATTCAGCGCGAGTTGAACAAGGACACCGTGCTCGAACTCCGCTATGTAGGAAATCACGCCATCAAGTTACTGCGGACCTACAACATTAATGAGGTAAATATCATCGAGAACGGGTTCCTCCAGGAATTCAAGAATGCACAAAACAACTACAACATCAACCAGGCAAACGGCGGGGTGGCCAGTTTCGCGAATCGCGGCCTTCCGGGGCAAGTGAATACACCCATTCTGAGTGCTGCTTTCAAAGGGCTGTCCACGGCTTCCGGTTTTGGAAATGGAAGTTTCATAACCGACTTGCAACAGGGCCAGGCGGGGGCATTCGCAAGTAGCCTCGCGGGCAGCGGAACCTTCTTGCCGAACATGATCAGTTCCGGTTATCCGGCAAATTTTTTCCAAGTGAATCCTACACTGGCCGGAGCGACAGACTTCGTCGTGGGTAATGCGGGGTTTTCGACGTACAACGCGGCTCAAATCGAAATTCGCCATCGCTTCTCGCACAGCATCCAGTTTGGCGGCAGCTACGTTTTCAGCAAGGCGCTGACCGATCAATTCGAAGATTCGGCCCTCGATAACTTGAGCTTCGTAACACTGCGCGACTACAAACTCAACAAGACGATCTCTCCGTACAACCTCACGCACCAGTTGAAATTCAACTGGATTTACGAGCTGCCCTTCGGTCCAGGCCATGCCTTCACCACCAATAGCGGACTGGTGAACCGGATCATCGGCGGATGGCAATTCGAGGGGATTGCCCGGTTACAGAGTGGTTCGCCATTCATACTGAATACCGGCGGAACGCGCGCCACGCTCAATCAATACGATTCCGGAGTGGTGGCACTGGCATCGCGTTCTCAAATCCAATCGCAGATCGGAGTCTACAAGCTGGGGAATGGCACGGTAGATTGGATTAATCCGTCGTTTATCGGCACGGATGGCCGGGCCAATCCAGCGGATCTCGTGCCGAATACCACGCCGGGAGTCGTTGGAGATCCGTATTTCTATCTCTACGGCCCTGCTTTCATTCGCTTCGATTTGACCGCCGCTAAAAAGACGACCATCGCTGAGCGCGTCAACCTGGAGCTCCGCGCGGAGTTTCTCGACGCTTTCAACAATCAAAACTTCATTGTCGGATCGCCAACTTCCTCAACCAATACGATCAACATCACAAGTACCAGCTTCGGAAGACTAACGAACGCTTATCAGGACATTTCGACCACCAGCGATCCAGGCGGACGCATTATTCAACTGGTGGTGCGCATCAATTTTTAATTCGTCCTCACGGGGGATCGCTGATCACGATTCCGCGGTGGCTTCGGCGCGCTTGTGTATTAAACGCCGTTCGCGTGATGGTTTCGTCCCCTCCTTTGCGCCTCTCTGATTAGAGGAGACAAACCATGAAATCCACAATAGGGAGGCGGATTGCCGGAACAGTTCTATTTGTTGTGCGGGCACCGGCCCAGATCATCTTCGGAGTTTCGCTCGCACTCGTTCTGTTGACGCTCCCGGCAAGCGGCACATCGGTATATATCGTTTCGGGGCCCCCCATCGGTGCCGCCGAATTCGGTACTGTCGACTTAGCCACCGGAGCTTTCACTCAAATCGGCCCAAGCACCGAGGGTTCGCAGGGCTTGGCTCCGGGACCGAACGGATCACTGCTCACGCTTGCTTTCTCTGGCCATCTGAACTCAATCAATCCGGCGACGGGAGTAACCACTGTCATCGGCCCTACTGGCTTGGTCGACTGCGCGATGCCGCCCGCATCGCCGTGCGGGCCTCACTCGGCGAATGCCTTGGCTTCTGTTGGGGAACAAATATATGTGACGGATTTCGCGAACAACCTATATAAGGTCAACCCCGTGACCGGGACCGCGACGCTTATTGGGCCAACTGGCATTCCGGCTGTTCCATTTACCCCAGTCCTCACGAACCCGGACAACACTTTCAACGCATATGACGAGGGCCTGTTTGGCGCCAACGGTAAGCTCTACGCAACCTTTGATGCCTCTACCGTGAGTCTCGAAACATTTACAACAGCCTCGGTTGTAATCGCTCCAAATCTCTACCAAATAGATCCCGATACGGGCACTGCAACCCTCATCGGTCCTACCGACCTCAACCTCGACGCGGTCGCTGCCGTTAACGGTACGTACTTCGCCTTCAATGACGGGACAAATCAGGTCGTCACTCTCGATTTAGCCACGGGTCACACCAGTCCGGTGACGAGCTTCGACCCCAGCATTGGCATAGTTACAGGAGCGACGGCAACTCCCGAACCAGCTTCGCTGGGGCTGGCCGGCATCGGAATAACTGCGATTCTTGTTTTTAGACGGCGAAGACGCGCCTGAACCCTAGAGTCGCTCATTGCAGTTTGGCGTATTCCGCTTTGGCCTGCTTGAGGATCGGGATATCGGGGTCACCATCTTTCCAGAGGGTGAGGAACTCCTGGTAGGCAGTCTTTGCCTTGGTCTTATCTCCCGCGAGTACGAAGGCTCTGCCGAGTTGTAAGCGCGCCAGCGCGCCCAAGGGGTCGCTGATTATGATCCCGCGGTGATCGAGAATTTTTTGGAATTCCGCGGCGGCTTCAGCGCCCTTGTGTGCGGCCAGATACGCTTGGCCCCGCACGTAGACTGGATAGAGAGAACCGAAGTTGCCATTAAAGCTGCTGCCCGGCGTGCCCAACTCAAAGCGAACGGCGATTTGTAGCAGGTCGATAGCTCTTGAAGGGTCGCCATCGTTCACTGCGAGAAGTGCGTGCAGCACCGGCAGATAACTGAATCGCACTGACGTATCCTCCGGGAAGCGCGTTTCCAGGTCCTTGGCGAGTGCGCGGGGCATTGAAGAATCGCCGGAGAGCGCGAGCGCAAAAGCGGCACCATACTCCACATCCCGGCCCTTTGAAAGCTCGAGTGCTGCCATCGCACTCCGCCTTGCCTCGGACGCATTCCCGAAAAAGGCTTCCCACACTGCTGCTCCTGCTTCGTAGAGAGCTGCGCTTTCGCGCTGCGCCGTGTGTTGAGCCAAGTCCTCTGCCTTGCGTGCCATCGTCCTTGCCTGTTGCAAGCGGCCGGAATACGCCAGGACACAGGCCTCGTGGTCCGTTATCCAGTCCTCCTCGCTGGACTTTCCCTGGGCCAGAGCCGCTGCCCGTTCCATTCCCGCCCTGTCTCCTTTTAGAAAGGCGAGGTCATATCGCGCGAGTGAAACCACAGGAATTTCGAGTTTGCGCTCGGAGGCGCGCTGAAGGGCGTTCTCGGCTTCCCCCGGGCGGTCAAGATACAGATTGTTGTAGGCAAGATTGACATACGCGAACGGAAAATCCGGATCGAGCCCGATTGCTTTTTGGGCTTGCTCGACTGCCTTTTCATATTTGGCAAAGACAGGGTAAATGGCGCCCGACAGCAGTCCGGGAGGGCCCGTCTCACGAGGATAAGTTTGCGCCCACAACTCGAAGGTCTCTTGCGCCTTCTCCAGGTTTCCAGTTACCTGCAGATCATAGGAAGCAGTGATAAAGAACTTCTCCGCGTCACTGGTGCGATTCCGCAATTGATAGGCTTTGCTGGTGCTCTCGGCGGAGAGGACAGACTCCCCCATATCGCCGTACACACGCCCCAGCATCGCGTACGCCATCGCGAATTGAGGGTCGATTTCGGTGGCGCGCCTGAAAAACGGCAGAGCGGCGGGATAACCAGTTGAGAAGAGGACCTTCTGCGCCGCGCTATAGGCTTTCAATGCTTCGAGTGACGCCGTAGTCGCCTCAGCGAGCGGAGTGTCGTGCTTTTCGACCGTCGCGAGCGATTCCCCGACCCGAGTCCTGAACTTACTCGCAATTTGACCCAGGGCATTCAAAACGTCTTCTTTTCTTGCTGCTTGCGCCTGCTCCTCATCGAGGACGTTTCCACTGCGGCAGTTCTTAGCGCGTAATCCCAATACGTACTGGCTACCGAGGCTTGCAATCGAGCCATCCAGGACGGCAGCGCTGGCGGTGCGCTCGCAGATTTCCCGCGCGAGCTTCGGAGTAAGCCGTGCATCCGCCGGCTGGCCCATCAGAGGCAGCGCCCGCTGGATGCGCTCCTCGGAGATGAGGCTGAGGAAAGGCGACTGTTGAAGCTGGACCGCGAAGCCTTGGCGAAGCGTTCCATCAAACACGGGATCGCCCGTCGTGTTTATGAAATCGGCGAGAACAATCGTGTCCTTGTCCGTGAGTTTTGGCGTGCGATGAAGGTAGAAATAGCCTGCGACGAAGAACGCCAGCACAGCCGCGGCAGCAGCGGTAACAATCATTTTCCAGCGTTTTGCGATCTCGGTTGTGGCGGTGGGCTCCGCACTCGTTATCACTCGGCCCGAGTCCGTATCTCGCCTTAACCGCTGCAAATCAGCGCGAATCTCCGACGCATGCTGATAACGCAGGTCCCGATCTTTTTCCAGGCACTTGGTAACGATGCGATCAACTTCCGGCGGCACATCGGGATTGATACGAACCGGAGCAGCCGGAATCTTATGCAGGACGGCGTCGAAGATCGCTCCGTCCGTATCGCCGTTAAAAGGAGTGCTCCGTGTAGCCATTTCATAGAGCACCACGCCGAAAGAGAACAGGTCGGTACGTGCATCCAATTGCTTGCCGAGTATCTGTTCGGGCGACATGTAGGCGACTGTACCCAAGGCGGAGCCAGGCCTGGTGAGATGCTGCTCCATCGGCTCGGTGGCGGATTGCTCCCTGCCTCCCGGTCGCTGAATCGGTACGACCTTCGCCAAGCCGAAGTCGAGGATCTTTGCGTGCCCACGCTTGGTAACGAAGATATTCGCGGGCTTGATGTCGCGATGGACGATGCCTCCGGCGTGGGCTGCATCGAGCGCGTCGGAGATCTCGATGCCCAGTGCAAGGAGCGCTTCCGTCTCGAAGGGTCCTCCTGCGATGTGGTGCTTCAGGGTCGCGCCTTCCAGATACTCCATCACGATGAAAGCGCGGCCGTCCTGCTCACCGATATCGTAAATTGTGCAGATGTTCGGGTGGTTCAGGGCCGAAGCGGCTCGCGCCTCGCGCTCGAAACGGGTCAGAGTTTGCGGATCGCGAGCGACTTCATCGGGCAGAAACTTGACCGCCACGAAACGGTGCAGCCGGATGTCCTCGGCCTTGTAGACGACACCCATCCCGCCACCGCCCAACTTCTCGATGATGCGGTAGTTTGAAACGGTCTGGCCGATCAAAGTGGATTGCAGCAGTTGATCCAATTGTTGCCTATGCTCACGATCCACCGCAAACTGAACATGTTCGCGTGATGATTCTACCAGCCGAGCTAACATCTCGACTATGGATCTGAGCTACCCCGTTGGAAGATTCGAGAAACCGGCGTCGGTTACTCCGGAGATGCGGGCGCAATGGATTGGCGAGATCGCAGCGGCTCCCAAGCAATTCCGGGATGCGGTCAAGGGTCTCAATGAGCAGCAGATCGACACGCCTTACCGCCCGGGTGGATGGACCGTTCGCCAGGTCATCCATCACGTACCCGATAGTCACATGAACAGCTTCATTCGCTGCCGGCTGGCGCTTACCGAGGAAGAGCCCATCATCAAACCATATGACCAGGAGAAGTGGGCGGAATTGCACGACTCGCGAACGGCGCCGGTCGAGACCTCGCTTCAACTGCTGGAGAGCCTGCATAGCCGGTGGGTGACCATGCTCAGGGCTCTCTCGGAAGCCGATTTCGCCCGCACGTTTCGCCATCCGGAGATGGGAATCATGCGGCTGGACACCAACGTCGCCCTCTATGCCTGGCACGGAAGGCACCATGCTGCGCACATCATCGGATTACGCGAGCGGATGGGCTGGAGATAAGCGAGCCGCTCGCGCGATTGATTCGACAAATATTTATCGGTCGTTAGATCCAGCCGTGCAGGCGATACCAAAGAAGTGCCAGGCTCTCATGCAGGGTGAGCTCGTTTTGGCGAATAGCCTTCCAACTCGGCAGTAACTCTTCAGCCAGTGGACCGAGCTCGCGGAAATCGCACGGCGCTGGAATCACGTCAATGCCTTCTTTGCGAAAGCATGCTGCGGCGCGCGGCATGCTCCTGGCGTCCACGACGAGGGCTATACGGCGCGCTCCATGCATTTTAAGAATTTGCGAACCAAAAACTGCGTTCTCATGGGTAGAGTGCGAATGTTCCTCGGTCCAGATCATGGATTCTGGGATGCCGGCCGCGATGAGCAGATCGCGCATAGCCTGCGAATAGGGCTGTTTACCGGACCCGCCCGGTCCTCCACAAAGCAGTATCGGCACGGAGCAACGGTTGTTATAGAGCCACACGGCCAGCTCGCAGCGGTCAAATGTTTCCCGATCGGCCAGCGGGTAGGGGCGTTCGAACTGTGGAGGCGAAATGGCGGAAGAGAGGACGACAATTGCCTGAGGTGGTGGCGAGGCTGAGAAGGGTTCGACAGGATATCGCGCTTCGAGCGGCCGCGAGAGTAACCAGTCGACTGGCGGCCAGGATAGAGACGCCAACGCCAAAACGCCGCACATGACAAGCGTCTTTCGCTTGCAGTGGCGCAGCTTCAGCAGCCCTATGAAAGCAACAAGCAGACACAGCAGGATCAGGGGCTGCGTATATGTCATGGCTCAGGAATCACTGGTGATGGAGAGGAGATCGACTATGGGAACGGGCCGCTTCCCATTCAATTGAGCCACGGCACTGTGCCGAATCTTTTTTGGGCGCTGCTCGCCAGGTAGTCGAAATACAGCTTGAGGTGTGCTTCGCGGCACCACCAACGTACGAAGCCATCGTATCCTTTTTGCCCCAGTTCGGCTCGAAGGTCTGGTTGGCGCACGATTCGATCGAGTGAATCGAGTAGTTCTTCGTCAGTCCGATAGATGAATCCGCCTCCGCTATCTTGCACCACCTCCGGTAAGCCGCCGAGATCTCTGACTACTACCGGGGTCTTGCGCGCGAACGCCTCCACGCTGATCATGCCGAAGGTTTCGTAGGTGACGGAGGGGACGATGCAGGCGCGGGCGTGATAGTAGAGCGCCCCTAACCGGCTTTGGGGCAGCGCTCCCAGGAACTTGATCCGCGGATTGCCGGCTGCCATCTCCCGCAATCTTGGCTCACAATTGCCCGTTCCTACGACCAGCAAGTCACACTCCGGCACGCGGTTCCAGAGTGGGATAAGCGTCTGCAATCCCTTAATCAACTCAAGCCGCCCCACAAACAGAAAGTATGGCGTTCGCTGGGGAGGCGGAGCCGGATGTTGCCAGTCGCTGTCGACGCGGTCGATAAAATTTGGCAGGTACGCTATGGGCCGCGGAAAGCCGCGCTCGGCGTGCATCTGCGCCGTGAAACGACTGGGAGCCAGGAATTGATCCACATTGCCGACCATTCGATTCAGCAGCCCAGTGTAACGCCACAACTGGGGAGGACGCTTTGCTTGGATGGTGCAGCGTAGACATTCCGGCTTATCACAAGGCGCGCGATTGAATTTCCAGAGCACGTGCGTCGGGCAGATCAGCCAGTGTTCATGCGTGGTGTAGATCTTAACCGCCTGGCCCTGAGCCGGCTGAATGGAAAGAATTTCCGGGCCCAGCAATGAGATGTTATGAAAATGGATGACATCGTAAGGCCGCGAGTGCAATACGTTGCGGATGGTTTTGCGTTTCAGCCACGGACGGCCTGTTTGCTGTGTGAGCAAAGGAGAAAGGCTGTTGTAGCCGCTACGCAATTCGTGCCGCACTACATGGGGACTTTCTACGAATTCAAACGGCGGCGGATCCGGATGCAACAGATGGTAGGAATCCACGCAATGGATTACGTCCACGTGGTGGCCGCTCTCGGCCTGAGCATGCGCCAGCCGGTACAACTGCAGCGCATCGCCGCCGAAGCTGTACGGCGGGTAGAACGTGCTGAGGTGCAGGAAATTCAGCGGGCGGGTCATGCGGCTGTTACCTTGCGGATGACATCGAGCATCTGTGCGGCGGCTGCTTCCCAGGTTAAGCGGTGCGCTGCCGCCAAGCCACACTCACGCATTCGCATTTGCATTTCGCTTGAGCTAAGCACCGCTTCGAGCGCGCGTGCAATCTCCGCTTGGCACGGGTCGATAAAGAGCCCGCCTCCTCGCAACAACTGTTCGAGAGGGCTGGCCCTGGTGGCGATCACGGGGCAGCCGCAGGCCGCCGCCTCCACCGCGGGAAGACCGAAGCCTTCCATCAACGAGGGAAGCACCAGTACGGATGCCAGATTCAGAACTGTTACGACCTCTTCGTCTTCCAGGTATCCCGTGAAAATCACCCGGCCACTGAGGCCGAGCGTTTCCACTTGCGCCGCTATGGTGCCGAAGTAGGTGTGAAAAGCATCTCCGGACGTATCGCCTACCATCACAAGCACGACGTCCGCAAAATCGCTCCGCCCGGCAATACATGCGAACGCGGCCAACAGAGCCTCCAGATTCTTGTGCGGGCTGAAGCCGCCCAGGTACACCGCCATGCGGCGAGAACCGTTGAGCCCTACGCTTCGCAGGCTCGTGCCCGGCGCGGGGTGATCGAGTTTTCGAAAAACTGGGTCCGCAGCCTCCCCCACCACGAACACGCGTTCGGGATCGATTGCAAAGCGCTTGAGAATTCCCTCGCGTGAATAGTCTGAGACCGTGATCAGTGCATCGGCCTGCATCCGACCCAAGGCCACCTTGAGGTTCCAGAACAGCCGCGCGGAGAACCGGGGAACGGTCAGGTGCGGGAAGGTGTCGGCAATGACATCATGCATCATCACCAGCTTGCGCGCTCGACCGAAAGTCGGGACATAGCTGTAGATAGTCGGGAAGAGCAGGACGTCGAATTCCTTAGCGGAGAGCGCCCGCGAGATCCGCCACATATCCGCCAATGAGCGATGACCGCTTGCCGACGCCGCCTGTACGGTTGGAACCGACGATGCGAGGACTCGCACTTCGCAGTTCTCGGGCGTGGGTTCAGCCGCTTTCGTGGAATCAAGGAATAGCGTGTAGCGGTTCCCCTCATCCAGGCGGATCAAGGTGCGTAGAAGCCCCCGCGCGTGCCTTCCGTACCCGCGCCGGTTGTGCCAGCAGGTCGCATCTACGCCAATTCGCATAGAGCTAGAGGGCTACTCCGGGCAGGATAAAAGGCCCTGCTTTGGGCGGTGAAATCGGCATGAATCAAAGAAGGACGATGGGGTTGAAGCAACGTGGAGTCCATTCGGGATATCGCGGCGGCCGGTTCGTATCGAGACGCGGCAGCCTCCGGAGGGGTGCGAAGGCCACTCCCGCGACCCAAAAAAACGCCTTCCTTCCGAACGATTGGGATAGATCCGGAACGAAGACACCCGCTGACGGCGAACCGCCGTCTGTCCCGAACCCTCGAAGATGGCAACGGACGTGCTTGCGTAAGCCAAGATTCTCGTTTACCGGTCCAGAGTTCATGGTCTAAGTAAGTGGCCTGCGCTATCTCGGTTGTCATTCCGGTCTATAACTCGGCACAGACTTTGCGTCAGTGCCTGGAGCACCTGCGGCGATCGACTGTCGCCGATTACGAGTGCATCGTGGTGGACGACGGCTCGACGGACGACTCTGCCGAGGTCGCCGCAGAATTCGGCACCACAGTCCTGCACACCCACAAACGGAGCGGGCCGGCGTTCGCTCGCAACCTGGGGGCAAACAAGGCAGAGGGCAAGATCCTTTTCTTCATCGATGCCGACGTGTGCGTTTCTCCCGATATTCTGGATCGTGTGTTGGCAAATTTCAATCAGGACCCCGAGTTGACGGCCGTCATCGGCTCCTACGACGATCACCCGGAATCACAGGATTTTCTCTCGCTCTACCGGAATCTAATGCATTGCTACGTGCATCGTCAATCGCACCGTGCGGCCAGTACGTTCTGGTGTGGATGCGGGGCAATTTTGAAATCGGCCTTTCACGAGTACAGCGGATTTGACGTGTCCTACAAGCGGCCAGCGATCGAGGATATCGAACTGGGGTATCGCCTCGCCCGGGACAAGAAGAAGCTGCTGCTGGATCCGACCATTCAAGTCAAACACCTAAAGCGGTGGAGCTTCTACTCGCTGGTGAAGACCGACATTTGCGACCGCGGGATTCCCTGGACGGAGTTGATTTTACGCGATCGCTTCATGCCCAATGATCTGAATGTGCAACTGAGCCAGCGTGTCAGCGTAGCGTTGGTCTTCATCCTAATCGGGATGACCGCGCTCACGGCATGGTATGCCGGCAGCTCGTTCATCCTCATGCTGCTTACCCTGCTCTTTCTGGTGCTGGCCCGGTTTCAGGTGGAAAGCACCTGGCACACCCAGCCGAAATTGATCATCGCCACAACTGTGTTGATCGCGTCAGTTGTTGGCATGGCGTTCTACAGCAACACAAAGTGGTTGATCCCACCCGTGTTGCTGGCGTATGTCTTGCTTTTTCTGAGACATAGATATTCGTTAACGCAGCGCAGGAAGGAGATTACGGGTCTGGTATGCGGCGGTTATCTATTATTCGTCACCCTGTTTGTCGTAATTTACCTCCCGCATCACCCGATGGTTTTCTGTTGCTTTCTAGTGCTGAGCATCATAGTGGTGCTCAACACTCAGTTCTATGTTTTCCTGGCCGGCCGCACGGGTCGGCTGCTGGCGCTTGCCGCAATTCCATTTCACCTTCTTTTTCATTTCTATAACGGAATCTCATTTCTTATTGGGGGAGGCCGGTACGTTCTCCGGCGTATTTTCTCTTCGGCCGAGAAGCTTGTGTCCGTTTTTTCAGGTCGATGAACAGTCGTTCCTGTATCCTGACCTATCATTCCCTCGACACGTCCGGCTCGATACTTTCGATTTCGCCGGATTTGTTTCAGACACAAATGGCCTGGCTGGCGAGGAGCGGCATGCCGGTCGTATCGCTGGCTGAGGTTCAGGCGACGCCTCATGCAGTAGCGCTTACATTCGACGACGGATTCCGGAACTTCTTCGAGCACGCCTTGCCGGTACTCGAGCGATACCGCTTTCCCGCGACGGTCTTCGTAGTGTCGGGCTTCTGTGGAGGCCGGAACGACTGGCCGACGCAGCCTCGAAATGCAGGTATCCCTATTCTCGAGTTGATGGACTGGAGCGAAGTGCAGCAGGCTGCGCAGGCCGGAATCAGCATTGGGTGCCACACCGTGAATCATCCGCGATTGCCCCTTCTTCCTGAAGGCGGAAATCGAAAGGGAGCTGAGCGTGAGCCGCGCTGCGATTGAAGATCGCATCGGGAAAACGGTCGATATGTTCGCGTATCCTTATGGAGATACTACGCCGGCGATTCGTCAGGCCATTGGACGACACTTCCGTCTGGCCTGCAGCACCAGGCTGGCGTTTGTGTCCGATCGCGCGGATGCCCTCTGCCTCCCTCGCCTGGATATCTTTTATTTCCAACAACGGCTCTGGTTCCAGGGCCTCGGGAAATCATACGGAGCCGGATATTTGGCCGTACGCGCGTTACTGCGTGGTTTAAGGCTCCAGTTTGCCGGAGGATAATAACGTCCGCTTGCCCCTCTTGTGGCCCTTGGGATCAGCCATCTGTTGACAAGTGTTGAGTTGGCACGTAATTTGCTTTGCTCAGACCGATGACGGCGGAAACCGTAACGAGCGAGCGAGAACACGCGGTCGTGCAGCCGACCGAGAAAACTCGTCTGCCGGTCTGGGTCCCATACCTTTTGGCGTTACTGTTCGCCGCGGGGGCGCTGCGACATTCCGGCCCGTGGGTCATAACCGATACAGACGCCGCACGCCATGCCATGAACGGGGCATTCCTCTATGACATGGTCCGGCTCGGTCATGTCACTCATCCGATCCTGTACGCGAAAGAATACTATGGGCGTCTTCCGGCGCTTTCGATGCCCTTTCACCCCCCCGGGTTTCCAGCAATGGAGGCGCTGTTTTTCGCGATATTCGGCGTTAACGTGCTGTCCTCGCGTCTGGTGGTCGCGTTGGCCGTGGGGATTTGCGCTTTATTGCTATACCGGCTGGTCAGAACCACCTTGGGAAATGACGTGATCGCCGCTTGCGTGACGGTCACGACGCTCTCATTGTGGAGTTTCCAGTTTTTGGCCACAGACGTCATGTTAGAGTTTCCGGCGTTGGCTTTCACATTGGCCGCCCTATTGTGTCTGCGGGACGTGGACCGCACTTATACACTCCGCCGTGCACTGCTTTTCGCGGGCTTCGCGATGGCTGCCGTGTGGACGAAACAGCAGGCATGTTTTCTGCTGGCCGTACCGCTATTTCTTGCGATCCTGAGCAGGCGCTGGCGCCTCCTGCTGGGGAAGCCGTTCTGGATTTCTTCAGCTATCCTGGCGGCTGCCGTTATAGCTGTGACATTCATCTGGTCGGGTTTTCGTGGGCTGAATACGCCTGACGCAAACAATGTCGGCACAACGCTCCAGGCCCTCAGATTTATCTTCGTCCGGAACCTCCACATGTACGGGACGTGGATCGGTTTGAATCTGCTCTGGCTTCCGGCCGTATTCGCCTTGTGTAGCCTTTTGGTATACGCCTGGGCAGTGTTCAAAAACTTTCGGGGGAAAATCGGCGCCCACCTATATGCGGCTTGGATCTTGTCCGTTGTCGTGTTGTTGATGGTGCTGGGGGCGGCCACCGGCCGTTACCTGTTCTGGCTTTTCCCCGCCGTGATCGGCCTGCTATACGCGATGCTCTTTCGGGGTGGGGCATATCTTTGGGGCGAGCGGCGGGCATCCTACCTGATGTTCGGCTTCGCTCTGGCGTGGTTTGTACACGGGCTCTCTTTCCAGCCGGAATTCCTGCATGGCCCGGCAGAAGCTGCGGCGGTGGTTACAAGAAGTGAAAGCCCTTCCCGGATCCTGTACGCCGGAGATGCGGATGGGAATTTCACCTTCGCGGTTCGCACCCACGATTCGAAACTAGCAGACCACCGTAATCCGGGCTGAGAAACTCCCGCAGGACTTTTTCACCCCGGCAGCTTTTGAACAGTTCTGCCACGACTATGGGATTAATTGGATCGTGCTCGAGGACGTGCCGTTAGCGCATAAATGGTCAGGTCTGACGAAGACTCCGCCTTCCACCATGCAGCTGATGACTTCCATCCCGCTGACCTCGAGCCGCCTCCGCTGGGAAGCCGGCACAATCAGAATATACCGGTTCACCGCGCCGTCCAGCCGTCCGCGCAGCGTGCTGGCGGTTCCCGTGCGGAAACTCGGCCACTCGATTGAGGTCAATTTTTGAGGCTTTGCTTCCGGGCCGGTCGAGGATCGGCCTGGCGCGTTTTTCTTACCTGCTGGCTGGTTTATTCGGTTTTCTGGACTCCCTACCTCGTCCGGGAACATTTCCCGGCAGTGACGTTGGTGGAGAGCGGCACTCTGAACGTGGAGCACTATCTCGGGTGGACGGAAGATATCTTCCGTGGCCCCTCGGGAGCGGGCGTACATCAACAACAATCCCGGCGCTTCGCTCACAGCGGCAGTCCCGCTCTTGCTGTTACGGCCCCTGTTAACCAGAGTGGACCGCTGGAACCGCCAGTTGCCTCGTCCCTCCGCGGCGTGACGACCGGGAATTGTTTTGGCGGACGTACAGGGAAGGCCGCGCATTCTATTTCCTTCTGGTCGAATTTTTGACGGTTGCCACAGTTATGGCTCCTGTGACTGCCGCCACGGCAGCATATCTCTGCGCGCGCTTTGTCGAAGCGGGTATCGCGCCAGTGCACTCAGCGGCAATCGCCCTGGTGTACGCGCTGGGAACGCCAGTTTTCTTCCGAGCGGCGTATTTGAATCACAACCTACTTGTGTGTGACGCCGGGTTCGTCGCCTTGTTGCTGCTGTGGGACAAGAATGGCCGACCGCTCCCTTTGATGCGCGCCGCGGTGGCAGGCCTGCTTGCGGGGTATGCGGTTCTCTGCGACTACAGCGGCGTGGTAGTGATCGCCGCAGGTGCGCTCTATGTGTGGCTGCGCTCCGCCGGACAGCCGGCAATGCGCCGTTGGCATGTCATGGCCGCCTATGGGAGCGGTCTGATTCCGGGCGCGGCAGCGTTGGCAATTTATCAGGCTTGGGCTTTCGGAGCACCCTGGCTCCCGTCGCAACATTACATGCCCCCCACATCCGCAACTCCCCGGGGATATCGGGGCTTCGACTGGCCCTCACCGGCGCTTGCGTGGGCGAACTTTTTTGATCCGCGCTTTGGGATTTTCGCCTACTGCCCCGCACTGATACTGGCGTTCGCCGCTCCGTTTACGAATCGTACCCGTCGTCGGATTCCCACACAGGAGATGTGCGTTTTGCTGATTTACTTTGGCCTGTTCGTCCTCTTCTGTGCGGCCAATCAATATTCGTGGCTGCAGACATCGACTGGCTTTCGTTACCTGGTGCCAGTGGTCCCGGCATTGACACTGCTCGCATTGCAGACAGCCGAGGCTCTACCGCGGCCGGTCCGGTGGGGTCTGGCAGGAGTGACATTTTTCCAGAGCCTGGTAGTGGCTGCCGCCCATCGAACCGATGTCCGGGAAGCGCTGGGGACCCTATGGGAGCGGCGCGGGCAGCTACTGTGGATGATCCGGTTGCGGGATGCGGGCGTTTCGATGAGCCCCGTATTCCCGGTTGCAACGTTTTCCTTGCTTCTGCTTGCCTGTGCGTTGATCTGGATAACACCCGGCGGGTGGGGGAGCTTCCTGCGAATCAATCTGCCGTAAGCCGCGCTACTTAGACGAGTCGCACGCTTTGGGACGATGTGCCAAAGTTTCTCAGTTTTTCCGGAACCGCAATCATGATACGCGCAGGTGGCGGATATGTTGTCGGAGGCTTTTTTGGCCGCATGATTGCATCCATCAACAATGTGACCTTCTGAGATTAGGCGTAAATGAGTATCAGTTCTAGAACAGTCGACGAGGTTTCGACCGACCGGTCGACGATGGGCCAGCTTCACTCAGAAACTCTCGACGTTACCATACTTATGCCTTGTTTGAACGAGGCGGAAACTCTCGGTAGATGCGTCAAGAAGGCCCTAAGGACGCTCCATGACTCGGATATTTACGGCGAGGTCGTAGTCGCCGACAACGGAAGTACGGACGGCTCGCAAGACATAGCCGTGCGGGAAGGCTCCCGGCTCATTCACGTGTCCGTACGTGGATACGGCGCGGCTCTATTGGGCGGAATTAAATCGGCCCGCGGCAAGTACGTTCTTATGGCAGATGCGGACGATAGCTATAATTTCACACATCTTCCACGGTTCGTCGCGGCACTGGAAGCGGGCGCTGACTTGGCTTTGGGTAATCGCTTCAAGGGCAAGATTGAGCCGGGCGCAATGCCCTTTCTGCACAGATATTTAGGCAATCCGGTCTTGAGTCTGTTGGGCCGCTTATTCTTCCGGGTACCGGTCGGCGACTTCCATTGTGGTATCCGCGCCTTCCGCAAGTCGGCTATAGAATCTCTTAATCTGAGCACGACTGGAATGGAATTCGCTAGCGAGATGGTTGTAAAGGCTAGCTTGGCCGGGCTGAAGATCGTCGAGGTGCCAACGACTCTTGCGCCTGACGGCAGATCCCGCGCTCCGCACTTGCGTACCTGGCGAGACGGATGGCGCCACCTACGATTTCTCCTGTTGTACAGTCCGCGCTGGCTGTTCTTATATCCGGGAGCACTGCTCATGCTTCTCGGCGCCCTGGTGAACGCATGGCTTCTTCCGGGCCAGCGAACCGTGCGAGGCCTCAATCTGGACGTTGACACACTTGCGTATGGTTCGGCGTGTCTACTGATCGGGTTTCACGCCTGCGCGTTTGCAGTAAGCGCGAAGGTATTCGCGATTTCTGAGGGATTGTTGCCACGAGATGTGAATTTCGAGCGCTGGTTTCGGTATGTCACCCTTGAAACAGGCCTCGGCTTCGGAGCAGCTTGCGTCTTACTCGGGATTTCGATTGGGGGTTATGACCTCTGGTTGTGGTCCCGTACCGGCTTCGGCGCGCTGCTGGCCTCGCAAGCGCTGCGCATCACGCTACCCTCTGTAACATCCATCGTTTTGGGTATCGAGATCATTTTCACGAGCTTTTTTCTAAGCCTTCTGGGACTCAAGCGGCGCTAAAGCGAGCTCGATATCGTCTCGCACGCAACCAAGCACGGCGCGGTCTGCCTATCACTTTAATGGGATGCTTCGGCGGTCAATTGGATCCTGTACAAGCCCGGTAGATCCAACGGAACCAATTCAATTCCCGGTGCTTTGATAGAGCGCATCACGATCTCGGGGTCGGTGATGGGAGGAGCGTAGGTCACAGGTAGAGGCCCGGGCGGGTTGTAAACATGCGTGATGTGCCAGTCGCGCGCAAAAGCCGCGAAGGTTCCGCCGACCAATCGAGGCATCAGGGACACTGGCTCACCGGTTAACGCGCCATACCTGGCGCTCGCGACGTATCCGGTGGTGAGAACCAGGCGATGGGGAGCGCCGCCGGCGTCACGCCGCACGGCATCCGTTAAGCGTTCCATCTCCGCGTCAGCGGAAAGAGGGGCCATGGCCTTTTTCAGAGAAAGGGGGATAATGCCGTTGGAAAACGCATTCAGCGGCTCGTCGAATACTGCACCGAGCGGAAGCAGAGATGCCACCAACAGCAGACTAGAGCGGCGAAGGTTCCATGCGCCTGGGGTGAGAGAGATGAGAATCGCAAACAGAATGGCGAATAGGAGCAAGATAGGGCCGGAATAATATCGGGCATCGCGGTACCCAACCAACGTGGTGGGGAACAGGAGCACAGGAATAAGCACCAGGGCAAAGACGCAGAACTGGACGATCGTCCGGGAAAAAGGCGGAGACTGGCCAGCACCCCAGACCACGAGCACGATCCCGAGAAAGAGTGGGAGCGCCGACCGCACGGCCGAATCGTACAAGCCGAACGCTACTCTTGGTAGCTTGGCGGACACGAGGCCGGCAATCCATTTGCCGGGGTGTTGAGTCAAATCTGACGGAGGCGGTGTTTCATAGTAATTCAAGGTATAGCCGTCCCGCGCGAGCATCATTGGCCGCGTGTCGGCGCTTGGGAAGCGTTTACCGAAATGACGCGCCCCGAACACCGCCCAGGGTGAAAGCGTAACCCCGAGGATCGCGAAGTAGACTGCCAAAGTGAAAATGGATTGCGAAAGTTTGCGGTTTAGAGAATAAATGCGCGTGGCGAACGCGATTCCTAGCACGCAAGCCGTCGGGAGCGCGTCGAAGCGATTCAGGCAAGCGAGTCCCATCAGCAGGCCGGCCAAGGCGATGCGTGGGATCGTGAGTGAATCCCGAAAGAGGATCACCAGTACCGTGACCAGCAGCAACAGGGCGAGCGGGCTGGTTTTGGCGCCCAGGGCATCCGCAAAAAACGGCAGGAATCCCAGCGCCGATAAATAACAGGCCGCTCCCGCCCAGCCGGGCAAACCGAGGCGCTGGAAAAGCCGGATTAATGCGGCCAGCAAGCCAATACAAATGAAGCAGTTCAGAACATAGCCGGTGTAGATTCCCAGATCCACCGGGCGGCGGGCTACAGCAAGCAGTACCGGCCAGAGGGGCGGGAACGCATTGCTGTATGGCGAGTGGCTCTCAAACTGGCGCAAGGTGTTGAAGTGATAAAAATCTTTGAACACCGTGTTGGACAGCTCCAGGTATGACCACGAGTCCACAACGAATAGCGGGGTGTAGAGGCTCGCCAGGAAAACCAGGAGGGTCACTGCAGAGGCAAACCAAAAGGCCCGTATGGCGGAAAGGCCTGATGAGGAGGACTGGATGGGGAGTATCGGGTTGGCTCCGCTGGTCTGGCTGACAGCTCATTATAAGCACGCGATAAACCATTTCCGGCATTGGCCAAGCGCGATTGTTTTGGCGGCAAACGTGCAAATGAGCAACATCGTGCAATTTCGGATTTGTGCCATATTTTTCGTACTTTAAATGGCCGTACTCGATACAGCAGTTATCGATCGGCAAAGGCCCGCAGAGGACCGCCAGGCGAAGCACGCGAAGCCCGACGGGCGGCGCTTCGCCATGCTGGTGGCGCCACTGGCGCTTCTGCTCGTCACCTTCAAAGTGTTTGTCCTGGAGGAACCGGCGTTTTTTTCCTTAGCGTGTCTCGTATTTGGTGGGTTCGTCGTTTGTTATTGGCTGCCGTTCCGCTTCAAAGAGCCGATGATAATTCTGCTCTCGCTGGGCGGGGCTTATCTATTGCTGCCGCTCCAGGTCGCAAGCCTTCTTATCGCGACGGGGCTGATCCTATTCGCAGTGATTCGAAGCGGCCTGGCTTACCGCTGGCGGGTCCTGATTCTCCTTGTGATTTTGGGCGTCTTGTCCTATGGGCGAGCTACGGGCCGCTTCCCGATCCAGCGGGAGTTCTGGCCCGTTTTCGGCTCGGTGTTTTTGTTCCGAATGATCGTTTACCTATATGATCTGAAGCACCAGCGCGGTCCCGCCCGCTTCAAGGAGTATCTCGCGTATTTCTTTCTTCTTCCGAACTATTACTTCGTGTTTTTTCCTGTCATCGATTTCCAGACATTTCAAAAAAGCTACTACGCGAGAGATATTCACCTGGTTGCGGCGCAGGGGGTCTGGCGGATCTTTCGCGGCACTACACACCTTCTTTTCTACCGGCTGGTCTACCAGTTTCAGGGGTTGGTTTCGCCGCCGCGAGCGCCAGCGGCTGTAGCTGTAGCAGTGAAAATCATTTGCTGCTATCTCCTTTATGTGCGGATCTCGGGGCAGTTCCATATCATCACCGGCATGCTTCATCTTTTCGGATATGACCTGCCCGAAACGAACCGCTGGTATTTCTTGTCGCGGGGACTCGCCGATTTCTGGCGCCGGATTAATATTTACTGGAAAGATTTCATGGTGAAGGTCGTCTACTTCCCCACCTATTTCAAGCTCCGACGCAAGGGGGACCTTCAGGCGCAACTTGTAGCCACCGCACTGGTGTTTGTCGCGACGTGGTTTCTGCACGCCTTTCTGTTCTTCTGGCTCCAGGGCCGGTTCCGCATCACTCTCAACGACAGTCTGTTTTGGTTCATTCTAGGAACGCTGTTTATAGTGGATGTCTGGATGAGCAGCCGGCGTCGCAAGCGGCAGGCAGAGAGCGGATGGCGGCCCCGATTGCTTGCGGCAGCGCAGATAGTGGGGACGTTCGCGTTAATCGCGACCGCTTGGTCGATGTGGAGCGCGACGAGCTTCGAGGAATGGTTCTATTTCCTGCGGACCGGGAACACCGAATGAGTTTGGGAATATCGAATGAATTTACGAAGAACGTCACGCTGGCTACGGTCTTTACCCTGGGCCTACTGCTGCTGAATCCATTACGCGGAGTGGCCGAGCGCATACCGCTCGCGCGTGACTTGGCGAAGGTGATAGACAAGCTGGACAACGCCGATTTAAACGTGGACGATGTTCACGCCCTGATGGGCAATTATTACGAAGGGATCGAACATACGGTCCGCATTGCGCAGGGTTCGGAAAACTACGATTACCACCTGCGCTATGACTTTCTACGTTACGAATTCAAGCCAAATCTGAAACGGCGATACCCAGCGGGGATGCGGATCACCAACACGCTGGGAATGCCGAATCCGGAATACGGCTACGCGAAGCCTCCCCACACGAGGCGCATCGCCTTGCTGGGAGATTCTGTGTCGGTGGGTCCATACGGGCAGGACTACGTGGCGCGATTGGAAGAGAGCTTGAATCGCGATCACCTGCCCCGAGGCGTGCAGAAGATCCAGATTTTGAATTTCTCAGTTCCTGGCTACATTCTTGTGCAAAAGTTGGACGTCGCACTCGAGAAGGCATCGAAGTTCCATCCGGACGCGTACATTTTGCAGTTAGGTAGCTTGGAGATCGGGGGAACAGCAAGGCATCTGGGAAGGCTGGTCGCGAGCGGAACGGATTTCAAATACGACTTTCTGCGCCAGGTGGCTGCCCAAGCGCGACTACGGCCAGACGATCATCGCCCTACGGTGAATTTTAAGCTGGCGCCATTCTTCCAGCCGATGACGCGGTGGGCCACGGAGCAGATCCGCGATCACGCCGTTTCAGAAGGGGCTCCGCTAGTCATCATTCTTGTTCCCGCAGTCATGAACGCAGATATTACCGGTTCGGACTTCGACCAATTGCACAAGGCGATTGACGGTCTAGGTGTCCCCATTATCGATCTTCGCGATACGTTCCGCTCCGGAAAGTTTGCGGAGTTCCAGGTCGTTCCTGGGCGCGACATTCATCCCAACGCTCGCGGCCATGAGATGATTTTTAAGAATCTGTATACCAAGCTAGAGGCGCAACATAAGGCTTTGGTGGCCCTGGCCGGAGCCGGATCCTAGCCTGGGACACGAGCGCGTGGTTCTACTGCCCTGCGCCGGTCGACGTAACCCGCTCCTCAGGAGCCAGCGCCGGGCTGCCCAATACGTCAACGGGCGCTATCACGGGCTTCACGCCCCTCAGCCCTTCCCAAATAATTCGGGCCAGAAAACGGGTGCCGTGGCGGACCACTCGCGATTTCATTTCGCCGCCCGCGCGCGCTCTTTCATGGCTCATCACTTCCACCACGCGATAGCCTTTGCGCAGCGCATTGGCGATGATCTCGATTTCGATCTCGAACATGCGCGATTTATATTCAAAACCCGTGAATACGTCGCGCCGGAAGAGCTTGTAGCCGTTCAGCGCGTCTGAGAGATAGCGGCCCGTGGACAATCCTAACGAGGCGCTCAGAAACACATTTCCGAGGGCGCGCACGTGATTGTATTCCTCGCTGCCGCCGAAAACGCGTGACCCGATTACCAGCCCGACACCCTCGCGCATGGCGGTCAGGAACAGCGGCATGTCCTCGGGACGATGCGAATAGTCGGCGTCCATCATCATGAGCAGTTCGCCGGTGGCGGCCTCGAAACCTGCGCGCAGCGCGTTCCCCTTTCCGGGTTTCCGCTGATTCTCCACCACGCGGGCGCCGTAAGCGCGTGCTACTGCGGCCGTGCGGTCGCGACAGTGATCGGCGACACAAATCACTTCGACTTCAAAACCGTGCAAAGCCGGAATAGTCTGGTTCAGGTCTTCCAGTACCCGCGGGAGAGTGACTTCTTCGTTGTTGGCCGGAATGATAACGCTCAATTTCATAGGTGCGCTCCCTCTATCCGCTCTAAATTTTCTGCCCCACCAGAGTTTCAAAGGCCATCAAGGTACGCAGTCCGATGTCGATGGCGACTGGCCGGAATCCATTGCGCGACAGAACTTCGCGACCCTGCTCCACCGAACGGAGTTGCGATATCTCGTCGGGGTGAAAGCGAAACTTATTGTTCCCGCGGCGCACGTTAACAAACCATTCGACCGCGCGCAGGATTCGTTGCGGAATCGAGAACGTCGCCGGCCACAGCAGCACAATTCGAGCGCCCGGCTTCAGCACGCGACGGAATTCGCGGAGAATGGCGTCGATCTGGGGATGCGTGAAATGCTCCATCACCCCCACATTCCACAGCCCATCGATCGAATTGTTGTGGAGTGGCAACGCGAAAATGTCGCCGCACACCCGCACATCCATGACCGGGTGGCAGTGCTCTAGCACCGGACGGATGAGGTCTACCGCAACCAGCGTCCGGCTCCCCTCGCGCTTATTAATCAGCATGGAGGTTTCGGCAGTTCCGCATCCAGCCTCCACCAGCACGCCCTCGTCCGCCAGATAGCGGTCCACAAAATACGCTACGGCTCGCGCGAAGACGGCCTTGCGGTAAAAGCTGAAGAAGCGCTGAGACGCCGTCCGCTGATTCGCGGGGGACCAGTGCTCCGTCCATTGGATCTCTTCCAGCTTTTGCGTGGCGGATCGGGGCCGCAGGTCGAGAACTCCGTTTACCGTGGCGTAGGACGCGCCGCAGCTTTCGCAATCAATCCGGGTTCCAACGACCAAAGAGCGTCTCCGGCACTGCGGGCACGCCAATACTGCTGTCAGTCGAGCGGGCGCGCCGAGGGTTGCGGAAGCGACCACTATCGGACTCCTTGCGCCGCGCCGCAAAGGGCTGCCGGATCGAGCCCGAACAGGGCTTCATTGTCCCGGACCCAATTGATGAGCCGGTGCACCCCTTGTTCCACTGCGATGCGCGGGCTCCAGCCGAAATCGGACTTCGCCTTGTTGATGTTGCTGACGAAAACCGGCTGATCGCCGGCCCGCCAGTCTTCGAAGGAACAATCGAGCTTGCGGTTAAAAGCCCGGTTCAGCATCTCCACCAGCTCCAGCAAAGAAAGCGTGTTGTGCGAACCGCCGCCAATGTTATACGCCTGCCCCGCGGTCTTCTCGATGTGATTCACAGCGGCATCATACGCCGCCAGCAGGTCTTCCACATACAATGCATCGCGCACCTGCATACCGTCGCCGTAGATGGTGACCGGCTTTCCCTGTAGCGCGCGAATCGAGAACCATGCAAGCCAGCCCTGATCCTCCATGCCGAACTGCCTTGGCCCGTAGATGCAGGACTGGCGGAAGACGATGGTTTTCATGCCATAAATGCGCGCATAATCCAGCACATACTGATCGCCCGCACATTTCGAACAGCCGTACGGAGAGTAAGGGTCCAGCGCACGATCTTCGGCGATGCCGGATGGATTGTTTTCGTAGGCGTAGCGGCCGTTCCGTTCGACGATGCCGAGGTCCGCCATTTTGCCGTAAACCTTGTTGGTCGAGCTGTACAGAACCACTGGCTTGGAAGGCGCATGGCGCGCCGCCTCGAGCACGTTGAATGTGCCGAAGGCATTCACTTGGAAATCGTGCCGCGGATCTGCCACCGACGTGGTCACCGCTACCTGCCCGGCGAGATGGAACACGACATCCGCGTCCGCCATCGCCTCCAGCAGGGTGCCGTCTTCATTCCGGATATCAGCGCGGACGACATTCACGCGGCTGCCGTGCCGCGACCGCAGCCAAGCGAGATTCTGATCTGAGCCGGGACGCGAAAAGTTGTCCAAAATTGTCACATGCTCGGACTTCGACAAATAATAGTCCGCCACGTTGCTCCCAATAAATCCGGCTCCTCCTGTTATGACGTAGCGCTGCTTGTGAATACCCCCGAGGTACACCCTTTGTGCCTTGGCCCGTGTTTGCAAGTGGATAACCATACCCAGACATTCCCTTAGCCGACTGCCGCCGGTACTGAAACCGGTGACTCCGGGAATGTAATGAGCTTCGATCAAATCGCAGAGCAGTTCGGATTCCAAATGCGGGCCAGGGTCGCTTCCGGCGAGCATGCACTTGCTGCATACGAATTCTCCCGCGTAAACTAAAACTCTTGAAAGAGCAAGACTTGCCCGAGCTGTCCGTCGTCATCACCATCACAGATGGGGAGAACCACATCGACCGCTGCTTGCGGGCCCTCACCTCTCAGAAGGGAGGGCCGACGATGGAAATCATTGTGCCAGTCTTCGCTTCGCTCGATGACGTGAAGAGCTTGCGAGAACGTTGGCCGGGCGTATCCTTCATCGAGGTACCGGACGCTCCACCGCAAGACCGCTCTATGGCTCATTGGCTGTACGACCGTCGCAGGGCGATCGGGTTGTGCGCGACAAGAGGCCGGATCGTTGCCATGACCGAAGATCACGCCATCCCTGGTGAAGACTGGTGCGCATCTATAACCGAACTGCACAAGCTGCCGCATGCCGCCATCGGTGGCGCTATTGAACACAGTGGATCCGGGGCATTGAACTGGGCCGTTTACTTCTGTGATTTTGGACGTTACCAACGGCCCTTTACCGCCGGACCGGCATATTACGTCAGTGATATCAACGTTTCTTACAAAAGGGCTGCGTTGGAAAAATGCCGGGACCGCTGGAGCCATTTCTATCATGAAACGGCCGTACACGGATGTTTGCGCAGCGCCGGAGAAACTCTCTGGTTGACCGCCGAACTAGCGATCCGCTATGATCGCGGCCGTCTCAGCATAGGCAGGATTCTTGCCGAACGTTATGCCTGGGCACGGGTATTTGCGGGACGGCGCGCTCAGGAACTTCGCTGGTATCAGCGAGCCGCGTTGGCGCTGCTTTCCCCAGGATTGCCTCTGCTGCTGATAGGCCGACGCCTCGCTTCGGTCGCTCGTGGGCGGCGCCATTTTGCCAGGCTGGTGGCCGTCCTGCCAATCATGCTCCTGCTGCTATCGGCATGGAGTTTGGGAGAATTAACCGGCTACGTGACCGCCCGTCCGTTCGCGCGTCACAGAGCCCCGCTAGTCGAGCCCTGAGTGCAGCTTATGCGGCGGGAGATGCAAGTTCGGGCTTGCGAATGATGGCTTGCAGGAATGAGGCCAACCGGCTGCCGTCGGCCCACAGCAGGATTGCGATGTATACGGCACAACCGGCAGAAACAGCCGGCCAGACGTTCCAACTCGCCAGGCTTGCGTACAATCCCGCCGCGACCCCGAGGGCACACAGCGGCATCACCAGGTGCCCTGTGACCGATACTTCCGTGACCAATCGCCTTACCGTGAAATAGACCAACACAAAATTGATCACATTGGCCATCAGCAACGCCCACGCGGCGCCTGAGCCGCCATACAGCGGTACCAGCGCGAAACCCAGCAGCACCGCCGCGGCCCCCGAACATGCCGTGCACGCAAGCAAGCTTTTCTGGTGGTTGTACGCGATCAGGATATAGCGATGATGCCCGCTGAGCATGGCCACAGGCAGCATCCACACCAGAATTCCGAACGAACTGGCCGCCGCCCGAAACGAAGGGCCATAGATTAGGCTCAGCAACAGGGGAGCCATGGTCGTGAGCACCCCGGCCGCCAACAGGCCGATCCAGGCGGTGAAGCGAATGGAGTGGTCCATCAAATCCAGAAGCTGCTGCTTCGGAAGTGCAACGCACCGCGAGATGGATGGCAGCAGGTTAAAGAAATACAGCCACACGAAAGTATGCAGGGCCATGAGTGCCCGGTGCGATGCCCCAAACCAGCCCAAAGACTGGTCCGCGAAGATAAACCCCAACAGGACCGTGCAGAAGTACCACATGAAGGCCCACGCCAACTCCGTCAACCCGATCGGGAAGGCTTCGCGCAGGTGTCCCGTCAGATGCGAGATTCGCAGCTCGGGCCGAGGCCACTCGAAATTCATCCGGTAACGTGCCACATACACGCAAAAAGCGGCCACTGCCGCCACCGAAAGACACTCCGCCACGCCGACATAGATGAGCGGCGCGTGTTGCCGGACGATCGCGAAGATCGTCAGGGCAAATACCACCTGTCGTACGATCGCCGCTATTGCGACCCAATGCATCCGGTCGTGCGCCTGGAAGAACCACTGCAGCAAGAACGGTCCGCCCAAAAGGCTCACGCCGTACAGCAGTAAAAGAAGCTTGAGCTCGATACTTTTGTGGATCAACACGACAAAGATCCCCAACGCCAGCATTGAGCAGAGCGCCAGCGCTAGCCGCAGGCCTGTAATCTCGTGTAACAGTCGTCCCGCATTCTGTGGATTACGCGCGATTTCCCGGGCTCCATACGACCCTAACCCCAAATCTACGGGCAGCGTGAAGAAGACCATTAACGCCAGGGTGAATTCGATGAGGCCGTAATTCCAAGGGTGGAGCGTTCGTGCTATGTAACTGAAACTGGCAAAGGTCAAAAGCTTGGCAAAGGATTCTCCGCAGGAGAGAAACAGAAAGTTGACGGCGAGCCGCCGCGGTTCGGCCGGCCTGGTAGCCGGTGCAGGCGAGGGTTGCACTGCCGCTGGTTTCAGCGCAGGAGCCAATTGGGACATTACCCTTTTCCGCCGGTCGTAATGCTAACGAGTCTCCCGTGGTCGGTTGAAGTGATCCCGTCCTGCGGAGTGGCGATTACCTTTTCGCCAGCTTCCAGAGGCGGGATGCTTCGCCATACCTTGGCGCCCACCATCGCCCGCGCCAATTGGTGGGGCTGATAGGTGATACTGGGCCAAAGGAAGACCTCGTTCGTGCAGTAGCACTCCTTCGCGGCGATCGATTTTCGAAGAGCTTGGGCTTCGGCCGACTTCCAGATTTCCCAAAAACTCTTCTCACGCAAGTTTCCCAGCGGCGGATGGTTTTCGCAGACGCTCACGTCGCCATTGGAATAGACGACCGCGTTCAGCACGCCCGCGCGGCACGGGACCACCTGCCGCTGTGTGGCGGCCGTGCGCGACTTTGCCCATTGCAGCATCGGCTCGACGATCGAACCATACCGCCCCTTTTCACGCGGCGCCCACAGTCTTCGCACGTATTCGTATAGCTGCCGGTATTGCTCGAGACTGGGCCCTTGCAGCGCGGGATTCTTGCGATCGCCGCGGATCATCGCCAGGTTGTGGTGGTCCATCTTCGGGCAGCGGTCGAACAGATACGAGGTCAGCCGCCGGATCTCGTCCATGTTGACGTCGGTCGCTGTGGAGATCGAATGGATGCGGAGCCGCGGTTCGCTCTCCTGAAGTCTGGCCAGTGCATCATAGGTCTGCATGGCCTTGTCGAACGCCCCAGGCGAGCCGCGGAACTTGTTGTGAAACTCGCCCAAGCCGTCGAGCGAGATCTCAGCCACGAAGAGATTCAGGTCCTTTTCCTTCAGCGTCTCCGTGATCTGTTTGACGGTCTTCTCAGTAAAGTACCCATTGGTGGGAACGTAGATCTGGCGAACCTGATTCTGGCGGATGAATTGTCGACAAATTACGCCGAACTCCGGGCGCAGAAACGGCTCGCCACCAGAGAGATTGAGGTTTTCAATGCGGCCCAAGGAGCGCGAAAGAGCGAACAGTTCCTCGGTGGTGAGATCGTCGCGCCGGTTGAGATTGCGCCAGTAGAAACAGTGCTCGCATTTCTGATTGCAGATTGAATTGATAAACAAAATCAGAAATGGAGGGCTGGGCAAATGTTGGTAATTGCGCCAGGTGATGCGGGCGTGCCTCAGGATGCGCTCAGGCGTATTCATTCGGGGTGCCCCCGTATGGAGCATGCCCGTTGCCAATTGGAGCTCCGTCAGCTAGTACCAAAGAATCCGATAGCAGCGAGCTTGCGGAGGAGACCCGTAAACGTCATCGGTTGGGTGGTTCACGGTCAGCGTCGAGCGGGGCGATATCGCGATTCAGGCATTTTCGATCGCGTCGGAGGTCGGGAAAACCGCAGAAGTTCTGGCCTGGAGTGGATTAGTACTAGTCCCCATCGCCGCCGCTGATCGAATAGGAGGCTGACGGAGGCTGCTGAGTTCCCGGAGTCTTAGATCCATCGCTAATGCTCCTTGCGCAAAGCAGCCAAATCATTAGGATTTAAGGCAAGTCTTTGGAGCACCCTTAGATGTCGAGCATCGCGCGAAAACATCGTATCTGGAAGAAGCGCTGGAATTTGCCGCAACCCGCCGAAAACGACATGTCCCCTGCCTTTCCGCCTCCTGCGGTTGATTCCAAATCAATCCAGTTCAAAACTGCGGCGGTAATCCCGTTTCAGGTTCTCATCCTGCTGTTCCTTTTGGAGGAAATAATTTCCCACCGCCAGAACTTCGATGTCGGTGCCCATGAAGCAGCGGAACGCATCTTCCGGTGTGCAGACGATGGGCTCCCCGCGAATGTTGAAGCTCGTATTGACAATGACAGGGCAGCCGGTTCGCATTTTAAAGGCGGAGATCAGGGCGTGATACCGGGGATTGGTCTCGGCGTGAACGGTCTGTATGCGCGCCGAATAATCAACGTGAGTGACCGCTGGAATGTCACTGCGCGGCACGTTCAGCTTGTCGATGCCGAAGAGTCCCTGCTCCTCTTCGGTCATCGCAATGCGGTGCTCTTCCTGAACGTCCGCCACCAGAAGCATGTACGGGCTGTCGGTGTCCATCTCGAACCAGTCCTCTACATCTTCCCGAAGCACCGAGGGCGCAAATGGGCGGAACGACTCGCGATATTTCACCTTCAGATTTAGCAGGGACTGCATTGTGCGGGATCGGGCATCGCCAAGGATGGAACGGTTACCGAGGGCCCGCGGCCCGAACTCCATCCGCCCCTGAAACCAGCCCACAGCCTTGCCTTCCACGAGTGCATCGACTGTTCGCTCAAGCAACTCGTCATCTCCGCAGACTGTGAAATTGGCTCCGGTATTCTTCAGCCGCCGCTCGATGTCGCCGTTTTCAAAGGACGGTCCCAGGTACCCTCCCTTCATGCCGTCCAGCCGGCCGTTCAACTGGCGCGGCTGTCCCTTATGAATGTGGTACGCCGCCAGCGCCGCACCCACTGCCCCCCCGGCATCGCCCGATGCCGGCTGGATCCACAGATCTCTGAACCGTCCAGCGCGCATGAGCTTGCCGTTGGTGACACAGTTCAGGCCCACGCCTCCGGCGATGCAGAGATTGCGTGCTCCAGTCTGTGCAGCCAGCGAACAAGTCATCCGTAGAACCGTCTCTTCGAGTACCGCTTGAACAGAAGCCGCCAGATCCATGTGACGTTGCGTGAGCGGTTCCTCGGGTTGCCGCGGGGCGCCACCGAAAAGCCCGGAGAACTTCTCGTTTGTCATCTTCAGACCGGTGCAGTAATCGAAGTATTCCAGGTTCAAGCGAAATGAACCATCGCGCTTTAAGTCGATCAAGTGATCGAAAATCGCCTGCGCATATCGTGGCTCGCCGTAGGGCGCCAGGCCCATTACTTTGTACTCGCCGGAATTGACCTTGAAACCGGTGTAGTAGGTAAACGCCGAGTACAACAATCCGAGCGAATGCGGATAATGGATCTCTCTGATGATCCTGAGCTGGTTCCCACTGCCCAGCGCGACTGACGTGGTGGTCCATTCGCCCACTCCATCCATGGTGAGCACCAGAGCCTCTTCGAATGGCGATGGAAAGAACGCGCTCGCGGCGTGACTCTGATGGTGTTCGGTGAAAAGCAGCCGGCTGCCCAATCGCACTCCGGCCATACCGTTTTCAGCTCGCGGCAGAGCAGGTCGCGCTGAAAGAGTTTCTCGCGGATCCACAGGGGAAGCGCCATCCGGAAGGACTGCCACCCCCGCGGAGCAAACGCCAGATAGTTCTCCAACAGGCGCTCGAATTTAAGAAAAGGCTTCTCGTAGAAGACTACCGACTCGAGCTCATTTTCCTTTAACGCCGCCGATTCGAGGCAGTATCGCACCGCGTGCGCCGGAAACCTGCGATCGTGCTTTTTGCGGGTGAATCGCTCTTCCTGGGCGGCGGCCACCACCTCGCCGTCGCGGATCAGTGCGGCTGCACTGTCGTGGTAGAACGCTGAGATCCCGAGAATCCACATGAGTGACTCAGAAGAGCGAGTAGATGAAGGGCGCCAGAGCGCTGCTTTCAGCCACGATGAGTAGCACTCCGAAAACCACCACCATCGTCAGAATCGGCATCAGCCAAAACTTCTTTCTAACTCGCAAAAATTTCCAGAATTCAGCTAAGAACGACACATTTCCCCTTCAAAATTGATTGCTCATATTGGACAGATCGTCGCCCGGATTCCTCTGAATCCAATAGGTCTCTGCCTCCGGATCGCGCTTAAGGCGCAGCACATCCTTGCCCCTCCAGCGGAGAAGCGCGGCTGCGGGCGTGAACACAAGATAAAACAAAAGCCCGGTTACGATCGGATTGACGACTTTGCCTATGAGGATGCCGCACTTAGTCCAGATTCGATTGGCGCCATGCAAGAGCGAGGGCCGGATCAGTGTAATGACGAAGAAGGCACCACTCAGGACCAGGCACCAGGGGCGGATCGGCCGAGCGTGACGGAGTGGCCATAAACCCAAAAACAGAAAAGCCGCGGTAAAGACAAACCCGAAGTTTCGGTCAGATGCGCTGCGGCCGTGGACCTCTCGCCCGAAATCCTCGTGGGTGGTACTCATCGAAAACCCTCTCGGCCAACGGTCGCCTCCTACTTTGATTCGGTCTGCGCGCCGGTGGATTGTCCAAGGAAGCACTTCTGTCTCCACTCTGCCGGATTGCCGCTTCCTGCGCTGCTCGCGCGACATGGCAGCGCTCAGCCTATGTTTCAGTGGAGACCAGGGGACGAGAGATAGCGGTTGATCGCTTCCGCGGCGATTCTATGGCCCTCGGGAGACCAATGGAGGTCGTCCGGGTAGTAGGGGAGCGCTCCTTCTGGGCAGCCCTCTGGAATACCGGGGTCAAATCCAAGTAGCCGACTTCAGGAGAAATCGAGGCCACGCTCTGCCTCATGCGTTCTGTTAGGTCGCTCAATACCCAGCGGGAGCATTCCGATCCGGAGGGAAATTGACAGAAAGGACCGTAGACCCTAAATTTCTCGGGCACGAAGACGAATAGAAAATGAGCACCCTGTCGGGCCGCAAGTTCATTAGCATTCGCGATGATGCGAGTGGTCTCGCCCAGCGCGTCGAGTTCGCTCGCGTTCAGCGGATGGATGGGGGATGAAAAATAGATTCTTCGCCCTTCGCCTTTCGCCATTTGGAGCACTCCGGAACGCTTGCTCCCTGGAATCTTGCGCGCAGTAACGAGGCGCTTCACCGCGCGATAGGCAAAGCGGGAAAAAGAACGCTGAACAAAGAAGTGCCAGAAAGTCGGCGCGTGAGCTATCACTTGCCGATAGCCGATGACATCGGTGAGATCGTTGCCTTCGAAGAACATCCATACGACGGTACGAGGGTGCAATCGCAAACCATAGCGCTTGAGCACCGCTAATTCCTGTTGTGGCCCATAACCATACTGCGCGAGGTTGGCAACTGTCTTCCCTTGCAGACCCTCTAGAACAGACGTGACCACCTCGGCGTCGGAAACCGTCATACCTTCCACTATGGAATCGCCAATGACAATCGTGTCCGCGCTGTTCAGATCGATTCCATTGCGAAAGCCATGCTGGTCGTACTTCAGATTCCATTGGAATAACGTTCGGTCCGCTGGGGGGATCTGATAGATCGCCTCCGCGTCGCCGCCGTATGCCGAGCCGCTGTGGTGAGCGTGCGGAGGCTCGATATGCGTCAACTCAGGATCAGGCACCCTGATGAAGCGCAAGTTTCCCCAAACGCCGGAGAATTCGAGCGCCTGATAATCCACAATATTGAACAAAGCCGGCAATTCGATCACAGCAAGCGCGAACAACATGGAGCCGGCGACCAGTGCGCACCGGCACAGAATTTCTAAATGAGAAATGCGCCTGCTCCGTTTGTCCTTTTTCGGCGGCCGGACCGGAACGAGACGTCGCGGGAGACAGCCCGATAGTCATACGGACGCATCTCCAAACGCGTTTGCCGCCACTCGGCTGTTCTCTGGTTCCGGCGCGCTGGCGCCCTGCTCGGCCGCTTGAAACTTCCGGGTGAGAGCTTGGTAATCTACTTTATTCGTCGATGTCCTGGGAAGGCTGTCCACGAAAACGAAGATGTCCGGATTCATGTACGCCGGAAGATGCTGGTTGCAAAACGATTTCATGCCCACAATGGAGGGCCGGGTATCCTCAGGGGAAACCAGGTAGCTGATGATCCGCTGGCCCAATTGAGGATGTGGCACCGCGATCACCGCAGCCTCGGTAATATCAGGGTGGCGGTACAGACAGCTTTCCACTTCGCCCAGCTCGATGCGATATCCGCGCCGCTTCACCATCCGGTCCCGGCGCCCGATGTAGATGAAGCCATCGCCTTCCTGCTCTCTTACCACGTCGCCGGTGTTGTACCAGCGAACGCCGTCGCGCTCCATAAACACGGCGGCGCTTTCAGCGGCCCGGCCCCAGTATCCGGAAAACACCGATGGGCCAGCGATGTATAGCAGGCCCTCTTCTCCAGGTTCCGCGGGCCGTCCCTCAGCATTGAGTACGAGGGCCGCGCAATGAGAACAGGGCCATCCGATGGGATACGGCTCCGACCGGTCCTCGGGAATGTCTTTTGGCATCAGAGCGAAGGTGCAGACGTTGGTCTCTGTGGGCCCGTATAAGTTGTAATAATCCGGCCACGGCCAACGCGACACGATCCGTCGCAATTGCTTGACGGGAAACACCTCGCCCGCGAAAAGCACTAGCCGCAGGCTGGAACAGTGCAGGCGCTCGAGATCTCCGAACTCGGCCAGCAAGCCGAGAATGGCTGGAGTGGAATACCAAACGGTGAGCCGGCGGTCGGCTATGAATCGAGCCAGATCTTTGGGATTCTTTCCCAAATCCTCGGGAATCAGGTGGACGCTTCCGCCGTGTTTGAGAGGGACGTAAATATCCAGGATGGACAGATCAAAGTGAAAGGGGGCGTGACTGCTGAAGCGGTCGTTTTCCGTGGGGGAGAATACCTCAGTGCACCAATCGACATAGCTGGTGGCGTTGCGATGCGTGAGCATGACGCCCTTGGGGATTCCGGTAGAGCCAGAGGTGTACAGGATATACGCTAAATCGTCGGCACGGCGAGCTGAGACGTCACCCTGAAAAGGCTCGTGTTTCAGCGCAGCTTCCCACTCAAAGGGGGCCGAGCCGGACGAGCGAACTCCGTCAGCCGTATTGGGCCCCATCAAGATGATGATTTCGGCGGTCTCTGTCAGGTCGGCCCGGCGGCGATTCAGGAAAACGGCCTTCACGCCGCAATCGCTTAATATCGTTCGGATGCGCTCGACGGGGCTGGTCCAGTCAACCGGAACATACGCGGCGCGGACCTTCATGACTCCAAACAGCGCGATCAGTGCGTCGGTGCTCTTCGGCAGTACCAATCCGACGCGGTCGCCAGGCTGGATGCCTCGGGCCGCCAGAAATCCGGCGAGACGACTCTGCTCGCTGGTCGAGCTCCGCGTAGGTGAGCGAGGCGCCGTCCGGATCCATGGCAGCTACGTGCCCGGGAAAACGCGCCGCGCTTTCTTCCAGGTACCGGCAGAGATGGCAAGCAGACGGAGTATTCACCACGGCAGGGCCTCAGCTGGCGGAACCGCCCTTTCTTCTGATGAACTCGGCCAGAGTGTCGATACTATCGAAGTTCTCCACGCCCGTCTCGTGTGCTTCCACCTCAATGCCATAACGCTCTTCCACAAAACTGACGAGACGCATGGTGCCTACCGAATCCAGAATTCCACTGGTCCGCAAGGGCGTGTCATCTCGAAGATTGGAGGCCTTCTCTCCAGGCAGAAACTCGGAAAGAATGTATTGCCGCAGCTCTTCTTTCACATTCTCCATTTTTTGTTGTCCTTGTTTTTCAAGATATAGTTCATAGCGGTGCCGAGACCGGGCTTAACTGCGCCAGCGACGCCACTGCTTTGGTTCTTCCACTCTCGATTCCTAATAGGTCCAGAATGGGATTTGTGGTGGCGGTAGTAATGATAGCCATCATCACCAACATGGTGAAGAGTGTAGGTGAAAAAACACCAACGTCAAAGGCAACATTCAGCACAATAAGCTCGACCAACCCCCGCGTATTCAAGAGAGCTCCCAACGCGAAAGCATCTCTCCAGGACTGGCCAGTCCAGCGAGCCGCAAGTGCAGCACCGCCCATCTTGGCAGTGACAGATACGAGGAGCACAATTCCAGACCAGAACCAGACTGTCCCGTTATTGAGCAGGTCCACGCGAGTCCGCATACCCGTTAGCGCGAAGAATAAGGGCAACAGGAATACGGAGACAATGGTTCCCAGGCGAGCACGAAGCGCAATTTGCCATTCCCGGCTCCTCGGAAGGCAAACGCCGGCAAGAAATGCGCCAAATAAGGGATGCACGCCGATAGCTTCGGTGGCTGCGGCTGAGGCAAATACACCCACCAACATAAGTCCGAATATCTCCAAAGACATTTCAGACGTTCTCTGCTTGTTCAGAAGCCATGCTGCGAGTGGCCGGACGACTGCCACCATCACGACCAGGTAGAGGAGCAGCCCTATAAGGCGCAGTGGCAAGGATGCGGGACCGCCGTTTGCGCCTAAGAGCGCGAGCGCGAATGCCAGCAACAACCATGCAACAACATCACCCACCGCAGCGCAGAAGATCGCCGTTGTACCGAGTGAACTCCTCAGCAGTTTTCGTTCTTCGAGGAGGCGCGCGAGTACAGGGAATGCGGTGATACTCATAGCGATTCCGAGAAAAAGAACAAACGTAACATCGCCGATTCCGTGGGGTGCAAACCGGATACGCAGGGAGTGGGCAAGAGCTGCCGCCATTGCGAACGGAAAGAAGATGCTCATAAACTGGCTAGAAGAGCCGTCGCGCGATGTCGATAGAGCTGGTCAATGTCCATTTCCGCCCCAATCATAAAGAGGAAAAGAATCAACCCTATCGTGCTCAGAACCTCAAAAGGGGCTAACGAGCCCTTCGGAAACAGGCGCTCAAAGGCGTGGGGAAAGAGGCGGCCGAGCAGAGAAGGACCCAGCAGGATGCCGCCCACAATCTCTCCTATGACCCGCGCCTGACGAAGCCTGAGCGCCAACCGCCCACACGCAAGGGTGACTAGGAGGATGACGACCGTCTGAATTAATAGAAGCGTGATGAGGTTTAGTCTCCCGCCACGTTCGCCATTTGCGGCCGAAAAGCATTTGATGTGAGATCACCCAGCAAGTCGTGCCATGGATGTTTCGGATTTTGCTCCACCTTGGCAACCATGCTGCGCATCTTCTCCAGCACCGGCGGCTGTGCCTCGTCGTAGACGTCCCCTTGCAAGAGCTTCAGTACATCCAGGCGATACCGCTTATCGGTAATGAAGTACGTAAACAGAACATTGAGCCGGTAGTACACGCTGATGAAGTCGTACCAGTTCTTGGTGCCGCGGCGCAGCGTGGTTTCATACTCTTCGAAGCTCTGGCGCGAAAAGTCATTGCGCTCCAGAGCCGAAAGAATGTCACGCTGGGCGAAGCGTGAGCTGTTTAGTGCGATGCTGACGCCCGTAGAGAAAATTGGATCGACGAAACGTCCGGCATCGCCCACCAAGACGTAGCGGTCGCCCGAAAGCTGCCGCATAGCATAGCTGTAGTCGCCTTCGTCTTTGAAGGGGCGAATGCGTGTAGAGCGTTGCAGAGCATCGGTGATCTTCGGACGGCTCGCCACCGTTTCCCAGAAAAACTTCTCCCGCTCCTGCCGCGACGAGGCGAAGTTCTTCTTGTGCGTGACGACGCCTATGCTGGTGATTTCATCGGTGATTGGAATCTGCCACATCCAGGTGTTCGAGGCCTGAAGGAAATGGATATAGATGTAATCCTGTTGGAGGCTGGATGGGGCAAGCGATTTGCGATCGTAACCGCCGAACCAGGAGTGGATGGCGTACTGGTCAAAAACTGGGTCTTTGATCTTCAGTTTTAATTGGTTGCCCAGGAAAGTCTGGCGCCCGCTGGCATCTGCCACCATACGGACATCGACGCCCATTTCTTTGCGCCCCATGGTGAACCGTACGATGGGATGCTTGGGTGAAAAGTCCACTGAACTGACTTTCACGCCTGAATATACTGTTGCCCCCAACTTATTGGCGTGTTGCAGCAGCATCAGGTCGAATTTTCCCCTGTCAACGTGGTAGGTATAGTTCTTGTTGACCCCGGGCTGCTCGCGCTCGTCAAAGCGCAGGTCAACGTAGTTATCCGGATTGAGGCCGTCCCAATCGACGTCGTACGTCTTCGCCTGGTCATTGGCCGTCCAGGCGGCGCCGTACTTGTGGGGAAACTTCGCCTCTTCCATCTGCTCGATGAAATCCAGGTCGTTGAATACCCTGGTGGAAGACGGAACGAGCGATTCGCCCACATGCGGTCGCGGAAACAGTTCGCGCTCAAAGACCACGCAACTTACACCGGCCTTCGCAAGATAAGCGGCCAGGGAAGCGCCGGCGGGACCTCCTCCAATGATTCCAATATCAAAATCCGGTTTATTCTCCACGATTTTCTGCCTCACAAGTAAGTAGTGTCGGAATACGTTTCATTGCAGTTACCTTAAACTCCTAAGCACTTCGCGATTACATTGCGTTGTATTTCCGTTGTGCCTGAGTACAACGTGCTGCCCAGAGCATCTCTCAAGTCGCGCTCGATGCCTTGCTCCACCATGTAGCCGTAGCCGCCATAGATCTGCAGAGCGTCTCTGCAGGAGTTTACGAGAGCCTCGGAAACGTACAGCTTGGCGATGGCTGCCTCCAGCATGGCCGGCTTCTTTCGCTCCTTTAATCTCCCGACGCGATACACGAGCGGGCGGCAGCTATCCAGCCGAACCTTCATATCCACGATCCGGTTGGCCACCGACTGGAACTTCCCAATCGGTTTGCCGAACTGCTTGCGCGCACGCACATATTCGATACAGCCTTCCAGTTGTCGACGCATCAATCCCAAATAATTGGCTAGGATGCAACCTCGTTCCCACTCCATGGACGATTCAAATACAGCGACACCCCGGCCCTCGCGCCCCAGCCTGTTGGCAATGGGAATGGAGCAACTATCGAAGGCGATTTCGGCCATGGGTGAGGTGCGCAGGCCCATCTTCTGTAGCGCGCGATTGATCGTCATCCCGGGTGTATCTCGCTCCACCACAAACGCGGTAATTCCCATTGGGCCCAGTTGTGGATCCACCGTCGCATACACGACGAACAGATCGGCCACCGGCGCATTGCTTACGAATGTCTTGGTTCCGTTGAGAACGTAGCAATTGCCTTGCCGCTCGGCCCGCGTTCGCATCGAGAATACATCCGAACCGGCATCCGGCTCGGAGGCGCCATTGGCGCCAATCAGCTCGCCACTGCATAGCCCGGGGAGGTATTTCCGGCGTTGCTCCTCCGTCCCATAAACCAGGATGGGAAGCGAAGCCGTCCACAGGTGCGCATTGATGGAAAACAGCAGCCCCTGGTCGAGAGCCCCATAGCCGAGCCCCTCCATGACTGCAATCACCTCCGTGATACCGAGCCCCATCCCCCCGTACTCTGCCGGTATGGGGAGACCCAGAACACCAAACTCGGCGCATTTCTTCCAACCGTGGGCGCTGAAGATCTCCTCGCGATCGCGTTGAATAATGTTGTCGTTCAACTCCGACCGGGCAAACTCGGCGGCAGCGTTCTGCAACTGCAGCTGCTCTTCGGTAAGTTCCAGATCCATGCGGCTACCTAAAAAGCCGCGGAGTCCGAAACACTCCCTGGGCGCAGGGCGCCAGCGCCTGCCACAGCCTTCCAGAGATCCGGGCGAGCGCGGAGTTTCGCGTAAAGATTGTTGCAAATCATCCTATGACCGCGGGCGTTTGGGTGAACGTCGAAGGGGTTGATGCGCAGCGACTCCATATCCAGGATTCCGTCGAATGTATCGCGCAAATCGATGAACGGGACATTCAGCGATGAAAGCAATTCGGGAATGCCACTAAACCGCCGCTGGCTCATCTCTCCATCCTCCGGGGAGGGCATCAGCACAATGAAGAATGGGGTGTGATGCTGCGCGGCGCGTGATTTAATTTCGTCGATAATGCTTCGAATGGCCTGCATCCGGAACGGAGCTAGTTTGCCCAGAATGGCCAGTGGAGCGTCGCTCCTGGAGGCTCCCGACTGGCGCACAATCTCACGCAAGGAATCGTATTTGGGATCGATTCCCAGGCGGATCGTCCAGGCCAGGTGTTCGCACCAGTTTCTGAAAACGGCCAGTTCGGTCAGCGACAAGATGTAGACATCGGGTTCAAAGCGGGGTACGTCTTCTGTAGCGACATCGAGAATCTGGGTGAGATCGTAGCCCGTGACGGAGAAGTTGATGACTTCAAATCGCTCGGGGGCGCCTTCCGGCGGTGATGCATTGAGGCGATTCTCCAACAAACTCGCAAAAGATTTGTTCTGGTCCACCCCCCAGCCCTGTGAAACCGAGTCGCCGAGCAGCGCCGCCCGCCGCGTATGGGCCGGCTTGTGCAGGGAACGCTCCGGGCCGAGAAGCCCGAAACTGTTCGTGGTGAGTCCTTGCGGCTGTGATCCGTTGACCAGCCGGTGAAGATTTGGCCGGAAGCGGCGGATACGAAAGCTGTGATCGTAAATTACATCCGTCGCCGCCCGCTGCGTCCAGCGTTCATATTCTTTCTCGCTCATGAATAGCGGGTGGGGCGCGCCAAACAATCGTTCATAGTATCCGGTCACGCCGGGATTGTAGATGACGGCGCGGCTGCGCATCAGGGCGATCATGCTTGCGGGAAAACGACCATGAGGGGTTGTATACACGATAGGCGCCGAATACACCAAGGCCGTCAGTGCAACCAACGTCACGGCAGTGATCGCCACGCTTCGCCAGAAAACCTTGCTCGTCAGCGAGTCTTCTCTCATCGACCACCCTGCGCCCAATGGGTCATCAGATAGAGCCACGAATTCACGCTGGGTGCCGACCATAACGACCACAAAGTCGTGATCAACGCAAAGGTGCCCAGTACCTGCACCGCGTGCACCGCGCGACCGCGCCAGGAGGTATCGGGGCGGCCACGCTTATGCCGGCTTTCATACAACACATTGAGGATGACCAAAAGCCCCAGAATGCCCCAGAAAATAGCGTCTGGCCAGCTCATGGAATACTGGCCACGGATCCAGAAGAACTGGTAAGAATGCAAGGCCCAGGTGACCACGAACACCGCCGCGGTAGCGAGTATCTGGGCGCGCATATCCCCGCGCTTCCGGAATTTGAAATACACCGGGAAATACACCACCTTGACCATGAAATCTTTCCAGTAAATGTTGATCCGTCGCCAAAAATCCGTGAGGCTGCTGGCAAGCAGGTAGCGCCGATGGGTCTCGGGGAGATCGTACCCGAAAAGATGCAGCATGCCGATTACGAAATGGAACTGACCGGAGACATTCAAGTAGAGCAGGTACGTCAGAACCATTGACGAAATCAGCGCGCCTGGGGTCGTGATCCGATCTATCAGGTACGCGTCGTTGAAGTACACGACCAGGCGGTACATCATCAGTTGAATGGCGCCGCGGGTCATCCAGTGAATGCCCTGCTGGGCGATGTCGTGGATGTCGCGCTGATAATAGGTTCGCCGCATTGTCTTGAAATCGATCACGGGAAAAAGCGGGAACAGGTAATTCGGGAGCAGAAAGAAGTAGCTCAGAAAGGGCAGTAGGCGCGCGGGCTCACGCTCATGTGCGAGATCGTAGGCATAAATGATGATTCGGAACATGAAGATGGCGCCGAATACTGGATAGAAGGCGGGCGGGATGAAGGAAACTTTCGTTGCACAGCAGTAGATGAGTCCCAGGAATAGTGCGGCGATCAGGAACAGTCTCCATCTGTAGGGCATCCCGCTGCGAAGAATCAGGAAAAAGCTGAAGCCGGCGATGAGGATCAGCGCTGCGGCCAGCGGGGGTTTGACCAGAAGGAACGCCGCTGCGATCGACACTGCAACCCAGAAGATTTCCTTAAAACGAAACGGTAACCAGTAATGAACGAGAAACGCTCCGAAGGCCAGCGCCGACATCTTCACGAAGGCTGGTCGTTCCATCGTGTGATAAAGATTGAGGACGAGAAGCAACAGCGCCAGTTCAGCTGCCAAAACGACAAAGCGCTTGAGGTGCGGCGCAGCGTTAAGCTCTTTAGGATCGCAGCTTGGAACAAGAGCCGGCCAGACCTCCGTGGCCGCCACAGTTGCCATGGGTGAGGCGGAAGCTGCTGCGCACTGCAAGTGCCTCGCTTTGTAGCCCGATATGTTTCATGAAACAATGCACCCAATAATGAATGCCTGCCAATGGGTACCAGGGCCGCTACACCGCATTTCTAATGCCACTACTGTCCTGCGGGATCGGGTTTGGGCTCCAGAATCGTGATCTCGTCAAAGAGATAGGGATCTTCCGCCCAGTGTTTGACATCCTTCGGTGCGGCCGCAGCGCGAATCCGGCCAGTCTCGCGATAGCTGTCCAGGATCGCTTGGCGCAATCCTCGCGGCTTTGGCCACTGGGCGTTCTCGTACCAGAAGTCGTACTCATGCAGATCGCGCACCAAAATTTTTGAGTAGTGCCTCGACCGGATACGCGAGAGAAATCCGGAGAAATCGCCGGAGTTGGCGTAGCCTTCCTCCCCAATGCAGGGAGCCCGGTCCCCCATAATCACGCGGTCCTTCAGGTATACCCAGTCGCCCACGTCCAGAAGGATCCGGTTCGCGGGCTGGCCAGCAAATTCCCGCTCAATGTCGTGAACGTATCGGTAAGCATCGTTGGAAACAGGCCTCAGCGGAACTCGGACCAGGCCCATACCGCTGAACATCAAAGCCACTGCGGCAGTGAATGCCCCCGCGCGAATCCATGCCTCGGCTGGTTGCGACTTAGCGGATTGAATCGCGCCATTCCAGATCGAGGCCAGCCCGGCCAGGAACCATACGCCGGCAAGAAGGCTCCCAGGGCCGATGTGATTCAACATCCAGGCGATGCCGCTCGTGTAGGTCTCCACGCAGATGAGTCCGATGGAAATCAGCCATGCGCCTGTCAGCGCATCTGGTTTCCTGTCCCGCAGCACTGCCAAGCCTCCCAGCAGGACGGCCGCATAATACGCCCAGGTATCCAGCACGTGCTGAAAACTCCGCAACGGGGAAACCGCATGGTGGGCCAACAGGTAAAAGGTCCAATAGTAGAACGGGTAGCCCCAAATGGCGTAACAAGTCGCAATTACGGCCCCGAACAGCGCTCCCGCCACCGTCGCGAAGAGCACCAGACGTCTCCACGAGCCTCCCCACACCACCAAGAATCCGGCATACAAGACACCCCAGATCAACAGGTTCTGCTTCACTAGAAATCCGAGGGGAACCAGCAACGCCATGGCCCACAGAAGGCGCCGGCTGCGCGTCTCGATGTACCGCAGGAGCAGGTAAAAGGCGATCATATTCACCAACTGCGCCAGGGCATCTCCATGAAGGTTGTGGGTGAACTTGTTGGTGATGGAATTCGTGGCCATCAGAAAGCATGCCGCGTAGCAGAAAGCGCTCCATAACCATTGCTGAAGAACGCGCGATTCGCGGCCGGGCCAACCGTAAGATCAAGCGGCAGCTCAGCGTAGCCACGAATGCCGCGGCTGCCGTATAGCCCAACTGAATGAGCCGGTAAAACGGGATCGATCCCACCTTGCCCAACGGCCAGGCGATGAAATACGTCAGCAGTTGCGCTCCGGGAACATACGTGTACGAATCATGGTTGGCCGGCGCGCTGTAAAGGGGATACCCGGTGGCGAACTTCATGATGTCGTTCACGAAATCCCCTTCCGACCAAATCCAGATATCGGCCGGAAAGAAGACGTACCAACCCACCCAGAAGAAGTAGACCGCGAGCAGCAGCATGGCCAGCGTGCTCAGGACGACGATGCCGAGAACCTCGGGCCGCGCGTTGGCGCGCATGCGCAGCAGATAGACGCCCGGCACCGTGATGAGAATTGCACCAAGAAGCACTCCGGTAAGGAGGACGGCCCGCTCGGTCTGTTGCTGGAGCGGCGCCTGCAGCGCGCGAATCATCCAGCCGAGGCACAGCGCGATTGCCAGCACCGCTCCCGCAGCGGCCGCCGCCGCCGCCGTGGTTTCCGTAGTCCCCGGTGCCTGAGCTGCCCGTGTCGTCACGGAAGCTACTGTGCTCACGAGGAAAGTTCCCTTTCGCGGCTCCATGACGTCGGCTCGGGCCGGGATGGGCTGCCGCGCGTCGCCCTCAAAATTTTCCACCTTGCTCCCGGCGAGCCCAAGCGCCTCCTTGATCTTGATCAGAGAGGCATGCAGGATGGCCAGTGGCAGGCCAGCCATTCCGGGGTGGCCAGCGGTCACCGCGCGGAGCGCCGCACCCGCTGAAGTGCGCGCTTCGAGCCACTCCGGACACAGATCGAGATCCCTTGCTACCCTTCGCGCAGCCAGCACGTAAGGGGAAACATCGGTGACCAGATCGTTCATTAGACTTTTATGGGAGGACTCCCAAGGCTTCCGGCCGATGCAGTGAATCAGGGGCGGCAGCCCGCGAAACAGATCCAGTGCGCGATCGCGCGGCCGGTAGCCCGACGATCCGGCGCACTGCGCGATATGGCGGCCAATCCGGATGTAGTCAAAGGACAACTCGCCGAATTCCTGGCTTCCCAGCAGGGCGGTCAGGAGCGCCTGATCGCTCGTCAAATAAAATGGCCTGCGTTCAAAGGGGAGCGCCTGCGCTTCCCGATAACGCGGTTCTCGTGTCATCTGAAGCCAGCGTTCCAGCAGCTGCCGGTGGGCTTGAGTCACGCGTATGAAGCAGGAGTTCACCGGCACCACGGCGCGGGCCGTGGGTAGTCCCCACAGCGGCGTCAGCCGGACGGCCCCGGGCAAGTTCCACTCCTCGGCCACGATCAACGATTCTGGTAGAAAGTCCGCCAGAATCGACGAAACCGGACGCGTCACGATCATGTCCGCGTCGAGCCAGAGCGCCTCCCGCCTCCCGGCCCTCAACTCCTGTAGCAACAGCCAGGGCTTGACGTCCCAGCCTCTCACGCCATCTGGTCGCCGCGTGGTAAGCACCACTTCGGGCCTGCGTTGCGCCCATGCCCGTACGGCAGGCGTTGCTTCCGGAACCGTCAAGTGCAGTGAGACTGCGCTGTCAACCCGGCACAAAGACTCTGCCATGAAGATGAGGGCGTCCATTGCCGAGGGACGGTCCTCGTAAGAACAGATCCGGACGGACTGAGCGGCGGCATCTGAAGCGTGCATCGCGGTCAATCCTCGACAACGTGGGTCTCGAACTCCTTGCGACGCTCCGCCCAACGCGTCCGGTCGAACTTGCCGTCCGGAGACAAGCACCCCGCAGCGCCATAAGCCATGGCGAGAGTGTGGTGCGTGTTGTCATGCGCAAAGAGGCCCTGGCGGCCGAAGGTCAGGATGCCATCGATTCCACTCAGCCATTGATCCATCTTCGAAAAATACTTCTCGTAGTCGTTGCGGTAGACCGGATACGCTTGGCGCAGGCGGCGTGTGACGATTCTGGAAACGGGCCCCGGCCTGGGCAGACCCGCGCGCTCCACCCAGTCGCAGAGACGCTCCCCCAGTTCCCGGTCGCTCATCTCCCATTCGGGAAGTCCCGGATCCGAGGGAAGTTCCGCGCACAGCACCGTCCGTCCTCGTGGCTCCGTCGAACGGGTGAAATTCTTCGGCTCGGACATGCGGGAGATTGGGATTGCCTCTTCAGGAAAGTAGTAAGCATCGTAAGTACTGAACTGATCCTGATCGAGCACCAGATAAATCAGAATCATCGCCCGGAAAGAGATCTGCGAGGATGCTTGGAGCACGTCTGGTGGAGGTGCCGGGCGGATGCCCTGCAGTAGAATGCTGATCGGGATGGTCGACCAGACCTGCTGCGTCGGGATCTCAAAATCTTTTCCGCCGAGCTGGTACCGGACCGACTTGATGCGGTTGCCCTCCCGCTCGATTCCCGTAAACCGGGCGCCGAACTTGAACTCCGCGCCCGCTTGCCGGGCCGCGTCGTACAGGCATTCGGAGATCTGCCCATAGCCGCGGCGCGGATAGTAGAACCGGCCGGCGGTCGGAGGTTTAAACCCCGGAATCTGCTTTGTGACCTTGCGCAGAATCTTGCCGATAGAGCTGCCGGAAACGCGCCGTTGCGCGGTCGTAATCGCCAGTTCCTCGGGGCTCATGCCCCAAAGCTTTCGCGCATAGGGAAAATAAAACTCGCGACAGATCGTCCGCCCCAGGCCGCGCTCCAGCACGGTTGCAAAGGTCTCCGGTCCGGAAGCGCTGCGCGGCAAAACCTTGCGTGCCATGTCGCGGAAAACGCTTAGGGCGAAGCTCTTCGGAAGCCGCAAAAGCAGGTCCATCGGCTTCAAAGGGAAATGAATCCAATGGCCCCGCAGGAGAATTCTGCCGTGGCGCGTCTGGAACAGCAGGTCCTTTCCCAACAGGCGCCGGAGATCCTGCATGATCTCGGGCGCCACAACCGGGTGAAGCCGGTGACTGCCGAAATCGCAGTAAACTCCATCCAGTTCGAAGCTGCCGGCATTGCCGCCGACCGTCTCTCGCTGCTCGAGCACTGTTACCCGCGCAATTCCTTTTTCGGCAAGCTGGTAAGCCGCTCCGACTCCAGCCGGACCGGCGCCCAGAACCACCACGTGCTGGTCCGGCAGTTTCTTCCCTTGGTCACGCTTTTCCGGCGATGCCGCGGCCTCAGGGCTCATGACAGTCGCTTGATCCATGGATTATTTTGCTTCCGACCTCGCAAATGCAGGAATGCATTCCTGTGGCCGGATGGGAGCGGAAGAAGAAAGGCGTCCCATGAGCAGCGCCAGAATTCCTCCAATCAATCCACCGGTGATCACGATTGCCTGGAATGTGAGTCCCACGGCCGCCGTGAGAATTGGTGGAGCCCCAAAAGGAGCCAGCAGGGACACTAATGCGACTTCGCGAACTCCAATACCGCCTTGCGTTACCGGAAGAAGCGCTGACAGCTTGGCCAAAGGCCAGGCAAACAGCCACAGACTGAAGACGATATGTAGGCCCGAGATCTGTCCAAGCCAGTAGTTGACAGCCACCTGAGAGAGCTGCAGAACTACCCCCAAAAAGAAACAGAAAAGCATACGGCCGGGCCGCCGGTACATCGACAGCACTCCCCGCCGCAGCTTCACCATAATGCGCCGGACCTTGAAAGGAAACTTGCGGGCGGGGACCACAAACAGCGATCCCAAACCTGCCAGCCCTCCGAGGCACAGAAGGGCTGCCACGGTCCAGATGGTCTTATGGCCTCTATAGTCCAGCGATCCTGGCAGGAACAATACCCCGATGATCGTGACCCCCAGAAGTCCGCCTACATCCTGGACGCGGTCCATAAGGCTTCCCAGGACAATCGCGGCCCTGGAACGTGAGAACAGCAACGCCATGCCGCCGCGAACTAGATCCCCGCCCACCAGCGACGGAAGAAAAATATTGCCGAAAAGTCCCCAATAGTAGCAACGAACCGCTTGAGGAAATGTCAGATCAGCGCCCGCGAGGTTGATGAGTAGGCGCCACTTCACCACCCCCAGGAGGTGCATCACGAGGTATGCCCCCAACAGGGCTAAGCCAATTGCGGGCGGGATGCGTTGAATCGTGGCCAACACCTGCCGGAGCGGCAAGTAGGTGAGCAGCAGCGTCAGGATCACCGCGCTCCCACCGAAGCGGAAGTAAGGGGATCGCCAGAACTTCGGTTTGGGGTTCAAACCTTCTTTGCTCGCAGCACGGGTAATCGCAGTGGCCAATGCGCGTCAAGCACCCGTTTTTTCTTGCAGCTCCAGAATCTTCCGTGGGCCAACGGAATCCGGTTGAGCGATTTCCAGCTTGCGAACCCTATAGATAACTTCTTCGAGGAGCTTACGGTTGCAGCTCAAAAGATCGGCCAGAAGCCCGATCAACATCACCTGAAATCCCACGATGATGAGGATCGCGGCCAGAATGAGCGATTGGATATGTCCCACCCGCTGGCCGACAGACATCAGGTAGAGGAATCGGACTCCGGGAACCGTCCCTGCTGCGATTAGGGTGCCACCCAGCATCGAAAACACCCGCAGTGGCCGATACATCGTGTAGGACCGCAGGATGGTGGCTGCCGATTTCCGGATGTAGTGTGGAATGCTGCGCATCAGCCGCGAAGGCCGGGTCTGCGGATTGATGCTGATAGGGACATACTCTACTGTCATGCGGGATGCACCCGCCTGGATGAGGGTCTCTAGCGTGTACGAGTACCCGCTGAGAACGAACGTGCGGAGCGCCGCATCCCGCGTCAGGGCGCGAAAGCCGCTGGTGGCATCCGGAGTCTTCAAACCCGAAGCACAGCCGATCACCCAACTGCCCAATACCTGGAGCCTTCTCTTCAAGCCCGAAAAGTTCCGCAGAGTGCTGACCTGACGATCGCCCACGACAATATCCGCGCGGGCTGCAAGCAACGGCTCTATCAACCGAGCGATGTCCCTTCCTCTGTACTGACTGTCCGCATCCGTGTTGACGATAATATCCGCGCCTTGACGAAGGGCCTCCGCTATCCCAGCCGTGAAAGCCGCCGCCAGCCCGAGATTCCGCGGAAAACGGACAATATGGTCGACGCCGGCGGCTCGCGCCACCTGGGCGGTTCCATCTCTGCTCCCGTCATCGATAATCAAAACTTCAATGCGATCGATACCCGCGATGCGGCGCGGCAGCGAAGCCAGCGCCTCCGGAAGCGTGGTCGCCTCGTTAAAGCAAGGGATCTGGATTATGAGTTTCTTCACGGCTGAAACCGGGCGACGAACACATCGCCATCCCCGAGCGTTCCATGAAACACTCGAATAACCTTGAACTCCTTCTGGATCAGGTCCCTTATTCCAGGCACGGCAGCTTCCAAATATCTTGGAAACGTATACACTAACCAGACAACCCGCCCCTGGCGGCAGATTTTCTCTAATTCTCCTTTCGTTTCAATACTCTCCCAGGGCTTGCCATAATACTGCCGCATCGGGTACGTAGTCGCGCCGGCAGTTACGACCGTTTCCCCCTCCTTCCTATGGGTGTCGACGAAATGGATCGCTCCCTCAAAATCCTGCTTGGGATAACGGTAATTGCGCAGAAGAGAGATACCTGAAGCGCTCAGAAGACCGATCGCCAGAATTGCTGTAAGGGCAGGCGCAAGCCGGGGAGCGCGCATCCGGGCGGCGATCCATTCCGGAAGCGCAACGGCTCCCCGAATCAGGATAAGAACCGCAAACCCAATCAGGAAAAAGTAAAACCGCGGATACATCGTTCCGCGGGCAGCAACCGCTCCGAGCGCCGTGAAAACGCCCGGCAGGGCGAACAGTGCGAAAATGAGCCGGCTCTGCTTGAAATAGCTCCAGGCCCCGAAGGCGACAAGCACTGCGGCTCCGAAGAGTACGGTCGTAGTCCCAAATCCGAGGCTTAAACCCCAAAGAGTCTCCCATAAGGCCCACTGCGGAGTGGACACGGCCCTCATGGCGGACGGCCGGTGCATAAAGAAATTCTGAACCTGCGTCAAAATGGGCGCATACAACAGGAGGGTTAGAGCCCCAGCTAGGAGGAACCCCTGCAGGGGAAATTTCCAGCGTGTGGAGTTGGATCCCTTTCTCAGGCCGCTCAGAACAACGCCCGCGCAGATCAACAGATGGCTCGCCACCACGAATATCATCGTTAAGTGCGTGTACACGCCGAGTGCGACAACCACTCCGTAAGCGATATAAGGGGCACGGCGTCCGGTCTGGATGCCCCGTAACAGAAACCAGGTCGCGAGGAGAGTCCAGAACGCGAGCGCGGTATACCCGCGGGCATTCTGCGAGAACCACACGTGATGGTAAGAAACGGCCAGCAGCGCGGCCGCCAGCAGAGCCTCGGCGCGGCGGGTGACCGAAGCTGCCAGTAAAAAGAGCGCCGGAATCGAAGCGATGCCAAAAATGGCCGCTGGCAGCCGCAGTGTCCACGGATGTTCTCCGAAGGCAATGACAGTCAGCTTGGCGAGAATCGAGTACAGCGGATGCTGAGTATCGGCGGGGAAGATCGTAATGATTTCCGACAAAGGGTGGCGGACCGAGATGATCAGAAAATAGATTTCATCCCACCAGAGACCCCGGTTCAAACCGATAATACGCAGGCACGCCGCAAGGGCCGTCAAGCCGGCGATCCACATCCAAGGGAGCCGCGAATGCGCGTGCGGCCGCTGCGGCGACTGCAGCGAATCGGATGATTACGGAAGTATCCTTTTGCTATATTGTTGCGGATGAACCGCTCTCTGGTGGGCACCATTTGCGCTGTGTCTCTGTTGGCACTGGGCAGTTGGATGGCCTATGTACGAACCCAATTCCCGCCGCCTGGGCAGTTGACTCTAAGTAAGCTGAAGAACGATCTCTATGAAATCGAGGGCGACGGCGGCAACGTCGCGGTTTATGTTACTAGCGCGGGCGTGGTCCTCGTAGATGACAAATACCAGCGGGACTTCGACGGCATCACCGCCAAAATAAAAACTATAACGCCCTTGCCGGTAAAATATGTCTTCAACACGCATCATCATGCCGACCATAGCGGCGGCAATGGCAGGTTTCTCCAAACGGCCCAAGTCATCTCCACTGTCGGTGCGCGAGCCAATATTGTCAAAGACCCCTTTAACGCCTCTCCCGGACTTTTGTCGCGCGCTTTTGAACTCAGCAAGTTTCTCCTGTTGCCGCCGCGGCCATGGCGAAATCGCCCCAGACTGACTCCCGCGCGGCTGGTCTTTTCCCGAACATTTTCGATATTTCCGGGCGGAAAGGAGGTGCGCGCACAATACTTTGGACGGGGCCACACGAACGGAGATGCGATCATCTACTTTCCGGAGCAGCGCACCATTGCTACTGGAGATCTGGTAACCAATCACAGTGCCTTCATCGACTACAACAATGGCGGCAGCCTTGTCGAGTGGGGCAGGACCCTGGATGAAGCGCTGAAGCTTGATTTTGATACGGTGATTCCCGGCCATGGTCCCGTAACGGATAGAGCCGGTCTGCTCGCCTACCGCGGTCGTATCGCGAAACTGCACGACCGCGCCGCGAGCCTGATTCGCGCCGGCAAGACTTCAGATGAGGTTGCGAAGGTTATGACCGCTGAATTCGGCTGGGCTCCCGGCGGCATGGAGATGGCGTTGAGCTTGCCGGGCATGATGAAGGAGCTGAAATGCGAGTCTGCTCCCTTGAAATAAACCTCTGATGTATAGAGAACAACTGCCACCCTGCGTTTCAACGCGGTCTTTTTGGCACATAGAGCGCGAGGTCCACCGAGAAATATTCCTGAGCCAGCAGCTTCTCATGGGTCACCGCAATCTTTCGATAGATGTCTTTGTCAGCCGTGTCAATCGTCTTGTAACGGAATGCGATTACCCAAATCCGAGCTGTGTCTGGGACGCTCTTTTCAAGCTCTGGGGGCGTCACGACATCTAACGGGCGATCTCCATAATAGACCGACCACTGCTGAGGCACTCCCCCGTCCGGAAGAAAAACGCAAATGTCTCCCGGGCGATAGTCGCGCACCAATTCGGCAAAGGCATCTCGGAAGTTTACTTTGTATTGCAACGTGTACAGCACCAACGTTGAACCAAGCCCATACAGTGCAATGAGAGCCAGGTGTACCGGGCGCAGCCTCACCGGCAGCAAGGTGATGCCGTGAGCGACCAGAACGTAGTAAGGGGCCAGGAGGAAGAGCACATACCTGATGTGGTATTGCATCCCCAGCGCGCCGAAGCCGAGCAACAAGACACTGGGCACAATCCACAGCGCAGCCATTAGGGCACCCGCCTTTCTGGCGTGCCCGGTGCGTGAACGTAAAGTATGTCGTAGAGATAGTAGTGCTGGAACACAGAACAAGAGGGCACCCGCCACGAAGGACCATCGCGGAGCCGAATCCTCTGGACCGTTCCAGCCTCCGTCATTGAAGCGGTTCAGGTCACGAAAGAACGTTGACCGTGACACCGCAAACCAGGGGGGCTGGGCCCTGGGCTCTATTTTCGAACTGTTCACGGCTTGGTGAATGATTCCCGTAGAGAGCCACGGAACGAACGACACAGCCAGGAAGAGTACCGCGAAAACCAGCCACTTAAGCGGGACGGGCCGCGGCCGGACGAGAACGGCGTAACAGAACAGCACGGCCACCGTCAACCCAGCTAAATAGTGAGTCTGAATCAGCGCTACGGCTGCGACCAGAAATCCCAGCCACCAGAGCACGCCACGCCGTCGGATCGCCATCCAGAAGAAAAAAATCGTCAGGATATTAAGAAACAGCGTCAGGGAGTAGGAACGGCTCTCCTGCGAGTACAGCACGCCCAATTGAGAGACAGCCAACAATAGCGCCGCAGTCAGGCCGGTGCGCCTGCCGAATGTAATAGCGCCCAGCCAATAAATCATCCATACCGCAGCAATCCCGAAGAGCGCCGAGAGCAGCCGCGCTTGAAATACGCTGGATCCGAAGATTACAAACCACCAATGCAATGCGTATTGATAAAGCGGCGGATGCACAATGTCCTCCACTAGGCGGGCCGTCATTTGGGGCACAGGAAGCCGGCTCGTCAGGATCGAGAACGACTCATTGTCGGCGGCCCCTTGTGCGTCCAGCCGATACAGCCGCAATCCGGCTCCTGCGAGCACAATAGCCAGGACCGATACAGTTACGCCGATGTGGGAAAGACGTCGTCGAGCGTTCACGCTAGATTCACTCTGCTGGGCTAGTCTCTCCATTCAGTTCTCCCGAATCGCCAGAAAATCGTGCGGCGGAACTCAATCACGATTGAACCATCCTGTTTGAAAACCTTGCAAGATATCGACCACAAGCCGGCCGCACCTTTGTATGCTCACCGCGCGAAACCATTCTCCGTGACGGAGACTTCCTTCATCTGCGGTGCGTACTTCTTCACTTTCTCGCGGATCTTCGAAGCGTCGCCCATCAGGATGAACATCAGGCCGTAGCGCATCGCTTACTAACTCGAGCCCAGCCGAAAAATTCTTCGCAAGAAATTCGCTCTCGATCCAACTCGACTGTTCACCGGGCGAAGTGTAGAATACACCGCCGAGATTGTCCAGCGCTTCAGAGAACTGATCGGCACTGCGCGTCCAGTTGGGGCCCCTGCACATCGAGTAACGAATATGGCTGATGATGACTAAACAGAACAACCTTGCGGTCTCCGGCTTGCGCGATTAACTGCGTCAGCCAATTTGCCTGTTCGCCAGCTAAATCGTGGTCGACGTACGCCGTGCCCAGGCAGGCCAGCAGCCATCGATTATTCTGCAGGGCGAAATAGCTGGCGGATTGCCCGAAGGTCTTCAGAACTGTATTGAAGTACGCTTTGCCTCCGGTATACATCTCATGATTACCGTTTAAGCCGCGGCTCAAAGCGCCATTTACTTTCGGCCAGAGTTGCAGAAAGCGAGTCTGCATCTCCGTGTCGTCGCCCGAATAGTAAACGTCGCCCAAATGCATGACGAGAGTAAAACCTGCGTGGTCTTCCGCAATGTTTTTCGCGCAGACCGGCGCACCGTAAAGTCCCGTGCCCCAATCCCCCAAGACAGCGACACGGGCGAGATCCGGGAATGGAGCGGCTTGAGGGTCGCCCGCAATCCAAGGATGAGGGCTGATCTTTTTCCACCACGAGAAAAAACTTCCGAACCAGCCCAGGATGTCCTTCGAATCGAACTTGGCCTCCAGGCCTCCCGGTTCCACCGGATCACCGACTCAAATATGGCTCGCACCCGCAACTCGGGCAGGGCTCGGCTCAAGTTTTCCAACACGCGTTTTGCGGATACGACGTCGGCTTGTGTGTTCATGCTTCTGCCGCTCCGGACTTCTGCTGTTCTTGCAACGTCGCTTTCCGGATCGCGCTCATGGCGATACCTTCGTTGGCCTCGTATGTGCCGGGTTCGCCATTCAAGCGCGGCATCGATTTTTCTCCTGCATGGTGGATCGCAATAACTGTCCAGTATTGTTGATCGAAGACTGGGCTTCCGGAACTACCAGGATCGGTCGGAGTTCTGTAGTGCAGAAACTTGTCACTCGTATCCAGCCATGCGCTGTCTTGAAGAGAAATGGAAAGCCCGCCGCCGAGGGGATATCCGATAACGTAGACCCTCTGTTGTTTGTTGCGATCGAACGCCTCCGGAGAAGGAGTCAAAGGACAGAGCTCAGCCGCATCTCCTAATGGCTCTAAAGTTACGAATGTCGCGTCGAGTTCCGCGGGTGGTGAAGACCAACACAGTCCCGTTACACCGTGCGTTTTGCCGGTCGCTTCAAAGACAACGCGCGCTGCCTCCGGAGGTATTGCGCCAGGGAAAGGATTTTCCGCGGGACTGATCACGTGCGCGTTGGTGAGCAGAATAAGCTCCTTCGCGTCCCGATCGCGAAAGAAGTCCGCAGCTCGTACCAGGAAACCCGTTCCGATCCGGGTGCCCGTCACGGTCTCGATACGCGCCACCGCCTCACAACGCTGCAGGCCCATCCTGTACCATCCAAGCGGTTGGTAGCGATCCGTGCCGAAGACTTTTTCGAGATGATCTTTTGCTTGCCTAGCATTTGTAGATTCGGCGGCCAAATTGGCTGGTTGTACTTGAACGCAACCACATTCACGCCTGAGTAGACCGGCCCGAAGCGTCGCCAGCAGCGTGTTCCCCGGCTCCTTGGCTTGCGGCAATTGCCACACTTCTGTCAATTGACGTAGCAGGCTTGCGACTTCGAAGCCATCCACGTCGTGATCGGCCAGAAAGTAAAGTACATGATCGTAAGCGCTGTTCCAATCGCCCAAGGCGATCGCGTTTTCAGCAGCAGTAGCTTGGTCCCAGTATTTGAGCGTGCTGATCGTCTTAAGCGCCGCATCGATTTGATGCGCAATCTCCTCCGGCCGTGGAAACTCATCGGCCGCGATGTGGTCGCGTAAAGCGCGCGCAACTAGCGCGACGGTGTTGATCCCGTGCCAAAAATAAGTTGTTGGATCGGTCTTATAGACGCTGTAGTAGAGCTGAATTGCTTGCCGCAGGTTGGCTTGCTGCCGTGGGTTGGCGGCGTTGCCAGCGTTGACGTACAGCTGCTTGTAAATGCGTCCAAGTAAACCTGTGGCTTCCGCCTTCTCGTCGGCAGGCGCGTCCGGATCGTCGATGATTGATTTCAGCATCATTTGAGGCGCAGTAAGATTCCCTTGATCGATCATCGATTGCGCGTATTGCCGCACAATCTGCGGAGCCGTCTGGCCGGTGCGGATGAACGCGTCAGCAACGCGCGCCATCAGCAGGAAGCGGCGCTTACGCCGCAAGAGGTTCAGGATCTTCTTGGCATCTTTTTCCGGATAAGGTTCACTTGCGAGATCTAGATCATTTATCAAATCTTCGCAAAGCTTCTCGCATAATGGCCAATCGTAGGTGTTCAGAGCCTCAGACAGGCGCTGGGTGATCGTTTCTTCTGGCAAGTTTCAGCCTCCAGCGGGTCGTAGTAGACCTTTATAATAATCAACGCTTCTGGACGGCTGAAATAAACTTAATCATACACGCCGTGTACGTACCATTCGCGAGTTTGTGTCTCACAATAGAGACGGTAAAGCGCGCCATCGTCTAAGGCCACATCCCATTCTTCGCGGCTCCAGAATGTGGAACTCCACCATTCGCCCGATGTTTTCCACGGACCCGCGGAACGAATGACTTGTCCTTTTACACCCGGCGCAATCACATCTTTAGGCGCCTGCCCAACCAGTCTTACGCGCGCATGTAAAGCGGGCCGGAATAGCCGTATGGTTAATCGCAAGATTTCGGGCTGATTGATGTTAGTCTCAACCTGGTTTATGTTTTCCCAAATAGGTTCTGCCACGGACGTATTCAAGGCGGTCATCTGAAATGCGTCAGGCCGATGCGTATTCAGCAGCGCCGGCGCGCCAACATTTTCTTTTCCCACCATTCCTGCTATACGAGCCAGCGTGATTTGCAGCTTGTCAGCAGGCGGCGTGGGGGGAAGGAAAAAGCCGCCTTGTATGCGTCGCGGCTTGGCCGGTTCCACTCGCAATGTAAAAGCAAGGATAGACGCTTCGGGCGGATGGCGTTCTAAATGAAGCTGCAACAGCTTGAGCATGGTCTGGCTTTCTTGAAGCGGTACTGGAAATTCCAATTCACAGCGATATTGCTTACGCTCTTCTAATTCGAATTGCGCTGCGAGTACACGCGCGGCTCTGGATTGCGATCGCAAACGCCCACACAATTCGCCTAACACTCTTCCTAACAAGAAGAGCAGTGGCTCCAAGAGAGCGAGGGGATGTTCCAGTTCCATCCGCTCTTCGTAATTGGTTGGCGGCCTGGAAAGGCGAAGCGGACGCTCGATGGTGCCGCGCGCCAGATTACGCAAATAAATGCCATAATCGCCCAACCGTTCCGCCACCCCGCACTCTGGAAGAGCGGCTAATTCTCCGCATGTTTTCAAGCCCCAGCGATATAACGCTTCAAGTGTTGCTTGATCGGCGGAGCTTGCATGCATGAACAGAGAAGCGAGGGGCAGGGAAGCCAATTTCAAGTTCTCTTCGCCGGGAGTTACCAGGCTGACGCCAATAAAATTGCGCGCCAGCACAATCGCCGCATCAGGATTTGCGGCGATCGCCAGGTTCGCTTGCAGATGGCGCTCATAGCCGTAACGGCAAATTTCGGAGGCGATCTGATGAGGCGATCCGATCAATTTGCGAAGTTCGGCGATGGAGAAGACGACTGTGTCATCAGAGGTCTGCTCGACGGCCGGAGAAAACTCAAGCGCTAAATTCAAGAGCCGATCGGCAGAAACGCTGGCGCCCTGTATGTGCAGACATGCGTACATTTTCAAGCCACCATTTGGATGGAGAGCGGTTGCGGCGGCGCGTTTGAAAGCTTGCGCAGAATTGCGTTTATTCGGAGTCCTCTTAGCAGCAGAAAGGGTGCTTTCCCAGACCAATGCGAAGGTTTAGGTTCTAATGCTAAGCTGCTGGAAGAACATGATTTCGCTTGCGAAGATTCGGCGCAGATCAAAAGAATAGTGGGTGTATGTTCAATAGCGCGCCGAAAGCGATACCAATAAGACAGAGGAATGCGATTCAAGGTTTTGGCGTTCGCTTCGCATAGATCAAGCAGCACCACGCCGAAACCGCCCGCATGCAGAAGAAGATCTGTAGCGCGAATAGCATGCTCCGCATTTCCGCGGCAGCGTACCCACAGCAAACGGTCCAGCCGTACTCCGGCACCACACGCGGAGGTGGGGTGAAAGCTGTCGTGGAGATCGACGATGGCACAAATTTCGCCCGCGCGTGTGGCTTGCGCGAGGAGATGAAGACAAACAGAGGTTCGTCCGGAAGAGCGGCGGCCATTGACCTCCGCCACAATTCCGCGCGGAAGGCCATTTGGGAAAATACGTTTCAAAACAGAGGTTTCGAGTGAAGGAAATTTCGATTCTTCACGTACTACATGAAGTATTGCGGCCCTTTGCCAAAACTGTGTATTCGCCATTTATTCGCCACTGCTATTGTGCTGTAACAGAGCGCCAAAATCAAGCGGGAAACTGTATCGCGATACGATGGAATTGTGAGTACTGCAAAAGCAGCCCAACAAGATATCTCCGTTGCGGGATACCAGCAACTTGCCGAGTTCCGTTATCGCATCCGGCAATTTCTGCACTTCAGCGAAGAAGCCGCTCGCTTGAGCGGTATTGAGCCACAACAACACCAGCTTCTGCTCGCCATAAAAGGCTTGCCGGAGGGCATGCGTCCGACGGTCACCGCGCTTTCCTCCCGGCTTTGTCTTCGGCATCACAGCACAGTCGAACTCATCGACCGGCTCATGGAACGTGGCGCTCTTACGCGCCGGCACAGCAGTGAAGACCGGCGTGAGGTTCTGGTAGAACTTACGCCGCATGGCGAACAACTTTTGCAGCGCCTTTCCCTTTTGCATTGGCAGGAATTGCAGACCTCGAGTCCGGCGCTTTCCGAAGCGCTTCAGGCGATCGTGCAGCACCGAACGCAACAGCGAAGGAGGTCGGCATGATCGAAGCGGCATCAGGCGCTTCCACGCGAACGCACAAAAAAGACCGTTTGGAAGAATTGGGCGACTTCACCACTACGGCGCAAGTGATCCCCATTTCATTGATGGCCATCATCATTGGGCTGATTGCTTCGTATGTTGCCTGGTTTTTGCTAAAGCTGATCGGCCTGTTTACAAACATTTTTTATTACCAGCGCATCAATACGGCACTCTCCTCGCCGGCTGGTAATCACCTCGGAGTATTTGCGGTGGCGGTTCCGGTGCTTGGTTCTCTTATTGTTGGTTTGATGGCCCGCTACGGATCGGAGCGCATCCGCGGGCATGGCATTCCCGAAGCTATTGAATCCATCCTGATGAACGGAAGCCGGGTTCATCCGCGCCTCGCCATTCTGAAACCGATTTCCGCAGCCATTTCAATCGGCTCAGGCGGTCCGTTTGGCGCCGAAGGTCCCATCATCATGACCGGCGGCGCATTCGGATCGATGATTGCGCAGTTCTTTCATTTGACCAGCGCGGAACGCAAGACGTTGCTTGTAGCGGGTGCGGCCGCGGGCATGGCGGCAACCTTCGCTGCTCCTCTTTCCGCCACCTTGCTGGCCGTGGAATTGTTGCTGTTTGAATGGAAACCCCGCAGCGCGATTCCAGTTGCGCTCGCCAGTGCCACGGCAGGCGCAGCCCGGCGCTACATCCTCGGACTCGGGCCCTTATTCCCGGTTCCCTCGCACCCTGTATTTATCGGAACAGAGGGATTAATCGGCTGCGTCATCGTCGGAATTGCCGCAGGCGCGCTCTCGGCGCTGCTCACACTGGGCGTCTATGCGGCGGAAGATGCTTTTCAAAAGTTGCCTATTCATTGGATGTGGTGGCCTCCGATCGGCGGAGTATTTGTCGGAATTGGCGGCCTAATTTTTCCGCAGGCGCTAGGAGTTGGTTACGACACCATCGGCTTGCTTCTGAAAGGGAATGTGGCCTTCCACTTTCTGATTGGCGTACTGGTAGTTAAGTCGCTCATCTGGTGCATCTCGCTGGGATCGGGAACATCCGGAGGCGTGCTCGCTCCGCTGCTGATGATGGGCGCGGCGCTGGGCGGCATTGCCGGCATGTTTCTGCCTCACTTTGGCCAGGGATTCTGGCCGCTTGGTCAGCATGGGGGCTATTCTCGGCGGCACCATGCGTTCGCCGTTCACGGGCATCGTCTTCGCCATCGAGCTAACGCATGACTTCAACATGCTGTTGCCGCTACTTGTCGCCAGCTTTCTAGCGCACACCTTCACGGTGCTTACGTTGAAGCGCTCCATTCTGACCGAGAAAATTTCGCGCCGTGGTTATCATCTCAGCCGAGAGTACGCAATCGATCCGCTTGAAATTCTTTTCGTTCGAGAGGTCATGCGTACGAACGTGGTCGCGCTGCCGGCCGATGCCACACTTGAACAAGCGCGCGAGGTGATTCGCCCCACCCAGAAACAACGCGGTCAGCACCTTTTCCCCATCGTCGAAAACCAAACGCACTTGATAGGCGTGGTCAGCCGGAACCAGCTTCTAAAGCTTTTTGAGGAAGCGCAAGGCGGAGCGTTGAACACGCCGCTTCGGGAGATCGCATCCAGGCAAAAACCAGCTACTGCTCATGCCGATGAGCCGTTGCGCGTGGTGGTCTATAGGATGGTCGAAACGGGTCTCACTCGTTTCCCGGTGGTCGGCGATGACGACAAGAGTCTGGTAGGCATGATTTCGCTCCAGGACTTGCTTCAGGCAAGGCACCGTAATCTCGAGGAGGAGCGCGCCCGCGAGCGTGTGCTCCGCTTGCGCATGCCACTTCGAAGACGGTCGACACCGGAGAACATTGTGACGTGAAGAGCTACCGGAAAGAGCTGTGGTTCGAATTGCCCTCCAGGCGCGGCTTCGTCAAAATTACGGAGCAGGTCAATGCGTGTTTACGCGAGAGTGGCGTCACGGAAGGATTGGTTCTGGTGAATGCGATGCATATTACGGCGTCGGTGTTCATCAACGACGATGAGGCTGGCCTACACCAGGATTACGAGAAGTGGCTGGAGCGCCTTGCCCCCCATGAGCCTACTGCGCAATACCAACACAATCGCACCGGCGAAGACAATGCCGACGCACACCTGAAACGCCAGGTGATGGGGCGGGAAGTTGTGGTAGCGATTACTGGCGGACGGCTGGATTTCGGGCCTTGGGAACAAATCTTCTATGGAGAATTTGACGGACGGCGCCGGAAACGTGTCCTGGTAAAGATCATCGGCGAGTAGCCTTTTCATACAAATTCATGTCTTATTGGAGATGGAAGACGTTCGAGGCTACTGGATTACGCGCCTGCTTCTCGAGCGCGGGATCGGCGTCATCTGCCTGATTGCCTTTCTTGTCGCCCTGAATCAATTCAAACCTTTGCTCGGCGAACACGGTTTGCTGCCCGTCCCGCTATTCGTCAAGCAGGTGCCGTTCCGCGAATCGCCGAGTCTGTTCTACCTATTTCCCCGCGATCTTGCCTTCACCATCGCCTCGTGGATCGGGATCATACTATCCTGTCTCGTCATCTCGGGCGTTTCATCCCGCTATTCATGGCTCTCGGCAGCCGTGTGGCTGGCGATCTATTTGATCTATCTCTCCTTTGTCAACGTGGGGCAAACGTTCTATGGCTTCGGTTGGGAATCCATACTCCTCGAGGCCTGTTTCTTTTGCATGTTCCTGGGCGGTTCGAGAAGCGTGCCGCAGCCAATACCGATCTGGCTCTTTCGTTGGCTGCTGTTCCGCATCATGTTTGGCGCCGGGCTGATCAAGCTGCGTGGAGACCCTTGCTGGAGAAATCTAACCTGCCTGAATTACCACTACGAGACCCAGCCCATGCCCAATCCGGTCAGTTGGTATCTGCATTGGGCGCCGCAATGGACACGCACCGGCGGCGTGCTGTTCAACCATTTCTCGGAACTGATCGTTCCGTTTTTTTACTTCCTGCCGCAGCCGTTTGCCGGCATCGCCGGCCTCATCACCATCGCTTTTCAATTCAGTATCATCATCAGCGGCAATCTCTCCTGGTTGAATTGGTTAACGCTTTTCCTCGCATTTTCCACTCTCGACGGGAAATTCCTTTCCGTGGTGATTCCATTTCGGACACCCATCATGCACACGCCGTCACCGGCCTTTCAATGGATCAATTATGGGTTGGCAGCGATCGTCGCATTGATGAGCATCCCGGTTGTCATCAATATGCTCTCAGCGCGCCAGATCATGAACACGAATTTCAATTCGCTGCACTTGGTGGGGACGTATGGCGCGTTCGGCAGCATCACGCGGCCGCGATATGAGGTCATCGTCGAGGGCACGGACGAGGCTGTGGTGATGCCTTCGACAAAGTGGCGCGAGTACCAATTCAAAGGCAAACCGGGCGATGTGAACTACCGGCCGCCGCAAATTGCTCCGTATCATTTGCGGTTGGATTGGCTGATGTGGTTCGCTGCCATGTCGGGCTATCAAGACTATCCATGGTTCGTGAATTTCGTCGCAAAATTATTAGAGGGCGACAAAGACGTCTTAAGCCTATTGCGATCGAATCCGTTTCCGGCGCAGCCGCCACGATACGTGAGGGCGCTGCTGTACGAATATCACTTCACGAGTCCGCAAGAGCGGAAGCAAACCCACGCGTGGTGGAAGCGAACACTGACCGGCTCCTATTTCCCAACAGTCTCGCTGCAGAGTCCGGGTTTCCGAGAGATCTTGCAGAGCCAGGGATGGCTGAGCGAGTAAGCTCATATTTCCACTTCGATCTGCTCGACCCGCAAGACTTGCTGCTCGGAAAGAGGAGCTCGCAAAAGGAATGTTAGGGCCGCGGCCACACAGGCCAAAGCCAGCAGGCCCATGAATGCGGCAGGCAGCCCGAAATGGTCGGCCAAGGCGCCGAAAGCCGGTGTTCCTAAGCCGCCCACTGTGCCCGCGAGACCTATGGTTACTCCGGAAGCAGTGCCCACGCGGTTGGGTAGATATTCCTGCCCCAGCACCACCATGACCGAGTAGGGTGCAAAGAGTGCCAGGCCAAGCGGCACGAGGATTGCAGTTCCTATGGAGGCTTTGTCCACGAGCAATAGCGCGATCATGAACGGCAGCATTATCGTGAGGCACGCTGCGATTACTTTGTAGCGTGGGAATGCGTCCGCTAGCTTGCCCCCAAGGAGCGTGCCCGCCACTCCAGAGAACAGGAACACGGATAATGCCGAATTGCCCATTTCCCTCGATGAGCCAAAGACGTGCATCCAATAAAGAGGAAGAAACGTATTCAGCCCAAAGAAGACCAGTGATCGGCAAAAGACGGCGGCGCTTAATAGGGCGAAGGGTTGCCACTGATCGAACTGCGGTTGCTTGCCCACACCCCGGTTGCGGGGCTCGATGGGCCGAGGAGCTTTGTGCATTTTTTGCACTTCGCGGATCAGGATGCACGCGACGAGAACCGTGGGGATTGTCAAAAGCAAGCTTCCGCGCAAACCTTGCCACGCCAGAATGCCGGTGGCAGTGACGGGTCCAATCGCGAATCCGAGATTGCCTCCGACGGAAAACCAGCTCATGGCGACACCGCGCTGGTTGCCCGACACCTGGCGGATTAGCCGCGCTCCTTCCGGATGAAAGGCCGCGAGGCCAACGCCGCTCAGCGCGAGGGCCGCCATCAGCCATCTGTAACTTGATGCGACTCCCGCGAACGCCATGCTGATACCTGCAATCAGGAGACCGGCCGGGGCAAGCCACGGAGTGGGGCGACGGTCAGCCAGCCACCCAAATAGCGGTTGTAGGAATGAGCTTGTGGAACTGATGGCCATCACTAGGCCGGCGGCAACCGAATAGGAAAAATGCCGCTGTGCGATGAAGAGCGGCAGCATGGCCGGAAGCGCACCTTGGCCTAAGTCCGAAGCGAGATGGCTGAGAGCGAGTACGCCGACGAAACGGCGCCTCATGCCGCCGGATTTCCGATGGCAGGAATGCTCATATTCCTAAGCCTCACATAGTGACGCGCGCATCGCCGGAAACTAAATTGCCGCCGGAGGGTCCAGTTTACAGGAGCCGTGAACGCGCCAAGCTCGCGAAAACATCCATGAAACGATTTGCAACCGTACTGCTTACCGGCACACTGGCATGCGCAACCGGAGTGGTTTTCGGCCAGCAGACCAGGAATCCCAATCAGCAGCAAAAGAATACTTCGTCGTCACAACCGAACCAAAAGCCGAACCCGACCGAGCCCAACCCCGGCGACATACCTCATCAAACGCCGGGAAGCAACAATCCCGATCTGCAACAGGAACACACGACCGATACCGGCGGGACTTCGCCGCATAACACCAAGAGCACCAAAAGCACCAAACGGAAGACGAAGCGCAGAAAGCAAAACGCCGCGAGTTCATCGAGCCGAACCAATCCTTAGAGCTACTCGCCGCATCTAAGTGGCAGGGCATCATGAATACCGTAAAAACAGTTCTCCTGCTTGGCGGCTTAAGCGGACTGCTTCTGTTTCTGGGCGAGTTGCTCGGCGGGCGCAACGGCTTGGTCACCGGCCTCATTATCGCCATTGCGATGAATTTCTTCAGTTACTTTTTCTCGGATAAGATGGCGCTTGCCACTTACTCGGCGCAACCGGTGACCTCCGAGCAAAATCCATCCGTGTACGCGAGAGTTGCGCCTATCGTCGCGGGACTTGCGCAGCGCATGAACATTCCTATGCCGAAACTTTGGCTGATTCCCGACAACTCACCCAATGCATTTGCCACGGGACGCAACCCGCAGCATGCTTCAGTGGCCTTCACGGCGGGGATTTTGGAGGCGATGTCGGACGCTGAGATTGAAGGAGTGGTTGCGCACGAATTAGGTCACGTATTGCATCGGGACATTCTGATCAGCTCGGTTGCCGCGACGATTGCTACCGCCATTACGTTTTCTTCGAGGATGGCGTTCTTCTTCGGCGGCAGTCGCGATGACGAAAAAGAAGGCGGCGGGTGGGGTGGTCTCTTGATGGTCATTCTGGCGCCGATCGCAGCTATGCTCATTCAGATGGCGATTTCCCGGAGCCGCGAATACGATGCGGACGCGGCCTCCGCCAAATACACGGGTAAGCCGGCAGAATTAATTTCGGCCCTGCGAAAGCTCGAAGTGTATTCGAAACGGCTGCCGATGGATGCAACGCCTTCGACAGCGCACTTGTTCATTATCAAGCCATTCAGCGGCGCTACCCTGATGCGCCTGTTCTCGACGCATCCTCCGACGGAAGACCGCATCGCGCGCCTCGAAGCGATGCATTAGTCATTGTTTTTGCGGCGGAAGCGAGTAGGGCGCGAAATACCCGGAAATATCCAGGATCAAGTCCGTCGCGTTCGAGCCGAATCCATTAATGGAGCCGTTCACCGTCGAGACAATCGCCATATTCGACGTGACACTTCCATCTAACGCATTCAGGGTTGAGACCGCTGGCTGCGTTTCACTGTTGGGCCACAGGGTCAGATAGCCGAGCGGGCCTGCAGGCACAACAGTCGCATTGGACACGTAAGCTTGAGCATTTGCGGCTACGCCGCAAGGGCTTCCGGCTACATCGACAATTACGTTTAGCGGTCCAGGAGCTGGCCCGATGCGCTGAAACGAACGCGTGTCCAGGACGCGGCACGCCTGTATGGTGTAAAGCGACAGTCCGCCGCCAGCCGGTGGGCCGAAGTATCCGTCGATATCGATGACCAAGTCCGTCGCGTTACTGACGAACACGTCTATTGCTCCGTTTAGCCCGGCGGGCACGATTGCGGCGTTCGCTGTTACGGTCCCCGTGGGCGCGTTCAAGGTTGAGACAAGAGGTTGTGTTTGGCCGGTCGCAAATGTTGTCAGATAGCCTAGCGGCGTGCTCGGTATTGCCGTAAAATTCAGTGAATACGTTTGCGCGCTCGATGGCACGTTGCAAGTGCTCGAAAGCACCGGGAAGGTACGATCCTGTCCACCAGCCATCGAGGGCCCGCCCAATGGGCCAGTCGCGGTTCGCGTGTCTGCGATGCGGCAGGGTATCAAAGGATAGAACGCCAGAGCGGAGCTGCCGGCGGCCGGAACGAAATAACCGTCGATGTCCAGCACCATGTGCGTGTCATTGGTAACGAATACGCTGATGGCGCCGCCGTTACCAGCCGCTACGATTGCGGCGTTTGCTTTGACGCGGCCATCACCGGAATTGAGTGTGGAGACGGCTGGCTGAAGCTGGCCGCTGGGCCACACCGTCACGTACCCCAGCGGTCCGTTTGGCACGGCCGTGATATTGAGCGAGTAGGCTTGCGCAGTCGATGGAATTCCGCAGGCGCTGTTCGAGATAATGAAATCCCGCGAAGCCTGGCCGGACAGATATGGGCCTCCAAACGGTCCCGTCGTGTTGCGAGTATCGGCGACGCGGCAAGGCGTCACGGGAATGAACTGCAGCGCGGTCGCGAAGTATTGCCCGCTAACGGGTGATGGCACCGTCAAGAGCGCGAGCGCTAAAAGCAGAGCCGCGATGTGACCCGAAATCTTCACGGGGACATTATGCATTGTCGTTCCGCCATTCAGCATATTAGTTCGTATTCAACTGCCGTATTATCTCCTCGGCAATGGCCAGCGAAGCGGTGGCGGCAGGGCTGGGCGCATTCAAGACGTGCACTGCATTGCCTTGCCGCTGAATGTAGAAATCCTGAACCAGGTCTCCATTCACATCCATTGCCTGGGCACGAACTCCCGCTCCGCCGGGTTCCAGGTCCGCAGGCTGAATTTCGGGCACCAGCCTCTGAAGCGAAGCGCAAAAGAAGTTTTTGCTGAACGACCGCCGCAGCTCATCGAAACACATGCGCGGATATTTGCGCACGAAAGCCCAAAAACCGCGATAAGTCAGGGCATCCCATAGATCTCGCAGATTGATATTCGATTTCCGATAACCTTCACGGGCGAATGCGAGCACGGCATTCGGACCCGCCTCTATTCCGCCGTGGATGAGACGGGTGAGATGTACGCCGAGAAACGGGAACTTCGCATCGGCAACAGGGTATATCAAGTTCCGAACCAAATACTGCCGCACAGGGACGATTTTGAAATATTCACCACGAAAGGGCACGATCCGAATCTGACGTTTGAGGCCTGCCAATTCGGCGACGCGATCGGAGTGCAGTCCGGCGCAATTGATCAGCAGATCGCTCTCGAAATTTCCTGCCGTCGTTTCCGCGACCCAACCTGTTGCCGTCCGCCGCAAGTGCTCGACTTTCGCGTTGGTTACGACGTTTCCATTGATCTTCTCTTGGAGAACGCTGCAGACCTTCGGAAAATCCACGATCCCTTCTTCTGGAACGTGGATGGCGGCGACCCCGGCAACGTGCGGCTCTCGCTCCTTCATTTCTTCGGGCGTCAGCATCTTCAGCCCCTTGAGTCCATTCTTCTGGCCGCGCTCAAAAAGATCGCGCAGCCGCGGCAGTTCTTTGGCGGTCGATGCCACAACGAGCTTTCCGCAGATTTCGTGTGGAATGCTGTTCTGCTCACAGAATTCGACCATCTGCCTGATTCCGCGGACCGCAAGCTCTGCCTTAACCGAGCCCGGCTTGTAGTAGATGCCGGCGTGCAATACTCCGCTGTTGTTTCCGGATTGATGCTGTCCGACGGAGGATTCCTTCTCGAGTACCGTGACGCAGGTGTCCGGAAAGATTTCTCTCTAAACGGAATGCCGTTGCGAGCCCCACGATTCCACCGCCGATGATTGTGATTGTCTTGGAATTCATCGCGTTCGATGTATCTCACTCAATTAGCGCAGACTGGGTGAGCGGCGGAAGAGCGGAAAGCGTACGCAGCACGTCAGGCCAAATCTCATTCAGGTTGCGGATCTCACGCTCAACACTCTGGATCATACAGCGACTCGAGGTGGCATCAGCATCCGGCTGACTGCAAAAGAATACGCCCTCTTAGAGCTTTTATGATTCATACCGGGCATATTCTAGGCCGCGGGGCGATTGCCGAGCATGTGTGGGATGAGGATTTCGATCCGTTTTCGAACCTTATCGACGTGTACGTCAATCGCTTGCGAAAGAAGATCGACCTCGGTTTCGATCAGCACCTGCTTCACACGCGCAGAGGCGAAGGTTACATCCTCACTAATGCTCCTCCGGAATGCCGTGCTTAGAACGATTCGGATTTGTCTCGCGGCCTGGTTCGTGTTCCGATCAGCGAGCTGACAGGACGACCTGATTGCCTTCTGAGTCCTTCAGAATAACGAACGTTCCCCACGGCAGCTTTTGAGGAGGGCCAGTGAATTCTACGCCTTTGCCCTGTAACTCTGCGTAGGTGTTTTCGACGTTATCGACTTCCCATGAGGTGTTGACGAAAGTCCCGATTCGGTCCCCGTGACCATCGGGCGTGAAGAGTACGATTCCCGTCTCGGCGCCTGGAATTGACAGTTCAATCCAGCGCTGTTTTTCAGAGAACTGCTGATCCGTGAACACGCGGAATCCGAGCTTCTCCGTGTAAAAGCTGAGTGCTCGGTCCTGGTCTAGGACCGGGATGCCCAAAAATTTGATTCGCTTGATCATGCAGGTTAGAATGCCACGCTCACTCCGGGGAAATCAATGGCCGAAATCCGAAAGGTGGCTTGCGATGCTATAGCTGTGATTACTACAGCGACGAGAGTTGATCCATACGTCATCGACACCCTGATGCGCGACTTGGTCGCCCACAGCCGCTCCCCCGCCGCGTATCTCGTATATTTGCAGCTTTATCGCCATACCCAGGGAATGGGCCGGGAATCAGTGGCCATGAGCCACGCCGTGCTCGCAGATTTGATTGGGGTTTCGAAGCGCTCCGTACAGACCGCAGTGGCACATCTAGCTGAACGGCGTCTCATCCGGCGGCGGAAAGTGCGGCCAACCGCAGTCCCCATTTACACGATTCTGACGCCATGGATACGGAACTAAAAGTCCAGTTGCATAACGCGACCAGAATCTAAGCGGCCCGTTGAGCGGAGGCCGCTTCGACGCATTGAATCATTTTGTCGCACACTTGCCGCTGAAATCGATCGATACGGAATTTCTCATCCCACGCTCTCCGTGCATTCGCGATAATTTGAGCGATAGATTCGCCCTTTTCCTGTAAAACATCCAAGATGCGACCCGCGAGTGCTTCGGGCGACGGTGCAGGCACGAGCAGGCCGGTTCTTCCGTCCTGAATGATTTCAGGTACGCCGCCCGACGCGTAGGCGAGAACCGGCAAGCACGCTGAGAATGCTTCTACGACAACTCGCGGGGTGGCCTCGAACGATAACGACGGTACTACGAGAAGGTCGAGGCGATTCAAAATTGACGAGATGCCGTCCTGCCATCCGGTGAAGGTAACCGGCAACTCCCGACTCTCTGCCAATGTTTGACGGTAGTAGGCTTGGCTGTTGGACAGAAGCGGAGCCCCAACGACAAGAAACTTCACGTTGGGCAATACCCGATGTACGATCCGTGCCGCACGAACGAAATCCAGTTGTCCTTTTTCTGGCTCGATTCGGCCGATAACACCGACAGATTGGTCCCGCTGGAGAGAGGATTTGGACGCCTCGTACAAATCAGGGACACCGTTGTACACCACGTCTACCTGTTGAAGCAATAGGTGTGGCCGCAGGGAATCAGCAACGTACTCGCAACATGCGACCACCTGGGCCCGTGCAAATTTCAGAGATCGTTCCGTCAAAACGAGCGCGGCTTTCTGGAGAAGCCGGTTGTGAGCGTGAAACAGAAGCGGAACTCCAGTTCGTCGAGCGATCCATGCCGCCGGAGGCAAAAGCCGAGGCCCGTTTACGTAGAGCAGGTCTGGCTCGAATGTTGCCGTCGCGCGCTCTATTCTTTGCGCGATATAGGGACACCAGCAGAGATATCGCAACTCCTCGTGCATAGGTTTTTGCGCGCTAGATAGCAAACACGCAGGTAGTACCTCGACAGCAATGTCCATGGCCCGCAATTTCTCCGGGAAAGGGCCCTCGCCTGGAACCATGGCTTGCACCCGCCACCCTCGCCGGGAGAATGCCGGTACGACATCCAGGAAGCACCTCTGGGCCCCCCCTAGTTGTGGAAATTGATCAAGGAACAGAATATTCATCACTCGCGCCCTTGCGCTTCACGGGAGCTGGAACAAATACGACACGAGCGCATCTTCTTCCTGAGCGGAAAAACGGTACGCGGGCATGATGCTCCCGGGGGACAAGATTTTCGGCGAGATGAAATGCCGCTTGACCCATTCCCTTGAGTGACGTGAGGAAACCCCGTTCAAGGAAGGGCCGGTCTGGCCGCCGACGCCATTGATTCTATGACAGCTCGAACAAAGATTAGAAACATAGACGCTCGCTCCTGCCATCAGTGGAGTGGGCGTATTCGCCAAGTTTATGGCATCCTCTGCGGTGACCTTGGACGCCAACATGAGTAGTGCATTGATCTGCGGGGGCGTCAGCTGAGGTGGCGCTGGAATGCGCTTTCCAACACTGAATCCCGGATTTCTAAAGTGGCTGGTCATCCAATCAGGGGATGCGTGTATCTCGATGCCTGCCAAGTTGGGACCTGTCTTGGGTTCTCCGTCCACGAGGTTGTGACAGGCTTGGCATTGCTCCTGGCGAAAGTAGCTGACAGCGGCGAGTTCTTCGGCCGGAAGGCGCAGCGCTTGCTCTTGGTGCGCATCGGCCACGGGAGCAACGGAGTTTGCAGGAGTGCCCCTGATCGCGCTAACGGTAAGTAAGCTCCAGCCGGCCACAACAAAGAGAACAACACCGGCAGCGAGGCTTTGTTGACGGAGCTTGCAAACGCGGCCACGGTCGAGAAAAGGGACTGCTACAAGGCCGGCGATCACGAGGCTCGGCAAACCAATGCTACCGATTGCTTCGAACGGTCCATGGAAGAATTTGAGAAGTTGAAAGAGCCACAGGAAATACCATTCCGGCCGTGGAGTATAGATCGTGTCGTTGGGATCTGCCATTCGGTCAAGGGGCGCATCGATAAAGGCTGCTGCAAGGAAAAGGAGGAGGAAAGCGGCAAAAATCGCGACTGTATCGCGGAGCACTTGGCCTGGGAAGAATGTCTTTTTCCGCAGAGTGTCCTCTGCCGCGGGCGTTACTCCATGCTTCCGGATAAGTGCAAGGTGTATGCCGATGAGCGATACAGTCAGCGCGGGCAGGACAAGTACGTGCAGCGCGTAAAAGCGCGAGAAAGTGAGGACGCCAACCCCGGTCTTTGCACCTAGCAGCCCTTGCAGATATCGGCCAACGATCGGCGCTTGGCCTGCAATTTGCGTAGTTACGACTGTGCCCCAATACGCGCGGTTATCCCAGGGCAGCAGATATCCAGTGAGCCCAAACCCAAGAACCAACAACAAAAGCAACACGCCCGAAAACCAGATGACCTCGCGAGGTTTCTTGTAAGCACCAAACAAGAAGACCTGGCACGCGTGTAAGGCAACCACTATAACCATCAGGCTGGCGCCCCAATGATGAAGGCCGCGTATCATCGCGCCACCAGTTACGTTCCGTATGATGTACAGCAGACTATCGTAAGCGTCGCCCGGGGTGGCGGCGTAATTGAGCGCCAACAAAACTCCGGTGAGTGCCTGAGTAAGAAACAGGAAGAGTGCAACACTTCCGAATACTTGAGGCCATCCCGCGGAAGCAGGAATTTCTTCGAAGAAGAAAGTCCTCAGAGCGGTGATGCCGCCTGTGCGCTGCTCAATCCAGTCGAGACAACGACGCATCTTATCCGTTTGAATTCGAGCCGTCTATCTTCTGAATTTGTCCCAGCCACAATCGATTCCCCTCGATCTTGACTTCATATCGATCTAGAGGACGTGGGGCCGGACCGGCGATTACTGCACCTGTCGTTGAAAACGAGGATCCGTGACACGGGCACAGGAAGTTACCCCTAGCTGCGTCCCATCGATAAGCGCAGCCAAGGTGCGTACATCGGGGAGAAAAGGCGGTTACAGCTCCGTCGGCGTTCTTGAGGACCCACGTAGTGTCTCGTTCGGTTCGGATCTTCCATCCATCGACTCGAATTCGCAAGATTGGGATTTCCTGGGGAGCACCTGAGCGCAAATCGTTTACACTCCCTGCATCCACCCAGCCGGTCTCTTTCTTGGACTTTGCGGGTGTAAAGACATACATGGCTGCCGGTGCGCTCAGTGCAAGCCCCATGATGGAGGCTAGCCCGTAGATGGTTCGTACTGTGAGAGCCCGGCGGGACATCAATTCCGGTTCAGTTTCGTTGATCATTCCACTCCTTTCAAAGCGTTCGCTTACCGACCGCTGAGACGAGAGTAGGCTTTTGTAAGCCATTGGTTGTTGCAATCGCGTAAAATGCGTGCTAATTGTCTGGGCCTTACGCCGGACTGGCCGCCTGATTAGCCCCGATTTCTATAGCCGCTCTGTTCAGCAGTTTGTACACACACCGAAGCAATGCGAGAAACGTCAAGGCCTGCACGATTGCCGTCGAGAGTGTGATACCCGCGACTCCAAAGGATCGAACCAGGCAGAGGTCAAGAATTGCGTTCGCCGCCAGCGCGAACACGGAGATAACGAGGAGCCGCTGGTTCGTCCGCATAGAAACAATCACCCGGACTAGAATGACGGACCCAAGTGCGAACGGCAATCGCAGGAACGAGAGCGACTGTACAAGACTTAAGAGGGGAAGCTCCATCACTGTAGAGGAACCCTTCTCAAATGCCAGATGTGCAAGCGGCCTCGAAAATGTAATAAGTATCGAGCTCAGCAGACACATGCCGGTCATGCTGACGAGTAACGACCTTGTCACCGTTCGACGTAGCCCTTGCCAATCTCCACTTACAACCATTCGGGACAATCTGGGAAGAAAAACCGTACTAACCGTAGCGGGTCCTATGGCCATGACGACGGCAACAAGTCGCGTTCCGAGGCTCAAAACAGAGACACTGCCTGTGGCGAGAAGGGAAGCGATGCCTTGGTCGACAATGTTTACCCCGCCATGCACGAAACTGCTGAATACCATAGGGGTATAATCCCGCCGGAACCACCGCGCATCGATGAGGCTGCCTCGCCAAACAGGCAAGATCGGGATGCCGCTCTGAAACAGATAGACGGCTAAAGTTGATACTTCTGCAATCGCACCCACGGTCGACCCGAGAGCTAAGGCGTAGATGCCGGCGGTCCGGTGCGCGAAGAAGAGAAACGTGATCGCTATCAGAGGTGTCATTACGGGTGAAATTGCAGGTGCGGCGAACCTGCCCCCGCTGTTCAGCAAACTGCGCCAGACCGCTGTGATGCCGGCCAAAGGGAACATGGGCGCCAGAACGAGCATCAGACTACGCGTGAGCGCAACCTTTTCTGCGGAAAAGCCGGACGCTAACACACCGAGAATGGGACCCCGGCAGATTAATACGATGGCTGCAACTGCAGAGAACAAGAGAACGGTGCGATATAGGGTTCCACCGTAGCTTGTATAGACGGCTTGCCTGACCGCCACTTGCGGCTCGCTTGACAAACAGTGGAACAAGAGTGGGTGTGAGAGCGCCGGCGAGACTGTCACAAAGGAAGGACGAGATCGAGAAGGCAATGAGATATGCATCCAGCGCATCGCTTAAGCCGAACACACGAGCGCTGAGACCGGTCTTAACTGCGCCGGCGACCTTTACAGCGACAGTCAGCGAAGCGACGCTTGCAATGTCGATAAGCGCTTGCGACCGGACCAGTCTGAAGGGCAGGATGGCGGTTTGAGAGGCGGCCATCGGCTGAGTCAAACGATCGCTTCGATCGTGTGTTCAAGTACCGGCAAGCCCGCGACTTGCATCGCGCTCGGCCGATCGGTTGATGTGTGACCGATCTCGAGCTCCCACTTAACCACGTAGGCGCACGCGATGGTTGCAAGAAACATCGTCAGAACCTCGCTGTCGCCAAGGTTGTACTCGAAAAACCCTTCTGCGAGGATGGCAAGGATCACGGCAAGGGCGCCATAGAGAGCCCAAACCGCTGGATTCCCCGAGTGCATTCGCGACGCTTTATGTAGATCGCGGAACATCCTCACTAGCAACCACATCAAGAGCAGCAACGCCGGCACTCCGCGCTCGGCCGCGTACTGCAGATAAATGTTATGGAGGTGCCCATACCAGCCTTTCGGCAACGGCCGCGGAACGTCTTTCGGCACGTATCGCAGAAACTGCGGACTGATCTGCTCAGGGCCCAGGCCGAACCACGGATGCGCTCTGATCATTGCCAGTCCTGTGCGGATCATGATTACTCTACGAAGGTTGGAATCGACGAGCCCATGCGGGCTTACGACGGACATTATCCGTTCCTTGACCTGAAACGGTGCAGCCAACAAGATAAGAACGACACAAACGGGCGCCAACCCGATGACCCAACGCTTCCAGATCCAAACCAGATAGAGCGCGCCCAATGGGATGCCGACAAGAAAAATACTTCGCGTCAGACCGAACATGAGCGCTGTTCCCAGAAGGGGCAGGCTGGCGGCACTCGAAAGCCGCCATTTCGTTTCATCGGAAAATAAAACAAACGAAAACGTCATGAGAAACACGATCATGAGTTCGCCGCCGAAAGTCATCCATTGGCCTGCGAACCCGGTGAGCCGCGAGTCGAGAAAGAAGCCATAATCACCCCACCCCTGGGCATGCGCCTCGCGATAACGACTAAGTAACTGCCCGAATCCGACCGTCGCCGAAACCGATGCCGCTGCAGTCCAGAGCAGGCATAGCTGCTTTACGTGCTGGGCGGTTTGGAAGGTGCTGGCGATTACCAATGCGATTCCAAACACGAAGAACTTGCGGATTTGCGGCCAGCCATCATGTGCATGCCCCGATAGGAAAACGGCAAGTACTGTGTAGGCGAAGAATAGTCCCAAAGGCAACTTGATCGGTGGGAACCGTAGCCGCTGGCGCGAGATTATCAGCGTTAACAAAGCCAATCCGAGCAGAATCTGCGAAAGCGCGATCGAGAAGAGTATCGAAACTGCGGATCCGTAGCTCAAATACAGAGCGCTGCGTCGCATCAATCCCGATGGTGCAGCAGCGTACTGCGCGGATTGTTCCAGGCTTGTAAATATCCTGTCAATCTTGAACGCGTGCTGCTTGCAACGTTGTTCAGCAGGTGAGACAAGTACAACAGCGATGATCTATACACCTGCCGAGGATCTCCGTGTAAGCAGCCCGCCTGACGCCACCGACGGTATTGACCTGGCTTCCTTCTTGTACTACCTGTACCGGCGCCGGAATGTAACAATCATCGCGTCTGTGGTCGCCTTGACGCTCGCTGGCACCGCAAGTTTTTTTCTGCCCAAGAAGTACACCGCCAGCGCCAGCATCGTGATCGAGCCGCCCGCGGGCAACGATCCTCGTGGCGCAACAGCAGTCAGTCCGATTTATCTCGAGTCACTCAAAACGTATGAGCATTTCGCCTCGAGCGACAGCTTGTTCCAACGCGCGTTGGGGCACCTGCAGCTGCGGAGTAAGTACGCGGGTATTCCGATAGAGAGCCTAAAGCGACAAGTGCTCAAGGTTTCAAAGCTGAAAGAGACGAAGATCCTCGAAATCAGTGTCACTCTGGGGGACCGGATCAAGGCGCAGCAATTTACCCAGTACCTCGCTGAGCAGACAGTAGCTATGAATAGATCGCTCGAAGCCGCGGCTGTGCGGGACCTGAGTGATGAGGCAGGGGTGCTGGTCCAAGCGGCGCGAACTCGCCTGGAGAACGCGAGACGGGCTCGAGAATCATACATAGCCCGCGAACCCGTCGCCGGTTTGGAAGCAGAACTGACAGGGATTACGGACCTGAAATCTCGCGTCGACAGGGACCTGCTGGATGCGCATGTTGAGTTGGCTGCGTATCAGGCACGCTCTGAATCACAATCGCCCGATAAATCGCAGCCCGCAGAAGCGGGATCGTTTCGAGGCGAAATCGCTGCGGTTCGAGCAGAGATAGGCGCCTTGGAGCGGCAGAGTCAAGATCTAGCCTCTAAGATCAGTGCCGATACGGCTCGCCTTGAGCAGCGCAAGCACGAACGGGAAACCCTCGACAAGGAAGCGCAGGTAGCGCAGTCCGCAGTATGAAGCTGCTGTTGGCCGGAACACCGACATCTTGTCTTCCGCATCATTTCGAGGGGAAAGGCTTGAGATCGTCGATCCCGGCGTTGTGCCCGAACGTCCGAGTTCGCCGAACGTCCCACTGAACTTGGTTGTCGCACTGCTTGCATCCGCCGTCGCTTCCGTGATGTACCTCGCCCTTTGTTTCGGCTACTCGCGGACTCGTTCGCTCCGTTATCGCAACGAGGACGACCGGTGATCGTCGCTTCCCGGCGCTGGATTGATATAACGCCGGTCCCGTTTCTGATAGGCATCTGCGCCGCAGCATTCGCCTTGATTTCTTCTCCGGCCGTAAAGTGGTCCCTCGCCGGCGCAGCAGTGTTGCTTCCATTGTTGTGGTGGACTCTTCGCAGCTCACAGCGATGGGTGATGATCTTTTTCGCGAGCGCAATTCTTCTTCCACCGCTGCCGATACCGGTTGGCGATTCCGGTCCGCATCCGGCATTGCTGTTCGCGGGTGTCGGTCTGCTGGCTGGCGCCATTTCCATGCCAAGGTGGCGCGCTTGGAAAGGCCCTCTGCCTTTGGTGTTCGCACTCTTCGTCACGGCCCTGCTACAGAGCGTCGTGTTTGCGGCCCTCTATTCCGGCACAGTCGTTGCATTGGGCAGTCTGGCCCGCGTTCTCCTCTTCGCTATAGGGCCGTACATATTCATTTACACGCTATCTGTTTCAAGCTCTTCGAATGACGACACTTTGACGTCGACACGCTTGCTATTTCGAATGTCCATCCTGGCCGCGGTGTTCGCCTGTGTCGATTTTTATTTTCAGTTGCCGGCACCGGCGGGATACGGAGCACAGTTCGTTTGGCTTGATGAAATCGTAATCCGTAGAGCACAGGGCCTCTTCTATGAGGCAAGCACCCTCGGCAATTTCTGCGCCTTCTTCCTGGTTATGATCTTGGCCGCCTTTGCTTGCGGCCGGAAAATCCGGCCATGTCGCCTTTGGGAACTTAGTGCTGGCGGTTTTGTGCTTCTTTTAGCATTAGTGTTGTCGTACTCTCGCGGTTCGCTGTTAAATCTGTTCTGCGCCGGAGTCGCAATGCTATACGTACGGCGTATCATAAGCCGCCGCTGGCTTCTACCCTTGATCTTCTGCATTGGTGCAGCAGCGGCATCGATCTACTTCTTTTCTCCGTCATTCGGACATAGCTATTGGTTGCGCCTGCAAGGATCTGTCCTCGACCTGTATTCTGCGCCCGCCAACGTCCTCTCGGGCCGCCTCGCGAACTGGAGTGCCCTTCGCGACTTTGTGCTTCAGAATCCATGGCAGATCTTTCTAGGCGTGGGCTATAAGACGCTGCCCTATTCAGAGCACGCCGGCCGGTTTATCATCGCTGACAATACCTATCTCGATTTACTCGTCGAGACAGGTGTTATTGGCTTAGGCTTATTTCTGATTCTGAACGGGTTCATTCTTCGCAGCGCGTTCCGTGCAGCGCGTTCAGCTAACCCGAAAGCCCAATTTTTCGGAATCTGGATCTTCTGTTTCTGGGTTGGCGAGCTAGCGCAGATGTTTTCGGGAGATCTGATCACTTACTGGCGCGTTCTCCCAATTTATTTCTGGATTCTGGCTGCAGCTATCCGTCACTCGGCGATCGAGTAGGTCTTTGGACCGATTTACAAAACGTTTACAGGGCTCGAATTACATTCAGCTTGCGAGAGCGTGAAACTCTAACCGTATAGGGGGAGTTAGAGTGATGCTAAAAACAGTATTGGCAGGTGTAACATTTCTTGCAATAGGCGCGACACTTGGGTCGGCGGCCTCTCTCAACAGCTACGTGCAAACGAATCTTGTGTCCGATCTACCAGGCGTGGCTGCACATCAAGACGCGAACCTGGTGAATCCCTGGGGGATTACGGCAGGTCCAGCGACGCCCTTTTGGATCAGCGATAACGGGACAGGTTTGGCAAGCATCTACAACGGTTCAGGCACACAAGTACTGGCTCCGGTTACCATTCCTCCCCCGGCGGGAAGTCCTGGCCCGAGCACTCCCAACGGCGTTGTGTTCAACTCGACGTCAAGCTTTGGCGGTTCGCACTTCATCTTCAGCACGGAGGACGGGACGATTTCAGCCTGGACCTCCGGCGGGAGCGCCGTTCTGGAAGTAACCTCCCCGGCAGGCTCGGTGTACAAGGGGTTGGCCAGCGGCAATAACGGATCAGGAAATCTGCTGTACGCAGCGAACTTTGGCCTCGACAGCGTCGACGTATTTAACAGTAATTTTCAGCCGACAACCGTGCCAGGCGCTTTCCAGGACAGCAATATTCCACCTGGCTATGCACCGTTCGATATTCAAAATATAGGCGGAAAGCTCTACGTGACGTATGCGTTACAGAATAGTGCGAAGCACGATGATGTGGCTGGCCCGGGTAATGGATTCATCGACGTCTTTGATACGAATGGGAATCTGCTTCAGCGCCTGACTTCTAAAGGTGCGCTCAATTCTCCCTGGGGCCTCGCTCTTGCGCCGGCCGGATTTGGAGCATCTGGGCGGAGAATTGCTCGTCGGTAATTTTGGCGATGGACTCATCAACGCGTACGATCCCAATACGGGGACCTTTGTGGCGACTCTGGATGGCACAAGCGGCACACCGGTGGCGATTGATGGTCTCTGGGGCCTGAGCTTTGGTAATGGAGCGCAAGGGCTAGACGTGAACACGCTTTACTTCACGGCCGGCATTTCCGGTCCTGACGAGGTCGAAAGCCACGGGCTATTTGGATCGCTTGCACCTGTCCCTGAACCCGCATCCATTGCGCTATTTGCCATTGGCTTCGCTTTCGTGGTTTTCGTTACGGCCAAGAATTTCCGCTTTTCCTCCTGCCAGTGAGACAGTCCAGTGCTCTCTGACCCTGAGTCACTTGCCTTCTCCCTCCATTTGGGCGCAGCTCAACACCCTGCGCCCTATTTTTTCGTCTAGATACGCCTGAAACAGAACCGCGCTTCAGAAACTCCAGAGAAGACTCGTATATCCGGTGTTTGCCAAGTAGTTCTCGCCGCTCGAAAAGTATTCGTGGTAGCCGTAATACTGATAGCCCACGTTCCATCTGATTCTTTCGGAGATGCGAAATGACAAGCGGGCGAGCGGCGCCTGAAATTTCAACGGGAATGTCTGCGCAGTCTCGAACGCGGCGAGCGGTGGACCAACAATCGTTGTAAGAGCCGAGCGCCTTCCGTCTCCCACATCCTCGACAAGGCTGTAACCGAGATATAGGTCGGCTCGTTTCAGACTGAGTCGGGCAGTGAATGTTCCAGAATGAATATTGCTCACGTAGTAAGAAAGCTGGTTCTGAAACAATTGCGATTGTGCGAAGAATGCAATTCCTCCTAGCGTATCCAAGTGGACTTTGGAGTAAGTCGCGTCAAAGCCGAACCACGATTTCGGACTCCACGATGCAGAACCCGAATAGGTGCGGCTATGGGAGCTATAAGCCGAAAGTATTACAGAATTGTTGTTGTAATCACTGCGAGAAGAGGCACTAAGCTGCAGGTTCTTCAGCTTATACTCGATGCGGCCAACCAGAGCGTGATAGTCGCGGTCCTCTTTCGCAGTGAAAGGCCGATTTGCGTGGCCAATTTCGCCGTCGAGCAAGATCGTCAGCGGCTTGAGAGGCCTAAGCCGCAGGCCAAATGTTCCCGAGCTCAACTCGTTCGTTTGCACGTATGGAATTGCCCCGGGTGATCCGGCAAGCGCGAATTGCGAAGTCGAACTGATCCTGCGGTTTGAATACTCGTATCCGCCATGCAGGTCAAACCAGCTTCGGACCTGGTACTTGATGTCCGTCTGGTTTGCCACGGTGCGAATCCCGAGATATTGGAAATAGAGGAGGTCTGCGGACTGCGTTGCATTATCGAACTGCAGGTAAGCGCTGTCACCCTCCGTTCGAATGTTGTAAACGGATGTCTGATTCACAATCGTGAGCTTCGAGGTAGGAAAGAGGCTGACCGTCAGGTTGCCGGTGGCTACGGGTCGCTGAGCGTCGCCAAATGTAACAATCTGCTGGTTTGTGGCAGCACCGATTTGATTAATTCCGATTGCACTTTCATTAGAGATAAAAGCACGCACGCCGCCCGTATATGTGAACCGGGCGTTGACATCGAACAGACGGCCTTTGCGAAACAGCGCCACTCGCGAATAGGGGCTGGTCCCATGATTCGGTTCTGTTCGGAGGAACGATGCAAGCGAAGTACTGTTATTTGTCGCTATCACCGGCAGAGAATCCGCTGAAGCTAAAAGGTGTATCGTCTTTGAAATCTTGCCAGCCGTGGACCACGTTCAAAGTAAAACCTAGCCAATGAATTTCAGCGCCAAGCGAGTAATCGTTCTGCACACGCTTCACGTTCGTAAAGATGGGAAAGATATCTCCGGTCGCGTCGAATGGTCCACCGGGATTGAAGAGCTGCACCGTTGAAATACCTGCTCCGCTTTGAGTAGCCCGGCTGTAGCCTAAAGAGAGCCGTATGCGAGATTGGGGAAAAAGCGTCAGGTTGTTGTCTTGCTGCGTGTATGCGGTATTGAGTAGATGCTCGCCTTGCCCACCATCCGTTGTCAGGCCTGGATTCAAGTAATCGTTGCGCCGCCAGAGGAGGTTATATTCATACAGGCGATTTTTCTGTACGCGAACGCTGGCGGAGCTATACGGGTCGCCGCCGAGCCCTTGGGTAGTCACGACAATCTCATCGAAAAGCGGACCGTGCCCGTCTTTTGAGTTGATACTGAAAAAGCTACTCAGCAGCCGAAAGCCATCTCGAAAATTCTCGTCGCTTTGATATTTGTCGCGGTTTCCGCTCACGCTGACGAAGCGATAGCCGGTCTCAAACGAGTTGACGATGTTGTAGTCGCTCCAATTGTCTCCTCGCGTTGGACCAACAGGCTCAGCAGTGGGGGCCACTGTTTGTTGCGCGCCACAGCAGGCCGCAATCAATATAAGGCCGCTTGCAACAGAAAGGATTCGCATTCCGGATACTCACCTCAGGAACAACGGATCTGAATTCGATCCGTGCACGCGCACATGACAATTTGTGCAGTTCTGATACCGTGGATCAGCCATGTTGTGATTTCGCGAAAGCATGGGATCGCCCGTTCCAGAGCGCCCGAAATTACCCGCACCGTTGTGGCATTCGAGACAGAGGGTGAAAACAACCGGACGGCGGAGGAGCCGCGAATTAGTCGAGCCGTGTGGGTTGTGACACATTTCGCAGCCTTCCACGCGAACCGGGGGATGTTCGAATGCAAATGGGCCGCGTTTATCGGAATGGCACTTTAGACAAGCTTCTTCGTTTCCGAGCGCCTGGTCGACAAGGGAGGGCCGCCCGGCCATTCGCCAAGTAGGAGCGAAGGTGCCGTGTGGGTTGTGACAATCGCTGCAGGCCATGAACCCTTCATTCACGCGATGTTTGAATGGCATGGAGAAATCGGCTCGGACATTGCCATGGCAGCCGTAACAGAGCTCAGGTTGGGCTTTCGCCAGCAAGAACTTCGGTGTCGCTGATTTGTGAATGGAGTGGCACTGTGTACATGCGACGTCGTTAAGGGTGTGAGGGGACCGGCGGATGTTTGCACGCGCGAGGGTATCGGAATGGCACCGTTGGCAGGCATCAATGGTTTGTTTAGGCGTGAGTTGAAAGAAAGAAATGATGGTGGTCTTGCCGCCGTGCGCGTTGACATGCGCACCCCCGGGGCCGTGGCAACCCTCGCAGCCCGTATTTTCCGGTTTCTCTTTGCCGCTGGCAACGCTCTTGAAATGAGGATTCTTGTAAAATCTGAGCCAAACATCGGGATGACAGGTCTTACACACCATGCTGCCGACGTACGCGTTTTGCGATTGTTGATGTGCGTGTGCGGGCAAACAGGCAAAAATTATGAGCGGCAGCGCTCGAGCGAGCCTCAATTGCCCGTGAACACGATGGCGTGCGTATCCGAATTTCGCCATGCTTGCAGCAAAATACATCTACAGATCTGACCCGTAGATTATTGCGACGGGCTCCGCTCGTGTCATCACAGCGCTGTAAAGCTTTTGTAAATGCCAAGCCCTCGGTCTGCCAAATACACCTAAGTGGCGGCAGAACTGAGCGCGTACGGGTCCACCTCAAGGGTTCTCTCCAGTCCGAAAATCGAAGAATGCATGTCGCGCTGGAAACGTTGTTCGGAAAATCGTGATGCGAGGCATCGGATGGCCATCGGGGATAGTGATCCTTCGTGGCGTTCGAATGTGTCTACCGCCAGACTCAGAGAATCCTCGCCTGGTTCCATGTAGAAGAATCCGGCGCGCGGATTATGTTCCGGAACGCTTTCAACTACACCGCCTCTGCCTAAGGCGATGAGAGGTTTGCCGCTTGCGAGTGCCTCGACGGCGACAATGCCGAAGTCTTCTTCGCCAGGTATCACTACTGCGCGACATCGAGCATACAGTTCACGGAGCTCGGGATCCGAAACTCGCCCACAGAATTCGATCGTCGAAGCGGCGGCTTTTTTCAGACACGGATATTCCGGTCCATCGCCCACAATTTTCAGGCGCCGCTTTGTCTTAGAAAAACAGTGGACCGCATCGGCGATGCGCTTGTACGAGACAAGTTCAGAAACCACCAGATAGTAGTCCTCCGCGGGCCGTGAATAGAACGTCTCGATGTCGACGGGTGGATAAATGATTTCGGAAGTCCGACGATAGGCTTTCCAGATTCGTCGCTGAACGTTCTGGCTGTTCGCAATGAACTCGTCCACACGGGCGGAAGAGGCGTAATCCCACAAACGCAGATAGTTCGCCACCGGAGCCATGAGACTCCGTTTTAGGCTCGACCGAGTCCAATCGTGAAGGTAAGCGGGATAGAGATCCCACAGATATCGCATAGGTGAATGGCAGTAGCAAACGTGCCGCGTGTTGGACGACGTGATGACTCCTTTAGCCGGTCCTGACTCGCTGCTGATCACTAAATCGTATCCGCGTAAATCGAAATGCTCGAGCGCCATCGGCATCAGTGGCAGCAAAGATCGGTAATGGCGCTTGAACGGGTTAAGGAAGGAGGCTTGAACGCGATGAGAGCGGATCAAATCCGAAACGCGATCCGGATCATAGAAGAGAGTGAAAATGTCGGCTTTGGGAAACAGGCGGCAAAGCGATTCAATGACTTTTTCACCACCTCGCATTCCGAGCAACCAGTAGTGAACGATTGCACAGCGCACGCCCTCTTCTGGAGGTGGTGAACAAGCTCCTGTCGCATCGTTACCATGCATCCTTGCCCACCAATACCGTTGGGATCGTGCGAATGAGGATCGCGAGGTATAACTGCAAAGACCAGTTTCGGATCATGAACAGATCGAGCCGGCGTCGCTGAACATAGCTGAGACGGCTGCGGCCTTTGATCTGCCAAAGCCCACTAAGCCCGGGTTTCACACTCAGGAGTTGGTCTGCAGCAGAGCTGTAATGTGCTTGTATTTCCTGCCGGAGTAAGCGGGCGCGGCCCGATGAGCGCCATCTCACCTGTGACCACATGCCATAACTGCGGCAACTCATCGATAGAATATCGTCGGCAATATCCCGCAAATCGGCTGGTGACGCGGGGGTCCTTAGGATTTTTGATCTCGCTTGCGTCGCTGCATTCAGGGGTGAGCCGCTCGATAATGGCGATAGGCTCGCAGCTTGGGGAGTTTCGATCCCACATCGTCCTAAGTTTGAGAACCCAAATCGGCCGCCTGCGGTGTCCCACGCGGCAATGAGCAATGAGGGGAGAGCGGCGCGAAAGCACTAACGTCGCCAGGGCCGCCCCCGCCAACAAGGGCAGAATGAGCACCAATGCTACGCCCGAGAGAACTCGCTCGGCAACTGCAATGCTTCGCCAAAGCAGAAACGGAGTTTGAACTACTGCCTCGAAGCCGGCTAGCTCGATCGGTAAGGATTGCTCCAAGCTGCCTCCTCTCAACACACAACGTAATGTGCCGAAGCGTCGCAGCGTGTTTGAGTTCTGTAAAACTGTTGTGAACAGCTTTAAACTCGAGGTTGCTCCTCCGAAGTTGTCAATTTTTCGTAAAACCTCCGCCATTTCCGGCCTCTGTTCATTACGAGAAGGTCCAATAAAAGCTAGAATGTCAACTACAATGCAGAAAATACTCGTCATCGACGATGATGAGAGTTTGCGTGACACCATAGGCGTCATGCTTGAACGTGAGAACTTCGCTCCCATTCTTGCCGCCGACGGAAAGAGTGGGCTCGACAAAGCGCTTCTCCTGAAGCCACAACTTATGCTTGTCGATTTAAGACTGCCCGAGATGAGCGGAGTCGAGGTATGCAAGCAGCTTCGGGCCGATCGAATTCAGACGCCCATCATTATCCTGAGCGCTATAGGCGATGAGGTGGACAAAGTTCTGCTGCTCGAAATCGGCGCCGATGATTACATCGTTAAGCCCTTTGGCACTCGAGAGCTCTTGGCTCGAATCCGGGCATTATTGCGCCGTTCCGCTCCGGAAACCAAGGTGATGCGTTTCGGTGCGGTAGAAGTAGACCTCGACCGCCGAGCTACCACTCACCGCGGAATCGAAGTCAAACTCACGCCCGCTGAATACAACCTACTCGTCTTCTTCCTGCATAATGCTGACCGGGCACTAACCCGGGACGTAATTCTCAACTCAGTTTGGGGATATGAATCCTATCCGAACACGCGGACCGTGGATGCTCATGTTGTACGCCTGCGCCAAAAACTAGAGCCCGATCCCAGTCTTCCGCGCCACTTTCTTACGGTCCACGGTGTCGGATATCGATTCTCTGCCATGACCCAGACGGTGTTAATCGTCGAAGACAGCGATTGTGTAGCGCCGCTCGAGATTGCACTTGCAGCACTGGACGGCGTCAAAATCATCACTCTCGGGAATGGGCGGGATGCCATCACTCTTCTCCGCGCCACGTCACTAGAGATAGTGGCGGTAGTGACCGATCTGCATCTTCCTCACATTGACGGATTCGAACTAATCAAGACGATACGTGCTGATGATCGCTATTCGCGTCTACCTATTGTTGTTGTAAGCGGTGACAGCCATCCTGAAATTCCCGAGCGGCTGCGTGTCTTAGGCGCAGACGCGTTTTTCGCTAAACCTTATTCGCCAGCTAAAATACGGCACACGCTAGAGGGGCTTCTCCATGCATCGTAGAATTCTTCTAATGCTCCCCGTCTTGAGCTTGCGGCTATGCGCTCAAGAAAGCACCGACTCGCAAGCGGTCATGCTGCAAATTCTGCAACGGCTTGACACTCTGGAACGAGAAAACCGCGAACTCATCGGCGAGGTGCGGGCGCTTAAACAGCAGATCAACGCCTCGCAGGCGCCAGCCGCGGCAAGCTCCAGCAATGCTCAAGCAGAACAAGCTTCAATACCGGACCGAGTCGCTGTGGCCGAGCGCAGAATCGCAGAGCAGGCGCAAACGAAAGTAGAAGCATCGCAGAAATTCCCAATTTCACTGAATGGAATGTTGTTGTTCAATGCATTTGCAAACAACGCATCCCCTCCGGGCGAAAACGCCGGCGAGTATGGGTTGCTCACTGGCCCAGATAGGTCCGGCGCGACGCTTCGACAGACACTTCTCGGCCTGGAGTTTCAAGGTCCCTCATTGCCCGGGGGCGGCCGCGTGAATGGATCTTTGATGATGGATTTTTGGGGCGGCTCCTCCGCTCCAGGTTCGAGTTGGTTAAGGCTTCGTCGAGCAGATGTGTCACTCGATTGGCGGAACCGTAGCTTCTCAGTGGGACAGGATAAGCCACTCATCTCGCCGTATCAGCCCGATTCTCTCGCCGAGGTGGGCATCCCGCCGCTCGCGGGCGCTGGGAATCTGTGGCTGTGGTTGCCACAAGCGCGTTACGAGGAACGGCTGCACTTCGGGGCAAAGGATGGACTCACTGGGCAAGTGGCTCTGATGCAGACCGCCGAAAATTACGCAGCTGTACCCACCGAATATTCAAACTCACTGGAGCCGGCAAGGCCTGCAGTCGAAGGGAGACTTGCATTCTGGCATAAATTTGATGATGTCCGGCGAATCGAAGTGGCTCCGGGCTTTCACATTAGCTCAACACATGTGGCAGGGTCTTCAGTAGGTTCTCATATCGCCTCGTTGGATTGGCGCATTGTTCCCCTTTCCAAACTGGAATTCAGCGGGACGGTATACACCGGGCAAAATGTCGCCGGCCTCGGCGCTCTCGGGAACGGATTCACAATTCTGGAAAACGGTACTGTTCGTCCCGTCGATAGCTCAGGAGGTTGGAGCCAATTGTCAGTACCGCTTACCAGCCGTCTTACCTTCAACCTGTTCAGCGGTCTGGAAGATGATCATGCCACATATCTGAGCTCGTATAGCATCGTGCGAAATATCACGTATGCCTCAAACTTCGTCTATCACCTGGGTCCGAACGTGGTAGTCAGTGTAGAGGGACTTCAGATGCATACCCGATTATTTTCCGGAGTTCGTGAGATCCACAATCATTATGACGTTGCGCTCGGTTATCTTTTTTAAAGCAGGCCTCCTAACGGCATCAGTACTGCTCGGCGCGCAGCTACACGCTGCAACCGTTAGCGGCCGGATACGCTTAACAGATTCGCAAGACTCCGATGTAAATAAGAAGAAAGACTTCGCAGGTGTGGTTGGCTGGCTTCGGCCTGTGGATGTTACGTCGATACGCTTGCCGGCAAATCACGTAGAAATGTTGCAGAAGGACAAGAAGTTCACTCCGCATATGCTGGTGATCAGCGCGGGAACCAGCGTAGACTTTCCAAATGCAGATCCCATTTTTCACAACGCATTTTCGAACTTCGACGGTAAAATCTTCGACATCGGTCTGTATCCCCCAGGGTCTTCCCGCTCGGTGTTATTCGATCGTGCGGGAATAGTTCGGGTCTTCTGCAATATCCATCCTTCAATGTCGGCCATCATCGTTGTTCTGAATTCGCCCTATTTCACGACGACGGACGATGACGGAAGTTTCGTAATCTCGAACGTTCCTCCAGGCAGGTATGAGCTCCACTTCTTTCACGAGAGGGCGACGCCGGAGACCCTACAAAAGCTTATCCGGCATGTGTCGGTCACGAACACGGGGCGCCGAATTAGCCGAAGTAAACATCTCGGAAACAGGCTATCTTCCGGTGGCGCATAAGAACAAGTACGGCCATGACTACCCTGTTACGGCCGAAGAACAGCGAGCGTACTCCCTGCCGATTAAATGATGGGCCTGCGTTTAAAAAACGTTTCGCTTCTTTGGCGTATTCTGCTGTCAACGTCAATCGCAGTAACCGCGCTCTTTGCACTTACTGGCTGGATGGTACAAACCTATGCCTTACGCGTAAGTCAGCATAGCCTCGAAGAAGAGGTCCGAACTAGCCTTCAGGCTTATGAAGCATTGTTGAGTGCCCGTGTACATAACCGGAAGTTAATTAGCCGTCTCATCAGTTCCATGTCCGACGTAAGGGCGGCATTCATGACGCGCGACCGGGCTACTGTGCGCGACACGGCTGAGCAGCTTTGGTCGCAAATCTCGGAACAGGACGCGGTTTTTCTTGTCTTGGACCCGACAGGCAATGTTATAGCTTCCCTGGGTGGCGACTATCCTGACCTCGCTGTAACTGAAGCTTACTTACGGGCGGCAATGAAGCAGTTCCCAAAACAGGCATCTGGTTATCTCGTGCGCGGCTCGCATCTCTATTATGTTGTCCTTACTCCTGTGTATGTGCAGGCCGGTACAGGCCAAGGATTACTGAATGTCCTGCTTGTGGCGTTCGACGTCGATGATAGGCTTGCTCACACACTGAAGGAGTCGACCCACGGCAGCGATTTCGCATTCTCGGCAGGAGACTCAGTTGTCGCGTCTACGGTTCCCTTCTTCACTGCCAAAGACTTCAATTCGGCTCCGAGTTTGCAGGGTGGCATTCGGCGCCTGGCCTTGCATGGAACCGATTACCTTCTTCTCGGGAGGCCTCTAGAGGATATAGAGAATCATCCAATAGGTGAGCTCTACATCATCCGCTCCTTCATTGGTCCGGGGCGCGCGCTTGCGGAGCTGCAGCGAAACGTAGCTTTGATTTGGCTCTTCGCAGTGGTTGTTGGACTCGCCTTGACCTATCTGCTGGCCCGCCGCATCTTGGAACCGGTAAAGCGGCTAGATCACGCGGCAGAGCAGGTAATAAAGCGCAACTATGATTACCGCGTACCGGTAGAGAATGACGATGAACTCGGCCGGCTTGCGGTGACATTCAACACAATGTGTGATTCCATTCGCAACGCTAGAGAAGATCTGATCCGTCAGGAGCGAATCACAACCATAGCTCGGTTTGCCACGTCTATCATTCACGATCTGCGGAGCCCGCTTGCAGCCGTATACGGCGGCGCGGAGATGCTCGTTGACGCAGAGTTGTCCGCGGAGCAATCACAAAGACTTGCCGGAAATATATACCGCGCCTCCAGGCGTATTCAGGAACTGCTGCAGGAACTGGCAGACGTATCGCGTGCCAAAGCAAAACCGGTGGAAGTCTGCCGGCTCGCGGATATAGCTAGCGCGGCATACGACGCAATTGCGCAGACGGCAAATCTGCAGGGTGTGGCTGTGAAGGTGGAAATTCCTCCGGACCTGGAAGTCTCTGTCGAACGGAGCCGGGTGGAACGCGTTTTCCTGAACCTCATGCACAACGCGGTCGAAGCGATGCCAAACGGAGGCCGCATAGATATAGCCGCCCATCGAGAAGATGGCAACGTCGTTGTTCGTGTTGAAGACACCGGTCCAGGGCTTCCTGAAAACGCCTGGAGCACCTTATTCCAACCGTTCTCTAGCTTCGGCAAGAAGAATGGATTGGGCCTTGGTCTTGCACTTTCCCGCCAAACCATCCTTGAGCACCGCGGCGACCTTTGGGCGGAGAAGAACACCACTTCGGGTGCCTGCTTCTACCTGCGATTGCCTGCGGTGGAATCATCGAATGACGGAGTGGACGCTCCGCGAGATTACAGCCGCACAGAACACGTCTAAACGGGAAATCTTTCAGTAAACGTGCCGCAGCATTACGTATAGCGAGGCCGCCGAACGAAATCCGGAGCCGCCTTGCCATTCGACAGGATGGCTCATCGCGGCTGAACCGAAATTCTTGAGAAGTGCCCGAGTCGCAACAGCGGACGCCATGCGGATCAGCGACCCTCCGGCGCACGAGTGTAGCCCAGCGCCAAGCGCGAGAGGGCGGCCGGAGCGACGCGTAACATCGAGGCGATCCGGCTCGGGGAATTGCGTCGGGTCACGGTTTGCCGACGATAGCATGAGGGTCACGCGTGCCCCATCCGCTATCGTAATGCCGTCGAGATCCACAGGCCCTATCGCCCGCCGAAAAAGCGTTCGAGCAAGGCCCGCGTACCGGAGCAATTCTTCGATGGCCGTTGGCATCAGTTCCGGTTCGGCACGCAACCTCTCCAATTCAGCGGGATACCGCAGCAAGGCCAGCCAGGCATTCGCCAAAAACGCAGGTAACGTTTGGGATAGAGCTACGAAAGCGGGCCCGCGGCATCGGTATTGGGGCTTTGTCAAACCTCCGCGCCAATTCGGTACCCGCCGCTTTCCCCCGCGATTGCAGAAGGGAATTCGAAGGATCGGCCGTTGCCGCGGATACCTCGCGGGCGAGATCTCGCAAACGTTCAGCCTCGGCCCAATCGGCTCCGGTCACGATCACGGCCACGTCCAGAGACCAGGGTTGGGCGAATTCCTGGACGACGTCGACGGGACGATCGCTCGGCAGCCGGCCAACGAGATCGTACGCCCGAGGCTCAAGTTGCGCTTGCCACGCCGACACTCGCGGAGCAGAAAGTGCCTCGACCGAATCGGAACGTAGACGGGCCTGCGCAGCTACGTCACTGCCTTCACTTTTCGCGTTAACCGGCTGCAGCCGGGGCTCACGAAACGCGGCAAGGACGTCCGCATAGCGGCTCAGTACCCATTCACCGGACGCCGGATCATGGAACGGAGCAGTCGGTGGTGGTGGGGAGAACGGATCTGTGTCGTGTGTCTCTAGATGGGAGCGCATTGACCTGATTCCAATTCAGAGAGCAGACGCAGCGTCGGCAAACTGGATTACTAGCTACGTCCAGCGCGAGACGGAACTGCACCGCCGCAGGACCATTCAAGACCTGAAGCTAGGCTATGGGTCTTGGCGGATCCTATGGCCGGTGGAAAAAGCATGGGCGAACCGTGCCGTCCGCCTCAACTACAGCCGAAACCCAGGGCGCATTGCATTGAGGGGAGATGAATTCAGCAAGTCCGAGATGCGCCCGGTAGTGAAGCGTGATGCGCTGAAGCTTCTCCCGATTCTCTTGGACAAAACCGCTATTACCCCATTCGGCTGTCAGTCCGTCTAGCTGTTGTTCGAGAACGGCAACTTCATCTTCCGTTAAGGCGACTTGAGATTGGCGCGCCGAAGTCCATCCGCCTGATCTGTTGAACGCCTCAGATGTAAGATCGGCTGCCAGAAAGGAGATGGACCTTAATCCAAGCCGTTTGGCTGCCCTAGCAGTCTCTCGAACACACGAGTGGTTTTCACGTTGAATTGTGCAGCGCGCGGAAACAGGAAATGTACTGTCAATCCTGCGAATTGCATCAATCCCGCGCTCGAGTAGCGCAAAAGCGCCATGGACGCGCCGAATCCGATCATGAACTGCAGGCGGTCCGTCCAGCGAGACAATCACGTCGTCTAGGTTGTGAGCGATGCGTTCGGCGTTTCGCTCGAGCAACAGTCCGGTACTCAAGATTGTGGTGCGTATACCGCGTGAACGAAGCAATGAGCAAAAACGAAACAGGTCGGAGTGCATAAGCGGCTCGCCGCCGGAAAGCACGACCCATTTCACTGATAACTTCTCCACATCATCCAGGTAACGCTCCAGTTCGCGAACAGTCATTTCCGTCTTACTGCTGTCCTTCCAGATGTCACACATTAAGCAGCGGCAGTTACATCGGCTGTGCGGGTACAGGATCAGAATAGGAAGTGACTGAATGACCGGGGTCACGGATTCACCGCTTTTCCCGCGAGCCGCAAGCTTTCGCCCAGTGCTTGCTTTGTCTGTTCGATCATCTGAGAGATGTTGAACGGCGTCAGCCATCGCCCGCGGTTCTCGATTTCGATGACCTGATATCTCGACAGCCCAGGAAATCGTAAACGGATTGCAAGGGCGTTCGCGATCAGGTTGATGCGGCCAGCGAGAAAAACAAGCTCGGGCTGCGAATTAAGTAGAGCTTCGGCAGGCGTCTGTCCGTGATCGCGAACAACTAATAAATCCGCGATCCCGCCGTCGCGAATGCACCCGGCTCCGGATTTCAGGCCAAGGATGCGGGCTGCCTGCGTTGTAACCATTTCGTATAACTGAACTGGATCGATGACCCGGCTTGCCGCCCGGAGCTCATCCGCGATGTCACCATCGGCGGTAAGTGCTGAATCTGTTCCGAGCGCTACCGGTACTCCCGAGCGCAAGATGTTTTCAGATAACGTGCGACCCAGTGTAAAGTAGTTCGAACTCGGGCACCAAACCAGGGATGCTTCACGCTTTTGAACACAGAGCCAACTCCTCCGATTGCATAGCAACACCGTGCACCACAACGGTTGAGCGGTTGAGCGCATGAAGCTTCATCAAGCTGATAGATTTCACGTCTCGCATCTTCGTCAACGCCTTCCGCGGCGTGAATGATGAATGGTGCGCCAGGTGGTGTATCGCGATAGTGCCGCTTCCAATCAGCACAAAACCTTAGCGAGTGCGCCCAACCGAACCGCTTCACCACGCGAACCGGAAAGCTGTGGTCGAACACGTCCGAGTAGTACGGATTGTGATGTGCCACCGAGGTGACGCCCGAGACCAGATTCTTCAGGCCTCCCCAAAACAAACGGAGTGGCTTAGGAACAGCTAAATGGCGTTTGAGGGGCGGCTGAGCGGGTCGGTAGATGTCTTCTGCCCACTCAGTCGCATTCTGATATGGACCGCGGCCGAGTCGCGGAAACAGATTCAGCTCGAGATGATCGTGAGCGTTGATGAGCCCGGGAAGAATGAGAAACCCATCCAGATCGAGGCTGCGGCCCCTGAATGTTGTCCCATGCGAAATGAACACACGGCCGCGGCGGACGGCAAGATCGACACGCAAAGATTCCGTAGCATTGATCGCTACCCTCGCGCCCTTCAAGATCATGGTTTAACCCACATACCGACCCAAATCGCAGGAACAGCGCGTAGGCTCGGGATTAGATGTTGCTTACCTGCGCGTTCGAAGATCGGGCCCTCCGGCTCATCGAAATGCGCCTCGCTCTGCGCCTGAAACCGAAGCCCTGCCGCTGCCGCCGCCATACGCATTTGCTCAGCCGAATATTCGAAGTGCTCGAGTTCGTAAGTCGACCGTGCCCACTTTGAACGAGCGGCTCCACCCCGCTGCTGCTGCTAAGGGATGCATGTCGCTGATGACGATACGAGCTCCGGGTGCAGAAATTCTGGCCATCTCGGTCAGTACACGCGGGAAATCGCGGATGTACGCTGCGGCAAAAGAACAGAGTGCAAGGTCGGCCACACCATCGCCGAAGGGAAGAGCGTCGGCACGCCCCAGGACCACCTGCCCTCGAAGTGAGGCGTGTCTTTCCGCTTCCCACAGCATCTCCTGACAGGCATCGAGGCCAAGGACTTTTGCGCCTAGCTTGTGGAAGTGGCGCATCCATCGCCCCGTGCCACAAGCAACATCTATAAGCAGCGCAGGGACCATCGATCTCAACAGACCGGCTACCGTTCGGCTCTCCAGAGCGAGCAGCGGATTCAATGCGGAATCGTAACCGGGCGCCCAGAGGCGATGCCCCTCTATAGCGGAGACGCAGCATCACAAACTCTCGAGGCGCGGTTTACGTAGAGCGACGAAGCGTTGCGCCCACCGCAGTTCAACCGGCAAGCTGTAGAACCCCAGTGAGTATCGCCAACTGCTCAGAGTCCGGAGCATCGCTCTGCCCCAGCGCGGCAATTGAATATCCTGGATGGTCGGCCAGCGCGAATTTACGACCAGTTCGAAATTATCGATGTACCGCTTGAGTTGCCTCGGAAGCCACGCCACATTCGGGTCATGCCGGGTTGTGAAGTTGTACCAACGTTCTGTAGCCCATTCTTCAGGCGTTCTGGGAAACTCGATTTTCCCTTCCACTTTGCCGTACATTCCATCAGGATGAGGTGTTGGGATGTAGTGCTGAACAATAATTTCCGCGTCCGGATTTACCCGTTTGATGCGCCGGATGAATCGAATTGTCTCTCTCGCGTCCTTCTCCGGATTTTCCGGATTGCCAACAACGAATGAAAACTCCGGCACGATTCCGAAGCGCCGTATCTTGGCTGCGAGTTCGAGCGTCTGATCTGTGGTGATGTGCTTGTTCATTTGCTGAAGCACCCAATCCGATCCGGACTCAGCTCCGAAAAAGATCATTGCTGCTCCGGCTCGTTGCAACAGCTCAAACGTTTTATCAGAGTAGCGGAGGACCGTGTCGATGCGGCCTTCCGACCACCAGCGGAGATTCAGCGGAATCATTTGCTCGGCAAGTTCCGCGGTGCGTGCCTCATTCAGGAAGAAATTGTTGTCGTAAAACTGTACTGCATCTATTCGGAATTTCTCCTTCAAGTGCCGCATTACCGCAACCGTGCGCTCTACGGCTTCAGTTCGTTGCCGGCCTTGATATATCGGCACAACGCCGCAGAATGTGCAACGAAACGGGCACCCTATACTGGCCTGGTGCACAGCCGTCCTGCGTCCAAGAAATGTCGGCAGGATGTATTTCTCGGCATTCGGTAAACGATCGTATGGCAGCCAGGGGAAATCGTTTGGCGAACGCAACGGCCGCTCGGCGTTATGCACGTGAAGGCCGAAGTCGTCTTTATAGGAAAGTCCCCGAATCCCGCTAAATTTTCGGTCGCCACGCAGCGCTTGGATTAATTCGAGGAATGTGTCTTCACCCTGGCCGCGAATGGCGAAATCGACGTAGCGCGCGTTAAGCGCGGCATCTGTGTAGAGCGACGGGAAATAACCACCCCAGACAATCGGAACCGAGGGATGTTTGGCGCGAAACTCCCGGCACAGTGGAATCGCCGCCGCCATCTGCGGTCCCGGCATGACAGAGACGGCTAGCAATGCTGCGCCGCTCTCCTGCATGATGCGATCCATCGTGGCTCCCGGTTGAGGGTCGGCATTTCCATCGACGATCGTGTAATCCTCTTTGCCTTCCAGCACTGCCGCAAGCGACAGCACGGCGAGAGGGAACCGGCGGTTCTTCGGTTTTGTCGATTGCGGATGCAGCAGAATGATCACGGGTTTTCGAACCTTCCGACAAGAATCCAGAATCGCGAGGGAGGCCGCCGCCGCATCAGCCAGGCCTTGTAAGGTCGAATGTGCCACCGCCAGCCATACCAAGGACGATAGATCCGCCATCGCAGACCTAACTTCTGGCTCAACCTGCTAAGCATCGACTCGTCAAAAAACTCGATGCTCGGAACGGCATCTGAGCGGAACCCATAGCGTCTTCAGGAATTCCGCGTGCCGCTCCGCTACCATACGCTCTCCGTGCTCTCTGGACCGATAGACAGGAGAGTCCAGCACCGCAACCGCTCCGCTGGGTCGAAGGCAACGCCGCACTTCCGATAGCGTTCGCACGTAATCGGTCGAGTAATGCAGCGAAGAATTATATATTGCCAGGTCGAAACTGTTTTTCGAAAACGGGAGACGGTCAAACTCCGCATTTATCGTCGAGAAACCCTTCGGGTAATGGCGTGCAGCACCAAGGCCATCACGCTCGTCATCGAAAATGTCCAGAGCCACAGGGCGATGATGCCGGAGGGACAGCCGGTAGGACATCCAGCAATTACCGGCGCCGAGATCGAGAATGTCGAGCGGGCTTTGGCTAACTTGCTCGAGCGCCGGCAGAATGTTCCGTTCAAAATAGCGGTAGCTCTTTGCTCGCATCGCCCACATCGCGGAGTTTCGATCCGACAAGTCGCAGTAGGGCAAGGCTCGATAGTAGGCGCTGTCGTCCGAACCCCGCCCTTCCGCGTGGCGAATATGCCGGTACTCTTCCAGAAACCGCTGGCGCGCAATGCTTTCAGCGTTCATAGGCGTTTGAAGAGAAACAGACGATGATCGGCAATACCTCGAAGCAGAGGCCAATGCGCTATGTGCCCATCGATCTGCGCCATTCGCGAAACTGCCCTGTCGCTAAGCGCGCGGACATAGGAAGGCGGAACGCATAGGCCGACGCCGTACCAGCGAATCAACTTGAAGCTGCTCTGGAATATCTGCGTGAGTTTCCGGCGGGATGGATACCGGACATCGATACCTATGGAAGAGGCGGCCTTCCCTCGCTTCAAACGGCGAAAGGCTTTCCCTGCATTTCCGTGGACAAGGAAATAGAACGTCTCCCAAAGACAAAAGGGGCTCATCACACAGATCGCAACATATCCCCCGCGCCGAACCAGTCGTCCGAGTGCGGACGCGACGTGTTCGAGTTGCTCGATACAGTTCAAAACACCAAAATTAGAGATCGCCCCATCGAACTCGCCGTTTAGATCCGCAATGTTTTCGATTGCGAGCCGATGCGCGTTCACTCCGCGGCTTCGCGCAACGGCGACCATCCCGGCCGAAACATCGACGCCGTACACTTGTACGTCTCGCGATTCCAGATGCAGCGCGTCGTCCCCGGTCCCGCAGCCTAGATCGAGGATTCGATCTCCCGGTTTAAAAAGAGAATCGATCCGTTGCCAAACTGCAAGTCGCTGGCTGATTCCGATAGCGGTTCTGCTCCAGAGCGCCTCGTACAGCGTCGCAAGTTGGTCGAAGGCTGTTGCAGCTGTCACTCTTCCACCCTCAAGCTTCTACTTCGTGCCACGTTGCGCGAAGACCTTCCTGGGCCGCGAGAACGCTGACCGGATCGCGATCCTGCGACGTTTCGGTGTGCAAGAGATCATCAGCGTATTGATAAAAGCGCCGGGAGTGCCGGCCTTGGATACGCCAGTCACGGTCAGTGCTTCGGTTCCAGTCTTTAAGATTCACCAACCGTGGCGCAACCCGGTCGAAGTACGGTGTCCCTTTGATCGGATATGACACCGTCGTGAGGCAGATGTCGGGTTGGCACTGCTTGACATGGTCTACAGTCGCGTTGATATCTTCAATTTCTTCGCCCTCGTATCCCCACATCAGAAACATTCCCGTTTGGATGCCGCTTTTCTTGCAAAGGTGAATGGCGTTGCGCACCTGCTCAACCGTGACGCCTCGTTGCATCGCGTCCAATATGCGCTGCGAGCCGCTTTCCGATCCGATCCATACTCGGAAGCAGCGAAGCTCCGCCAGCGTCTGTACGACCCGCTCGTTTATGCGGTCCGCGCGCGTGATGCATTCGAACGGAGTTTGCAAGCTCCTGCGTCTCATCTCGTCCGCATACTCGAACAGCCAGCCATGGTGAATCGTAAATACGTCGTCGGCCAGCCACAGCATTTCAGGGCTATAGTGCTGCAAGATCCATTCCACTTCATCAGCAACGCCCTTCGGCGAGCGCCGGCGATGAGTCGTTCCAAACACAGAATGACTGCACCAGTTACACCGGTAAGGACACCCGCGCGCCGTGATCAGCGATACGGAACCTTTGCCATGATATTTGCGCCAGGTGGCGAGATACCGGTGGATGTCGACGCGCTCACGGTCCGGCCAAGGCTGAGCATCCAGGTTCTTTATCTGTGGAGCGGCCGGCGTGCGCACGAGCGATCCGTCCGGGGCTCGAAAGAATAGGCCACTAATCTCCGGCCACTTGGCGGAATCGAGCTCGCGTGCGGAGAAGACATTCGAGAGGTATTTCGGCTTCGCCGGAAACAACCACATCCGCGCCCGATTCCAGATACTCCTCTGGATAATTGGACGGTTCAGGTCCTCCTGCAATCACTCTCCAGCCTGTCTCGCGTGCACAGCGAATAATCTCCAGCGCGTTCGAGCGAGTCATCAGGTTCGCATAGATACCTATTGCTCCGGGAGGGCCGGCGCGCAGAATGGAGAATAATTCCTGCTTGGATCCGAAAGTAGAGTCGTAGATTTCAACTTCGAATCCCTTCTCGCGTAGATGCGAAGAGAGATAGAGAAGGCCCAGCGGAACGTACGGCTTCATGATCTGCTGTTCCTTGGCATCCTCGAACAGGAAATAGCCGTGCGTAAGCAGCAATCTCATGAAGCGACTCGGGCAACGCTCATTGCATCGTTCTTTAGCTCGTAGACTCTGTTCCAAGCATTTCGAATGGCCACCTTCTCTTCGGGCTCGCGAACCTCCAGGTGCAAAGCGTCTGCAAGAGCGCGGTAAACGTCGCTCGAGTAAGCGCCATGAAACATCATGGCTAGATCGCTGCTGTCAGACCAGTTCGTCTTTTTGCCCATCTGCGACGACACAAGCTGATAAAATTTTGTGCCGCGTAGGGGATAAGAAACCGAAATGCCTATATCGTCCGGTCTCGTTTCGCGGACCATTCGAATCGTGGCTTCAATGTCTTCCCAGGCTTCGTTCGGATATCCAAACTGCAAGAACCATCCGGCTCGAATACCGTGCCGAGCAAGATTATTCCGCGCCTCATACATATGATCGACGCGAGTGCCTTTCTCCATCGCATTCAGGATGCGCTGCGAGCCGGATTCCGCGCCCATCCATATCTCGCAACACCCGGCTCTTTTCAGCGCTGCCACGGTGTCACGCGTCATGAGATCGCAGCGCGACTGCATCTTGAAAGGAATCTGCGCGCCCAGCCGCTCGACCGCCTGCGAGAACTCGGCAGTCCATCGTCCTGACAAAGCGAAAATATCGTCGGCGAACCAGATGCGATCCGGGCCATACACTCGCTTGACGTAAAGCATCTCCTCCGCTACGCGAAGCGGAGATCGCACGTGATAGCTGTTTCCGTAAATGGGTTTCGCGCACCAATTGCATTTATAAGGGCACCCGCGGCTCGAGACCAGATTCAGCGAGAAGAATCCATGCCGTGAGAGCCACGCTTTCCGGTACTGATCCATGTCGATCAAGTCCAACGCCGGCGGTGGCAGTGCATCCAAATCTGTCCTGATAGGCCGCGGAGGATTGTAATGGACGCGCCCACTAGCTTGCGATTTATAAGCGAGACCAGGGATATCGCCGATCGGATGATGCTCTGCCAGCTCCAGAAGTGTATCCTCTACTTCGCCGAGCAGAACATAATCGAAACCGGCGTTCAGGTACTCCTCTACGTGATCCGACGCGTCAGATCCGTGCACCGCGGTTTGGCATCCATGCGCCTTCGCTATTTGTGCCGTCCAAAAGGCAAGTTCACGGTTGCGAGCAAGACACATTTTCGTGAGGAAATTGAAATCATCCTCGCAGACGGCCACAAGCCGCGGCGCGCAGCGCTGAAGCGATTTTTCAATCTTCTCCTCGGGACACTCCAGCGTTACATCGCAGAACGAAACATCCAAACCGGACCATCGAAGTACGGAAGCTGCAAGCAACGTCTGCAGCGGCGGATAAGGCTGCATTTTTTGCACCTGTTTCCGGTCGTAGAACAGGTGATTGCTGTGCGTGAGCAATACGTCCGTCATCGCCGCTTCGCGTCCCTCAATGGACTTCCTTCAACCGCCGGCTTAGAGCCTCCCCGGTCAGAAGTGAACGTCGCACCACCATCCACCGTTGCGCCATGGAGAACCAGAGCTCGAACGGCAACTTGAAAAAATAATGCCGGAGCCGCCAATGCAGCGGCTTGCGCAAAAGTCGAACCCCCACCCGCATCGCGCTTGAGCGCGACCTCTTTGATCGTTTAGCCAACTGATTAGCGAGCAGGAAGTAGGACATACTACGCTGCAAAACTCTGCTCGATTCAGTGCTCAGCCACGGCAGCTCCGTTTGTCCAAGCCCCACTGACGCCCATTCTTCAAGCGAGCGGGGCTCGCGCAACCCTGCATCGCGCAGCTCTTGCCAGATCGGAATTCCGGGATATGGCGTAAACAGATTCGGCGAGAACGTCACATTGTCGTAGCGCTCCGCGATCTGGCCCATAACACGCAAAGTTTGCCTTCCGGTGAATCTCCTCTTCCCCGGGATAACCGAAGATCAGGTTGTATGTGATCCGTATGCCGGCGTGCGCGCATTTCCGTGCCGCCTCGAACATGTCCTCGATGCGTTGGTGACCCTTATGCATTTTGCGCAAGATCTCCGGCGAACCGGATTCTGTGCCGAAACCGATGTGACTTACACCGCTTTGTGCAAGCAGACACACATCTTCATCGCTCATTCGGCACAGAAGGTCGGTAGACGCTTGAAAAGTCCATCGGAAACGAGCACCGCTCTCGACAAAGCCCCGCGCGATAGCGAGTGCCCGTCGTGTGTCTACCAGGAAATTTGAATCGACAAGCGCGACTTCTTCCAAGTGGTGCCGCTCGACCAGTTCCACTATGCCGTTTACAACGCCTGACACGTCTAGAGGATTGAATCGGCGGTTGTAAAACACCATGTCGGTGCAGTAGTTGCATGCATACGGACAACCGATGCTGGTTGCGTAGGGCAGCTTCCTGCCTCCTGTTAGCCGGGCATAAACTTCAAAATCTACGAGATCGTAGGCGGGCGCTGGAAAAGCGGTGAGTGGTGACGCTGGCCGGTCTGGATTGGAAAAAATTCTCCCATCGCGCTTAAACCAGCATCCCGGCACCATATCCAATTCGGCGCCAGCCCCCTGACGCTGAAGAATCTCTATCAGCGTTTTCTCTCCTTGATGGCGCACCACAATATCCACGAAACTCTCGCGCAGAGTCTCGCCACTGAGCAGCGTAGGATGCCACCCGCCGTAAATGATCGGAAGCTCTGGCCTCACTTGCCGGACGATTCGGCTCGCGGCAATCGCGTCCCGGATCATCGGGCCGGTCAAGAGTGAGACCCCAAAGGCGAAACAGTTCCTGACTTCCCGGGCGATCACTTCAAGAAACTTCGACTCTGTTGCACCGTCGATGATCACGCGGATGAAATCCCGCGACTCGCAAAGAAGACGCCAGGCTCAGTAGGCCGAGCGGTGGACCGAAGACCTTTCCTTCATAAGGCGGAGAAAACAACACCACCTTACGCCCGGCGGAAGCCGTCAGCACGATACGACCTCTGCGGATAACTGGTGAGCATCCACTTTTGACTTCAACGGTGGAAACCATTTGTTCGCCTTACGCTTGAGCCAAAGCTCGAACGGGGCTGCATACACGTCGTGATCCAACCTCCATCGCGCAGGCATGCTGATTGAGCGATGAATCAACCGATTCAGCGGATGTCTTCGCTCTACCCCTATCGGAATTCGGTTGAAGGCAATGCGCATATATTCGCGCATCGTTTGCACCCGCTCGTGCTTTTTACCTTTGAGCCACGGCAAGACCGTATAGCGCGGGAAGAAATCCGCCCATCCTTCGAACGTCTTAGGTACATCGATCCCAAGCTCAAAGGCACGCTTCATTACGGGCGCACCAGGGTACGGCGTAAAGATATTCGTCCAGAACTCCGCTGTGGAATGGCGGCGGCAGACATTCATAACCAGCTGAATGGATTCGCGCCTCTCCTTGTCCGACTCGCCGGGGAAGCCGAAGATCATGTTGAACGACGGACGAATGCCGGCTTGGCTCAGCATATCGGCTGCCTGATAAATGGTGTCTAGCTTCTGAAAATCCTTGTTCATCAGATGCAGTACTTTCGGAGATCCGGAATCCGCACCTTGCGAAACTTGCGATAATCCCGCTCGCCTCAGCAGTTTCAACTCCTCTACAGTTAGCCGCGTTACCAGGTTCGTCGACGCCTGAATGCTCCAATCGAACTTGACACCGCTGCGTACCAGACCCTCGGCTATTTTGACTGCGCGAACGCGATCCACCAAAAAATTGTCATCGACAACCCAAAGCAGCTTCAGCCTATAACGGCTAACCAGATCCGTCACTTCTTCGACAACCTGATCTGCCTCGAGCGCATTCCATTGGCGTCCGTACAGACCTTCATTGGTGCAGTAAGCGCAATTGAATGGGCACGCAAGACTGGACGTGTACATCGCCCAACGGCGTCCGCATACGCGCTCATATGCATCGAAATCGGCCAAATGATAGGCCTTTGGCGGCAGCGCGGAAATGGGCTTCAGAGGGCGCGACGGATTGAAGACCAAGCGACCTTCCTCTTTGTATCCGACGCCGGGAATGCCCTTCAAGCTCTCGCCTGCTTCGATATGTTGCACGATTTCCAGTAAGGCGTCTTCTCCTTGCCCCTTCACCACCACATCCACGTGCTTACAGGCGAGAGTCTGGTCCGGCAGTAGCGAAGGATGCCATCCGCCGAGGATGACCGGCTTGTCGGGGTAGAGTTCTTTCGCAGCTTTCGCTACCTGGGCTGTCTCTCGAATCATCGGCCCGGTTACTAGAGAAACTGCCAGACAGAGCGCATCCTCGAGCTCTTCGAGAACCCGCTGTTGAAACTGCGGCGTAATCGTCGAATCGATGATTTTGACTTCGTATCCCGCTCTCAGGAGAGGCGTCGAAACCGCCAGAATGCCGAGAGGCGCAGTGGCTTCCTGGCTCGAGAAAGCGGGAAAGAAAAATAATACTTTTCGACTTCTCATGTCGAATTGCTCAACGCACGAACCAACCGCCCGGCTCCATCCACAGCCGAAGTATATGGTTAGAATTCCGTGTGATTGTTTGAGCGCTGTAAACAAAACGTAAATGCGCATTGCATCGCGCGAGGCGTGCTTCGTATTCCTCTACGATGAGTGTCACGCGTGACTAAAAGACGAGCACATCGGCTCTTAGCCCTCGCCGCGATGATCGTATTTTGCGGCACAGCCTTTCGGGCAGGCTGGAATCGCGCTGAGACTGATTTCCCGAATTACTACACAGCCGCGGTTCTGGTCCGCAAGGGCGAGCCTCTGCGTAACTACTACGACTGGACCTGGTTCCAGCGGCAGATGGAGTACGTCGGCATTGAGGGGCAACTCGGAGGATATGTGCCGCAGACGCCCCTAACCATGTTGCCCCTGCTGCCGTTAGCTCGGTACGCACCGCAGACTGCAAAGCGGATCTGGTTGACCTTGAATATGGGGTTCTTGCTGGGCGCCATTTTTCTGCTGTCGCGTGTTACTCGATTCAGCGTGTCGGAAATCGGGCTGCTCGCGTTCGCCGGATACGGGACCTTGTACAGCAATTTCTTGCTCGGTCAGTATTACGTCTTTTTGCTGTTCGTCCTGGTGCTTGCGTTTTACCTTCTCTATCGAAGCAATCGATACGCCAGCGGCTTTGTATTTGGGACTGCATTTGCTTTGAAGCTATATGGCGGTCCATTTCTGTTGTACCTTGTGGCAAAACGCGATCGGCGGGCAGTAACGGGAATGATTATCGGATCGCTAGTCTTAGCGGTCGCGGCGATGGCGATCTTCGGTTGGCCCGATATTGTCTACTTCGCCACTCACATCGTTCCACGCGCGCTACAAGGCGAAACCCTCGATCCTTACAATGCGGGAAATGGAACGCTTTCCACGTTGTTGCGGAGGGTCTTCTTACCAGAACCAGAACTAAACCCCGCGCCGCTATGGAAAGCACCGGGGCTGTTTTTCTTCTTACAACCTTTCCTGACCCTTGCGATCCTGATCTTCCCGCTTCTGGCGCTGCGCGAATCAAATCAGTATAAAGCGCGACTTCGGGTGGTTCTTCCTGGCCGTAATGTTGGCCTCTGCCAACACTGCATCGTACACTTTCGTTCTCTTGCTGTTGCCCATCGTTTTGTTGCTGGAAGACTCGAGTCCTCCGCAGCGCGCGGTCCTGATCGCTGGCTATGTTCTGCTGACGGTTCCATTGCGGCCGGCCTGGAGCTTCCTTTTTCCCAAGGTTTGGCTACTGACGTTTTTGTTTCTCGCGGTCGGCAGGCATTATGTAGGTTTGATAAAGCCGAAAGCCTGGGCAACTGCGGCAATATTCGTGACGTTAACCTCAGCTCTCATGGCAGAAGTCTCGTCTGGCGGCTATCATCAGGAGCCGTCACAAAAGTGGGAGCGAATCGCTGTCCAGCGAGGAGCCATTTATTCCTCATCTCCTGCCGTTCTACAATCCGGCATCATTTATGAATCTATCGGGCGCCGGCATTACATCTTGCGGTGGTTGCATAGTGGAGAAATCGATGATTTTTCCTTTGAGGGTGACGTTTTTAATCCGATCGCCATGCCTGACCACAGGACGGTCCAGTTCGAACTAATCACGCGAGGAATCTCCACCACAATGCTTTTTGACCCGGTGACAAATAAGCTTCTGCCGCAAGCAACGTCGATTTCGCGGCAAGCAGCTTCATCGACTCTGTCGCCCGACTGCGAGTGGCTCGCGCTCACTCGAACTGTACATGGGGAAACTCAAATCTTCCTAGCGCCTGCCAAGGGAGGGCCGACTATAGCCCTAACCGGCGGAAACTGCAGCAGCTTTTCTCCGGCTTGGACATTAGATTCCAAGAGCATTATTTTCGCCAGCGACTGCGAGCGCGGAATTGGTTTACCTGCGCTGTATCGCGCGCGATTGCCGGAGCGTCCACCACTTTAGCCCTTCAGCGATCGTCGCCGGTAGCGTACGTACGTGGTGTGTCGCTCGCGAAGGGATGAATCTTGGACGTGGGAACACTCGCCGCAAAAACACACTCACTTTATCGCGGAAAGACTCAACCAAGCACAGGTTTAGCCAGAGCTCATCTTTATTGGGAGCGAATAGCCCTTCGATCGGCGACAACGCATATTTATTTATCCAGAGCTTTATATCTTCGGGAAGCTCTTGCGCCTCCCCTTCAACAACCGTGGGCAATTTGCTGCCGAACCACTTTTCGACCAAAACAAAAACGATTACTTCGAGTTTTCGCAACTCCGGGCTATGGAGTTGCCGCCACTGAACCCAGAAAGCTTCATCGCTAGCTCGATTATTCAGGAAATGTCCAATCTCCCATGCGCGCTGCAATCGGAGATCGCCATGAAGAATGTGCATGAGCAGATGCAGAGCGGCGAATGCGAGTGCATCTGGCCCGGCGAGGATTGGCATCGTTCGGCCGTGGATCGCGGCGGAAGATCGTCTGTTCCAAAACACATCTTCGCGAGGCCCTCGAATGTGCTCGAGCTTTTCGTCCCAGATGCAATAGTGGAGATCAACAGGTATCGGCAAATCGGCCGCATAATAATCGCCGCGCCACCGCCACTCTGTCTCGCGGATCATCGGCGCCAAGTGCCGCCCTTTGGACTGCGCGATTGGACGGTACCCAAGGCGTAGCAGTTCGTCTCGAGCGCTCATGACTACGTGCGGCAGACACCAGAGGTCTATGTCTCCTATAGCGCGGAGCAGCGGATCAGGAGTGAAGTCAGGAGCATGGGCGGCGCCTTTGAGCAGAACAAAGTCGATATTCTCCTCGCTAAAGCGGTCCATAACTTCGGCTATGTCCCCTTCGAGGCGGGCAAAGCGCACCGCATTGTCCCGGTAGTTTCGATCGGCGCGGGTTCGTACCCAAGTAGGCAAAGACGATCTGGCGAGGTGGTGAAGCGTCAGCGTAAGCTGAGCGGCATCACAAAATGCAAGCAGTTTCTTCCACTCGTCTTCGCCGAGCGATGTGAGCAGCTCGCGTTTGACTTCTGAGAACCGCAGCACCTCCAGCACCGCCATTCCATACCGCGGAACGCGAGATCTCAAATTTGTTTCCCGAGCGGCGGAAACTCGGTTGTCAGGATTTACCTGGACCAAGGATTCCTTCCAAGAGATCGATAGCTGGATCAAGTTCTGTGTAGGTTAGCTCAAGCAATTCAGCACCCAGCAGTCGCTCAATTGTCTCCAGGCGTTCCTCATAAATGGACAACTCGGCCGGCCAGACGTTTTGTTGAAAAAGGCGGCGAAGTGATTCCTCCCGTGGTAGACGGTCGAGACGCGCTGCACCGCCGTGCTGCTGCTCCCGATTTAGAAACACCACGTAATCGACCGTGCATTCGTCGGCGGTTTTAATATGCGGTAAACTCTCGGTTCTTATTTCAATAGTGGGCTTGCCGTTCCGCAGCTTTATCCGCCCGCGCAACTCCGGAAACAAGACTGGGGCGGAAGGACGAAAGCGAAAGGTTTGGGGATTTCCGACAACCACGCGGCCCGTTCTGCGGCGCAACAGTGAACTAGCATCATCTGAAACATACGTCCAGCCGCGGCGGGCGCAACCATAAGCGATTGATGATTTGCCTGCGCCGGAGTCGCCAACAAAGAGTACCCCGTGACCACTCCTTATTAAGCAGGCGGCATGAACAGCTACCAGGTGCTTCGCATCGAGCAGTGTATAAGCCATCGCCTCCAGGAAATGATACCGGACATAATCCTTGTTCAGTACCGCCGTCTTCGTTAAGCAGGCGAACCCAAAGCCGCTCGCTAAATCGCAACATGCAAAGTTATGCGCGTCCGCAACCAGCATCAGCAAGTTGGCTTGAGCACGAAAGACAGGACAGCAAGGGACCCGCCTTGAAATGAAATCAGAAACGAGGAATCGAATCTCGATTGGAGTCTCGCGAAAGCGGTGCCGGAAAGTCGCCCAGCTCTGCTCTGCAGCTCTTATGACCGTCGCGTCGTTTGACTTAATCTGGGCCGGGAAACCGAACGGGAACAGGACGTGGCGGAAGGAAAGCGAGGCAGCCGGCGTACAAAGGATCACTTACAGCGATGCTCCTATCGCCATACTTCGTCATGACCTCTGCTTCGGTTGTCGCGAGATGCTCATCGGCGCATACGCTGTGACCAGTCTCGAACATGGCATACCGGAGGATATCCGGCATTCCGCCCTAAGATGCAAAGGAATCGAAAACAGCTTGTAAAAACCAACGATTTAAGAGGATGTATTTATTGCGCCATCCGCCACGGCGAAACATTCCGCCAGGTTTTCAACTGATCTGCTGCCCATGCGGTCGGCTTGTCTTTGTGGCACACCGTGCATGGGTTTGGAATCTTGTATTGGTCCGACATTGCTGGCGTAATGAACCGGAAAGTATGGCTTCGAACGTTGATATCCGCGATCGTTTGCTCAATTTTGGGCATATGGCAGGCAATACATTCATCACCAGCGCTTCCGGCCTTGTGGTGCGTGTGTTCCTGAATGCTCGCGGTGTGCGGCCCATTAGGTGTTCCGGGGCCGTGGCACTCCAGACACATTACGCTGGCAGGCTTTAGCAGATCCGCTTCATTGTCAGTTCCGTGGATATCATGACAACTGAAGCATTTAATTCCGTGGGTGTACATGACGCTCTGAACGAAATCGTTGCCTTGCATGCGGTTTTTGTGAGCGGTTCCGTCGGGGAAGTGAGTAAACGTCGTGGCTCCTAATTTGTCATCGAAGGCAATTCCTGAAGAGCTGAATTGGTGCTCACTGTTTACAGAGTCGCATCCTTCGGAAAGGTTACAACGCGGCGTGACGCCTTGTAACCAAACCCCATCAAGCCACTCTGTACTTACGCCGGCGCAACAACCGGGTCCTCGTGGCCGTAAGACCTCGGATCGGCCTGGCTTTTCGGGATAGTGATTAACCTGCTGATCGTTCCAGGATTCTTCGACATCTTGGATTATCTCTGAATGCCTTGGCGCTTGGTCGTCTAAGCGAGGAATTCAGCTCACAGGCCGTGGCTGCGCAGAACGTTCACAAGTCTTTTACACCATCAATCGATACCACTCATGGTGCTGGTTCGTCTTGATGGGTGAGTTCAGGAGGACTGATGAAACAAATTGTGTTTTTCGCGGTGCTGTTGCTTGGGGTGGTGTCTTCTGATTTTGGTCAGAACAATAAGGGGGCTTTCACCGGCGAAATCATGGACAAGCAGTGTGCGCAGATGCAATCGCACGACAATATGATGAAGCCAGAGCGCGCCGCGAACGCCAAAGAGTGTACGCTCAACTGTGTTAGGGATGGCGGTATGTTCGCTCTATACGATCCCGAGGCCAAGAAAGTGTACCCGATTGACGATGGGAAAAAAGTTCGCGAATACGCTGGCCAGCGAGTTCAGATAACTGGAACGTACGACGACAACGCTGAGATCCTTCACATCAAGACCATCGCACCAGTCCGTTAGCGAATAAAAATACACAACCCAGGCAACTACTGCCCAAAGTAACCGAAGATATCCAGAATCAAGTGAGTCGCGTTCGGAGAATACGCCGCGGCGCATGCGCTACCTGCCACATTGACATTAAGCGTCCCCGTAAGCGGCTGCGCGCCGGGAGCCGTGCGCGTATCCAGCACGCGACACGGTGTACAGCAACAGTCCGCCTAGCCCGGGCGGTCCGAAGTATCCAGTAATGTCGATGACCAGATCGGTGTCGTTGCTCGTGAACACTGACACATCTCCGCCCGTGCCGGCCGGCAAAATGGCGGCATTCGCAACAACATTACCCGTGGGAACGTTCAGAGTTGATACCAATCGCTGTGACTGTCCAGCTGGCCAAGTAGTCAGGTACCCTAAGGGCCTCGTGGAATAGCGGTGAAGTTGAGCGAATGTGCTTGTGCGAATGAAGGCACACGGCACGAGCTCGCGAGAATCGGAACGTGCGCGTCTGTTGCGCCCGCATGTAAGGGCCGCCGAACTGTCCCGCCTGAGCGCGCGTATCAGCAAGCCGAAAGTTTTTGGCGAGTACAATTATGCATCGGGCAACAAGAACCCAAACGGCACAAACCTGGGGAACTCACGATCAAATCTATCCCTCAGCTCACGACAAAATGGATTTCGCTGATCAATTCGGCTGGAAGAATATCGAAAATGTCCGGGCAGAAGTGGCAGCTGACGCAGGTATTCGACGATCTCTGGCTGGCCACTAAGAATGATGCCGTGTACAACAACGCCGGCGCAATCGCAGTAGCCGCACATCCCGGAGCTACAAGTAAACATCTCGGAACGGAATTAGACCTGATCGCCGAGTATAAACAAAACCACTATGTAACGTATGGTTTTGGCGTTGCACATATTTTTACTGGTAAGTTCTTGAATGAAGGTACTCCCGGCAAAGACTACAATTGACCTACATTTTCTAAATGGATCAGCGAAAGGAGACAGTATGACTGACATTGGGGATCAAGATACAAGAGTAAGTCGACGAGCAATGTTTGAGCTAGGCTCGGCAGCTTTGGCAGCCGCCACGTTGACAGTTGCTGCTCCCGGCGCCTCTCTGCAGAACCAGGAGCAGAAAACTCATAACGCGCCTAACGAAACCGATCCCGGGCCCAGAAATCTGCCGTTGGCTAAAGACAATCCGAATTCCGTGTGGCCCCCGCCAACCGATCACGGTAGTGTAAAGCCGTTTAAGTATCCCTTCGCTCTGTCACACAAGCGTATCGAGAGCGGTGGATGGACACGGCAGGTGTCGGCACGCGACCTGGCGATCTCCAAAGACATCTCGGGCGTGGAGATGCGGCTCACGGCTGGCGGCGTTCGTGAACTCCACTGGCACGTTGAGGCTGAATGGGCCATCATGCTCTACGGCAACGCACGCATCACGGCGGTGGATCACGAAGCCAGGAGTTTTGTCAGCGATGTCGGCGAGGGCGACTTATGGCTCTTCCCGCCAGGAGTCCCTCATTCGATCCAGGGCTTGGGGCCGGATGGTTGCCGGTTTCTGCTCGTGTTCGATGACGGAAATTTTGATGAGTTCCACACGTTCCTGATTACCGATTGGCTCTCCCACACGCCGAAGGAAGTGCTGGCGAAAAACTTCAATGTCCCGGAATCGACCTTCGACAAGGTTCCCAAGAAAGAGTTGTTCATTTTTCAAACGGCCCTTCCCGGTGATCTGAAAACGGAGCAGGCTCAGGCGGCGCAAGGAACAGGCACCGTCCCAAAGAGCTTTGATTTTAAAGCGAGCCAAATGAAGCCCACCAAAGTCACGCGCGGCGGCGAAGTGAAGATCGTCGATTCAAAGATCTTTCCAGTAACGCCAATCTCGGCGGCGATCGTTACGCTGAAGCCGGGCGGCCTGCGCGAATTGCACTGGCATCCTAACGCGGATGAGTGGCAGTATTACATCGCTGGTAAGGGCCGCATGACGATTTTCATTGCCGGTACGGACGCCCGCACGATGGATTTCGAGGAGGGCGATGTTGGATACATTCCGATATCCAATCCTCACTACATCGAGAATACGGGCGACTCGGATCTGGTCTTTCTCGAAATGTTCAAGAGTGCGAATTACCAGGACATCTCATTAGCCGAGTGGATGGCGCACACGCCGCATCTGTTGATGGATCAGCATCTGCAAGTGGGGACGTCGATGCTCAAATCTATCCCCAAAGAGGAGACGGTCATTACGCTCGTATAGAGCTAGTCACGCGGGTGACGTAAGCAACGGCGTGGTGAGGCGATAGATTTTACTCTTCACACCATCTTCCGTTCCATCTGCCTCCATCGACTGAATGGCGTAGTAATAAGTTGTGCCAGGCTGTAAGCTTTCCACTCGCACTCGGAAAACCGTATAGGGATGGTTCCGATTTGGTCTGATGTGAGACTTCGCCGTTAGATTCAGGTGGTGAGGATCAGTCCCGTACTGCACGAGCCCGAAGTGCTCGCCCGTGCCGCCGGGGTTATTGCTTGTCCACCAGATAATGGCTTCGTTGTTCCTGAACAATTCAAGCGCTGGCCCTTCAGTAATCTGCACCCGTGCTGCTTTCTTCGCAGGTGGCGGAATGTGCTTAGCAGCATGCTCGCAAGCTCGAGGAAGTCTCGGCGGACGACATGGAGTTGTATCTGCTGCGATGGGGTTTTGTCACGGTCTCGCCACGGTCGGGCCTGTTTTGAGCAGTTTTACACCTCATCGCGGCATGCGATCAGTCCAGAAGTGTTTTAGAATCAATGAAGCAGCAGATGTCGGGGCGTAGCGCAGCCTGGTAGCGCACCTGCCTTGGGCGCAGGGGGTCGCAAGTTCAAATCTTGCCGCCCCGACCAACGTTTTCAATCAAATCCGGCAGCGGTACGCTGGAAGATTCCATTTGGTGAACCGTCCGCCACACATCGTTGTCGTTGGAAGCGCCAACATCGACCTGACGACCATTACCGACGAGTTTCCGCGCCCGGGCGAGACCATTTTCGGTCTCGAGTTTCATCTCGGGTTCGGCGGCAAGGGCGCCAATCAGGCTGTCGCGGCACGATTGTGCGGGGCGGATGTCTCGATGCTCGCGCGGGTCGGCGATGACCTGTTCGGGCCGGCAACCATCCAAAATTTCTCTGCGCACGGGATCGATATCACTCACGTCCTCATCACGCCCGGCGTTTCCAGTGGTGTGGCGCCCATCTTCGTCGACACCTCAGGGCAGAATCGCATTCTGGTGGTGAAGGGCGCCAACGATCGATTGCTGCCGGCCGACGTAGACGCTGCCTCCGCCCTGCTTCGGACCGCGGACTACATCGTGCTGCAACTCGAAGTTCCACTTGAGACCGTTTACTATACGCTCCGTTTTGCGCGCTCGCATGGAATCCGCACCATCCTGAATCCCGCCCCGGGCCAATTGCTGGATATTCAGGAAATCAGCCGCGCCGATTACGTCATTCCCAACGAGACCGAAGCCGAAGCGCTCTCCGGATTGCCTGTACGGGATTTGCACGAGGCGGAGGCTTGCGCACAGCGCCTGCTGCACAACGGCCTCCAGCGAGTAGTTCTGACGCTCGGGGCTAACGGAGCGCTCTATGCGGGCGCTGACGGCATTCGGCACATTGCGCCCTTTGCGGTGCGCGCCGTCGATACTACAGGCGCGGGCGACGCCTTCATTGGAAGTCTCGCGTACTTTCTCGCGAGCGGTTGTGACGAGTTCCAAGCGATTTCGCGCGCCAATCTCTACGCAGCGCTCTCAACTCTTGCGGTCGGCACGCAGAAGTCCTTCGTCACCATGCGGCGGTTTGAAGCCGAATGGTCCGCACGGTCCGGCTTCTACTGCGTAGCTGCTCCAATCAATACCAGCCCGCACGCGTAACCCACAAACATCAGCCCGACATACAAGCCTGTCCCGCGCGGGGCTGACCGGAACTCATGCCACACCAGCACGCCCCACAATGTTGCAACCAATGTCGCGCCTTGACCCAGCGCGTATGAGATTGCGGGCCCGGCCACTCCCGAGGCGATCACATTCAAACTGAGCGCGATCATCCAAATAAATCCGCCTAAGATCCCGATGCAGTGCAGCCGGAACGTTCCCCGAAAATAGTCGCCGTAAGTCACGTGCCCCGCTCGCATGAAGATGCTGTTCACGACGAGGTTGCTTCCCAGTACGCCCGCTCCGAAGAACACCAGCGCAACATAAGGCGTCAACATGCCGGGTAAGATTGGCCCCGAATTGAATCCCGGCGAAATGGCGCGCATCAGTTGCGGATAGAAAAAGCCCATGATGCAGCCCGCCAGAATCGAGAAGATCACCCCGCGTAACGGACGCTTGCCGGTTGTGCGCGGTAGTCTGCTGTGCGCCACTGCCGACATCACCATCGCAAAAACCACCAGACCGACCCCTGCAAACAACAATCGGGGATCGCCCTTGGGAGTTTGTATGAAGCTCTCAACCGTGCCGATCACCAGAGCAAGGCCCACGCCGAGCGGAAATGCGACCGACATACCCGCGGCATCGATCCCCACAATCAGCAGAATGTTCGCGACGTTGAAAATAGCCCCGCTCTCGAGCGCCGGGATAACGAACCGCATCTGTGCAGCATGAAGATTACGAACGGCACTCATTCCCGCGGAACCGAAGCTGCCCAGCGTCTGGGCAAACAGCAGACCTAACAGAAACACTCCTATGGCGTAATCCCAATAGAAAAGTTCGAACGGCCACTTTTCCTTTCCCGCAAGTTTCTGTGTGTTCGCAAATGAACCCCAGCCGAGCATGGTTATCACGCAGAAGAGAACCGCAACCGGCAAGCTGTGAACCACAAACATGGGTTAGTGGTCCGAGGCGTCTAGGCGATGGATCGAATGACACGCGCTGGCAGAAAAATGACGGCGGCGACCAGAGCGAGCGCTCCGTGGACGGCGATGCCCAAAAGGCGAAATGGCAGCAGCAACAACCATAGGATCGGATAGCAGATCAGCGCAAGGATCGCGCACGGCCAGCAAAGGACGAACAAAATGCACCACAGCAAGAATTTGATCATTCTGGTTTACCTACCTCTTTCACCTACGAAACATACGCATTGAGCCGCGCTAATGTTCCACGGATTGCCGCGACTTCTGCTGCGCTTCCCGGAACGGCGCAGTCTTGGGATTCTGCGCATTCCATTCGGGCGCCTTCGCGCTATCGGCGATGTCTACCAGACCCAGCGCCACCATGCGATCCACTTTGGCCATGTTGTCGTAATCGATCTTCTGCCATTCGTCGCCGAGCCCATGGTAGTCCGGATAATCGAACGCTACCGTCAAACTGTGAGCCGGAACGCCTTGCTCCGCAAGCGCCGCGTTGTCGCTACGCGTGAAATACGAATCGCTGGCCTGTTTATCCAAGTAGATTCTGATCCCTGTTTTCTCGCCGGCGTCTTCGAGAAACTTCGTCACATCCGAGTAATCGAACCCGGTCAGACTGGCGTTGTTCAACTGTTTGCCCACGGTCGAGTCTGTGCGGCCAACTTGCTCCAGGTTGACGTCCGCCACGGTCTTCGAAATCGGAAACCTCGGATGCTTGCCGTAGTATTGCGAACCGAGCTCGCCGCGCTCCTCGCCGAAGAACGTCATGAACACAAGGGTGCGCTTCGGATGCGGATTCAACTTTGCCAAAGCCTTCGCGATCTCGATGACCGAAACCGTTCCGCTCCCATCGTCGTTTGCGCCGTTGTAAATGTGGTCGGTCGTGCTTTGAGTTCTGTTGTTTGCCGCGCGCCCCGCGGTTTCCGTGGTTCCGATGTGGTCGTAATGAGCCGTCAGCAGCACGCACGTGTCTTTCAGATTCGGGTCTGAGCCGGGCAAGATCCCGATCACATTTTTCAATGTCACCTTCTGGTCGTCGGGAGCCGGTATGTCGATGGACACGGTTCGCGCTTCAGAACCATTAGGCGGGCTCTCAGTCCATTTCTGGAGTTGATCGCTCGCGGCCGTGATCATTGGAACGCGATGCTCCTCCGCATCTTCAGCCGAGAGCAGCCTGGCATTGAAGGCCATCTGTCTCTGGGGTTGCCCAACAACGATCTCGATAGCGGCACTCGACCCGGCGATGGCCCGATCGAAGGCGCGCGCGTTTCTCATCACGCCCATTATCTGATCGCGTGACATTTTCGCGAACCCCGGCTGCGCAACCAAAACCGCCTTCCCCGCCAGATCCATGCTCTTAATCGCGTTAGGATCTCTTGAGGAAATCACCACGACTGGCGCCCGATCGATCTTGGCCGCCTGGTTTGCGTCGGAAATTGTAATGGATTGCGCGGGTACGGTGAAGCTCTGCGAGCCCTCTTGAACGGTCATGCCGGACTGAGCTTTGGGCATGTGGCGATCCACCATCGCCGCCATCTGGAAATACTCTTGGTCGCCGCCCGGCTGAAGTCCCGCGGCGCGAAACTGTGAAGCGATGAATTCAGCCGCGACATCCAAACCCGGCGACGGCGTGTATCGCCCTTGCAGCGCGTCTGAAGCAAGAAACGAGAGATCGCCCTTCAGATCCGCCGCTGTAATCGAATTCAGAACAACCCGCATGCCTTGCGGTAGAGATGCTTCGCCCGAAGCCGGCGCCTGCCCCCAAAGCAAGCCAGTGGAAACAGCGCAGACGGCGATTAATGGGAAAAGCTTGCACCTGTGCATTGAAAAATCTGTGATCCTCTCAAGTTGCGTCATAGCCGACAAACTGCTCGAGAATGACGTTCCCTTTGTAATTCATGTCCTGGTGAATACCAACGGACGAAGAGTAATAAGCAAATGCCGTCGTTTGCTTGAGCTGCGTAAAGAACTTCTCAGCGTCACTTTGCGGATGATCCTCGTTTGCCGCAATTTTCGTCAGCAGAGCGATTTGCTGTTGCTTATCGGCTCTCAAGAAAGGCATTTGATACATGGACTGCGATAGGTCGTTGATGGCGGCCAGTCCCTTACGCCAGGAAGTCTTGTCCTCGGGCAGAAAAGCCTCTGCGACGCTGCGGTCGATGAACTTCGCGACACCCGCATCGTGAGCGCCGGGTGAGTGCTCGTCCTTTGGAACTATCAGCTCCGTAAGCGTGTCAAGCAAGGCGAACTCGTCTTTTGTGAAGAACAGGGGAGCGTTCGGTTCGGCGGCAGGCAGTTGCAGCGGAGTAAATGCAGCAGCCGTGAAAACCTTTAACAGATCGCGCCGATTCAGCGTCGCGTTCATGTCAGATCTCTCCTTTCTTCATTTGATCGGCCAAGTGATCGCATGATCGCCAGCACAGCGCCATAATCGTCCAGGTCGGATTTTGCGCGGAAGCCGACACATGCGTGCTGCCATCCACGACCAGTAAATTCTTTACGTCGTGCGATTGCTGGAATTGGTTAACCACGGATGTTTTTGGATCCTCGCCCATACGCGACGTCCCGAGTTCGTGGATGGACCATCCTTCCGGGAGCATGTGGGTCGATACCGAGACGATTTCAAACTTGGCGGCCTCAAACATCTCTCGAGCGGTAACCGCCATGTCCGCGGCCATCTTCCGCTCGTTCTCGCCAAATCGGTAACTGAACCGCAGTACGGGAATGCCCCACGCGTCCTTCATTACCGGATCGATCTCGACATAGTTCTCAAAGCGCGGCAGCACTTCGCCGAACGCGCCCATCGATATGGTTGCGCCGGCGTAGTCGCGGACGTGCTTTTTGTATTCTTCGCCGAACCCCGGGCTCGTGTAGGCTGTTCCCGGAATCATGCCGCACCCGCCGCCGCCTTCGAATCCATAACCCCGCAGAAAATCCGTCCGTTTATCGCTGACGTTCCGGAATCGAGGGATATAAAATGCGCCCGGGCGCCCATCGTCCAGCGTGCGCGGTTTGCCGATCAGCTCGGTCATAATGCCCGCAACCGACGGGCCCATCAAGTGCTCGCAGAAATTGTGACCAACGTGCCCGCTTGAGTTGCCGATCCCGTTCGGATAAAGACTCGATTTCGATAGCAGCATCAAACGAGCGGATTCGAGCGTCGAAGCAGCCAGAATCACAACTTTCGCTTTAGCTTGATAATTCTTTCGTGTCTCGCTATCCAGGAACGAAACCCCGCTGGCTTTACCCGTGTCTTTGTCTACGGTCACCTCGTAAACCGTCGAATTCGGACGCAGGGTTAAGTTCCCGGTGTCCATCGCAGGCCGAATAAGTCCCGTCGGCGAGTCGAACGCGGCGTGAATGTCGCAACCGCCTGTGTGGCGGCTGCATGCGCCCCTGCCATAGCACCTGCTTCGATACTTGTTGTGTTTGAGGCCATCTGTCGTTACTCCCGCGCGGTACGGCGTCAGGACACGATCCATGCCCTTGAGCGTCTCGCGCAGGCGAACCTCGGAGTAGTTCAGCTTTACCGGCCGCTGAAATTGACCGTCTGGCATTTGCGGCAAATTCTCAGGGTGCCCAGAAATGCCTAAGTACAAATCGACTTTGTCGTAATAGGGAGCGATGTCGGCGTACGAGATCGGCCAATCTTCTCCGTAGCCATCGTGGCTCTTGCCTTTGAAATCCAGATCGGAGAGACGCAGAGCGAGACGGCCCCATATGGTCGTCTTGCCGCCCATCGTGCGCGCGCGAACCCATGCGTATCGCGTGCCTGTATACGGGTGCTCATTCTCGTCTACCAGAAGCGTCTTGCTGTAATCCGAGCCGTTCCCGCCCTGGATATACGATTTGACATGTGGATAGGGCGAGTTCTGCGCGTATGGTGACTGCCGGATGTTGTACTCATTTGTCGTAAGTGCATGGTAATCGGGAGGCATTTTCCCGCGCCGAGGATGATCATACGGCCATTGCATGGAATGCAAAAGCTTGCCGGTGTCCTGATTCTTGCCCGCTTCGAGAAGCAGCACTTTCAAGCCGTGAGACGTCAGCACGTGGGCAGCCATGCCTCCGGCCGCTCCCGAGCCGACGATCACCGCATCGTAGGTCGTGTCCAGATTGACTTCAGAGTTGCCTGTCGCGGGAAACTGCAGCAGCATTTTACTTCTCCTGAAATTGAATTGTATGACGCTGAGTTTGAACGATTGACTCGTCAGACAGTCTTCAGGTTATTGGGAGAAGGCGAGACTCCTCTCCCGTTTGAATAGCAAGCGGCGCGACTTTTCTGGGAGTGGCTCTTCAGCGGTGTCACCAAAGAGCTTTCAAGCTATCGCCGATAGCGGCGGTAGGCGGCCAGGCCGAACAACCCCAAAATGCACAGTGCGGAGCTTACTGGCTCCGGAACAATTCGGAAATCTATGTCGCCGAAGAAGTTCGGCGTTGTATCCGCCACAAACGTCTCTTGGCCGGTTGTCGGATTAATTGTATAGAGTCCGCCTGGGTCGCCGTTGCCAGCCCACAGAACGCCTGTAAGCGGATTGATTCCGAAAGCTGAAAGAGGGGCGTTGGGAGCGGTGAAGGGAATGCCTAACATGGTGAGCGTCTGGGCGTTGCTTGGGTTAAGCGTTTTCAGTTCCTGGTTGATGACATTACCAGTAGTCATATCGAGATCGGCGGAAAGCATGTAGAGAGTACCGTTCGGAGCAAAGGCGAGTGCGCCAAAAAAGTCTCCAGTGTTTCCGACGAGAGTCGCCGCGCCTGTTGTGGTGTTGATCGTATACAGAAAGCCCGGCGCTGTACTGTTTGTGGACGCAGCAGCGCTAATCCCAAACAGCACGCCCGTGCCCGGCTGCACCGCCAGGTCGGCGATCTGGAGAGCAGTTCCATTCGCCTTGATGGTGCCTATGTCTGCGACTAAGGATCCGTTGTTGGGGTTGATTTGAACGAGATCTGAGGTCACCGGCGTTGGCCCTGGGGGCGGATAAGTAGTATTGCCGTTGATAGTGCTGCCGTACAGAACATCCCCCGGCGCAAACGCCAAGCCGCTTAACTTCGTGACACCAGCCGGTTCTCCAAGCGGGGTAACAGCTCCTGTATTCTGATCCACGACGACCAGCCAACCATTGTTGGCGGAGGGCGGCGCGCCGTTCATGACCTGATCCGGAGTGTGACCTCCATTTCCGGCATACATAATTACGGAAGCTGCATTCGCCGTTGAAAAAGCCAGGCAGGCTATGAAACCGAAAATACTAATAGATTGCATCTATACCTCCTCCGATAGCCTCTACTAAAAATCAGCGCCTGTCAAGGAAAGCGAAGGAAATTGTGGGCTTGCGTCGTACTGTAGCGCTCAGTACCTTCTACCGAGAGCCGTCAGCCGACGAGACGAAATATCATTCCGCTGTCTTCGCGGGTTTCGTCTGGATGACGTGTACGATCTCGCCCTCCACTAAGGAATCCGGAGGATTAGCAATTACCGATACGCCGTCCGATAATCCCGCTACCACTTCGACCGTATTACCAAAATCGCGGCCGAGCGTTACCGGCACAAGGCTCGCGCGATTGCCATTCACGACTATCGGAACGCGCAGCCCTTCCGAGCGGAACACCAGAGAGTTGGAAGGAATGATCAGGGTAGATCCGTTCGATTTGATTTTGAAATGCACCTCGGTGTAAGCGCCCGGAAAGAGAAGTCCCGTGGAATTCACCACGTCTACCTCTGTTAATAGCGTTCGGGTCGCGGGATCCATCGCGTCTGCCGTGCGAACCAGCGTGCCTTGAAAGCGGCGGCCTGGAAGCTCCGGCAACGTCAGGTCAGCATGGATGCCAGGACGCGCTGCATGAGAATAGATCTGCGGAACGTTCACGAATATGCGCAGCCGGTCGACGGCAGCGATGTGAAAAAGTTCTCGCGTCGGCCCTCCTGATGAGCCGGAGTCGATGAGCTGGCCGATATCCGTGTTGCGCGCCGTAATAACGCCATCGAAGGGCGCGTAAATCTTTTCGAAGGCGACCATCTGTTCCAGCCGCCTGACGTTCGCTTCCGCCGACTTGACATTGGCGCTCTTGGCTGCCGCATCCTGGACAGCATTGTCGACGTCCTGCTTGGCGACCGAATCCGTCTTGAACAGATTGACGTAGCGTTCCGCTGTGACCTGCGCAAGGTGCAGATTCGCCTCGCTGGTTGACAGATCGGCGCGCGCCTGCTGTAACTGCTGGTCCACTTCCGGACTCTCGATGTCCGCGAGCAATTGTCCTTGTTTTACATGCGAGCCGATATCGAAATACCATTTTTTGAGATAGCCGTTCGTACGCGCATAGATCGGGGCGTCTACAAACGCTTGGATGGCGCCTGGCAGGACCACTTCCTCCGCGGGAGCTCCGCGCTGCGGATGAACAATAGTGACGCTCGGCTCGGCGGAGGTGTTGGTTTCCTTGATTAACTCCTGTTTTGCCCGCAGCCTGGGAATGATTCCGGATGCAACCACGGCAGCCGCTATCGCCAGAACGATAATCAATCCCAAAAGAGCCCGCAAACGGGCCGCCGCCTTGCTCATCGGGACTTCCGCCTGTCGTGCAGCAGGCTGAAGAATACAGGAACAAAGAACAGAGTTGCGACCGTCGCGAACAAAAGACCGCCAATTACTGCGCGCCCGAGGGGAGCATTCTGCTCGCTGCCTTCACCAATCCCCAGAGCCATGGGAAGCATGCCGATCATCATGGCCAAGGCGGTCATCAGTACCGGGCGGAAGCGTGTAAAGCCAGCCAGGAGCGCTGCATCCGCGGCGGTGTCCATATCTGGAAGCTGCTCCTTCGCGAAACTTACAACCAGGATGCTGTTCGCAGTCGCGACGCCCATGCACATAATAGAACCCGTAAGCGCTGGCACGCTGACCGTCGTATGCGTGATGAACAAGAACCATACAATTCCCGCCAAAGCGGCCGGCAGCGCCGAAATGATAATGAACGGATCGAGCCAGGATTGGAAGTTGATTACGATCAGCATATAAACCAGAACGATTGAGAACGCGAGTCCCGCCACCAGGCCTTGAAAAGAGGACCGCATGGTCTGAATCTGTCCGCGGACGATGACTCGCGAACCGCGCGGCAGAGACTTCTCATCACCCGCCACCGCCCGATCGATCGCGCGTGAAACACTGCCGAGATCCGTTCCCTGCACCGATCCATAGATATCGATGACCGGCGCAATATTGTAATGCGAAACGGTGGCGAGACCAGCGCCCCGTTGGATGGAGCCGAGGCTGGCCAGAATCTGCGGAGATGCACCCGATCCGGTCACCGGGATGTTCGTCAAATCCTGCAACGACGACATTTGATATTGCGGCGACTGGGTCGCGATGCTGTAACTCACGCCGTTGCGCGGATTCAGCCAAAACGTTGGCGAGGTCTGGAAACTTCCGCTGAGGGCTACCAGAACGTTTCCGGCGACATCGCGCGCGCTGTACCCAACCTGCTGGGCCTTGGTGCGATCAATGTTGAGGAAGAGCTTTGGTTGATTAAACGGCTGCTGAATGCGGAGGTCCGTCGCTCCGGGAATGTACTTCACCTGCTGCAGCAGCCTGTCCGCGAACTGGCGATTCCCTTCGAGATTGTTGCCGATCACCTGAATATCGATAGGCGCGGGCAAGCCAAAGTTTAGAATCTGGCTCACCAGATCCGCTGGCAGGAAATAGAAGAGTACGCCCGGGAATTCTTCCGGAAGGCGCGCGCGCAGCGCCGAAACGTACTCGGCACTCGGCCGGTGTTTCTCAGACAGCGACAACAGGATGTCGCCATCCGCCGGTCCGATTGTCCCGTTATTGCTATACGACGTATTCACTCCGCTATAAGGAAGACCCAGATTGTCGAGAATGTTTACGAGTTCGTGAGCGGGGACGATCTCGCGGATTCGGCTCTCGATCTCGTCGCAGAGCTTTGCCGTTTCCTCAATCCGCGTGCCGGTGCGGGCGCGTATGTGCATCCTGATCTGGCCGCTGTCCGTGCTTGGGAAAAAGTCCTGGCCCAGCCACGGGAACAGACCGAAGGAAGCAACACAGGCGAGAAAAAAGCAAATGGCGAACAGAGCGCGATGCCGGATACACCGCGTCAGCAAAGATCGATAGCCGCTACGAACTTTCTCAAAGCCATTTTCGAAAGCGGCTTGCAAGCGGACGAAGGGATTCCGACGATCCGCGTGGGCGACCGCCTCGTGGTGCGAATGCCCCTTTAAGAGATATTTCGCCATCGTCGGAACAATAGTCCGCGAGAGCAAATAAGAGGCGAGCATGGCGAAGGACACAGCTTCGGCGAGCGGAACAAAGAGGTAACGCGCGACACCCGTCAGGAAGAACATGGGCACGAACACGATGCAGATGCTCAGCGTCGAAACAAAAGCCGGAACCGCGATCTGGGCCGCGCCATCCAGAATGGCTTGTTCGATTTCCTTGCCCATTTCGAAGTTGCGATTGATGTTTTCGATTTCGACGGTTGCATCGTCCACCAGAATCCCGACGGCCAGCGCCAGGCCTCCCAAAGTCATGATGTTGATGGTCTCGCCGAGCGCGCTGAGCGCAAAAATGGAACACAGAATCGAGAGCGGTATCGAGATGGCGATGATGACGGTGCTTCGCCAACTGCCCAGAAACACCAGAATCATGATTGCGGTGAGGCACGCAGCGATTACCGCCTCACGCACAACGGCACTGATGGACGCGCGCACGAAGATCGATTGATCCGCGATGGGCGTGATCCTGAGCTGCGGCGGCAAAGTAGCCTCTACGATGGGCAGCAGTCTGCGTATACCCGAAATAATGTCCAGCGTCGAAACGTCACCGGATTTCAGAACCGTCATCAGCGAGCCGCGCAGACCGTCCGATCGCACGATATTCGTCTGCGGCGGAAAGCCGTCCCGCACGTGCGCCACATCGTGAACGTAAATGGTGGCCCCGTTCTGCGTTTTCACAGGAAGGTTATTCAGCTCGGCGACAGTTCCGGGGCTGCCCTTGATCTCGACGTCGTACTCCAGAGAGCCGATCTTCGAAGTGCCTCCCGGGAGAATCAAGTTTTGATTGCCTATGGCGTTGACGACATCGGAAGGTCCGAGTCCCTTGGACTGCAGCGCTGGAGTGTTGAGGTCCACCATGATCTCCCGCTGCTTGCCGCCGTAGGAATAAGGGATAGCAGTGCCCGGCACGGTCACCAGCTGAGTACGGATAAAGTTCTGGCCCAGGTCATTCAGGTCTTGCTCGCTCAGCCCCTGCCCGGAAAGAGCGAGCTGCACGATGGGCACGGTGGAAGCGTTGTAGCTGATGATCAGCGGAGGCGTCGTCCCTTCCGGCAATTGATGCAGCTGCGTTTGCGAAATGGCAGTGACCTGAGCAATGGCAGCGTAAAGATTGGCGTGCGGTTGGAAGAAAATTTTTACCACAGCCCGCCCATTCATCGACTGGGATTCTATGTGCTCGATGTTGTCGACGGTAGTTGTCAGAGCTCGCTCGGTGATGTAAACGATGCGCTCCGAAATATCCTGAGCGGATAACCCGGTGTAGTTCCAGATAACGCTCACGACCGGAATGTCGATGTTCGGGAAAATGTCGGTGGGCGTCCGCGAGATCACGACGGGCGCCAGAATGAACAACATCAACGACAGAACGACAAAGGTGTATGGTCGCCGTAGTGCGAGGCGAACGATCCACATACTTCTCTCCTAAGCCACAGTAACGCATCCCATCGGTAACGCTTTATGGCGCTCTGGAATCCAACGGTCGGCGCACGTATACGTCATTTCGCCCGGTGACGGAGGAGCATTCAATGAAGGCTGTATTTCTGATTGGCCGCATCGTTTTCGGTGGTTTTTTCCTGTATAACGGCATCAACCACTTTAAGAAGCAGGAATTCTTGGCGCAATACGCAGGCGCGAAGAATGTGCCCAACCCCGAGATGGCGGTGATGGCCACGGGCATGGCGCTGGCCATCGGCGGAGCCAGTATCATCCTTGGATTGAAACCTAAGATTGGGGCCGCCGCCATCGTCGCGTTCCTGGCAAGCGTGTCGCCCGTCATGCACAATTTCTGGCAAATCGAAGATCCCAACCAGAGCATGAACGACATGATTCATTTCAGCAAGAACATGGCGCTCTTAGGCGCGGCGCTGGCGCTGGCCGGGATGAAGGAGCCTTGGCCGATGAGCCTGGGAGGATAATGATTTGGCGTGATCAAGATCATTACGATCGAACGCGAGTACGGCTGCGGCGCGGGCGCCATTGCGAAGGCGCTGGCGGACCGGCTCGGCTGGGCCTTGTGGGATCGCGAGATCACGTGTGAGATCGCCCGCCGTCTGAAGTGCGATATCAAGTCCGTGGAGCAGCGCGAAGAGCGGCTTGATCCCACCTTTTACCGGCTGGTGAAGGCGTTTATGCGCGGCAGCTACGAAGAGAGCTTAACCGGCGGCGGGATCGAGCTTCTGGATGCCGAGCGCCTGTCGGAGCTTTTCGAAAAGGTCGTTATCGACGTTGCCGGAAGAGGGAACTGCGTCATTGTCGGGCGCGGCGCTCCCTGGTTTCTGCGCGATCGCCCGGACACGCTGCACGTATTTCTTTTTGCGCCGCACGAGGAGAAAGTCCGTCGAATCATGGCACAAGGGAAGAGCCGCCAGGAGGCCGAAGACCTGATCGAAAGCGTAGACCGCGAGCGGGCTGCTTTCATCAGGAAATACTATGGACGAGTTTGGCCGCAGCGCGATTTGTATCACCTGATGCTGAATTCGAAGGCAGGCGATGACGTGGTCATGGACATGATCCTCCGGGCGATGGAGTTGTTCGGCGGACCGCAAGCCACAGCAGCTGAAACAATCCCAGGGCGATTGCCGCGCTCGCAGTGACATAGATTGGCCACGGTCCCAGAATGTTGAGCAAGGAGACGTCCTTCGGCTTGCGGCACAAATACATATAATTCGTTCCGAAGATCGCGTTGAAGGTGCCCAGCAGCACCCCATACCAGACCAGCAGGTTGAAAACCCGCATGACCGCGCCGGGGCGGATCCGCGCCACTCCACCAAAGACCAGTACCGCGATAGCCACAATAATGCCGCCGTGCGCCAGGAAGAAATAGGCAGCGGGATAGGACGGCCAGGGCGACCAGAGATCGGGCGTGAGCACTGCCATTCCTGCGCCCGCCAAGCCCGCGAAGTACGAGAACTCGACGAGTAAAGGATTCAACGTGAGACATGCCAAGACCGTAGTCCAAACCGCGATGTCGCAAAGCTGAAGCGGCAGGTTCAAAGGGAAGCGGAACCCCTCGTGCGAGTAACGGAAAATCCACCAGATCACCTCGTTTATGGCGAGGCTGTATCCGAGGATCAGCCTTACTACGCGGCTGGAAATCAGGCCGTGCCGGCATAAATGCGCGAGTAACACGGCGGCCAAAGCTATTCCGGCCAGCAGCAATAGATGTACGGGCCCGAACAGCCGCACGCCTACTGCCGCTGCCGCGCGATGACGTTCACTTTCAACTGCGAGTCATTTCGCAGCGGCACGTCGAGTGTCTGCCCTTGACTCAGGTAAGGAGTGATGACCGATGGATCTTCATATGCGAAGTCGTGGCCATCGTCGATCGCGAGAAGTGTGTAGCGGCCGGGCGGCACGTCGTTCAGCGTGAAGGTTCCGTCGCTATCGCTTTGGTCGCGCCGAATAAATGCAGTGCGGCTCAAGTCGCTTGGAAGAAGCAGCACCATCGCGCCAGGAACAGGCTTGTCGCCGCTGATGGCGATGCCGTTTATGCGCGAGACGCCTTTGCCCGCGATAACAGAAATTTGAAGCGCCGCACCTTCCGTCACGTCGATCTCGTCGTCCGAACCCTTCCGGCCCTTTATCGCCACCGATTTCACGTAAAATCCGGGCGCGTTCGCCAGTTGAACATTGTAACGGCCTGACACAACATCTGCAGTACTCAGGTTGAATGTTCGGTCCTTTGCGACGGGGGCGTTGAAGGCTTGACCGCCGTTGGAAAGCTGGACGACCACTCCGTCGTTCGGAAAATCGTCGCCGTTGACAATAACTTGGCCCGAAACCGATGTCTTGGGCAGGTCGTGAATATTCAGAGTCGAATCGCCAGTCAGGTCGAGGATCTTTTGCCCCAGCAATTCGGACTTACCTTGACTGAAGACATGGGTCACCATGGTATATCGCCCAGGAGCGATTCCGGTAATTACCTGGCGATTGTTCGTTCCAAATGCCATGGGTTGCGCTGGAATCTGATAGCCGCCGGGGCCGGTCGCGAAGAGCATCGGAGCGATACCTTGATTTGGCTGATCGAGACCCGTCAACTCCACGCGCACCGCGGGCACAGGCCGAAGTGCGATCTGGATTGTTGCAGTGCCGCCTTCTGAGAGCACAACGGGAGAAGCCGACGCCGGATCCACGGAATCCGCATAGTAAGTCACTGGATAAGCAACGTCGAACTCTGAGTGAGAGTTGCTCTCATCGTGCTGCTCCGGCGTTTGAAATTGGAAGGAACTCTGGGCGTACCACGGGCGGGCTTGCGCAGCCACAAAGTAAGTTCCCGCCGCGAGATGGCCGAAGTGAAATGCGCCTGACGAGTCAATTGGCCGCATGCTTGCCAAAACGACTTGCGATTTGCCCGATGCAATTCCCTTACGAAACAGCCAAATCTGAGCGCCTTGAACGGGATCCCCCTGCTCGTCCACAACGCTTCCCGGAGATAGAGCCGGGTGCGTCGAGCGGAAAAACGATGTGCTCCGAATCAAGCCCTGGGCCCACGGCGATGGCGGTTGAGAATCCCTCATTCTGCTGGAAAAGCTTTGGCTGCTCGCCGCGCCTTTGGACTTCAAGAGTATACTTCCCGGCGGGGATGTTCTGAAACGCAAAGTTGCCATCGGCCGCGGTCAGGAAAGAGACCTGGAGGTCGCGATGTTCGATTGGGCGGATGGTGACGAGCACGTTCTTCAACGGCTGATTGCTGCCATGTTGTACAACTGTTCCCGCAATCCTGAAAGTTTGCTGGCAGCGCGCGATCAACGGAAGGAGAAGCAACGCGCACGCGGAGCGGAGCATCAGTTGCCGCCTCGGACAATCAAATCGAGGGTCACGCTTGATTTCTGATTTGGCGTCAATTCGATCTTCTGGCCGGCGAAGTCGCGCATCGCTTCGGGATTGGCGTACTCCAGTCCGTCGATGTTCGAAAATGCGTAAATCTGATACTCGCCGGGGCTGAGAGGGCTGAAACGTAAAGCTTCCGTCCGTCCCAATCGGTATAACCTTCGGTTCAGTTGAAAGCGAGTGGGGTATCAGAACGATTACGCCACTCGCAGGTTGATTCTCCGAACGAACTGTACCGCTGACGCGTTGCGCAATCGTTCCCGAGTGTGACGTTGATTGGCTGCGGCTGGGACCCCGCCGCTACAGTCAAATCGTTCTGAGTAAGATCGATGTTTCCCGACGACTACGGATTCCACGCATGCATTACGCAAACGCTTGAGCCAAAACCTGGTATTCGCCAGGTTCTACGCCGCGAACAGTGAGTGCGCCCTGCGGCTCGCCAGTTTCCGAAGCAGCAAAAAGACGCCCGCGATTGCGATGTTTATCTTTCGGAAGAAGCTGGACCTGCACTTGCGGCGGACCGCCCGTGGCCTGATTCGCGATATCGACGCTGATTGAGGGGAGCGGCTGCAGCAGCACTTGGAGATTCTCGACATCGGAGGAATCGACAGTGACCATTTGTTCGGCCTCATATGAGTTCCCCTGCTGATTCGGAGAGCCTAAACGCAAAGTCCAGGAGCCGGGAGGGACGTTCGGCAATATGAAGTGGCCCGTCCGCTGATCGAAGTTCATCGACATAAACATCTGCTGCCCATCGGCGTCTTCCAGGACACGAAGGCGCCGTTCTGGGCGCCCGCTGATGGACCCGCTTACGCAGAACGCGCGTACGGGGGAAAGAGTGAAATCGGCTTGCGCTTGCTGCCCTGGCTTCAGTTCAATCGGCTGAGCGCCGGAAACGTCCGGAGCTGCCTGGATAATAAGTTTCCGGATAAACTTGCGAGCGGAAATTGACCGGGCGGAATTGCGGTATCCGAGATATGTGAAGACCGGATGCACGAAGCTGTATGGACCAGATAGGCGCTCGGCGTCAAGCCGACAATTCTGTAAGTTCCATCTCATTCGTACTCGCGCTTGGCGAATCTGCATTTCTTTGCGGCCGTTAACAATTGCGCTCCATCGTGAGCTGCACCTGCACGCCTTCGATGGGCTCGCCGTCTGAATCGACGACGCGGCCTTGGATCGTCGCTTCGGGGCTCAGCTTAATCACGACCTCATTCTTATCGGGACCGACCTTGAAGGAAGCAGCGAAAAACCGGCGTTCTGAGGCGATCGAGGGTCGAAAAATCCTGGTTTTTGAGCGGTGATGATAGACTATCCTTCAGGCAAGTCCATTTGGAAACGTCCGTCAGCGCCGGTTAAGGCGAGATCGCCAGTGCCAGCCCGCACCAGGGCATGGCGAATGGGTTCGCCGGTGACAGAATTGACGACGGTTCCCGAGACCGGATAGCGATTCCTCGGAGAGCTGGGAGTTGTGCCGCGCAGACGGCAGAAAAAACGGCCAGCAGCACTCCAGGCAGATACAGTCGAACGCGCATGCGAGCCAGTAACATTTTAGAATCCAGTAAGGCAGCCTGGGTTCCCAAATTCACATGCGGCGTCGAGATTTACTCCTGAGCTTATGCGCCCTTCCGGTTGCCGGACCGCTTCCAGGCGCGGCGCTTCTGATGCGACTTTCCGATCGCCGGCTCGCGCGAGTAGATGGCCGCGAAGCAGCGCAACGCTGGGTTGCTCCGCCCGGCTCGACGATCAAACCTTTTACCTGCTGGCGCTTTTGGAAACCGGCAAGTTGACGCGAAATGACGAATATGTTTGTCCTGGCAAACTCGTGTTGAACGGCCGATCCTTGAATTGCTCTCATCCCCACGTGCCGTTTCCGATGAATGCCACCCGAGCGATTGCTTACTCGTGCAACTGTGCCGTCGCTCATTTCGCGCAGCGATTCGAACCTGACGAATTGTCGAAGTTTCTGATCCGGATCGGATTTTCCTCCGCAACAGGCTTGTTGGCGGGCTCGGAAGCGATAGGCGAAGTGGCGAGCGGCACCTCCGGCGTTGCATGCCAGTTGCAAGCGTTGGGCGAAGACGGCGTGCGCGTTACTCCTCTGGAGCTTCTGCTGGCATACCGGCGTCTTGCGCGTCGAGCAACTGAAGCGCAGATGGCGCCCATATTCGAAGGTTTGGAAGGCGCAGTCGAATTCGGCACGGCGCAAGGCGCTCGATTGGAGCGCGTACGAGTGGCGGGGAAAACCGGAAGCGTGCAAACGGCTCCAGGGATACATGCAGCTTGGTTCGCGGGATTCGCGCCCAGCCGCACGCCCGAAGTTGTGGTGACGGTGTTGGTTCAAGGCCGGTCCGGCGGCGCGGATGCAGCCCCGATCGCAGGCAATATACTTCGCGATTACTTTGCGGGGAACGCTTGAAGCGGCTTCTTCTAGCCGCTCTGCTTTTTTGCGTCGTCGCCCCGGCGCAGGTCACATACAAAGTTCAGTTGACCGTGAACGAGGGCAACCGCGTCGTCGAGCTCTCCGCCGAAAAATACGTTGCGGCAGTATTAGCAGGCGAAAGCAGCGTATTTCGCAGCGATGAAGCGCTGAAAGCGATGGCTGTAGCGGCCCGGACCTACGCTGCGCATATGCGGGGACGCCATGCTTCCGAAGGTTTCGATTTCTGCGCGACCACTCACTGCCAGCGCATCGATCTTCAGAACATCACGGCCCGCTTGACTGCCGCAGCCCAGGCCACGGCAGGCGAGCTTCTCTGGTTCGAAGGCAAGCCGGCGTTCTCCGTCTATACGCGCGATTGCGGCGGCAGGACGGAAAATGTCCAAGCCGTCTGGCCCGACGTCGATGCGCCTTATCTTGAGCTCTCGTGCAGATCCGTACTGTACTCGTCACGGAGCAACAAGATGGTCCTGGTCCGCAAGACCGGATGAGATCGCCGAAGCCTTGCAGCAATCGCACCTGCAATTCCCGCCAGCGATGCGCGCCATAACGATCCGTCAGCGCACCGATTCCAGTCGCGCGAAGCTTCTCGATCTCGAGGGCGATGGCCGGCCGGTCGCGATCAGCGCCAGCTCATTTCGCTTCGCAATCGGCAGGACGCTTGGTTGGAATACTTTGCGCAGCGATCGCTATGAGATAGAAAGCGGCGGCGCGCGCATCCATTTCCAGGGAACCGGAGAAGGTCACGGAGTGGGGCTGTGCCAGCAAGGCGCGGACGAGATGGGCGTCGAAGGTTATGGATACCACGATATTCTGGCGTTCTATTATCCCGGCACAACGGTTGCGCTGACCGGCAGCGGCTTGAATTGGGTGCAAATGGGCGGAGAAGACGTCACTGTTTTCTCCACGCGGCCGGATCGCGATCGCAACGTCGCTCGCCCTGGCGGAAGATTTGGACCGCAATCTGCAAGAGCAATTGCATATCGCTGCGGGGCGGGGAATCGAGATCCGCATTTACCCCGATATAGACACCTTCCGGAATGCGACGGGCGAGCCCGGATGGATTGCGGCGCATACCTCGGGCTCGCGAATCGATCTTCAACCTACCGGTATATTGCAGAACCGCGGCATCCTAAGACAAACGCTTCGCCATGAGCTCTTGCACGTTCTGGTGGAAAGCCAAGCTGCGCCGGGTCTGCCGGTTTGGTTCCGTGAAGGCTTAGTCGAATGGCTCAATGAGCCGGCGAGCGTTCACGCACAGGGTACAGCGGTTAACGACGCCGATCTGAGGCAACGCGAAAATGCCGCTCGCGCACAAACCGCCTATCGCGAAGCAAAGTTGCGAGTGGCCGAACTTATCAGCCGCTACGGAGAAGACGCTGTACTCGGTTGGCTCAAGCGCGGCTTGCCTGCGGAAGTTAGAAATTCGAGCGCAAGCAGTGCCGCGACAAAAAGCAAATAACCGACGCCGATCCTTCCCAGAAAACTTGCCATCTGCAAAGTGAATTTCGAGATCTCAGGGACCCAGGCGACGAGTTTCAAAGGAACCCAAATCGCGCAAACCAGTAGGGCACACACCGCAGGCCAATACAGAATACGCCTGCTATGTCTCAATGAGCGAAACTGGAAACCACGCCATCCGTGAATCGCTACATCCGCGGCCAACGGAAGCAGAATCGCCGGGACAACTAACCAGCGCAGCAGCCAAATGAGCACATGAAACGCCTGCAGAACACGAGATGGCGGAACGGGTTTGCGCAGCTTCATGGTTGTGTACGAGCCAATCACAAACGCCTTGTGTCCGAAGCTGTTATGCCAATACGCGAGCAATGCATAGAGTAAGGCCGCCGTGATGACAATCACCAGCAATGGCACGAGATGCCGGAGTGCCGCCCGCGCCGCGCGCCCAAAACTCGATTGCGTCTCTCTACTGAACAGCGCGAGCGACGTTCCATGCAGCCACACACCGCAACACGTGAACGCGACGATGACCACGATGCTCCAGGCGAGATGAGCGCCATCGGACTCTCCGATTCCCAGCCAGTAATACCCGAGCCAAAGCAACAGCGCATTTCCAATCAGGTGCGCGGCGAAAAGCGAAACTGTAGAGCGGCTCATTTGACGGTCCCGTTGACCTCGAGCGTTCTTCCCTCGGTTGTCGCTTGAATGCCCGGTTGATACATCGGTTGTACGCGAGCGGGGCTTATGCGGAACAGGCCCGGATTCACGACCTTCAGCAGATAGAAATATTGTTGCTGGCCCTCGCGAAAATAAGTTTGGAAAATCGCCATGCGGTCGTCGTGCAGTTCGCGGCGAGTGAACCAATATTCCCACCATGGCGGCTTGTCGCGAAGCTCATACAAGTTGTCGTGCTCAATGAACTCGGTGCCCGCAGGAATCGGATCTTCCACCATCAAGTAGCGCCAATCGGAGCCGGTAACGGTAAGGCGAACCGCGATCGTATCGCCCTGCGCGACAGGCCCATCCAGCGCAGAGAGATCGTAGACAATGCGCTCGCCCTTTTTCCCTGGCACAAGGCGGAAGTAGTCGCGCAGGATGTTCAGAGAGATCGCGCCCTGTTTCTCGAGCCGCGCAGCATTCGAATAGTGAATTGCGGAGACGGAGTAATAAAGTCTCCCTTCGCCTTTGCTCGTAACCTGCACCTGATTCGCGCCCGGCTGAAGCTTTGTTTCATCGAGCACAACCTCCGGAGCATCGGCCGGCGCATCAGGAGTAAAGGCGTGAGCGGTCGCCGCCTGCCCATTGACCGATACGCTCGCGGTGAGATTCGGGTGAAGCTCGTTCGTCCGCTTCACGTAATCGATGAGGCCATAAATAACCATGGCGGTCTGTTTGGTTGAAGACCACCAGTAGCCCTCGTCACGGTGATTGACAAGCCAGAGAGCGGCTTTCGGCAGCAGTGGGCTGCTCGCGCGCTGATGGCTCAGCAACTTCATTGCGTAGGCGCTCGATTCCGGCGTTGCATCCGCTTCAAAGTCGAGCATTTCATCTCGAGTGGCCGGCCACCACGCTTCCTCACTGTTTTGATGCGCCGTCTGCTCCAATTGAGAGGCAAGCTCGCCCGCCCGCTGATCTTTCACGGCTTCAAATGCGAGTCCAAGCAGCGCCACGCCGTAAGGCGAAAGAGCAGATCGATTGTTATAACTCTGATTCAGCGCCGCCGTATCGTGCCGCCCCGCCAGCGCGAGTGCGTAACCCATGTAGGCGCGCAGGTCTGGCGCGAGTGTCTTCTCTTGCGAAAGATCTTTCTCGATCCAATCCGCGCCCTTCGAAATTGCGTCGTCCTTGACGGTGATGCCATCGCTCTTGGCCTCTGAAAGTCCCGCAACAACGTAAGCAGTCATGAAAGGATGGCTCTCGTCGCTGACCCACCATCCCCAGCCGCCGTCGTCGTGCTCGAAATTGTAGAGGCGTTCGAGACCGGCTTGGATCTTCTGCTGCAGAGCGGTCTGATCGATCGGCTCCTTCAACCCGAGCTCCGCGACCGCTTTGCCGACCATGATGTCCGGCAGAAAACTGGACATGGTCTGCTCGACACAACCGTATGGGTAGGACGTCAGATATTCCAAAGCGCTGAACACAGATCCAGCGATCGAAGGCGAGAGGCGGATCGATATGGATCGCGATCCCGGCACCGCGTCAGGCGGAAACGTCAGCGTAAACGTGGTCGATCCCGAGTTGGTGATTGTGCCTCCCTTCGCCTGCCGAATGCTCACCCCCGGCGGATTGATCGGAAGTTCCAGCTCGAGCGCATCGGACTCTTCGTCGGTCAGCGCTTCGGCCGTTACCTTCGCGTGCCGCACGGCTTGAGCCTTCACGCGCCAATCCACTTTCACCTCGCTGCGGCTCGCGACATCCACGTCTTGAACGGCAGTGCCCGCGCCGAGATCGAGACCCTCCAGCTTCACGGAAACCCGGGCCTTCTTTGCGCTGGTCAGGTAATTGTGAACGATTCCGGAGATAACTACTTCATCGCCCTGCACGAAGAATCGCGGCACCGCTAATCGCAGAATAAGGTTCTTGCGGACGATTGTCTTGAGAGTTGTGCTGCCGAATCGTTCATCGGGCGCGACCCCTCGCGCAGTGGCGCGCCAGGTAGTGAGCGAATCCGGAAATGCAACGCGCGTCTGCGCATGTCCCGAGCTATCGGTTGTGACATCCGCCGCCCACAGCGCGGTATCCGGAAAGGCTTTGCGTATTTTGGGCTGCACCAGGCGATCCGGCTTGAGCTGCGCAAGTTGCGATGGACGCCGCAGCTCTGCCAGACGCATGCGCCTCGTTCCCGCTTCGCCATTGAAGAAAAACATCAGCGAGTTTTCCGTGTAGACGCTGTCCCACTCCCGCCCGTAAAAGAAGTTCAGAATGTCTGGCGTTTCATCGCGGCGTATGGCGTATATCGCTTCATCCACCACGCCCAAACTGAAGTCCGCGCCCGCTAAAGGTTTGCCGTCCGCCGTAGTCACTTCCATGCTGTAAGTGGCAGTCTGGCCGGGAGAATATTGCGGTTTATCGGTGGTCAGTTTGACGCTCAGCTTGTGATCGTCGGGCGGCACTTTCACCCGCTTTTTACTTTGGTACATCTGCCCCTTGCGAATGAATTGCGCGCTGACAAAAAAGCCCGGCTCGTCATCCGCCGAAACGGAATATTCGAACAGCGCGGTAGCTCCCTGCGAACGAATCAGCTTTTGGGAACGGATATCCCGGCCTTCCACCGTGACAAGAACCGGAGTGTTCGCTTGACCCGTCACGATCAGAATCTTTGCGTTATCGCCTGCCTGGTAGGTCTTCTTGTCCGGCACGATCTGAACGGATCGCAATGGCCCACCGCCCCAAAACATCTGTTCCTGTCCGCCGGAAACCCAGATGAAAGTCCGGCTCTCCACGGTGCGGCCCTCGGGTGTGTGGGCGGTTGCGAGAACTTCATAAGATCCGCCATCCGCCGGGATCCGGAGGTCGGCCTTTGCCGAGCCATTCGCGCCGGTATTGACGTCCGTGCTGGTCATCACCTCGCTCGTTGATCGATTGCGCCAATTCCACCGCGCGAGTTTGAGATGTACGCCTGTTGAAACCGGCTTGCTATCGTAATCGCGAGCCAGCACCGTAAAACTCGACGTGGTAGACGGCTCGAAAAAATAGCGGTCCGGTTCCACGTTCACGACGAAGCTGCCATACGTCGCGATCAGCCATCCTGCCCCGGAAATCTCGCGTCCTGCCTGATCGGTTACGGCTGCTTCGATGCGGTAGCGATAATCGATCTTGTGCTCGGAAACGGTCGTGGGAACATCGATCGTCAGCTTGCCATCCGAATCCAATTGCCCTTGCGCCTGACTGATTTGTTCACCCGCCGCGTCTTCAAATTGACCCGGCGCGCCCCCGCCGCCTTCCTCTTCATCCGGGTCGTACCACAGCGGAAACCAGTACCGGCTCCGGTAAATCGAATATTTCACTTTGGCGCCGTTCACAGGCTCACCGAAGTAATAGCGCGCATCGATGACCGCTTGCACAGACTCGCCTTCCAGCACGCGCGGCTTAGCCGGAGTGACACGCACTTCGTATTCAGGCTTTTTGTACTCCTGCACTTCGAAGTTGCCGCTCATTTCGCTCTCGCCGGCACGAACCTGAATGGAATAGTTCCCCAGCGCCGCGCTCCTCGCTGACGCGAATTCGTCGTGAATCGTGCCGTTGGAGTTGGTCGTGAGGCTCTTCCGATAGACCGGCTTGCCGTCAGGATCCGAGATTTCGACCGAGACCGTCTGCTGCCGTGGAACCTCGTAGCCAACTGCCGCTTGCCGGCGGAGAATGCCGCGGAAGTGCATCGTATCGCCTGGCCGATATACAGGCCGGTCCGTGTAGATATAGCCGGTCCAATTTTGATTTCGCGCACGGAATGCCCAACTCCCGATGGATTCGAACGCAACGTCGGCATCTCTCGCCGCCATCACCCGCAGGTCTTCCCCAGCGGTTTCGTGAAGCGGTATATCGGTAAGACCGTCGGAATTCGTCTTCACCGTCACCGGTTGTTCATTACGCCCCATGATGGCGACGTTCGCGTTCGCAATGGGTTCTCCACTGTCGCGGTCCGCCAGGAATCCGAGCACGTGACTGCGCCCGACTTTGCTGACGAGAACGATGTCTGAAACCACCAGGACGGTGTACGCGCGCAAGTCACCATGCACCGCCTCCACCAGGAACACACCCTTTTCGTTCACGCCGATGGGAACGCGCGCCGACCCCCAATTTCCCGGTCTCGATAGTGGCTGAATGAAGGACAGAACCAACTGATCCTGGTTTAAGACCGGTGCTTGCGCGAAATAAGTAGCTGAAATTTGGGGAGGAACTTTCTGTCCAGGCGCTTTTTTGGGAAGCATTTTTTCGAGGTGCGCTCGTGGCGATTCCGTAAATTGCGCGCGCAATTCCTGCCGGATATTCCGCCGCACGCCCCGCTTCCAGTTATGGATACGCTCGATCAGCGTAGGTTTTTGCCCGGGACGTGGCACGCGCCCACCGAAAGAATGAGCATCCTCCAGGTGCTGAAAAAACACCAGCGGATCCTTTACGCGATAGACCCGAATCTGAACCGCGTCCACACCAAAACCGCCTAGCTGGACGGCTGGCTTGTCCTGCGATCCGAAGGTCCGGCTGCTCGAAAGCGAGAAATATGGCTGCGCTTCGCTCTGACAAGTAATAGGCGCTGCGGCTGCAAGCCCGAACACGATGCGCAAAAGGAAGATCAGTGGCGCCGCACCCGCGAACCGCTTCGTCTTCATGAGGATGTTTTAAGGATGTTCCAGCGGAATACGCCTAAGAATGACGGATTCGTAAATCTAGGTTGCCACTGGGGGTCCGGATAGTGCAAGATTTGGTCAATGGAAAGACGTCGAATTTCGCCGGCATGAGTACCTTCCGGCCCGGTATGGTACACCACGTACGCTGAATCATCTCGCGAGATCTGGCTTTTCCCGATGAAGATCATGGTGTGGAACGGCATGTGCTCCGTTTGCCTGCGGAAGAAAAGCAGATCGCCCGGGAGCGCGTGCGCGACATCGCGGCTTACAAAAAAGGTATTGAAGCGCTGCAGGGTCTCGGCATTGGCGAATTGGCCGAAAGCGCCAGCAGTTATATCCGATGTGAGAAACGGCCCGGGGCGAACTCGAAACAGCGCCGGACCAAGCGGAGTATGGGGGAAACTGTATTTCCGAACCGATTCCGCGGCTTGGCAGCAATACCAGACGCGAAGAGGCCGACCAGGCGCTATCGTGAGCCCGCAGCGCCTCGCGATACGCATAACGAACCAGAGCGGCGCAATCGGTCACTTCATCTGGTAATGCCGCCGGCGGAGTGAAATATTGCACCTCGGCGAGAAAAGTAAACCATCTCCGAAACGCCTGCTGATCCGCTTCATCGTCGAGACGCAAAAAGTCCGGCGTGCCATCGGAAGCCGAATCTGCGTCGTCATAGCCATTCGCCACGGTTTGCGCGGGACCTATCGAAGCACGAAGAGCCATTTGCGGCTTGGGCTTCGCACACGAGACGGCAAGCACGGCCACCAACAGCAAAATTCCGACGGCCCTCAAGTGGCTACATCTCCGTGATCGGAAGATTCGCCGCAGCCCACGCATCGAATCCGCCCAGCACATTCAGAACGCTATGAACGCCGCCCGCCTGAAGCAAACTGCACGCGATCGTACTGCGATAACCGCTCTTACAGTAGACAGCAGTCGTGCGGTTCGGGTCGAGAGCGGCAATCCGCGTCCTCAGCCCATCCAGCGGCGCGTGCACTGCGCACGCTAGGTGGCCGCTGTTCCACTCCGACGGCCGGCGTACATCGACAACGCAAATATTGGCGCCATCAGTGAGCTCCGCCTGTAAATCGTGTACCGAAATTTGGTTTGTAGGCTCCAATGGCAAGCCCGCTCGCACCCATCCCGCAATGCCATTTTCGACGAAACCCACTACACGCTCGATGCCCACCCTCGCCAATCGTTGACGCGATTCGTCAACCGTCTTTTGATCTTCGGCTAACAGGATCAAATCCCGGTCCAAGCCCAGAACGGAGCCGGCCCAGGAAGCAAATTGCCCGTTGAGCCCGATGTTGATTGATCCGGGGATGTGGCCTGAGCAGAACTCCGCTGCCGCGCGCGTATCCAGGATCGTGGCGCCTGCCTTCTGCAGGCTTGCGGCCTTCTGCGGCGAGAGCGCGGGAACAGGCGGCAAATCGGCTAGCGCCACCGCGCCTTGGCGATTCAGATCGACATCGCGTTGGAAGTATTCCGGTCGCGCCGGCAGGTCCGCCGTCATCAGCCGCACAAATTCGTCGCGCGTCATCGGCTGCAACGCATAGTTGAATTTCCGTTCACGCCCGATCGTCGAGCTGCGGTCCGCGCTGATATTGCGTCCGCACATCGAACCTGCGCCGTGCGCCGGATACACCAGCGCTTCGTCCGGTAACGTCAGTAGCTTGTTTCGCAAATTGTCATATAACAATCCGGCCAACTCCTGGGGTGTATGGCTGTCCGACAAATCCGGCCGCCCTACGTCGCCGATAAATAACGTATCGCCGGTAAGCACCGCCCATGGCTCAGGTCCACGCTCCAGATCCGTGATCACCACGCACATGCTTTCCATCGTGTGGCCTGCGGTCTGCAGAAACCGTAAGCGTGCTTGGCCGAACGTAATCTCGTCGCCTTCATTAGCACTGCAATGCGGGAACGTCGCGCCTGAGCCCTCGCCCAAATAGATCTGCGCTCCCGTTCGTTCAGCCAATTCGTGATGGCCCGAGACGAAATCGGCATGCAGATGGGTCTCGATGATGTGAGCGATTTTCAGATTGTGCTGGTCCGCCGCCTCGATATAAAGATCCACATCGCGCTGCGGATCGACAACCGCACGCGATTCCTTCCGACCCAATCAGATACGAAGCCTGCGCCAGGCAGCCGAGATAAAACTGTTCAAAGATCATAAACTCAACTCGCGGAACTGTCCGGGGGCTTCCGTTCCACGACGATCGTGAACTTTGCCACTAGCGCGGAAATGGCGCCGACAGCCGCCAGCACCGGCGCCAAGATCACGCCGACCGCCGCTATGCTCACCGGAATCTCCACAAACGTGTGCCCCTGCACATCCTTAATAATGATCCGCTGAACGTTCCCCTCGTGAATCAGCGACTTCACTTTATCAACCAGGTCTCGTCCTAAGACCTGCACCTCTTCAACAAAATCTTGAAATGCCATCCCTCAACCTCCCACTCAAATTCACCGGTGCCGCAGTCGCAGACTGTCCCAGCTCGCATCGGCGAACCAGCCTCCATCGACGGAGAGAGTATGTCCGTTGATGAAGCCGCTTTGACCAGCGTCCGCGAGGAAAGCAATTGCCGAAGCGACGTCGTCCGGTGTTGCAAATCGGCCCATTGGCACTCGGCTCATAATATCGGAATCGCTGTACAACCCTGCGGCCTGCGGGCCGACGTCCATCGGAGTCTTCACCCAGCCCGGACAAACCGCATTACAGCGCACTCCCCTGCCGCCCCACTCCGCAGCCAGTGTGCGAGTCAGACCGATCAGGCCGTGTTTGCTCGCGTTATAAGCGGCGCGATCGGCAATAGCCAACAACCCTGCTATCGAGGCCACGTTGATGATGCTGCCGGACCGCTGCTCGAGCATCATCGCCCCAATTTCGCGGCACAACAGAAAAGGTCCCAGCAGATTCACATCCTGCACTCTCCGCCAGTCCGCTGCACTCGTCTTTTCAGCCGGAGATATGTGCGCAATTCCGGCATTGTTCACCAACACATCCGCGCGCCCGAACCGGGATCGCGCCGTATTCGCGATCGCTTGAGCCGTCTCTTCCTCCGAGATATCGCCCAACACCTCAATCGCCTCTTGCCCAGCATCGCGAATAGCGCTTATAGTCGCGGCGCACGAGACTATATCGCTCGCGACAACTGTGTACCCTCGCCCTGCCAGCACCTCGGCTGTTCGCCTGCCGATCCCCTGCGCCGCGCCCGTTACAATCGCTATCTTCATTTCTTGCGCGCTAACGTAACTCCATCCGCAATCGGCAGCAGAACCGCGACAACACGAGAGTCGCGGTGGATCTTCTCATTCAGCTTCTGTATAGCGATCGTGCCCGCATCCTCGCTCTCCGGTTCGAGCACCTGTCCGTGCCATAGCATGTTATCGAGCGCAATCAACCCACCCTGCCGCACCAACTTCAGAGCCAGCTCGTAATAGGCATCGTACTCTGTCTTTTCCGCATCCAGGAAAGCAAAGTCGAATGTCCCGGCCGCCCCTTCTCTTATCAGGTGTTGAAGCGTTTCAACAGCCGGCCCCAGCCGCAACTCGATCTTCTGCTCCACGCCCGCTTCCTTCCAATAGCGCCTCGCCACGGATGTGAACTCTTCGCTGAAGTCGCACGCAACCACCCGCCCATCAGCCGGCAAAGCCATCGCCGCAATGATGGAGCTGTATCCGGTGAACACGCCCACTTCTAACGTCTTTCTTGCGCCGATTGACCCCAGCAGCACCCGGAAAAATTGCCCCTGCTCCGGTGAAATCTGCATTTGCGCCTGGGGGTGCGGTGCCGTCTCTTCACGCAACCGTCTAAGGACATCCGGTTCGTTTACTCCCACCTCACGAACGTATTTGGTTATCGCTTCGCCCGCAAGATAGCTCTTTGTATCGCTCATAACATCTCCCATTGTTCTGCCAATCGATAATAAGAATACCGAAAACGGAAATTGCTGTTCGCATCCAGATGGAGGAGCTACCGTGGGTTCTCTCCTCAAATTTTTCTCGCTCACATACGCCGTGTCGTGGACGTGCTTCATTACGGCGGTTGCTCTGTCCGGCAGCTTCGGTTCTTCCGTTCCCGCGCTCTCAGGTTTTCGTACGCCGTTGCTGCTTCTCGGAACCTTCGCCCCATCCTTGGTCGCCCTCTGGCTCACTGAGTCGACCCGCGGACGCGCGGGCACGCACGCACTGCTCCGTCGCATATTCGATTGGCGGGTGGGTGCGCGATGGTATATGTTCGCCGTCAGCTACATGGCCGCGATCAAACTCGCCGTTGCGCTCGTGCATCGCGTCCTTACCGGCTCATGGCCTCGCTTCGGCAATGAGGCGTGGTATGTCATCGTCGCGGCCATAATCATTTCGACGCCAGTACAAGCAGGTGAAGAGATCGGATGGCGCGGCTATGCCCTTCCCCGTCTGGCGGTCCGCTTAGGATTCGCGCGCGCAAGCGTACTGCTCGGGCTGATCTGGGCATTCTGGCATCTGCCCCTCTTCTTTCTTACAGGAATCGACAAATACGGGCAGTCTTTCCCGGTATGGGCGCTCTCAGTGACCGCGATGTCCGTCGCGATCACCTGGCTCTATGCGCACACAAATGGAAGCCTGCTGCTCACGATGCTGATGCACTCGGCCGTGAATCAGACCCTGGGCATTGTCCCGTCGGCCGCCGCAAACGCCGCGAATCCTTATGCGCTAAGCGCTTCGCTGGTTGCGTGGCTCACCGCCGCGTTGTTGTGGATCACTGCGGTGTACTTCCTCGTTCGGATGCCCGAGACCGAACCGCGTCGCGCCAGAGAAACAATGAGCGGGGTACGCAGCAACATCTCCACCGCCGAACTTGGGCGCAGGAATGATTGGCGAGAGCAGCCCTGATCAGAAGCAAGCGGAAGATTGTGCCCTCGAAGCCGGCGCGCGATCACTTGGATGCTGGTCGGCGGCCCGGAGATTGAAGGCTCGCGCAGACGGCACTCCTGACTACCCGATCGGGATATGCTCCGGTTCGCTGTGCGATCCTTGCGAACCGGCCCGTGAAAAATTGCCTCCGAAGTGCGCTGCACTAATGAGCGCTGGAGTAAAGAATCTGAGTCTGTTTTCAAATCGTTCAAATACGTGCAGCAACGCGAACGCGCGGTACCCAAGAATCGAACCTCAGCGGCCCACTTCCCATCGCGGCTCATCGCACCAATCACATCCATCAATTCGCCGCAACGAATGTTTCACAACGTACTCCCCGACGGACATACCGAGCGCCTGCCCGGCCTTGCAAGCTGTTCGAAAATGAATGCCGCCGAACACGCGCGCATCTGCCACTTCATCGAGTGCCGCGGAAAAGCTCACAAAACTCCGCGTCTGTCCGGGTAGCGCGTCGTTCGTTACGGTGATTGCAATTTTCTCCCCAAAGTAGTGCGAAAGCACTCGGGCGGCAGCACCGCTGGCGCACGAGTGGGCTGACGGGTATTCCGGGAACGGCGGAGTAACGATCAGCGGCATCCATGCCGGATCCGGAACCGTGTCCGGATTGCTATCTGTATCGGCCAAGGTGATAGCTGTGATCGGCCGCCAGGATACATAGGTGTATTTCGCGTCCCAGCAGCCGATCATGGCATCGGACATGGCCATGTTTAATTGCGCGAGTAGGCGTGCAGTTTGCAAAAGGCTGAAATGATGCTCGGCAGCCAGCGAAATCGCGACAGGATCCCAGAAGTCGGGCGGGTTGCCCGCCTGCCAAAAGAGCGCGAATTCGGTTTGATCGGGTGTCCGGCTAGCGCTGGAGATGCTCCCCATGAGTTTGGTTTCATTGAAATCCGCTGCGTATTGGACGCTGTCCAAGGCGGGGGGCGCCGAAGGCCGGAACTGTGAGGGTGACCTATCACCCATGGAGTTACGTGCGCGAGTTGCGGGGCAAGACCTGACATGAATTTGGGCGGAGTAGGCCGCCATTCACCGGGAGCGGTTCCGCCGTTGAAAGGTGGCGGTACGTCCGCGAACCCATCGTTGCTCCGCCAAGCCCAGATCGCGTCGGCAACTTCCTGGCCCCACTCAATTCCCTTTTGGATCGAGTCGGAATTCTCGGCGCCCCAACCGCGAGAGATGCCCATCAAGCGATGCCGATCGCTGCTCATCCAGCGTGTCTGATTGTGCCGGGTACAGGCGAATCAAGATGGCATACGCGGCTTGCACTGCCGCAGCACGTTTCGAAGCGTGTCGTGGACCGGTGCGCTAAACAAAAATAGGAGTGTAGTGCGGATCGATGCCGTTCACTGCATCGAAAATGGCCGCTTGCACCATGGCCGTGCTTCGTGTCGAAATGGGCGCTGGTGTTGCGGGTACTGTTGACGTCGCATATAGCGTCGCTTCGAGCATGATGTGGTTCCAGTCGGTCACTTCATCCGCTGCCCCAATCCAGCGCTGGCCAACAGCAGCACCGATAGACTCAGCATTAGGCGAGGCAAACCGGGACACGCCAATAGCGCGCGTGTCGCCCCGGCTCTGGCCGGTTGATTGTTCGTATAGCATCTCTTTGATTTTCCAATTCGTTTTGAACGTTATCATCTGCAATATCTCCTTTGTTGTGCCCTCATGCGAGCCTGTTCAACTACCACCGTCTTTCGAGAAAAGCCTGGGCGTTCTGAAGTTCCAGCCTTTGAGCATCAGCGTGCCCGCATAACTGAAGCAGCTCGGAATAGTGTTCTTGCGCCTTATTTCGATCACGGCAAAGCTCCGCTGCGCGCCCGGCGCCATAAGTCGCATTGAATCGCTTCGGAGAACTCTGCAATACTTTTTCGTACTCAGGTAAGGCCTGCGCCGGCTGGTCCAGTTCCATCAGTAAGTCGCCTAGGAGCTCTCGCGCCGGTAAGAGTGGTCCGGGCGTTACGGGATGCTTTTCAGTCTGGTCTTCGAGATCCGCCGCGGCTCTCATCGACCGTAGTGCGGATTGTTGATTTCCTTCCGCATGTTCGACCCATGCCGACGCAGCAAGCCGATGCACCTCTACCTGCGCAGACCAGTCGTAACCCTCGTGGATCTGTCGCAGTGCGTTCTCAATCGAGACCAGTGTTTCGATCTCCGCTTCGCGCGGCCGGCGGATTTCCGCTACGGGCTGAGCCGAGCGCACGTGCGAAGTGCGTGATAGCTTCTGTGTAGGGAAACCGCATCCAGGGGAACCATGCCGGCTGGACCTGGAGTGCGGCGGCTGCCGACCAGCGCCTCCGTTCCAGTGCGTAGCGCGCGGGAATCGCGGCCAAGGCATATGCGGCCTGGAAAACCTTCTGGTCAACCCTCGACGTCGATGCCGCTTCTTCGACGATGCGCTTGGCTTGCTCGTCCTGACAGGTCTGCAAATAAGCGTAGGCCAGATAGTCCATGGCATGAAGCTCATCCTGCGAGGTTGCTCCCGGCAGTGTTTTCGCTATATACTTTCTGGCCGCCGCCGCAGAGGCGAGATTCGATTCGATGGAGTCCTGCCAGAGACCCAATCGCGTGAAAATGTGCGACGGCATGTGCAGCGCATGCGGTGAAGCAGGAGCGATTTTCGCGTAGGTTCGTGCGGCTGGCAGAGCGAGAATTGCGAGCTGTGGGGAATCATAACTGTGAATCAGATAATGGGCGACGCCGGGATGGTCCGGCTGCTCCGCGAGGATACGGTTCAGGATCTCGGCCGCTTGCTTTTGATCAATATGGGCTTTGTCGGTCGGAGGCGCAGTTGCGATCAATGCGAGCGCGTAGAAAATGGCGGCTTCGCGGTCGTCGGGATAGCGCGCAGAAAGATGTTGCATGGCGTTACGCCAGGCGAGCGCACGCTCCCGATGGGGCACTTTATCCGAATCCTTATAGAACACTTCGATGGCCGCGATGTAATCGCGCTCGCGCTGTGTTTTCGCTCCAATCGACTTGGCCCTCTCGATCGCGGCCATGCCTCTTTGCAGGTCAGCCGGCGTGGGCGGAAACCACACCGGATGATACAGGCTCATGGCGATGCCCCAGTAAGCCATTGGCGCAAGCCGGGATCGATACGGATCACTTGGAAGAATGTCTTTTCAGCTTCGTCGTACCAGAACGAGTGGAGAAGGGCGACGCCGCGTTCGAAAGTCTTCTGTGCCTCGGGAGTGCAGGACACGGGAAAACTCACCTGCCCGAGATCGTGATGATGGTCGCCGGAATCGCCCTGCGCGACTGCCGCGAGAGCGATTACAGCGCCGCACAGAATCAAACTGCCAGCTGCGGGAAAGATATTTGCGCATCTTGTCCGTGCGAACAGCTTTGCAAGTTCCGGCAACTACTGCAATGCAACGCAGGCGAAACGTAGGTGATATGGCATCCCATTGAAGGATTTGGAGTTCTTCCGAGTGGTGAAAGATGACGGACAGGTGTAAAATCGTACCTCAAAGTAAATGTCGAGCGCGGTTACCAAGCCGGAGTCGAGCGCCTCTTGCCGGATTTGCCGGTTTGGAGCATTCGAGTTCCATGTCCAGGCGCGCGAGTTGCGAAAGCACGGTCTTCGGATTAAGCTAAGCGGACAGCCCATTAGCGTGCTCGCCATGCTCCTGGAGCGCCCCGGCGAGGTGATCACCCGCGAGGACCTGCAGAAAGGGCTCTGGCCGCGCCGGTACCTACGTGGATTTCGAGCATAGCGTGAACGCCGCGATTAAGAGGCTCCGGCAGGCTTTGGGTGACTCGGCCGAGTTCACCGCGCTTCGTTGAGACGCTTGCCCGTAACGGATACCGCTTCATCGCTCCAGTGAGCCAATACGTCGATGACGTACGGGAGGCTGCTGCCCAGAAGAAGACCGATGTGCCTCAACCAGCTGGCCAGAACAAAGAGGCGGCAGGGTGGCGACGCGTCCATGCGTTGCCAGCCGTCATGGCCGGGGTCCTGCTCCTCGCACTGATTGCCGGTCTACGGGAGAGATCGCGGCCTCACACGGGTTCCGGTCCGATGCGATCTTTGGCCGTCCTTCCTTTGGCCAATCTTTCCGGAGATCCAGACCAGGAGTATTTTGTGGAGGGGATGGCCGACGCGCTTCGACAGCACCTTGAGGGCATCAGCGCTCTGCGAGTCATCTCTCGAACCTCATCCGTGTACTACCGCGGAAGCAGTAAGCCGCTTCCAGAGATTGCGCGTCAGATGGACGTCGATGCTGTCGTCGAGGGCTCTGTGTTGCGTTCCGGCGCCCGGGTCCGCATCACCGTCGAACTGATTCAGGCCGCCAATGACAGACGCTTGTGGGGCGGCACCTATGATCGAGATCTAAAGGACGTCTTAACGCTGCAGACTGAAGTCGCTCAGAAAATCGCTGACGAAATTCGGGTAACCTTAACGCCGCCCGATCGCGCCCGGCTGGCCCGCCGGCACACTCCCGATCCGGATGCCTACTTGGCCTATTCCAAGGGCAGGTTTTTCTGGAACAAGCGCACGGAAGAAGATCTCAAAAAAGCGATCGGATATTTCGAGCAGGCGATTGAAAAGGATCCCAATTACGCGCTGGCCTATGACGGCCTGGCGGATTCTTGGGCGCCGCTCGCATGGTACTCGTACATGGCTCCGGCGGAGACTCTCCCTCACGCCAAGCTGGCGGTGATGAAGGCACTGGCTCTGGACGATTCGCTGGCAGAGGCGCATACCTCGCTAGCGTTCGTGACCCTGTACTATGATCGCGACTGGGCCAACGCTGAACGTGAATTCCGCCGCGCTATCGACTTGAATCCGAACTACGCAAACGGGCACCACTGGTACGCCGAGTTCTTATCGCTCGTGGGGCGGCACACGGAAGCCATCGCGGAATCGGAACGCGCCCGCGAGCTCGACCCGCTTTCAAGCATCATTAATACCTGGGTGGGCTCACGTTACTTCTTTGCGCGGCAGTACGACCGGGCGATCGAGCAGTACCGAAATGCTCTCGAGATGGACCCTGCCTTCGTGCCCGTCCATCTGGTGCTCGGGCACGCATTCGAGCAGAAGCACATGTACCAGGAAGCCATCCTGGAACTCGAAAAAGCGGTGAGCTTATCCGGCGGCAGCCCGGTTTATATGGCCTCCCTAGCACACGCATACGGGATCGCTGGCAGAGGAAGCCAAGCGCGAAAAATATTCGATGACCTCAGAAACCTATCGGAACAGAGATATGTGTCCCCTTATGATTTGGCGCTCGCATCCTTAGGTGTGGGCGCGAAGGACCAGGCCTTGGCGTTGCTCGCCCAAGCGGTCGAGGAGCATTCGCCTCGGGCTGCATTCCTGGGGGTAGATCCTCGGTTTGACGGTCTCCGCGGTGATGCTCGATTCAAGATGCTGATGGTTCGAATCGGGCGACCATCATAGATCCGGAGATTAGCAGTGCAGGCGATTTTAAGATAAGTTCGGTCTCGGTAGAGTGGGCGATTCGCGTTTGCGGACGCTACATCGCCAGTCGATGAGCGCGAGGAGCTGAACATGAGCACCGCAGGTCTTTCCAAGTCGCGGCTCGAGCGAATGCATCAAGTGTTGTCCGGATACGTCGAACGTAAGGAGATGCCTGGGCTCGTTGCGCTCGTCAGTCATCATGACGACGTTCATGTGGAGACGCTCGGTACGCTGGCGTTCGGCGATGCGGCGCCAATGAAGCGCGATACGATCTTTCGCATCGCTTCGATCACGAAGCTCATTACTGCGGTTGCGGCAATGATTCTGGTGGAGGAATGCAAGCTACGGCTCGACGAATCGATCGAGCCGTGGCTGCCGGAACTTGCAAATCGTCGCGTGCTGAAGTCCATCTCCTCCCAGCTCGATGATACGGTGCCTGCGCTGCGTGCGATCACCCTTCGCGATCTGCTCACGTACCGGATGGGCTTCGGCAGTGTGATGGCCATGCCGGACACCTATCCAATCCAGAAGTTGATCCGTGAATATCGGATCGGCGGCGACGGCCCAATGCTGCCCTCGCAAGCGCCTGGCATGGACGAATGGCTGCAGAAGCTCGGTTCGCTGCCGTTGCTGGCGCAGCCGGGCGAGCGGTGGATGTATCACGTGAGTGGCGATGTGCTGGGGGCCTTGATCGCGCGAGTGTCAGGGCAATCCCTCGGCACGTTTATGCGCGAACGCATTTTCGATCCGCTCGGAATGAAAGACACTGCTTTCTACGTGCCTCCCGAAAAAATCGACCGCTTGCCTGCCTTCTATTTCTTCAATCGTCAGACAAACAAGTTGGATTTTTTTGACGACGCGGCAAACAGTGCCTGGCGGTCTGAGCCGCCCTCCGAGTCGGGCGGAGGCGGGCTCGTCTCGACGATCGAGGATTACTTTGCCTTCAGCCGCATGATGCTGAACAAGGGCCGGCACGGGCGCGAGCAAATTCTTTCCCGCGCCACAGTGGAGCTGATGACCTCAGATCAACTCACGCCTGAGCAACGCGTGGGCGCCGAAATCTTTTTCGGGACGCATTCCAGTTGGGGCCTAGGAATGGCGGTAGACATTCGGCGCAACGAAATCTTCCACACTCCAGGCCGATTCGGCTGGACCGGCGGCTTCGGCACAACGGCCTACACCGATCCTGCAGAAGGAATGATCGGCATCCTCTTCACGCAGCGCCTGATGGATTCGCCGGAACCGCCGAAGGTATTCACCGACTTCTGGACACTGGCGTATGGAGCAATGGAATAGGCAACAGGCGACGGCCGGAAGAGGCACTCTAGACGATTTTGTAAAGACCTACCCTGAAGCTAATACTCCGGGGCGTACTGTACGATAAGTTTGAAGAGGGTGTTGCCGCGATCGGCCCGGCCATCGCTCCGCGTTGGGACGCGTTAACCATCCTCATTCGTTTTTGGCCTCTCAAACCTTATTAATGCCGACTCTCGACATGCCCGTTAATTCTTCAATCGAGGAACGCTCATTAGCGGAGCGTCTCAAGCCCCACCTCGCCGTCGAACAGCACTTTGCGGAAATTGGCCATACCTTCCGGCACGGTCCGGTGTGGCGCAAGTTTGAGGACTATTTCACTCGGCCCATATTAAAACGCGGCTTGCAAATCACGGGGCTTTATCAACGAGGCGTCAGAAACGCCGTCAGTCCCGTTGTTCGCAGCGTCCGCTTCGAGTTCCCGAGTCTTCCTCCAGCCTTCGACGGATTCCAAATTCTGCAAATCTCCGATCTGCACATTGACGGAACAGACGGTCTGGCCGAGGCGTTATTCCCCTTGCTCAGCGAGTTGCGGCCCGATCTGTGCGTATTCACCGGCGATTACCGCTTCGAGGATCGCGGCCCATGCGAGGAGGTCTATCCCTGCATGAGAACCATTCTCTCCGGCATTGCCGCAACTCATGGAATTTTCGGCATTCTCGGCAACCACGACTCCTCTGAAATTGCATTTGCGCTTGAAGAAATGGGTGTGCGAATGCTGATCAACGAATCGGCGGAAATCAGGAGAGGAAATGCGTCACTGTGCCTGGTTGGCGTCGATGATCCATACGACTATCGATGCGACGACCTCGATGGCGCTCTCGAATCTGTGCCATCGCACGAATTCAAAGTTCTACTCGCCCACGCGCCCGAGCTGTACAACGAGGCCGCCGATAGCGGGATTGCTCTCTATCTCTGCGGCCACACTCACGCCGGGCAGATTCGCCTCCCGGGCATTGGATCCCTTCGTCACAACGCGAAATGTCCTAAGGCGCTTTCCTACGGACCTTGGACGCACAAGCAAATGCAGGGATACACAACTGCCGGCGCGGGCTGCGCGCTGCTGCCAGTCCGCTTCAACTGCCCGCCCGAAGTAGTCATGATTGAGCTCCGGACGAAGCGTTAATCCCCTTATTAACGTCCGCGGTCCCAGTTGCTTACAGAACCCTGACCGTCAGGGAGGGGCTGCCTATAGCAAATTCCTATCTTTGATCTGCAGATATTCGTTAACTAGCGAGCTGGTGACGCGCCCCGGCGCGAGTTCAAGAGCGAGGACTCCGGTCTGGCGCAGATTGCGAAGCAGCAGGTCGCGGCGTTCCACGATCTCGAGCGCTGCGGCGTGACGAAACATTTCGGTTTCTGATTGCGGCGTTGCCTCGGCAACAGCCGAGAGATCGGGTTGGCCGATAGCTGCGAATAGCACCAAATGCCGCCGCGCCAGATGCGCCGCATATTCGATGACATCCGGCGTGGCGGGTGTTTCCGCGAAGTCTGTGATCCAAACCACCAGGGAGCGCCGGGTCTGTTTCTGCATCAGCGTTCGCGCCGCGCGCGCGTGATCGGCCTCGCTCGATTCACTTCGAACGTGAGCGAGCGTTTCCACGAATCTCCGAATCTGTTGCGGTCCACGCCCGGGAGCAGCGGATTGCTGGATCGACCGGCCATAAGCGAGCAAGCCAACCCGGTCGCCGTACTGCGATGCAACCTGCGCAATCGAAAGCGCCGCATTGACGGCATAGTCGAGCTTGGATAGATGCAGTGTGCTGCCGCGCTCCCGTACTTGGGCGCGGAGCAAGCGTCCGGCATCCACCACGATCCAAACTGTCTGACTTCGTTCGGCAGTGTAGCTTCGCGCAATCAGTTGGTGGCGCCGGGCAGTCGCCGACCAGGAGACGTCGCGAAGCTCATCGCCATCGCGGTATTCGCGTAGGCTTTCGAATTCGCGGCCAATGCCGGGCTGACGGCGCTGTCGCTTTTCCATTTCGATTTGCCGGCTGCGGATAAGATACAGCGCCTGATCTTTGGCCTGCATCAGGTCGGGCAGCACGCAAACGGTTTGCGCGAGTGGCACAATAGCCCAACGCTCGGCAAAGCCAAACGCGCTTCGATAACGAATGAAGAGTTTACCAATCAGTGTGTCGCCGCGTTCGCGCGGGAGGATGGTGTATTCCATCCGCGCAGGAACACCCCGCGGTAGGAGCGCGCTGAGGGTCGCCGGTTCATCGCGAAGGCTAACGGGTGTCTCATCGATCAGAGTTGCGTAGACAGGAATGCGGCCGAAGTTCTGAATCTCAATCTCGACTGAAGCCGGCCGCGCGAGTATCAGCGGTCCCGACCAGATGCGTGAGGCGTTTAGTTCGAAAGGCGCGGGTAGCCGAACAACATCGAACAGCCAAAGTACGATGGCCAGGCCGTCCCACAGAAACATCGCGGCGATTAGACGAGGCGACCACCACACGGGCACCAGCCACACCAGACCAATCAGCAGTGCAACAAAGAAACGCGGGCCGAACCCAAACGGCATCGGTTTGCGTGGTTCTGCGCGAGCCGCCGTCGATGAAGGCGTGAGGGCGCTCGTCATCTTACTATTCGGAAGCACGCATGATGCGTGGAACTTCGACAGTAGCGAGCACCTGTTCGACTACCTGGTCGGTCGTAAGCCCTTCCAGTTCGGCTTCGGGTTTGAGCAGGATGCGATGTCGGAGTACGGGCAGAGCGGCGGCTTTTACGTCATCGGGCAGCAGATAGTCGCGACCGTCCATGGCGGCGAGCGCTCGAGCCACGAACAGCAGTCCGACGGCGGCACGCGGGCTCGCCCCCACCGAGATTGCGGGCCAATCGCGCGTGCGGCGAATCACCGAGACCATGTATGGATACAGCGAAGGTTCCACTTTGACGCTTTCGATTTCGCTCCGTGCGGCCGAAAGGAGCGATGGCTCGAAGGGGACCAGCGAGACGGCATCCAGACGGCGAGGATCGAATCCTTCCTCGTAGCGGAAAAGGATAGCGGCTTCTTCTTCGGCCGACGGATAAGAGATGCGGATCTTCAACAGGAACCGGTCGAGCTGCGCTTCGGGTAGCGGATACGTGCCCTCGAATTCAATGGGATTCTGCGTGGCCAGAACCGTGAAGTTCTCAGAGAGCGGGTAGCGCACCCCATCGATGGTGACCTGGCGTTCTTCCATGGCTTCGAGGAGCGCGGATTGGGTGCGGGGAGGAGTGCGGTTGATCTCATCGACCAGCAGCAGATCCGTGAATACCGGACCGCGATGCAGGTGGAAGGTGTTGTCCGCCAGATTGAAGACGTTCATGCCGAGGATGTCGGCGGGCATCAGGTCGGGCGTACATTGCACGCGGTGATAAATGAGGCCGCAAACGCGCGCGAGGCTTTTCACCGCCAGCGTTTTAGCGAGTCCCGGGACGCCCTCGATAACAGCATGTCCGCCGCACACCAGAACCAGCAGCAACTGATCGAGAATGTCGCGCTGTCCGACGATGACTTTCGAGAGCTCGCCGCGAACGTGTGCGGCAAGAGCGGAAAAGTGTTCCAAGATCAATTCTTCTCCCGTGGCGCGCGTTTGTTTGTGAGGCGCGCGGTGTAGCGTGCGATCTTCTGCACCAAATCGAGAGCTTCCCGGCCCCGAAGATTGTGAGTCTGCGCCATTGCCGCTTTTTCAAGAGTAGTTGTAAGATCGCCGCTGTCCCATCCAAGGCGTGCTCCGGCAGCGTGGGCGAGTGTGGCATCCGGAGTTGCCGAGCCAAGCCCAAGACCGCGCGTCAGGCTGAGACGTAGATGACGATAGGCGACTCCGGTTGCAATGGAGGTTGCACCGGCGCGCTGATAGAGGCCGCCTAGCGTGTCGACAAATTCGAGTGGCGACAGGCGCGAGGCAGAGCGGGGAATCGCGATGGGACCCCAGCGGCGGCTGAAGGTGAACAATACCGCTAAGGCGATGAGCGTCAGTTGAACCAATGCCCACTTCACAGGCGTGGTTTCGACATAGCTCCAGAGAGAGTTGCGCGAGCCATGAAAGTATTCGTCCCAGTAGATGTTGAGAGGTGGCTCTGCGCCGGGTGGGATCACGGCGTTCAGAAACAGCGTCAGGTTATCTGTTTCCGTGATCCCGGCGTTGGTGAGTGGCGTGGCGGCGGCCCACCACAGCAGTTCTCCCTTTCCGATGCGCCACAGAACAACCACCGCTGCGCTTTCGCCGCCATACAGCGCGAGCTGCCGCGAGCTTAACCTCTTCCAAAGCGCCTTGGGTTCGATGGTGATGTTGCGGGCGCCGCGAGTGAACGGCGCGGGCAGATCGGCGGAGACCTTTCTCCACTGTTCGCCTGCCGAAGGCTCCGAGACTGCCGCCGCTGGGAAGAACGATAGGATGGCAGGCCCGCAGAACAGAATGCGCCCGCCGTTACCAACGAATTTGAGAAGTGATGCGCTTTCCCCTACGGAAGGCATTTGGGTAGGTTCAGCGAGAATGAGTACCCCGCCGTGACTCATTGCTGCGAGCCGGCCGGGCGGATCTTCCCAGCGGCGGACTGGATATTGCAAGTCCTGTAACAGAAGATAAGCCGCGCGAGCTCCAGCCGACGCTGACGAATAAGTGGATGGCACTTTGGACTCATTGCCGTGACCAGCTGGCGCAAACGAAACCGTTGCTGCGGCCATGACGAAAGCAACCGCCCCGGCACCCCAGAGCAGTTTACGGTCGGTCGAACTTAGTCCACCTTGCAACCCAGCGCCTCCAAGGATCCAAGACAAGCCGAAAAGTCGTCGGCGGTAGCAGTCACGCGGCCATACCAGAACCGTTCCAGATAAGAGGTCAGCGTCCGCAGGGGATTGATGGCGGCGGGACTTCCGAAGTAACCCTGCTGAGGAGCGGAAGCGAGACGAAGATATTCGCGGGGCGTGTAGGTGAGCCCGCGCGGAAGAGCGCCTGATACCTGAAGACGAGCGACACCGGCCCAGTATGCGCATTGAATAGCTTTCCGCATATCGCCTTCATCTGAAGCAGCGCGTGCTGCGCGGAGCCACTGTTCCCAGCTTCGAGCCACAGCGGGAGTGGCCGAGCCAGACAATTTCAATTCATATCGATCTCGATTCCACAGCCGAAACAGCAAGAAACCAAGCAGGCCTACGCCACCGATGATCGCGACCCAGAAGACAACATGGCCGGTCGTCGGATGTTGGCGAGCAAGATGAAGCAAACGTTTGAGGAAGTCTTCGATCCAGGCATTAATGCGCTCGCGGAAACGATCCCACGCGCTCGGCGGCCCGTTGCCGGCAAACTCCGGGCGGGCAAGAATGCGCTGAAGATTCGCGCGAACCTTCAATACGGGTGTGCCAGCGCCGTTATACGCTTCGAGTTGTCCGGCGAGTTGGTCCAGCCAGGTTTGCGCGTCGTTCAACAATGAGCGATCGAGGAAGTCTCGCAACGGTGCCGTTGAAATTGTGTAATCCCCGTCCGGTGTTCGCACCCGCCAGGCCAATGGCAGCGTGGCGCGAAGACGCTCTGGGTTCTGATCGGTAAACGAATGTTGCAGCTCGCGCAGCTGGCGGGCGAGCGATGCCGTATTCGCAAACTCGAAGTCGCTCCGCGTCTGAGCCGAGCCAGTGCAGCATGCGAGCAGCACGCTGGCCAGGCAGAGAAGGGTCGGTTTCATCCGCGCTCAGGGCTGGATCGATGGAATGGGACCATCGCCACCCGTAACGCGCTCACTGGTCGGATCCATCATGAATTGTAAGTCGAAAGCCTCCTTGCGAACCCGAAGGTCGAAATAGAAAACTGAGGTTGCAATTAGGAGGAACGGGTCGACGATGATGTTGATGATGGTGGTAAGAACCTGCTGGAGAGCCAACCAAACGCGTAGCATGGCGGGATCGTTCCGGGCAGCGAGCGTGCCAATACTGAAGAACACGGCAACGATGCCCCCGAGTCCCAGGGTCAGGATGAAGTACAGGATGACAATGACAAAAGCGCGGCCGGCATTATCGCGCGTTAAATTCCAGCTGCGTGACAGCGATTCGCTGGGACCACGGCCTTCAACAATAGCGACAGGTAACGACACAAGCAGACGGCAACCCACATAAATACCGGGGACTATCAACAGCAGAGCCGCGCCCGCGGTAGCAAGTCCCGTGAGCAACACGACCCCGAACAGAGAGCCAATATCTTTCCAGACCCGGCGGAAACACGCTGACATGGAAGTCTCACGGCCAAGGTACAGCTGTGACACAGCGGAAATGGTTCCGCCTTGCGAAAACAAATAGACGAAGACGCTGGCAATGAGCGTAAGCCCTGTAAAGATCAGCGTGGTCCCCAAATCATGCGAAGCGATTTGGGACGTGCCGCCCCGGTTGCCGGCGACCGGATTCTCGACAAAGAACGTCTGCGCCAAGCTAAGGGCGAGGGTCAGAAGGCTGGGAATAGCTGCGATCCCCATAAACAGCAGGAAGTACCGGCGATAAAGAGAGAAGCTTCGGTCAAGAATCTCCCCAAGCGATAGCGGACGCAAATCGAGACCAGTCATGATGTCCTCCTGGCGGTGCAATTCAGGCGAGCAGCAGCCAGCCCTCTACTGTTCCGCGCCTCGCCGCGTTCGCGCTGCACCGTCGGCCTGCGGCGCTGGTTGCGGATCCAGTTCCGCCATATCGATTCGTTGATCGAAATCCCCCAGCAGCCATCGGCAGAAATAGTCGGCGCGCACCCAGAAAAAATAATTGGCATCTGCGCCGTATGCGTGCCGCTGTCCCGGCAATATGAACTGATCGAAGCGCTTGTGCGCCTTGATCAACGCATCGGCCAACCGCATGGTGTTCGCCATGTGGACGTTGTCATCCATATCGCCGGTCGAGAGCAGCAAGTGTCCCTTCAGGTTCTTCGCCAAATCCGAGTTCTTCTGAATCGTATATTCGAAGCTTACTTTCCCGTCCTTTCCATCCACTTCCTTGATCCCGTGATACTTCTCGCTCCAGTTCTGGTTATAGATATTGTTCTCGTGATTGCCGGATTCGCTCACCGCCACTTTGTAGAAATCCGGATACGTCAGCAGAGCGGCCGTAGACATGAAGCCGCCGCCGGAGTGGCCCGTGATCCCCACTCGATCGATGTCGATCCAAGGATAACGGCGCGCTAGTTCCTCGACAGCAGCTTTCTTATCCGCTAGGCCGTAGTCCCGCAAGTTGCCGTATCCGTAGTCGTGATACCACTTCGAGCGATGCGGGTTGCCTCCGCGGTTGCCAACCTCAATCACGATAAACCCGAGTTGCGCTAGCGCCACGTTCGGACTCTTCGGCGTAAAAGTCTGCGTTACGCTCTCGGTCTGCGGACCGGGATAGACGAACTCGATAATTGGATACTTCTTGTTCGGATCGAAATCGAACGGCTTGTACATTACCCCATAGAGGTCGGTCAGCCCATCGTCGGCCTTCACCTGGAACTGCTCCGGCATGTGGAAGCCCGCATCCATCAGCGCCGAAATATCCGTGGTCGCCAGATCCACCGCTACGGCTCCGTTGCTGTCGTAAAGAATCGACCGCGGAGCGGTACTTACCGTCGATGCATTATCGACAAAATACTTCCCATCGTCGGCAATCGCGATCCCGTGCGATGCGTTGCCCTGGTCGAGCATCTTCAGCCCGCTTCCATCCAGGTTCACGCGATACAAATGGCTGAAATACGGGTTCTCACCTGGCTCGCGACCCTCCGCGATGAACGTCATCGTGCGATTCCGGCTATCGACACTCTGAATGTCTTCCGTGACGAACTCGCCCGAAGTCACCTGATTTTTCAGCTTGCCGTCAGCGTCATAAAGGTAATAATGACCCCAGCCATTGCGCTCGCTCCAGAACAGGAGCTCTTGTCCGTTATTCACCAATCGCAGTGGCCGGATGTCGATGTACGCATTCAGGCGCTCTTCAATCAATGTCTTTACTTCGCCTGTTTCCGTGTTCGCCACGCAGACATCCACTTTGTGCTCATCGCGGCTCATACGCCGGAAATACAGCTTGTCGGAACCATCGGCCAACCATCGCGGTTCGGTGCGATCCCGTTCGCGCTGCCTCGAGCTGACGGGCTGGTCGAACGGTTGCAGCGTCTGATCTTTGAACCGGTCCGCTTTGATCTCGAGCCGCGCCTGCGACGCTAAATCGAACACTTCCAGATGCCATTGCGGCACGTTGGCCTCGCCAGGCATCGCGTACTTGTACGTCTCGAGAGTCGGCCGCGGATTTTCGAGCGTGTGAATCACCCACAGATCCGCAACCTTCCGCTCATCCCGCCGAATCAGCGCAATCTTCTTCGAATCCTTCGACCAAAGAATAATCACCGGAGGAACGCGCCCTGTCTTGTCACGAATCACAGGCGGAGGCTCGCCCGTGTTGCCGCCACCTTCCTCATCGTTCCTCTGCGTCAATCGCTGCTGCTCGGTTCCGGAGATATGCCGGGCGTAGCTGAATCCGTCCACGCCATCTTTCGTCAACTGAATCTCTTTGATCCCTGGATCTTCGGGGTTCTTCAGCGCCAATGCATAGCTCGCCGCGTCCATCATGTACAAATCGTTCTTGCGCGCGAAGACGATCGTTTTCTCGTCCGGCGACATAGACGCCCACATCGGCTTTCTCGGCTCTGGCCGGTAATCCGCGGGCAACACCAGCTTTCCAGTCGCCAGGTTGTATTCGAAATAAAGCGTTCGCTTGTTCTGGTCCCGAGCCGGCGGCCCACTCCCGCCCTGCCGTTGTGGATCGTCCGGATGCTGGCTCGTCTGATCCGTTTGCTGCTGCTCCACGCCGGTCAGCGTCTGCTTTCCATCTATATCCGCGTCTTTGTCTACCTGTAGCTGCAACTCGACCACCGTGTCGTTCTTCGTGAACTTGATCGCGCGAAATGGCAGATGCCGCGCGTCGTACGCCGTTCGCGTGATCTCAGTCAGCATGGCCGCCATTTTTGCGTTATCGAAAACCGGCGCTTTGGTCTTCTTCACCGGATCGACCAGGTAAAAGCTCCGGCCGCTGCTGGTCTCATAGCTGTACCAGAACCGGTCGCCACTCTCCAGCCAGTGCGGCGTCACCGACAAATCGAATACCAGCTTGCCCACCTTCGCGGCGGTCCAATGCTGTGCCAGGTGATAATTGGCCTTCTCCAACTTCACCGGCTCGGTCTTGTCGTCGGAAGCTCCCACGGCAACCGGCAAACAAATCAGCAGCAACAACAACGCTTTCTTCATCACAGATACTCCTTCGAAGGGCTCCGCTCAGTATACGAACACACTGTCTCTCGACGCGCGGAGCCTTTTGATGAGAATAGCTGATTAGAAGTTGACTTTGAGAGCTAGCTGAAGAATGCGCCCGGTTCCATCCAGCGTCGAGACAATATGTCCGAAGTTAGACACGCTGATATTGCTCTGCGGATTCGAGAAGATCGGGTTGTTGAACGCTTTGAACGCCTCTGCTCGAAATGTGAAACGTCCCGCTTCACCCAGCCACTGGGCCGGGAAAACTTTCGTCAGCGCTAAATCCAGGCGCTCTTCAAACGGACCTTGCAGGGTATTCCGGCCGACGACACCGAACAGCGAACCTCCACTGGTATCGCCCGTCACTCCATTGTTGCCGATGATGTAAGTCCCGCTGCCCGGCCCTTCTTGCGGACTTAAGCCCGTCAAAACGGTCCCGTTTGGCAGACTCGGCACCACCGCAAAGCACGCCGGATTGATGTAGTTGTTCAGATTCTGATCCGCCGGCCCGGATGCTTTGAAAGACGAGCACGCCGCCACATTCGAGCGGATCGTAACCGATCCCGTTAATCCCGCCAAGCCGCCACCCGTTGTACTGCTGACCGTAAACGGCAGACCCGATTGCAACGTCCACACCCCGCTCAGTCCCCAGTTGCCGATCGTCTCTCCCAGGAAGCCCGTCTTCGGACCCGGCAAGGTCCACAATCCGGTAAACACGAACCGGTGCGGCTCATTGAAATCCGATACACCGCGATTCAGAGACGGCACCAGTTGATTATTCGTGAAGCTGTCTAGATCCGAGCCCGTCGGACCGGAGTCGTTATCTGTCGACCGCGAGTAGGTGTAATCCATCTTGAATTGGAAGCTGTGACTGAACGCATGGCTGACCTCGAGTATGAGTCCGTTATAGAAGGACCATCCCTGATTGGTTACCAGGTTCAGCCCCGCGGGTGAGAACCCAAGCACAGGCACTCGAAGACTCGCGTTGTTGTTCGAGTTTTGCGTGATCGTGATGCCGTTCGGGTGTCCATTCGCCGCGATCAGCGGGTTGTTGTAAGTCACCGCGTTCGACGAGTTGACCAGCAGGGCCTGATTCAAGCTGGGTTCTACCAGTAAACCCAAACCACGCGACCCGATGTAACCTGTCTCTAAGATCCAGCCTTTCGGCAATTGGTACTGAACGCTCAGGTTGTACTGCTGCACGAACGGAGTGGTCAACCCTCGTGTGAATCCATACAGCGATTGTGCGACTGCGGGACTTCCATCCGGATTCACAAAAACAGGCGCGCCGGCAGGCGTGAACGTACCGTTGAATTGCCCAATGACAGGAAGGATGGGGAATTGATTGGGCAGCGGCAGATTGGCGGGAAACGGATGCGAAAGCACCTGGCTGCCAACCACACCAGTCCCGGACGCCAGATACTGTTCCACCCAAGGAGGAGACGCGATCAGTTGCAGCAGCGTTTGCCCGGAGGTTCGGATGTAGTAGATGCCATACCCACCTCGCAGCGCCAGCTTGCCATTGCCGAAGACGTCGTAAGCAAAGCCGAGCCGCGGAGCAAAGTTATGATTCATGTTGCTTTTCAGCGTCGTTTCACTCACTCCTGGCGTGCCCAGACTCGGCAAGCTCGCGGGCGAAACGAAACCGGCTTGAATACAATTCCCGCCTCCGGCCTGTGTGCAGGACGCCGCGACCAAACTCGGATCAAAATTCCCGACCTTTCCGTTTAGGTCATAAGGGAATCCCAGATAGTCATAACGCACCCCGAGATTCAGCGTGAGCCTTCGCGTCACGCGGTAATCATCCTGAACAAAGCCCACCACATCCTGCGCGCGATAGTTTCGCTGGAACGATCCGACGTCCACTTGCACTCTGTTGGGCGTTCCGGTCAGAAACGACGTAAAACTCGGAAAACTCAGACTCCCTCGCGTACCGTATTCGTTATCGACGTTCCATCCGTACTTTCGCGATTCGATCCCGAAGCGTATCGTGTGCTTATCATGCGTCCAGGAAACTGTATCGCCGATGGTGATCGATGTGTTTCCTCCGTGTTGAAAACTATTCACGCCCAAGCCGCCGAAACTGAGCAGCCCGCTGATCGAAAGCGCGGGAATTCCGGGATAGATATTCCCGTCCCACTTCGACATCCCAATATCGCTGACGTTGACGTTCTCCACTCCTTCGGTGATGGACTTGATATTCGTAAACCCCGCGCGAAATTCGTTCAGTAAAGCCGGGGTGAAGGTCTCCGTATCCGTCAACGCGACGTGCTCGTTTGTGGCTGGCGAATTCTGCCCCTGGCCTAACGTCACACCTCCTCCGGTCGGAGCGAATTGATAGATATTTGCATAGAAAAACTGTGCCGCCAGATGATTGTTCTTGAACAACGTGCGATCCACGGAACCGGCTTCCTGGTCCTCGTTGTAGATCGTGGGAAGCGAGAGCACCAGAACTCCAGTCCCTCCAGCGCCGTTACATCCAGGAACTCCGGTACACGAACCGGTTGGATAAAGGAAACCCCCGTACTGTCCGGGTTGATTCAGAATCCGCACGGCGACGGGATCGATCGACGCCTGGTTTACGCCGAATGCCGACGCCAGCGCGGCCGCGGTGCGCGTTGCCGGTAGAACGGGCTGCGATCCGCTGATCAGGCTCGAAACCCCATTCTTCTGCCGCGTCCCCTGGTAAGAAAAGAACCAGAACGTGTCCTTCAGTTTCGGAATCGGCCCGCCCACCTGCGCCCCAAACTGATTCTGCAGTAGCACCGGCACCGGCTTGCCCTGCGCATTTGCAAAAAAGTCGTTCGCGTTGAAATCGTTGCTCCGGTAGAACTCGAAAAGTCCGCCGTGGTAATGGTCCGTCCCGGAGCGAAGCACGACGTTGATGTTGCCTCCGGACCCGCGGCCCTGGCTCGCGTCATACATGCTTGTGCTCACGCGAAACTCACCCACAGCGTCCGGATTCGGCACCGGCACTCCGGTCAGACTATTACTGCCAAAACTATTCGCGTCCACTCCATCCAGCACGAAATTGTTGGTTGTCGCGCGCGACCCCGCCACGTCGAGAATCGGAGCGCCGCGCCCCACCACTGCCGCGCTCTGAATACGCGCCGACGTCCCCGCCTGCATGGCGGTCAGATCCAAAAAATTTCGTGTCGGCAAAGGGATATCTCTGATTTGGGTCCCCGAGATAACGCTTCCCGTCGTCGCCGTTCGCGTATCCACCGTCTCCGCTATTTCGGTCACCGTCGTTTGTACCGCCACTTGCCCCAGGCGAAGCTGAACATTCGCGTTCGTAACTTTTGTGATCTCCACTTTCACGTTCTTCAGCACTGTGGTTTCGAAACCTTGCGCCTGCACTTCAATCTGGTAATTTCCGGGCGTCAGCAGTGGAAAGACAAATGTGCCATCCGGCTGTGTTGTTCCTGCCGCCCGAACGGTCGTGTCCAGGTTAGTCAGAATTACCTTTGCGCCGGCAACCGTCGCATTTTGTGGATCGGTAACAGTCCCCTGAATTGCACCGGTTGAGGAGCTGATCTGCCCCCAAACCGCCGAATTAGAAAACAAAGCCAGCAGACCTGCTAATAAAACGAGCCGCCTCGAAAATGTCATCTCTCTACCTCCCAGCTAGCAGATTTTCGTTCTTGTGTTATACCCCACCCCTAGCGTAAGAAATGATCAATTAAATATAATTAACACTAGCCCATCCCTATGGCAACTCTAAAGGTCGAGAATGTCCCGGATGCACTGTACGGGGCATTGCGAGAACGTGCCCGCGAACACAGGCGTTCGATAACGTCTGAAGTGCTCACTCTATTAGAAGAGAACCTTCCGACGGATGCCGAGATTGGCCGGCGCAGAGAACTATCCAAGCGTATTGCAAAAATACGGACGCGTGCATCGCGCTCAAAACGCTCTTTTGCCTCGACTGAAGAAATGCAGAGACAGGACCGCCTCCGTTGAAGGCAGAGAGGAATCTCGCGGCGATCGGCCGATGATGCCGTTCTTGCGTAACGGCAGCACCTAGGGGGATGTGGTCCTCGCTCGCGCAGATTTCAACTTAGAGTGGTGATGCCGGCGCCGCGATCGCTTCGCTGTGGGCCTGAGCGAGGCGCTTTGCCGCACAGCGCTAGCAGTCTGTGAAGTTTGTGTTTTGTTCCCAATTCTTCGCGCCTGAAGTGTGGGAGACAAGATCTCACAGGCTCCGTGTCCGCCGCACCCGGAACCACTCCGTAGCGCATGGATTGTCGCCAGTGCGTGCATGTCGGAGTTGTCCAGCACCTCATCGCCGCGGAAATCAATCCAGTACATGACCGAATGCGCACTGGGGTTATGCTGCAAACCAAGCAGATGCCCAATCTCGTGGAAAGCTGTAACAAATAGTTGCTTGGCGGTAAGTTCAGCATCGCTCGCGAAGATGATTGAGCCTTCCTCCGCGTTCGATTCGGCGACTTCATCCTCTTCGGCAAACGTATCGGCTTTGATATCGATGGAACAGTTATCGCTGTCGTCGCGATGCCAGGAGAGGTCTACGATTTCCGACCAGCGCTCCAGCGCACGACTCGCTTGCTGAATGATCCGCGGATCATGCGTTGAAAACCGCACCCCTAATTCCAGGTGGCGGGATGATCGCAACACAGATGCGTTCTGGCAAGCCAATGCTGGAAATGTCGCAAATAGAGTTATGAAGATGATCCGCGCATCAAGTGCGAAACACGGCCGTATTCGAGAGCGCGTTTCCATGTTGCGAAGCGGTACACGCAGGCGCATGAGATGCAATCTAAGTGCACTCCCGCCCGGAAAATTCCCGCTTTCCCGCGAGCTTTTGGTGACGCGGGGCTGAATCGAACAGCCGATCAGAGCCCTACCCTGCAAACTCTCGCCTTTCCGCTTGGCTACCGCGTCACAGGTCTGCGAATCAAGAACAGGGCTGCGCTGGGGAAGCCGCAGCCCGCAAGAAGGGAGAACACCTGATCTATCTTGCGTCGCATATGGCCACCCTCGGTATTGTCCTTACGGGAGTAGCAGTACCAGACCCCGTGTTGGGATAACTTATTAGAGGGAGGATGAACTCAATGGCAAAGGGCAGGGATCAGAAGAAAGAGACAAAGAAACCGAAGAAAAAGAAGCAGTAGCTTCTCGTCGCTAATTCTTCTGGCAGCTCCGCACGCTCGAGCTCGATCAAATCGTCCCGCCTATTTTCGTGAGATCCCTGCGTTGTCTTGTTGGAAGCCTTCGATCAAGTCGCGAATGCGGATTGCATCCCCTTTGCGGTGGCCGCGGCTCACGATGGGATCTGTTCCCCCGGTCGAATCAATTTGAATCGTCGACCAGATGAGTCCCGTCCGAATGCTCACGGATGCGACTTGCGAGATGGAGATGCTCTCTTCGTTCGAACCGATGACCCGAGGCTGGATGCGAGACACACGTTGGGGCGTTACTTCGATTCGAAGTGGAAACCAAAAATTTCCCGCAGTCCAGCGGCTGGCCTTGAAAACGTGCCTTTCTTCAGACATAATCGCACCACAATAATGAGCCGTTCCTCAAGCAACACACAATTAGCGCACTATCGACCAGCTGATCGGAAGCGGGTGCCGCTCTGGGTGGTTCAGATCGATGCGTTTCAACATGAGAACGGTCGCGAGCTGAGGAAGCTGATGGACGGGGAGCTGTGCTTAGCCGCATTCGTAAACCGCCCGCTCTCGGCGACGGCTACGAAGCTACGAAGCAAGTCAGTATCAAACATCAGAGAGTCTTGACCCAGGATTGCCCTTTAGAATTGAACTCACTTTATCGTTTAATCCTAGCGCGAATATTTGTTGGACGAAAACGAATGGAATGAAAATCTAAATCGGTCCTGGGACGGCAGAAGGCTCGTCGGATGAAAAACTTCGGTTGACGTTACTATTTAGGAACGTTACTATATAGTAACATGACAATTGACGATTTGATGCTGGACACTATCCAGAGCATTGACATCAAGGCGGACATTGGAGACGTCTTTCGCAGCGTGCTGCACCGGCTCGGTGAAGGCTTTACCAACCCGCAAGGTGAATCGTTGCAGATGACGCTGGAGCAATGGCCGGGCGGCCGGTGGTTCCGTGATCGCGGCAACGGCATCGGCCATCTCTGGGGACACGTGCAAGTAATCAAGCCGCCCGTGCTGCTGGAATTGACCGGCCCTCTGCTCATGTCATACCCGGCGCTGAACCATATCGAAGTGAAGCTCGAACAGGGGCCGGGAGGAACCCATGTGGACTTCCGTCACCGCGCCATCGGCTTGATAGATCCGGCGCACCGGGCGGGCATGCCGACCGGCTGGAAACACGTGCTAGACAGAGTTTCTGAGGACTGCGCCATGCATGCGCATGGAGAGCGGAGCTAATGTGCCCGATGACGAGCTTGACGGCGTGTGGAAAGCGCTATCCGACAAAACCAGGCGATCGATTCTCGAGCTCTTGCGGCAGGGCCCTCGAACGACGACCGAGATAGTCGAGGTTTTTCCGCACCTGAGTCGCTTCGGTGTGATGAAACACATTGACGTGCTCCGCGAGGCCGATCTGATTCACACGCGTGAAGAACGCCGCCAGCGGATCAACTCATTGAACGTAGTGCCAATCCGGCAAATTTATGAGCACTGGGTGGGTCGCTTCGAAGAGTTGTGGGCGAGTTGCCTGCTGCGCATCAAAGAAGACGCTGAAGCAAAACCTGCCCGTGCTCACCTCGCCCGGGCACGATTGAAGAAGCGCCCGAAAGCGGGCTAGTCGAAGCAACGAGACAAGAACGACGATGAAACACAAGACCGGGACGCTTGTTCCGAGACCTGAAAGGAGAATTGCCCGATGTGCCCAGTATGCCTCGCAAGCACAGCAGTAATGGCCGCCGGAGCTGGATCCACGGGAGGAATTCTGGCAGTGTGCATCGGCAAGGTCAGAAAATTTTTCAGAGCGAATCGTCTCGGTCTGTTTCAGAAAAAAAAGGAGAAATGATATGGCAACAAGCAAAGAGAGAGACAAGGAACACGGGAAAGAGCATCTCGCGATGAGCACACCCCCGATCGTGTCGCAGCAGGAGTGGGAGGCTGCGCGCCAGCGGCTCCTCGTGAAGGAGAAGGCCTTGACCCGCTCCCGTGACGCGCTGGCCGCCGAACGCCGGCGGATGCCTTGGCTGGCTGTGGACAAGAAGTACGAGTTCGACGGACCCAAGGGCAAAGTAAGCCTGCTCGATTTGTTCGAGGGCCGCCGGCAGTTGATCGTCTATCGCGCCTTCTTCGAGCCCGGCGTGTTCGGCTGGCCCGAGCACGCCTGCCGCGGCTGCTCCTTAGGTGCCGATCAGGTCGCCCATCTGGCCCATCTGAACGCCCGCGACACCACCCTCGCCTGGGCCTCGCGCGCGCCACAGAAGGATATCGCGGTCCTGAGGGCGAGAATGGGTTGGGAGATGCCGTGGTACACCATCACAGACGGCTTCGACAAAGACTTCGGCGTGGACGAGTGGCACGGCCACAATGTATTCATCCGCGACGACCACGGCAAGATCTTCCGCACCTACTTCATCAACAACCGTGGCGACGAGGCGATGGGGACCACCTGGAGCTACCTCGATATCACGCCGCTCGGCCGTCAGGAGACGTGGGAGGACTCGCCGGAGGGTTACCCCCAGACCCCGCCGTACAAGTGGTGGAACTGGCACGACAACTACGATGCCGAGCTCTCGCCTGACCCGAAGTGGATCGACATAATAACCGACCCTCAAGAAGCCGCCCGAAAGCGCGCCGCAGAGGCGAAAGCATGACCGAGGTTAGCAAGGGAGAGAACGATGAAAAACATCATGAGCGATGAACTGGGAGCGCCGAAAATAGTCGATCGGAGCACCTTCCAGACGGAGCTGGACGCATTGCGGGTTCGAGAGAAGGCTCACACAAGAGAAGGCGACGCCATTGCGGCCGCCCGCCGACGGCTCCCCATGGTCGCGGTCGATGGCGCGACACCACTCATTGGCGAACGTGGCGCGGTGACACTATTGGACGCGTTTGAGGGACGCCGGATGCTCATCGCCTACTACTTCATGTGGTACAAAGGCCGGCCTGCACCGGAGCAGTGCGAGGGGTGCACCTGGGTTACATCGCAGGTCCGCGAGCTGTCCTATATTCATTCTCGCGACGTCACCTACGCCACGTTTTGCCAAGGCCCGTACGAAGAGAGCGCCCGGTACCGCGACTTCATGGGCTGGGAGATGCCTTGGTACTCGGCCCAGGGCTCGCTCGACACCCTCTTGGTGGGACGCCGGGTGGGCAGGATGCACATCGTTTGCTACCTGCGACAAGGATCCAATGTCTTCGAGACTTACTGGACGACGATCCGCGGCGTCGAGGCGATGGATAACAGCTACCGTTTGCTCGACTTGACCGTCTACGGGCGGCAGGAGATGTGGGAGGACTCGCCGACCGGGTGGCCGCAACGGTTTGAAGGCAAGCAAAATTTCCGTACCGATGGACGTCCGACCGCCCAGTGGCCTCGCCTGAAGGCGGGGCATTCTGACGACCTGGTAACCGGCAGGCGCTGAGTGCCGTCCGTCCACAACAGCGACTGAACCAGCGCTTCACGAGGAATAGCTGAAAACGCGCCGTGAGGCGCCCGCAACTGGAAGTAGTGCGCTAAATCTCAAATTTAACGCACTTCCCCTTGAAAGGTACTGCGCTAAATGTGCGGTCCTGGGCTGGGGCTAGACGTACTAGGACGGTGCAGGACCGCAACAGTTTCAAAAAGGGCTGGTCTCTTTAACGTGAACCCCTGCCGTTGGAGGAGCAAACCCAAGTGGCCGCGTTCGGTCCGGTCCATTCCATTAGTTGGCGGAATCGCGAGATTTTCTTTAGAGGCTTGACTGCTTCTTCGGTCAAAATGCCGTCCTCAACGAGTCTCGTCGGAAGAAGAGTACAAATTCGCGCACTTAAAGGATACGGAAGTGCGCGGGTTCTTGATGGGCTTCAAGGAACGGTTACTGCCGCGCATCCAATCGCGCTGAATTGGGTCATCGTAGTGCTTGATCCTAACGCTCGGACACTTAATTTCGGCCGATATCAAATGTGCGGGCGACACGCAGCACTCAGAAAGCGGCACTAGATAGCTTTTCGCTGCGCACGGGCTCCCGCGACTATAACCGGAGGGCAACCAATGAGCACTCGGCGAAGTAAGCTACGATCCAAGAGCGGGCAACTCGTGAAGTTCGTAGATGGCGCCATTTGCGATGCGATTCACGGCTTAAATGGCTACCGTGCAGGAGGTCTGTGCGCCATCTTCTTGAGCGGTGAGGCGGAGAAGAAAGCGCGTGCATTTCTCGCCGAGAAACTGCACCTGGAAGAGGCGCGGCGCGACCTGACGCGACTCGCCAATGTGCTCCACCGGGATCAATTGCCAATTTCGGCCTCCGACGCGAAAGCGGAGCGGCGGAGCCACAAGCGGAAGGCGCTGGTGATGGGGTGAATCTCGTTCCAGGCCGCAAATTTACCCCGCAGATAAGAAGCCGGGGCTCGCTTCATCCGACGGGTGCATTGCCGAGGCCCAAGTCCGCCTTTTTACCGGCGCGTTCAAAATAGGCTTCGATCTCTTCCAAAGTCTTCCCCTTGGTTTCGGGCAGGAAAAACGCAGCGGTAATGAAGTAGATCACGGTAAAACCGGCGAACACAAAGAACATAGTCGAATATCCGTAATTGCTGACAATTGGAAGGAAGATGGCAGCCAGCAAGGTCGACACTATTTGATTGATCACCAGGGCGATACTCATGCCGTTGGAGCGGATACGCGTCGGCATCAGCTCGGAAAGCGCGAGCCACACGCATACGCCGGGGCCGATAGCGAAAAATGCCATGAAGGCGTAGAGGCCGATTGAGGTGAGCCAGCCATTGCGGGTACCCGGCACCGGACTGATCAGAGCTTTTTCGATGTGCAGAGGGGCCGCGCGGGCGGCATCCACATTTGCAAACGGGTCTTTCAAGAAGGCCTCGAGCTTGTTGGCAGGCACGCAGCTTGCGCGCGTAATCTTGATGGGGGGCGTCGCCGCGTCGTCCGAACGCGCGACATTGGTCGCTGCGGTGAAGTCTCCGTAGGAATAGACGATTACTAGAGATGCGCGGCTGCTGTGGATGGCTTTGCCGGCAGAGCCCGTGCCGGCCAAGAGCGTCTTAGCTTGGGGCTGATCGAAACGCAGTGCCAGGGTCTGGTCCGGACTGACCAGGGCTTGAACGCTATCCCGGGAATCCACATGCAGCTTCTCATTTTGCCGGAAGAGCGCGCCGGTACCGGAGAGCGAGATAATGACGCCCGCGGTACCGAGGGTCAGCAGGAATTTCCGTCCCTTGCGATCGACCAACATGATGCCGCCAATGGTCATGAGAAAGTTCACGAGTGTGAAAACGACATAGCCCCAGTGGGCCTGAACATCGGAAAGGCCGCTTTGCAAAAGGATGTTGGTGTTGTAACCAATGATCGAATTAATTCCCGTGGCCGTATTGCAGAACAGAATAATGCAGGCCAGCAGGAACGGAATCACATATTTCCGGCGCAGAAGCGACTCTCGGGCCTTTTTGCCCGTCGAGGCTTGGGCAGTTTCGGCAGCGGCAGTCTCTTCCATCTCCTTCAATTCGAGGTTCGCCTGTTCCGTAGTGCGGGAACGAAGCAGTGCCTGGTAAGCGGCTTTCGTTTTGCCGCGCCGGAATAACCAACGTGGAGACTCCGCCACCAGGAAGCTCCCGATCACGAACAGGATGCCGGGCGGCAGCGAGACCCAAAAAATACGCCGCCAAGCCTGATCCTTGAAAGCGAAAATTGTGGCGGCATCGGCGGATCTGGTCACCTCCGCGACGCGATAGCTGAAATAGATGCCGATGAGCGCGGCGGCCACGATCCCGAGGGTCAACAGCCATTGAAAGATGCCAGTTCCTTTGCCGCGATTCGATGCTGCGAGACACTCTGCAAGGTATAGCGGGACAACGACACCGATGAAGCCGCCGCTGGCGCCCTGCAACAGGCGTCCGAAAAACAACGGCGCGTAGCCGTGCGAAAGGGCAATCATGGGAATGCTGAGGACAAAGGTGAAGCCGCTGAAGACCATCAGAGGTTTGCGCCCCATCCAATCGGAGAGCATGCCGGAAAAGAGGGTCGAGATCACACTGCCGAGCAGCACTGCCGCAACAATGATGGAAAGCTGGCCTGCATTCAGGCCGGAGGTCGCCTCCAAATACGGCAGCGCGCCGCCGATAATACCGACGTCCACCCCGTACAGCAATCCGCCCAGGCCCGCCACGAGCAGCAGAAAGCGGTTATAACGAATCGTTTTGTCGTAAACGGGCAATCAGAGACATTCTATGTGAAACGATTTATTGCGGTGGTGTTTTGGGTTGGTTCGCGCGCGGCCAGCCCCCACTCGGAGGAGCGCTGTTAGTCCTCGCGGGCGAGAAGCGCGAGCGCATAATAGACGAACCCTCTCACAAGGTTCGGCCCTCCGCTTTTTGCACTGTCGATTGCAAATCAACCAACTTTTAGCGCACTACCCGTTGACAGGTAGTGCCTGAAAGGTGCGTTGAGGGATAGAGCGACCGTGTTGCCATTTTTTCAAACGTGCAGTCACGATAGAAGTATGCCGACTGATTGCAGTTCGCTTGAGGCGCTAAAGAATAAGATCGCTCAAGTGGACCTCATTCTGGAAACCGCGCCGCCACTACCGGAGAATCGCACCGCTCGCTGTCGAGAGTTGCTTCGCGCCAGCATCGGCGCTAACGGGGGATCTTGAATCCGCGTCCGCTGTGACATGAACACGGATACGCCCCTGCCGCCCGATGTTCCCGCCGGCCAGAATCCGCCCGATGGCGCACCACATGGTTCCCGCGAAACCAAAACGTACTGTGCGGATTTCCCTTCCTCCTGCTCCTTCTTACCAGTCCCGTCCGATCTTGGCCGCTAACCGTGGATCTTTCTGAACGGCGGAAAGCAGTGTCTTTTGCCCTAATTCCTCATCACCGGCCTTGAGGTAAGACATGGCAAGGTGGAACTGACGCTCCGGTGTTGGCTGCTTCGCTATGGCGTTCTTCAGGCAATCGACCGCTGCGCGATACCGGCCCTTGCGGTAATAGATCCAGCCGAGCGTATCTTGAACATTCGGGCTGTCCGGAGCGATGTCGCTGGCCTGCCGCGCATACTTCAGTGCCTCGTCCGGATCATCGACGGCCAGGTTCCACGCCAGATCGTTCAAAGCGAACACATTCTTCCGATCGATATCCAGAACAGCGCGGCACCTCGCGATCGCACTATTCCGATTACCTGTTTCCGCATCTATACTGGCCAGCATCAGGAGCGCCGGTATGTTCCTGGGCTCTGCCTCCAACACGTTTGTGAGGCGCTGCCGCGCGCTGTCTATGCGCTTCTCTCGAAGATCCATTTGGGCGAGGGCCAAGCCGGCTTCAGTGAAACTCGGATCCGCGGACTTGGCTGCTTCATAAGCTTGCCGCGCCTCCTCCTGCTGCCCTTGTGCCAAGTAATACTTCGCGAGCAAGGCTCGCAATCGCGCCGATTTTGGCTGCCGTTCGATCAGTTCCTGTATCCGCTGGATCGCTTCGCCGGGTTGTTTATCGGCAACATAGCTATCCGCCAGAATCTGAACCGCGCCTAGTGTGTCCGGATTGTGCCGCAAGACCTCCTCGGCAGATATACGAGCGCCCAAATGGTCGCGTTCAGCCATCTTGAGTACAGCGTCCTGAAAGACGATTTCTGTCGGCCGGCCGCTGGCAAGCGCTCGGCTCACCATTGTCCGCATTTCTTGGAAATCGCCGTTCGCGTAGAGCGCCCAGTTCCGTGCAACAATCGTCGCCAACGTATTCCTTTGCTGTGGAGGAGCCTGATCCAGAGTTGCTAGCGCAGACTTTGCTTCGTTAGCAGCGATAAAGTTCGATGCCAATTCGAGGCGAGCAGCTAACATTGCAGGATTCAGCCGCAAGGTCTCATTCAGCTCCTGGCGCTGGATGTCGTTGGCGCCTTCGGCGCGATAGGCTTCCGAGAGCGCAAAGTGGGCCTGCGCCGAGTCGGGCCTGAAATGTAGAACTTGCTCGAGATCACTTACAGCTTCCCGCGCATTGCCGCTCCTTAGATACAGCTCCGCTCGCTGGAACAGGGCATCGGAATCTTCGGGGTTGCTTTTGAGAGCAGCGGCGAGTAGTTTCCCGGCATCGCTGATCTTGCCCGTCTGAATGTAGGCGGCTAGAAGGCGTGTGCGGGCGTTGCGGTCGCCGGGATCCTGCTTGGCAAGCTTCGCGAGTTCAGCAAGGCCGGCCTCGCGCTTGCCGGTCCGGAATAGAAATTCGGCATGGAAATAGTTGACCGATTTGTCAGGCAGGGCGGAAAGGCGCTTATAAGTTTGCTCGGCCTCATCCATCCGGTGGCCAGCCACCTGGATTGCAGCCAAACCCTCAAGCGCGGCTTCGTTCTTGGGGTCGAGTTGAAGAGCGTCGTTCACCTCATGTTCTGCGGCTTCCCGGCGATTTGTCATCCAGTAAAAGCGCGCGAGCGCCAGCTTCGCTTGAGCGGATTTGGGCGAATCCTCGACGGCTTTGCGCAGAATGGCTTCGGCGCCGGCTTGATCGCCTGCACTCAATTTCAAACGCGCCAACGCGATCGAGGCTCGAAGATCTGCAGGCGAATTGGCGAGCGACTGTTCGAGGCGGGCAGCCGCACTGTCGGAGTTGCCCAATTCCCATTCGGCCATCGCAAGGGTATCGTTCGCTTCATTGTTTTTCGGCGTGTTGGCGAGCACGGATTCGAGCCGTTTGGAAGCCTCCTGGATGAGCGCCTTGCTGCGAGTGCTAGTGAGAATTTCGGCCAGCTTCACTTGCGCGGCTGTGTGATTCGGATTCAGTTCCGTTGCGCGGCGAAAGAATGCCGCGGCGCTTCGAACGTCGCCCATGGCGCTGTAAGCGAGACCCATCCGGTAGTAGGGCTCGGCGTCTTTGGGCATCGCCTGAGCGGCGTTCTTCAGCTCCAATAAAGCGCGGGCATAGTCGCGCTCCATCATAAACTGGGAAGCCCTTTTCAGTCCGCGCGCTTCTCGGGCCCGTGGCGACATGTCGCACCCGGCGCACAGCACCAGGAGCGCGAGTGCGGTGAAAAGGCCCGCACGCAGTCCGCTTTTTAATAACATGATCGGGTGCGCTAAAAGCACGCCTCTTGCCAATGACGCGGTGCGTGCATGGACTCGAGGCGTGCTAGCGCAGGTGGAACAGATTAACTGCTGCGTTGGGAGCGCGACCTTTTGCGTACAGCGAGCGCAAGGCCACCCATGAGGGTGCCCAACAAGAGGATGGAGGCCGGTTCGGGAACGGCTGAGACGGAATTGATGGTTACGAGACCGTTGCCCGCGTTATCGCCTGCAATGATGCTGCTGTTCGCGAAAGAAGCACTAATATAGGAGCCGCCACCACCACCGCCGCCCCCGTTTGAGTTCGGCCCCGTGATACCGTCACCGCCACCGCCGCCCGAGTAGCCGCCGCCACCACCGCCGCCCTGGTAGCCGCCGCCGCCACCGCCGCCGAAACCCCCATTCGCGCAGGGCGGATTTAGCCCCCCGCCGGTGCCGCCCGCAAAGCTCGGCGGACCAAAACCGCCGTCACCCGACCCACCAGTACCAGGATTCGTCGTGCAAGGGCCGCTACCGACGCCGTTGCCGCCATTACCTAACCAGCCGGCGCCGCCACCGCCGTTTTCACCCATGGGGTTGGTTCCACCGCTTCCCCCTGTACCGGCAATTCCACCTGCGCCGCCGAACGTGCCGAAGCCGTTCTGGCCGTTGATAGTAGCTTGACCATCGCCGCCATTACCGCCGTTTGGAACACTGGAATCGGGAAAGTACCCTGCGCCGCCGCCGCCGCCGGCCACTTCCAGAGGCTGGAGTGCGCTGGGGACATACACGAAGCTGCCGCCTCCACCGCCACCGCCCCAAAGCGAGGAGAAGTTGCCGGTGAGTCCCTGGCCACCGACGACGATGTCCAGCGTCGTACCGGCCGTGAGGAAGACATCCCCGCTTACCGTGGCACCGAGGCCGCCGACCGTACCGGCTCCGGTACCACCCTGTGCACCGGCCGAGGTGATGTCGTATATGCCACTTGTGGTGACGTTATATGTTTGAATGGAACCGGTGTAGTTGAAGGTATCAGCGTTCGCAGATAGCGTCGCGAAGAGGCCGATGATTACTACACACGGAAATGCCGCCTTACGTTTGGTCATAAAACTCCTTGCCGAGGATTGAAGCGGGTCGGAGGCGGCACGTTAGGGGCCAATCAGGCGCGATGTACGTTCTGTGGCTTTGGCGCAGGGTTCGGAGTTCGCCCAGCTGAGGTTGGCCCGTTGTAGTCCAAAAAATTCGGGTCGTGTTCAAAAGTTCCTCACCCGGAGCAAAAATGAAGGCTATCCGTCGCGCATACGTCGTGTCATCTCGTTTACAGAACGACGACCACCCGCCCCGGCCGTGCCGGATGTTCTAACGCTTCGTGAGCCCGAGCGATCTCTGCAAAGTCGAATTTGTTCCGCAATCTCGAACCCGGACCAACCGGCCTCGAGTGCGGAGTTCAGATCGCGGGCGGCCTGCATCTTTGCCTCGCTCGGAAAGTCGTCGCTTCCCAGGAAGAGGAGTCGAATGTTCTTGAACACCATCGGCCAGAAAGGAATTGCGGGTTTCTCAATGTTAGTGGCGTAGGTGCGATCGATCCACCCATGTTCAGCACCTCGACATCGGCTTTTATGTTGCGCCACTGGAAACCTGCTTACGCCACGCAGCAGGACGACATCACCCTCATCGTCATCGACGTCGTTTAGTTTTGCCCTGACTGCTGATCGGAGTCAACGCCAAGACCCAGCATGGCGCGTTCGCAGCTTGTGGCCGGAATGTCGCGGTTCCGAAGCTCGACCGCCCATTACGCTGCGCACCTTTCAGAACTACCCCTTGACACCCGTGCTATACTAATTCCGAAAGCTAGCTTTAGCTCTTCACATTTTCCGAAAAACGCCGGATGGCCGTCGCGCCCTCTCCGGCGTTTTTCATTTCCAGGAGCTTTTCATCTATGTCTACGCAATCTCAAATCACCGCCAATCAGGCGAATTCTCAACTTTCAACCGGTCCGACTAGTGAAGCAGGTAAAGCCGTCTCCTGCAAAAATAATTTCCGTTTCGGATTCACCGGCGCTTTCACCGTTCTTCCTTGGGAAGACGAGCTCGATTTCGAATCCCTCCGCACCGGCCTTCTCGCCGAGCATAAACCCACTACCCAAACCGAGCGTCTGCTGGTCGACGGCATGGCCGAACATTATTGGCTGAAGCAGCGCGCCATCACCCTCCAGAACAAGTGCCTCACCATGTTGTCCCCACCCGAACGCGAAAAGGAGCTGGCTCTCTATCTGCGCTACCAGACCACCAACGATCGCGCCTTCTACAAGTCCCTGAACCAGCTCCTAAGCCTAAGAGCCGAAAAGCGTAAACAGCAGATTGGCTTCGAATCGCAGAAGCGCCAAGAGGCCGAAGAGCTCCGCCGCGAAGCCGACGAAAAGCGCAAGGAAAAGAAGCACAAAATGCAGATTTGGCTGCTCCAAGCCGAAGGCGAGCACCGCGAAATGAAAAATAACGAGCTTGATCCTTTCGAAACCGACCCTCGAACTCGTGTCGACCGCATTTTGGCGCACGAAAAAGCCGCCTAGCTCGCCCGTACACCGCCGATTGACCGCGCGCCGCACCCAAGCCATGCCTTGAGGCGCTTGGATGGTAGGCGCCCTACGACATCTCTGAAAGAGAAAAGTGACTATTCCTGCGCACGCAGGACACAAGGAGCATTATGCGAAGAAGACGAAATTATTACGGCCTTGTTGCCGTTCTCTGGCTTACGGGCTTGAATCCATGGCGCCTGCCGGCTCAAACCCCACTAACTTTTATAGGAGTGACTCCCTGCAGGATCGCGGATACGCGCAATGCTACGGGCACCTTTGGCGGCCCAACCATGCAGGGCGGCGAGACACGCAGTTTCCCTATTCCCACTAGTGCTTGCAATATTCCACCCTTCGCTCTGGCGTATTCGCTGAACGTCACCGTGGTTCCTCAAGTTCCGCTTGGGTTTCTGACACTTTGGCCGACTGGCGCAAACGCAGCCGTTGGTCTCGACCTTGAACGCAATTCAGGGCCAGGTGGTCGCCAACGCGGCGATTGTGCCGGCAGGCACAAATGGGGCTGTGAATGTGTTTGTCACCAACAGCACCGACGTGATTCTGGACATCAATGGCTACTTCGCGGCGGAGAGCTATGCCGGTAACGAAAGTACCGCGCTCGGAAATGGTGCATCGTCCTTCGGATACCAAAACACAGCCCTCGGATTCGATGCGCTGCAGACGAACAGCACCGGCGCCGAGAACACCGCCATCGGCACGCTCACACTTTCTGCGAACGCGACCGGAAACAACAACGTGGCCATCGGAGTTCTAGCGCTGAACTCGAATACAACTGGCTCGGCTAATACGGCAATCGGCCCTCAGGCGCTTTTGAACAGTCAAATCGGCGTGGATAACGTCGCGATTGGCTTCTCGGCGTTATGGGGAAATACAGCAGGCACCAACAACACCGCTGTAGGCGTAAATGCTCTCTTGAATAATACCGTCGGAACCTACAACATAGCCATTGGAAACGGTTCAGGCGCGAATGTGTTGGCCGGCAGCAACAACGTCTATGTTGCCGGCTCCGGCACGAGTGATGAGTCTAGTACGATTCGTATCGGCTCTGCCGGTAAACAGACCAGCGCGTTCATAGCTGGCATCAGCGGTGCGACCGTCACCGGTTCCGCAGTTTTAATCAACCCCAGCGGCCAGCTCGGTATCGCCTCGTCCTCCGAGCGCTATAAAGATGACATTCACGACATGGGTCGCGCGAGCGATGCGCTTCTGGAACTGCGTCCCGTCACCTTCCACTACAAGCAGGCGGCGGAAGACGGCAGCAAGCCTCTCCAATTCGGTTTAATTGGCGAAGAAGTTGCCAAAGTATACCCGGAGCTAGTCGTCTACGACGGCAAAGGCCAAGTGGAATCCGTCGAATATCATCAGCTGCCCGCTCTGCTGCTCAATGAGCTCCAGAAGCAGCATAAGACTATCCAGGATTTGGAAGCCCGCATCGCCGCCTTGGAAACCGCGCTGCGTGCCACAACTATACCAGCGCGTTAGGATAGCGGCCTCGGGAATTCGAGATCTATGAACAATAGCCTTCACTCGACTCTGGCTTCTGGAGATCCGCGTTCTTCGGTGTTCATCGGCGGCCAAATGTTTATATGTTGTCGAAGCTGTTACGATGAGGGTTTCCGAAGCCTCTCCGCGATGATGCTCCGCACCTCATCCGGCATCCTTGCCGAGATTGTTCAGCACAAGCAACAGGAAGTGGCCGATCTGCATTCACGGGCGGCCATTCTGGAGCGTGAGGCTCACGAGCGCAAGTCCCATCCACGTCCGTTTGCGCAAGCGCTTCGTAGCGACCAGCCGGCTATTATTGCCGAAATCAAGAAAGCGTCTCCGAGCGCGGGCCTCTTGCAGGCGGACTTCCATCCCGCCTTCACCGCCCACGCCTACGAACAAGGCGGTGCAGCCTGTCTGTCCGTCCTCACCGACAAGGAATACTTTCAAGGATCGCTGCATGATCTTGAAGCTGCCCGTGCTGCCGTTAGCCTTCCCGTTCTTCGCAAAGACTTCATATTAGATAAACTCCAGGTTTTCGAAGCCGCCGCTCACGGCGCGGATGCCATCTTGCTCATCGCCGCCATTCTGGAGGTTCCCGAGCTTCAGAATCTTCGCGAGCTCGCTTCTTCGCTCGGCCTGGCTTCCCTGATCGAAGTTCACGATCCTGACGAGCTCGCCAAAGCCATCGATGCCGGGGCCGAAATTATCGGCGTTAACAATCGCAATCTCGACACGCTCGAGGTGTCGCTCGATACCTCCCTGCGCCTCAGCTATCTCATGCCCACGAATGCCATACGCGTGAGCGAGAGTGGCATCCACACGCGAGCCGATATCGATGTTTTGCGCGGCGCAGGTTTCGATGCTTTCTTAATCGGCGAATCGCTCATGCGATCGCAGAATCCAACCGCCGCCCTGAAAGCGCTCCTTCATCAAAGCTCATGACACCCGCCGCGGACCTGTCCTTCATCGTCAAGATCTGCGGCATCACGAATGAGGAAGATGCGCGTGTTGCTGTAGATGCCGGCGCAAATGCCCTGGGATTTAATTTCTATCCGAAGAGCCCGCGCTACATCACGCCGCTTCGCGCGCACCAGATCGCCGAAGCCGTCTCGGGAACATTTTTGAAGGTCGGCGTGTTTGTGAACGCGAATGAAGAAGAACTGCTGAGAATCGGAGCGCAAGTTCCGCTCGACGTCTTTCAGCTCCACGGCCATTGCGATTTTCCCTTCGAGCCACCACCGAGTTTGGAGAGCCACCGGTCCGGAGGACGTATCTCGAGGGGCCGCTCGCCGGAAGCTGTCTTGATAGACGCCGTAAGTGAAGCTATTTGGCGGATCCGGCAAAACCTTCGATTGGACTCTGGCCGCGCGCTATCCGCATCGCGCCATCGTCGCCGGGGGTCTCGATGCCACCAACGTTGCCGAAGCCATCCGCATCGTACAGCCCTGGGGTGTCGACGCCTGTTCGCGTCTCGAAGCGAGCCCGGGAAAGAAAGATCCGCAGCGCGTGCGCGATTTCGTCCAGGCGGCATTTGCCGCGAGTTCCGCATACTTGCGCCAGGAAAGCATGTCATGAGTTCCACCACGGTTCCCGACGCGCTGGGTCATTTCGGGCCTTACGGCGGCCGCTATGTGCCGGAAGTGTTGATGTCGCCGCTCGAAGAACTCGAGCACGCCTACACGCAAGCCCGCAACGATCCTGCATTTCAAACCGAATTGCAGTCTCTGCTTCATCACTACGCCGGCCGCCCCACGCCGCTGTACTTTGCCAAGCGCCTGACGGAAGATCTCGGCGGCGCGCAAATCTGGCTCAAGCGCGAAGATCTGCTCCACACCGGGGCGCACAAGATCAACAACTGCCTGGGCCAAATTCTTCTCGCCCGGCGCATGGGCAAGAAACGCATCATTGCTGAAACCGGCGCCGGCCAGCATGGCGTCGCCACCGCTACGGTGTGCGCTCTGTTCGGCATGGAATGCGTGGTCTACATGGGCGAAGAAGATATGCGCCGCCAGCGCCTGAACGTCTTCCGCATGCGCCTGCTTGGGGCCAAAGTTGTCAGCGTGACCAACGGCAGCCGCACGCTGAAAGATGCCATCAGCGAGGCCATGCGCGATTGGGTGACGAACGTCGGAACCACGCACTATCTGCTCGGCTCCGCGTTGGGCGCTCACCCCTACCCGATGATGGTCCGTGATTTCCACAGAGTGATCGGCGAGGAAGCTCGCGCTCAATCGCTCGAGCAGATCGGCCGCCTGCCCGATGCGATATTCGCTTGCGTCGGCGGTGGCAGCAACGCCATCGGCATCTTCTACCCGTTTGTTGCGGATTCTTCTGTCCGTTTGATTGGCGTGGAAGCCGGCGGTAGAGGACATCGTCTGGGAGATCATGCAGCCCGTTTCAGCGGAGGCTCGCCGGGCGTCCTGCACGGCGCATTCAGCTATCTTTTGCAGGATGAAGAAGGCCAAGTTGGATTGACCCACTCGGTTTCAGCAGGTCTCGATTACGCGCTCATCGGGCCGGAGCACGCGTGGCTGCACGATCGGAAGCGCGCCGAATATGTCTCAATCAGCGATGCGGACGCGCTAGCTGCCGCGAAAACGCTGGCCCGTATGGAAGGGATCATTCCAGCCCTCGAATCTTCTCACGCCATTGCCGAAGCGACTCGTCGCGCGCCCTCCGAGCCGCATGCCGTCTACATCGTGAACGTCTCAGGCCGCGGCGACAAAGACACCGACATCTATCGCGAGCACATGCCGGAACTGGATCGAGAATGACTTCTATCCAAACCGCTACGCGCATCGGCAACCTGTTTAGCGCGTGCAAACGCGACCGCCGCAAAGCGTTTATCGCTTATCTCACCGGCGGCGATCCCAGTCCTGCTCAAACCGCATCTCTGGTGCTTGCGCTCGAACGCGGTGGCGCTGACTTGGTCGAGCTGGGCGTGCCTTTCTCCGATCCGATTGCCGACGGTCCCGTCATTCAGCGTGCCTCCGATCGTGCTCTCCGCGCCAAAACGACTTTGCCCGCCCTACTCGAAATCGTTCGCGAAATTCGCCGCCAATCGCAGATTCCCTTGCTGCTCTTCAGCTATCTGAATCCACTTCTGCGCTACGGTTTCGACAAGCTGGCCAGAGATGCGTCCGAGGCGGGTGTCGATGGCGTGCTGCTGACCGACCTCTCCGTGGAAGAAGCCGCCGATCCCGTCCGCCGCCTGCGTGAGCATGGTCTCGATACAGTCTTCCTCGCCGCCCCCACCAGCTCCGAACGCCGTCTTCGGTTGGTAGCCGAACACTCCTCCGGTTTCGTATATCTGGTCTCTCGAACCGGCGTCACGGGCGAGCAAATTTCGGTCTCTGCGGCTGCCGCTCCGCTGACCAGGCGCATGCGCGAACTCACCGATCTCCCGTTAGCTGTGGGCTTCGGCATCGGCACGCCGGAGCAAGTAGCGGAGGTGGCGCGCATTGCCGACGCCGTTGTAGTGGGCAGCGCTATCGTGAAATTTATCGAGACGAATGCCACGAATCCCGGCCTCGCCACGGCCCTCGAAGAATTCACTCGCAGCCTTACCGCCCCACTTCACGTGCGATGAGCAGTTTCCACGTCGATGATCTGGTTCGTTGCCGTGAAGAAATCGACCAATTGGATCTGCGCCTGGTTGAGCTCTTAAATCAACGCACCACAATCGTGGAGGAGATTGGCCGCATCAAGAGAGATCTGTCTTTAGCCATCTATGAGCCGAAACGCGAAGATCAGGTGTTTGCAAACATCGTCGACCATAATCAAGGACCCTTATCGTCCGACGCTCTCAAGCGAATCTTTGAGCGCATTATCGACGAAATGAGAAACGTGCAACGGCTCAAGATACTCGAAGGGAAGCCGCCAGGCCATTAACAGAAACCATGCTAGTCGTCATGCAAGAGGGCGCATCGGAAGCGCAAACGGAAGCGGTCATCAATCGGCTGGTGGAGATGGGCTTCACCGTCCACCGTTCTACCGGCGTCCGCCACACCGTGCTCGGAGGCGTCGGTCCAATCGACGATTTCGATCCAGCGATTGTCGAAGTGATGGACGGGGTCAAAGAATGCCACCGGATCATCTCGCCGTACAAGCTCGCCAGCCGCCATTTCAAACCCGCGGGTACAACGATCAAAATCGGGCAGATCGAAATTGGCGGAACCAAGGTCGTGTCGATGGGCGGCCCTTGCAGTATCGAGACCGAAGATCAGATCGAACAGGCAGCCCAGATCGTTTCCTCTGCCGGAGCGCAGGTGATTCGCGGCGGCGCGTTCAAGCCGCGCAGCTCTCCGTATAGCTTCCAGGGACTGGGCGAACAGGGTCTCAAGCTGTTGCGCTCCGCTGCCGATCGCAATGGCTTGCTGGTGATTAGCGAAGTCATGGACCAGATGCAGATTTCGCTCTTGCTCGAATACGCGGACATCTTGCAAGTGGGCGCCCGCAATATGCAGAACTTTAATCTGCTCCGCGAGCTGGGGAAGATTCGAAAACCGGTTCTGCTCAAGCGCGGTATCTCCGCAACCATTGAGGAGCTTCTCCTCTCGGCCGAATACATCATGTCGGGCGGCAACTATGAGGTCATCCTGTGTGAGCGCGGCATTCGCACCTTTGAGACCACGACGCGCAACACCATGGACATCTCCGCCATTCCCGTACTCAGACGGCTCAGTCACCTTCCGATCGTTGCCGATCCATCGCACGGTACTGGCAAGCGCGACTACGTAATCCCCATGGCGCGTGCCGCCGTTGCCGCCGGAGCTGATGGACTTCTGGTCGAAGTTCATCCGGATCCCGATCGCGCTCTGAGCGATGGCGCGCAAACGCTCCGTCCCGATCAATTTTCCGATCTCATGCGGCAGGTCCGCGCCATTGCCGCTGCAGTCGGACGCACGGCCTAGCTTCGGGATCTTATGAACACAGTCGCGATTGTCGGCGTGGGTCTGATCGGCGGTTCCTTCGGTCTGGCCCTCCGCAAAGCAGGCTTCGCCGGCCAACTGATCGGCGTCAGCTCGCCCGCCGCCATCGCTGCTGGCCTCAAGCTGGGCGCCATTTCACAAAGCGCCACATTGCAAGACGCGGCTGTCGAAGCGGACTTGATTTATCTAGCGCAGCCCGTCGATCGGATACTCCAAACGCTCGGAACGGTCGGCCTGATCGCGTCGCCCCGATGTCTCATCACGGACGCTGGAAGCACCAAACGCGTCATCGTCGAAAAAGCATCTGCGTGCGTTCGTTTTGCAACCTTTCTGGGCGGCCATCCGATCGCTGGAAAGGAGCAGCGCGGGGTCGAATCCGCCGACCCGGATCTGTTTCAGAACCACACGTATGTCTTGACACCAACTGCTGCCGAGACTTCCGCCACACAGGATCTGCGTTCCTGGCTCGCGCGTATCGGCGCCAAGATCGTGGACATGCGGCCTTCTGAGCACGATGCAACTCTGGCCTTTACTTCACACCTGCCGCAACTGCTCTCGACAGCTCTCGCGGCCACTCTCGCCAGGGAAAATAATCCGCGCCTCGCTCAAGTGTTCGGCTCAGGTTTGCTGGACATGACTCGATTGGCATTAAGCTCCGCTGACCTCTGGTCCAGCATCTTATCTACGAATAAGACCGATGTTACTGCTGCCGTAGACGCGTTCTTGACCATCTTGACCGGAATTCGCAGCAAGTTACAAACCGATGAATTATCGGAACTGTTCACATGCGGAGCCGATTTTGCATCCGAAATCCGTAGCGTATCTCGCAAATTTTAGTGTCAGATGTCAATATTTCGTAAAACTCGGAACTTTCCCTGGGCATCGGAGTGTGGAACTGCATATAATACCGATGGAGGGACTGTGACCTCTCTTGCATCCGCAGTACGAAGCACGCTGCTTCCCATCGCCGATGTCGGCCGGCTGACGTCGCTCCGCCGTTCCACCTCCGTCTTCGCTCAAGACCAAGACGCCGATTCGCTCTATTTCATCGAAGAGGGATTGATCAAGCTAACCCGCACCAACGACATCGGAGGCCGAATTATTCTTGGCATCTGCGGACCGGGACAGGCGATAGGCGATGAGGCCTTGGCCCAGGAGCCGCAAACCTATTACGCGGGCGCCGAGGTGCTGACAACCGCTACGCTTTGCCGGATTCCCCGTGAAGCGTTGATACGGGCTGCTGCCACTAATTCCGAGCTGGCGAATGGCCTGATAGGCTATTTGCTCGAACGAAAGCGCGCGCTGGCGCAGAAGGTGGAATTGCTGTGCTTGCACGATGTCGAGTATCGGATCTTGCACTATCTCGCGGAGCTTTCCGCGCTGGTAAAACCGCTTGAGGACGGAGAGGGTTATCAACTGCCCATCACTCAACTGGAATTGGCGGATCTGATAGGCGCAACGCGGGAGACTACTTCCACGACGCTCAATCAGCTCGAGCGGCGTGGATTAGTGAAGTTGTCACGACGTCTTCTGACAATTCCATCGCCCGCCGGCTTGCGCAGCGCAGCTAGTGCGAAGATGGCCCCCACAGCCGACGTCGCCGCCACTACTCCGAACGGCGTGGTTATCGCTTAAGCGGTCGCAACTCCGCCGTTATCCCTCGCGCAGTGATTGGGCCGGGTCAATCTTGATCGCGCGATACATGGGAAACAGGCTCGCGATGATCCCGACTGTGACCAGCGCAACCGCGGGAATGGAGAAGCTTAATAAATCGTGCTCGCCGATTCCATAGAGCAGCGTTTTGATCCATCGAGCAAGAGCCCACGAAACGCATAGGCCTGTGACCGTTCCTACCAACGTGTAGCGCAGGCTCGACCCGATAACCAACCACGCAACTCGATTGCGGCTAGCCCCTAACGCCAGCCGCACGCCCACTTCGCGGGTTCGCCGAATTACGCCATGGCTCACTACGCCGTATATCCCCGCTGCAGCCAATCCAAGCGCGAGCAGCGCAAAACCGCCGACCAAATATGCCGTCGACCGTGGCGTGTCCATCGCGCGGTTCACGATGCTTTGCATTGGCGCGATTTTGTCTACCGCACAGGTCGCGCAGACCTGCTTGATCATCTCTGGTAACCGTTTTTCGAAGCTGCCCGTGTCGCCACCCAGCCGCACGATTAACGAGATAGTCTGGGGTCTGGATATCGCCTGAGCAAGCGGAACATAAATTTCTCCATCCACCCAGGCGGGTGGGCCCGTGATGCTGTAATTCTTCACATCGTCTACGACACCCACGATGGTCCGCCATTCCTTCCCCGAGACCGGCCGCAGGTGCTTGCCAATAGCATTTCCGTTGGGCCAGAAGCGCTGAGCCATTTTCCTCGCGATCAGCGCCACGGGTTGCGCGCCTTGGCGGTCCGCTGCCGTAAAGCGACGGCCTTGCAACAGCTGCATCCCTAAGGTCTGCAGGTGCTCCGGGGTCACTGCGGTGGTCCACAGCACGAATTGCGGCTCCTGCGGTGGACGCGGATGATCCTCGATGGTCGCGGTAAGGGCGGAGATCTCCGGCGTCAATGGCAGCACGTTCATCGCTGCCACATTCATTACGCCCGGATACCCGGCGAGTTTAAGGCGAACCTGCTCGTACGTGGCAAGCGTCTTTTCCAACGATGCCTTCACGGCCCGGCCGGGACTGAGTTCAGCGGTGATAACGGACTCGGCGCGGAAGCCGAGGTCCACCTGCAGCATCGTCCATAAGCTGCGCAGCAAGAGACCGGTGCTTACCAGCAGAATCGTGGCGAACGCCGCCTCAGCCATGACGAGTGCGGCATCTGTTCGCAATCCCGCGAAGCTGAGGCCCGACCGGCTGCTCTCGATCGGAGTCAGCGATCGCTGCGTGCGCGCCCTCCATGCCGGTAAGAGGCCAAAGAACAGACCACTCAATAGAGTGATCGTAACGGTAAACGCGAGGACGCGTTCATCGATTGTGACTTCCGCCAGACGCGGCGTATCCGCGGGCAGCAAGTGCTTGAGCAGTGTCAATTGGGCGAAAGCGAGCAGCGTTCCCAAGGCTCCGCCCATTGCCGCGAGCACGACAGCTTCGGTCAACAGTTGCCGTGCCAGACGGCCGGGCGTGGCGCCTAGCGATGCACGCACAGTGAGCTCTCGCTGCCGCGCGGCGGTTTGGCCCATCATCAGGTTCGCCACGTTGACCACCGCGATGAAAAGCACCAGCGCGACAACGCCGAACAGCAGCAGACTTCTGGTCTTGGCGCCCTGCACCAACTGTTCCCGCAGTCCTGTCAATCCAGCCCCCGTTCCCCATGCGTCCGGCATGCGCCAAGGAAACATCGCCCGGATTTGCGGAATCAAAACGCGAAGCTCCGTTTGAGCCGATTCTCTCGTAACACTGTCGTGCAGGCGTGCGAACACCGACAGCCCGCTCGAGCTCCAGTACTCCCCGACCATTCGCGGATCGAGTCTCATGGGGATCCAGAAGTTCGCTTCCGCAGCAGGAAATTGAAAACCAGGCGGCATCACGCCAACAATTTCGTAAGTCGCCTCATCCAGTGTCAACTTCGCCCCGATTACGTCCTGCCGCGACGCGTACCGTCGCTCCCAGAAATTGTGGCTGAGGACCACTACGCGCAACTTTCCGGGCCGGTCCTCACCCTCGGCAAACGTGCGCCCAATCAGAGGACTCGCGCCCAAAACCCGAAAGAAGTTTGCGGACACTTCGCTGCCCTTCAAGCGCTCTGGCCAGTCGCGGCCCATCGTATTGAAGGCGCGCACGCCAAGATGAGCGGCATAGTCCGCTAACCGGCTATTGGCGCGAAGTGTGTCGAAAGGTCCACGCATTTCCACATCGTCGACGTGGAACAAACGGTCCGGCGCGGTGAAAGGCAGTGGCCTGATCAATATGCCGTCGATTAAGCTGAACACGGCGGTGGCCGAGCCAATGCCGAGCGCCATGGTCACCAATGCCATGCACGCGAAAATGCGATTCTTCAGCAGCAGGCGGACGCCGAACGAGATGTCCTGCTTCAATTGTTCCAATTGCTTCAACCGCCGCTTAAGCACAGCTTAACGCTAAACCTAGAAGTGTTCCCATATAGAAATGGTGCGCGCCGCCTGAACCAATGCACATCCCGGATGGATACCTGAGCCCCTCCACCTGCGCAACCCTCTATGCCGCAGCCGCGCCTTTCTGGTATGTCGCTCTCAAACGTGTCAAGAAACTGTTGAACACGCGCGCAATTCCACTGTTATCCGTGTTCGCGGCATTCTGCTTCGTAATCATGATGTTCAACTTGCCCCTCCCCGGCGGAACGACAGGTCACGCGGTCGGAATGGGCATAGCCTCCATTGTTCTCGGGCCGTGGGTTGCAATCCTGGCGATTTCGATGGCGCTTCTGATCCAGGCCTTGTTCTTCGCTGACGGCGGCATCACCGCCTTTGGTGCAAACTCGTTCAATATGGCGATTGTCGGTTCGCTAGTCAGCTATGGAGTGTACCGGCTTGTCGCTCGCCAGGCACAGATCACCTCGACGCGGCGTATCGTTGCAGCCGCTATCGCCGGGTATGCGGCCATCAATGTTGCTGCTTTTTGCGCGGCCATCGAGTTTGGAATTCAGCCGCTTTTCTTTCGCGATGCTTCCGGCGCGCCCCTATATGCGCCCTATCCGCTCAGTGTCTCTATCCCGGCGATGATGATTGGGCATCTCACGTTCGCGGGGCTGGCCGAACTCGTTATTTCTGCTGGCGTCATCGCGTATCTCCAGCGTGCCGATCCGGACTTACTTCGCCTTACTGCGCCCGATTCTGCCCCGGATTCTGCGCAACCCCAGGTCGCACCTGCTCGGCGATTTGCACCCACGCCGCGGAAGCTATGGCTCGGTCTCGCGCTGGTTTTGATTCTCACGCCATTAGGCCTCTTGGCGGTTGGAAGTGCGTGGGGAGAATGGAGCGCCAAGAACTTTTCGAATTCAGCCCAGCGCTTGTCTCTCTTCTGGAAGGCTCCCTTCACCGCTTACGAGCCCTCATTCATCAGTAATCCTTACTTCGGCTATTTCGTATCGGCCGCGCTAGGCGTCACACTCATTGCATTGCTGTCGCTGCTGGTGAGACGGCTCATCTCGAGACCAAGCCGTCGGCCAAATGGTTTTGTCGAAAGGACCATGCAGCACTTATTAACTGTGATTCAGGACGCGCTGTTCGCGGAAGACCTAGCGCGATCGAAGGGCCTGTTGCAAGCCGTCGATGCTCGCGTAAAATTAGCCGGCATCGGGGCGTTGATCTTCGGAGCGATTGCTGTCGATCGGCTCTGGACTCTCGCCGCGCTCTTCGGCGTCGGCTTTCTGCTTGCCCTCCTTTCCCACGTTTCCCTGAGATTCCTTGCCATGCGAGTCTGGATCTCAGTTCTCGCGTTCACAGGTTTAATTGCATTGCCAGCCGTATTTCTTGTGCCCGGACACGCTGTCTTCCGCCTGCCGCTTCTTCACTGGCCGATTAGCTCACAGGGATTAACAAGCGCGGCATTTCTGATTCTGCGTGCGGAAACCGCTGCAACTCTGTCACTCCTCCTGGTCCTTTGCACGCCCTGGAATCATCTACTGCGAGCGCTCCGCTTCTTTCGAGTCCCCGTTGTTGTCGTCGTCATCGTTCAAATGACATATCGCTACATCTTCCTGCTACTGCGAACCGCGCAAGAGATGCTTGAATCGCGTCAGACCCGCCTTGTCGGTTACTTGGAGCGCCGTGATCAGTGGCGTTTGGCTGCCTCGACGGTAGGGGTTCTGCTCGACAAGAGTCTGCAGTTGAGCAGTGATGTACACACCGCCATGCAGGCGCGCGGCTTTCGCACTGAGGTGCGGCTCTTGGATGACTCGCAGATGAGAGCTGCCGACTGGCTCCAATTAACTGCATTTTTAGGAATCGCTGGTATCACCGTCTGGCTGGGGCGCTGAGATGCCCTCGAGCTCTGAACTTGTTTTCGATGTTCGCCAGGTTTCGCACGCCTACAACGGCATTCCCGCTCTACGTGATGTCTCCATCCAGGTCAGACCGGGGGAGCGCATTGCTCTTCTCGGCGCGAATGGATCCGGCAAGTCGACATTACTTCGCTTGCTTGCAGCGCTGGCTTTTCCCGGGCTCGGCGATATTTCGTTTCATGGCACAAGCCTCACTGCGCCTCGCTTAGAGGAAGAAGAGTTCTTCTTCCGCTTCCGCCGCAGCGTAGGCGTCCTTTTTCAGAATCCGGATGTTCAGTTGTTCAATGCCACCGTATTCGACGAGGTAGCTTTCGGTCCTCTGCAGCTTCGTTGGCCAAAAGACCGCGTTCGTCAGCAGGTCGAAGAGACGCTCCGCTCAATGGGCATCGCGGATTTAAGGGATCGCACTCCGCACCGCCTATCCGCAGGCGAGAAGAAGCGTGTGGCTCTGGCGTCCGTTCTTGTTCTCGATCCTGAGGTCCTCCTCCTGGATGAGCCCGCTGCCGCTCTCGATCCGAACAGCCAAACTCAGATTCTGGATTTACTGCGTTCCTGGAAAGATGGTTCAAAAACCGTCATCATCGCGACCCATGATTTGGATGCCTTAGAAGATCTTGCCGATCGCTGTTATCTCCTCGCAAACGGGTCGATCGCCGGTGAAGGCGCGCCCCTCAAGATCCTTCACGACGTGGGCCTGCTCGAACGAACTAAGCTGATCGGCCTTCACCATCACGTCCATGGCGTCGAGTCCGTTCAACCCCACCCCCATCTACATAGCCACGAAGTACCTTGAGCTGGATCGATGTCTCCTGCAGACTCCCCCTCCGTCACTGAACCCGCCATTCGATTAAGATTGGAAGCGGTAGCAACAAAGGATGTCAGAAGCTTCAATTCCCGATTCGGCACCGGATTTCCTCGACGAAGAAAATGCGGCTGTAGTCAACGACTCGCCTTCCGAAGACCAAGGGAGTGTGTTGCCATTCCCCATTGTGGGCATCGGCGCCTCGGCCGGGGGCCTGGAAGCATTCACGACTGTCCTGGAGCAAACCCCCGCGGATACCGGAATGGCGTTCGTGATTATCTCGCACATGCCCGTTCATCACCGCAGCTTGCTGCCTCAAATACTCGCCCGGACCACGGACATGCCGGTGCATGAAATCACGCAGGGCGCGCGGCCGGAGCCGAACACGGTGTACGTCATCCCGGCTGGCTCCAGAGTGGTACTGCGGGACGGCGCGTTTCATCTGGAGCCGAGGCCCGAGCGCGAACCACAGCCACGGCCCATCGATATTTTCTTTCGATCGCTGGCGGAGGAGCAAAAATCCCGGGCGATCGGCGTGGTTCTATCGGGCACCGATTCAGACGGATCGCTGGGCTTGAACAGTATCAAGGGCGAGGGTGGAATTTCGATTGTTCAGGACGAGACAACGGCGAAGTTCGAGACTATGCCCCGGAACGCGATAGCTGCCGATCACGTGGACCTGGTGCTTGGCCCAGGCGACATCGGATTGGAGCTCGGGCGCATTGGGCGTGAACTAAAAACATTCAAAACTGTGGAAGCTGTCCTTGAGCATGCGCCGACAGACCAGAGTTCTCTCACCCGCATCCATTCTCTGCTCCGGAGTGTGTCGGGCGTTGACTTTTCCCGGTACAAACAGACGACGTTCCGCCGCCGGCTGGCGCGGCGCATGGTGATCACCAAGGCGGAATCGCTAGCAGAGTATACGCGTCTTCTGCAGGCGAACACAGCCGAGGTGCGCGAGCTCGGTGAAGATGTCTTGATCGGAGTCACCCGCTTCTTTCGCGACCCGGAGGTGTTTGAGACGCTGGCATCCGAGATCTTTCCGTTCTTGTTGAAAGGTCAACCGCCGGAGGAGCCCATCCGGATTTGGGTTCCTGGATGCGCAACGGGTGAAGAGGTGTACTCGATCGCGATGCGTCTACTCGAGTATCTGGGAACTCTTTCGATCCAGACTCCGATCCAGATTTTTGGGACCGACGTCAGCGAGCGTTCCATCGCCAAAGCACGGCTCGCCATTTACCCGGCGACCATCGCAGCGGACGTATCGATGGACCGGCTGAGGCGGTTTTTCACAAAACATGATACCGGTTACCAAATCGCCAAGCGTATTCGCGAGCTATGTATTTTTTCCAAACACAACCTTACACAGGACCCGCCATTTTCGCACATTAATCTGGTGAGCTGTCGAAATGTGCTGATCTACCTGAGCGCGCCGGCGCAGAAAAAAATCATCTCGGGATTTCATTACGCGCTGAATACGCCAGGAGTTCTTTTGCTCGGGCAATCGGAAACCATACGGGAGTTTTCCGATCTGTTCAGACTGAAGAACAAACGCAATAAGTTTTACGTCAAGAATGCGGGCGTTAGCCGTGTTCATCCGGAACTTCTCACGGCGGGAACACTTTCCAACGCGAATGGATCGGCACTGGAAGCGGCGCGGAGCGGAAGACCCCCTGACGGACGTCGATCTGCAGCGCGCGACCGATCGCGTGGTCGTGACGCGATACGGACCGCCTGGCGTGGTGATAGATGAAAGGCTGCAAATTGTGCAAACGCGCGGAGACACAAGCCAGTTTTTGACGCTGCCTCCCGGCGCCATATCGCTGAACATATTGAGAATGGCCAAGGGAGGATTAGGGTCGAGCCTACGCGATGCCTTGAATCGCGCCGTTAAGGACGATGTGCCCGTGGTCGTGGAGGGAATTCGTTTTCAAGCGGACCTGAGCAATCAACCGGTCACGCTCGAAGTTTTGCCGCTCCAGAATTTGCCTTCGAAGCGGCGGTATTTCCTGGTGCTTTTTATCGAGAAGCCAGAAGCGGCGAGCCCTGAAGACGGAGCTTCGCCGGCGGACACGGAGAGAACCGCGGATGCGAAAGATAAGGAGATCGCAGCGCTCCGCGAGGACCTGGGCTCCACGAAGCTGTATTTGCAATCGTTGATCGAAGACAGAGAGGGAACGAATCAAGAGCTGGTTTCGGCAAATGAGGAAGTTCAATCCTCTAATGAGGAGCTTCAGTCCATCAATGAAGAATTAGAGACCGCGAAAGAGGAGCTGCAAAGCCAGACCGAGGAGCTGCAGACAGTAAATGAGGAGCTTCGCCGCCGCAATGACGAATTGGGGCACACCACGAGCGATCTGGTGAATCTGCTCAACAACATCACGATGCCGGTGCTGATTCTGGGGGCCGATCTTCATATCCGGCAGGTCACGCCGTTTGCGGAACGGATGCTGGGCATTCGTTCCACGGACGTCGGCCGCCACGTTCGAGACATGCGGCTGAATCTGCGGGTGGGCGATCTGGAGCCGCTCCTGGCGGAAGTCATAGAGACGCTGGCAACCAAAGAAATCGAAGTGGAGGATCGCGAAGGGCGATGGTTTCTGTTGAGGGTCAAGCCTTATCGCACAGTCGATAACAGGATCGACGGCGTGGTGCTGGTACTGATCGACATAGATCAAATCCGCCGTACGCAACAGGAGCTCAAAGAGGCGCACGAGTTTGCGCGCAGCGTAATCGAGAATGCCCAGGTGCCTCTCGTGGTCCTCGATTCCGAGTTGCGGATCCGAACCGCGAACCGGGCGTTTCTGGCGCTTTCGAAGCAACCGATTGAAAAGGTGGAGGGCCATCATTTTCACGAAGCGGCGGGAGAGGAATGGAACCTGAGCCGGATTCTGCCAACCATTACTCAGCTTCTAGAGCACCCGTCGGAAATGGGAGGGTTTGCCATAGAACACGAGTACGATCAAGGACGGCGCACTTTGCTTATCAATGCCCAAGCGATTCGTCCGGAAGGCAAACCGGGCGTGGTGCTTGCAATGGAGGACATAACGGTCCGGAAGCAGGCGCAGCATTTGTTGAAACGGGAAAAGGAGCGGCTTGAAGGGCGCGTTCAGGTTACGGAAGAGGCGCTGCATCGGTCGCATGAAGAATTGCAACGCCTGACGGCAAGCCTGTTTTCCGCTCAGGAAGAAGAACGGCGGCGCATTGCCAGAGACTTGCACGACGATCTGAGTCAGAAGTTAGCAGTACTGCACATGAATGTAGAGCAGCTGGAGCAGCGGAGCACGACCAATCCCGAAGTGAAGAAGGGCCTGGCTGAGATTCATCGGACGGCGGAGGCTTTATTGGAAGATCTGCGACGGGTGGCACATCAACTGCACCCGCAGATCCTGGACGATCTGGGGCTGGCAGTAGCGCTCGAACGTCTAGCAGAGGAATTTGAAAGCGCGGAAGACATGCCCGTTCGGCTGATCGTCCGTGACATCCCGGAATCGATTCCGCCGGCGATCGCAACGTGTTATTACAGGATTACTCAGGAGGCATTGCGGAACGTTGTGAAGCATGCGGGGGACACGCCCGTTCACATTACGCTGACCGGTTCTAAGGCCGGACTACGGCTTTGCGTGCGAGACGAGGGCGCGGGCTTTGACACCTCTCAAGCGCATCGGGCAGAGGGTTTAGGGTTAGTCAGCATGCAGGAACGCGTGCGGTTATTAGGCGGCGTCCTATCTGTGACATCAGAGATTGGCGTAGGCACAACCATCGATGCGACTATTCCGCTGTCCGCAGGGAACGAAAAATGAAGACTCGCGTACTGGTTGCGGATGATCACAGCGTAGTCGTAGAAGGTTTGCGCGCCATTCTGGAGCACAGCGGATGCGAATTGGTGGGTACTGCCGCGAACGGGCGCGCGCTGGTTTCGGCGGCAGCCGATCTGAAGCCCGATCTGATTGTCCTCGATATCTCGATGCCCCTGCTTAACGGTATGGAAGCCGCGCGGCAGATCCGGGCCCAAAATCAGCGAGTCAAGCTGATCTTCCTCAGTATGCATCTCGATCCGGCCTACGTGCGAGAAGCGTTTCGAATCGGAGCGGACGGGTATGTTCTCAAGACCACCGCGGTCTCCGAACTTGGCAATGCTGTTCAGGAGGTGATGGAGGGCCGGCATTATCTGAGCCCTCGCATTACCCAACAAACTCTAGCGGAGTTTCTTTCCGTTCCCACGCCGAACAGCTTCGGGAATGAATTGACGGAACGGCAGCGGGAAGTTTTACAGCTTGTGGCGGAAGGCAAAACCGGCAAGGAAATTGCCGATATCTTGCACATCTCGCCGAAGACGGTGGAGTTTCACAAGGCGAACCTGATGGATGTTCTGGGAATCCGAACCGTTGCGGAGCTCACGCGCTATGCGATTGAACACAGGATTGTGGACACCCAGCCAGAACGATGATGGCCGCCGATCAACGCCGATAAACGCGGATTTTACGACAGGACGATACGCTTCCATTCGACTTTGGGCTTCTGAAAGTTGACTAGAAGGCAGAGGGTCCGGTTGGAGGCTCGCAGGTAATTAAGGCATTGCGCAATGTGTTCGCTGGCGAAGCGGTCCACACACTTCAGCTCGATCAATAGCATATCTTCGACGAGGATGTCAGCGAAGTATTCTCCGACTGAGTGGTCTTTGTAAGTTATCGGAAAGGAAACTTGGGTAGTAGCTCGAATGCCGCGAAGGCCGAGTTCTTTGAGCAGGGCGCGCTCGTAGACCTTCTCGAGGAAGCCGGCGCCGAGCGTGTTGGAGACTTCAAAGACAGCACTAAGCGCGCGCCCGGTCAGTTCATCGGTGTTCATCAGCGGCTAATGTTTTTGTGCCGCTCTAAACCGTTATCTCTCAAAGCGTTCTCCAAGGTCCTCTGAAGGTCGCGGGGGCGCACCGGCTTTACTAGATAGAAATAGGGCTCGGTGCCTGTAGCGCGTCCGAAATTCCGGATCTCGGCGAGCGCGGTCAAGTACACGATAGGCATGTTCTGAGAGAGCCGGATTTGCAGGGCGGCCTCAATCCCGTCCATCTCGCCTTCGAGACGCACGTCCATCAGAATCAGATCGGGTCGCGTTTCGGATGCCTTAGCGATTGCTTGCGCGCCAGAGACGGCGACACCCGCGACTTCGTAACCCATCTTCGCCAGGCGATCGAGCAGATCCAACTGGATGATGGTTTCATCCTCGACGACCAGAACTCGCGGCTTGCTCATGCACTTCTCCCTCGGACGAAGCTCGAGGGAACTGCACTCTAAAGCTTACGCCAACATTGGTGGGCTCCAATTCGAGCGTCCCTCCCAGTTGATCGGCGAGGACTCGCACCAGCCGAAGCCCCATAGACTGCGCTTGGCGCCAGTTTACTTCCGGCGGCAATCCGACGCCATCGTCGGCTATCCGGAGAACACAATGGTTGTTCAGGCCATTATTGCAGGAAATGGCGATGGTACCACTTCGATTACCAGGAAATGCGTACTTCAGAGCGTTCATCAGGAGCTCATTCGCGATCAATCCGCAAGGAATCGCCTGACGGATGGGCAACGGCAGATTAGTACGTTCGACGTGGAGCCGTACTCGATCGGCGGGCGTTCCATACAACGCGAATAGTTGCGCTGCCAGGCGCTCCAGATATTCACTGAAATCGACGCGCGCAAACTCCTCGCTGCTATAGAGCATTTCGTGAATTTCGGCGATGGAGTATAAACGGTTAGTCGTCTCTTCGAGCGCAATTCGCGCTTGCTCGTCAGTGATGTACCCGGCTTGAAGATTCAGAAGGCTGATGACAACCTGCAGGTTGTTTTTCACGCGATGATGGATTTCCTGAAGCAGAGCTTCCTTTTCGCGCAGCGATGACCGGATCTGCTCATGGGCGCGCCTTCGGTCCGTCTCATCGCCAAGGACTTTGACGAATCCCCGGATTCGACCGGCATCGTCGTAGATTGCATTTGTAATCCATCGGCACCAGATGCGCCGCCCATCTGCCCGGAGCATCCAACGTTCGTCCTCGGCGCTCCCCTTGTCTAGCGCCCGGTCGAGTTCCGCTTTCATGGTCGCCGCAGCTCGATCTTCCGGCGTGGACAGTAGTTCAATGGGTTTTCCGAGAATTTCAGACTCGCTGTAACCGAGAAGCGCGCTCAGCACCCGGGTTCCAAGCAGTGACATCTCCGTTCAGGTCGACTTGAAAGATGGCATAGTCACGGACATTGTCGACCATGAGCCGGAAGCGTTCGTCGTTGGTCGCATTGTTTAGGTTTGACAAGCCAACATCCTGAACCAACTGTATACTCCTCAGCGCATAATACGCATCCTAGGGATGATCAGAGTTCCGCAGATCGGTGATCTTGCTTATAGTCGAGAAAACAGGAGCAAATCATGGATTTGAGAAGTGTGCCGCTCAGTCCTTCGTGTGCTTTGCCGAAGCCACGTATCATGCAGAAGAGCATATGTGCTCTTCGAATCGTCACCGACGATGACGGTGCCCGCCGCCTGGGAATGCTGACGCAAATCGGCCAAGAGGCCCAACTGGAAATCTGTGGCGATGGCTTTAACGAGCGCACCGTAAAAGTGCGGTGGCAGGACACGTTATATTTCGTGTTCCGCCAAGACATCGGGATCTGAGCGGACTCTAACTGACCTTCTTCAGGACCCTCGCGCCCGGAGGCAGCTCAAAGATCTTCGGCGGCAACGGCTGATCGATTTCGACCTTAGTTGCGAATCTCTGGTACGTCTTGTACCCGTTCCTCTCGCGCTCAATCGAGTAGGGCCACATCACGCCGCCACCCGCATCGCGATACTTATCGAATTCCGTAACTTCGTCGTTACGATATTTGGTTTCGTCGAGCCAGCTGAACGTTTGATGGACGGGTAGCATGGTGTTGTGATCGAAATAGACGCGGACGGTTTGACCGCTGGCATCGGTAACATCGACGATCTCGACGTGCGAGGTTAGGTACACGTCCGTGCCGATATATTCGAACTGCATTCCTGGTTCGTTGCGGCGATAGCGGAGCATGTACAAGATGTCGTGCTCAGTAATTCGCACGTAGCGGTCCCAGCTCTCATCCGAGATGGGCCGCGCGCCGCGAAACGTGATATCCCAGCCTTGATCGGGCAAGAACAGATATGAGTAATCCTGCTTTTTACCGAGCACCTCGCGCTCGCGCATCGCGATTCCTTTCGCAGGCTTTTCAGCCAGGTATTCGGTGTAGATCTTGGCCACATCCAAACCGCTGATCTGATCATGAAAAAACGAATAAATGCGGCCGGTTTCCATGCGGTTTTGCATGTGCAGGAAGTGATCGCCACCAAGCGCCGCAAGGGCGCGGTCGATCATCTGCTTCCCTTTTTCCGTGCTCGTTTGACCACTTAAACTGGCAGCACAAACAAGAAGGCAAAATAGCTGATGGACCGGCAACTTGAGCATCTGGACACTTTCAGCATTACATGCAGCACGAATGCGTAGCCTAAATCTTACTAGGGATCGACGCGGAATACGGAACATTACGGGCAGAATAGGCTTGAAGCAGCTATCTACGGAGTGCGTCCTAATCCAGTAGATGAGTGTTCAAGATCGCACGCCAGTTGAAGGCGCTCCTACTTCTCCAGCAGGTTCAAAACCGCAACGATTCGTGCGCGGCCGCGGCTTCGTCCGGGCCATCGGCCTGGGACTGATCACCGGCGCCGCGGACGACGATCCCTCGGCAATCGGAACTTACGCCAGCGCCGGTGCGCAACTCGGCACCTCGTTCCTGTGGACCGCGCCCGTGACGTTCCCGATGATGGTTGCCGTCGTTTACCTGTCCTCGAAACTCGGCATGGTCTCGGGACAGGGACTCTTCGCCGTAATTCGTGCTTACTATTCGCGATGGTTTTTGTACGCCGTTTTGATCGGCGTGCTCATCGGAAATACGATCGAGGCCGGCGCGGACCTCGGTGGGATGGCGGCCTCCCTCAACATCTTCATCCCTGTTCCCATTGGCGTCATTGTCGTAATAGTCGGCCTGGTGGTTCTGGCCCTTCAGATCTGGGGCTCATACACGATCATCCGCAACATCTTCCGCGTGCTTGCGCTCTCGTTATTGGCCTATATCGGCTCGGCCGTTCTGGCAAAACCTGACCTGATTCCGGTGCTCAAAGGAACCTTTATTCCGGTCGTCCACTTCAACAAAGACTATCTCGCGATGCTCGTGGCAATCATTGGTACAAGCCTCTCCGCCTACCTGTACACCTGGCAATCGAACGAAGAAGTTGAGGAAAAGATTGCGATGGGCCGCCGCCGTCTCGCGCAACGCAAAGGGGCCAGCCGCACTGAATTAAAAAAATCCATGTGGGACATCGTCTTCGGAATGTTGTTCTCGAACGTGGTGATGTACTTCATCATCCTCTCCACTGCCGCTACTTTATTCAAAGCTGGAAAGACGAATATCAATAGTGCGGCAGAAGCGGCGCAAGCGCTTCGTCCTCTGGCTGGAAACGCCGCAGGGCTGCTCTTTGCAATCGGAGTCATTGCGGTCGGCTTCCTGGCAGTTCCGGTGATGACAACGGGTGCTGCTTACGACCTTTGTCAGAGCTTCGGATGGAAACAAGGCCTCTCTTGTAAGCCGGGCGAGGCCAAGAAGTTTTATGGCGCCATCGTGTTCTTTACGTTTGTCGCCATCGGCATTAATTTCTTCGGCATCAATCCCATGAAAGCTCTGGTCTGGGCCGGAGTCGTTCAGGGATTCTCGACGCCGCCTCTGATGTTGTTGATCATCCGTATGACCAACAACCCGCGTATCATGGGCAACCGCGTGAATGGCCGGGCGATAAACATATTGGGCTGGGTCACCACGGCAGCCATCTTTTCGGCTACTGCGGGCCTGGTGATTACCTGGATGAAGTAAAACAGGGATTCACCCTCGCTGGTCCGGCAGCGCAAATTTTGCGAGAATGGCCCGAGGAGGGATACCGTGAATCTGTCAAGTCGTGCCTCTGCTCGCATTCTTTTCTTGGGCGCTCTCGGTTTATCTACGTGCTTCTCGCCAGAAGCGTTCTGCGACACCATCAGCCTGACCACCACCGCCCCTACTGTGGGGTACGGGCCAGCATTTTTGGGAGGCGGTCCTTATTTCACCTACACTGGCGCACCGAATACCGCACTGACAGTTAGTGGAACCACCCTGCTCCTGAATACCGGCACTGCCAATCTGGGCGACTATACCTATAATTCCGGACACCTCAGCGCAGACGCGCTAAGCCTCGCCTTGTCCGTTACTCCCACGGTAAATGGCACGACGGCGCTCACGCCGTTAGTATTCAATGGCACTTTGACCACGGGTGCTCATACGATTTTCCAGCCTGTTCCGTACCTCATCGATTTCGATCCCGGCTTGAATCCATCCGCGCAGGTCATCATGAACGGCAGCCTCGAATTTGTCGCACTGCCCTTTGCGGGATATCTGTTTGGCGTCGATGTACTAAATTTCCTCTCCTATCCCGCCTATGACAATGCGAATGTTGCGCTGCTCACTGGGATCATTGCACCCCAATCACAAGTACCAGAGCCGGCTACGCTCTGGATCACGAATTTTGGGGTTGTTTTTTTGATCGCTTTGTGGGGCTTGGGCCGAAGGCGCAATTCCGCAGGCTGCTCCGGATCACCTCAGGTGTGATTTCCGATTACGATCAGAGCAGCGTGCAAAGCTGCGCCCATGTCTTGAACAGCTTGGCCGAGAAGCGCATTCAGCTTTTCCCCGTCGATTGGTCTGGCCTGTGGTGCAGCCGTCATATGTCCCTCCTCGTATCGCCGCATGTCCTCGCGGCTTTGATGCGAAAATTGCTCGCTTGTCAAATGTCTAGTGACATACTGCGGTAAGCTCGCGCCTCAGCTATTAAAATCCATACCTTTTCATCACTGTTAGCAAAAGGTTGGCTAAAGTGCAATTAGGGGAGAGGCGAAACATCAATGAGAAAAATCAGCAAGCTTGGGTTATTTTCAGGTCTGGCGATGGCGCTCTGCCTCGCGGTAACAAGCTGTAACAAGGGTCCGGATCAATCGGCAGCGCAACAGCCGAGTTCAGATCCTGCGCAAGCCAATCTCGCACCAGTCGGACAGCAGCCTGAATCGCAGGCACCGGTACAACAGCCTGTCTCCGCGCAGCAAGCGCCTGCGCAGCCCGAGCCCCCTCCGGCGTACCAGGGCAACGATCAGACTTACGCGTATGACACGGGCGACACCGACTATGCTGAGCAGCCTGTCGAGGCGGAGCAACCACCGCCGCCGCTGCCGGATTACAGCCAGCCAGAATGCCCCGGCGACAACTATATATGGACACCCGGTTACTGGGGATACGCTTCCACGGGATATTATTGGGTTCCCGGCGCATGGGTGGTTGCTCCCTATGTCGGCGCGCTCTGGACGCCTCCTTATTGGGCGTTCGTTGGCAGGGCCTATCGCTGGCATCACGGATACTGGGGTCCGCACATCGGCTTCTATGGCGGAGTCAATTACGGATTCGGTTACGTGGGCCGCGGTTATGAGGGAGGATATTGGAACGGACGTGTGTTCAACTACAACCGCGCCGTTAACAACGTGAATGTCAACGTTGTTCACAATGTCTATAACTACCGAGTTAACAACTACAACAGCAGAGTCAGCTACGACGGTGGACGCGGTGGGCTCAACGCTCGGCCTACGCCTACGGAACTGGCAGTACTTCACGAGCAGCGCATAGCTCCGGTTCCGGCGCAGGTTCAGCATGTGCAGCAGGCCGCAGCCAATCGTGCGCAATTTGCCGCCGTGAATCGCGGCCGTCCGGAGACGTTAGCAGCCGCCCGCCCTCTGGCTACAGGATATAGGGCGCCCGCGCCGCGTCCATCGGCTGTCCCGGGAGCACGAAGCATGCCGCCGGTGAATGCACGACAGCAAGCCGCGCCAACGCAGCCTAATGCACGTCCGGGTGAGCGCGTAGAGACGCGAGGCAATCCGATGACGCGTGCTCCCGCAGCGCAGCCACGGATGGAGCAAAGGCCGACCCCTTCACCAGCCGCCCGACAGCAAGAGTCGCCAGCTCCGCAGCCTAACGCGCGTCCCGGTGAGCGCCAAGAAACGCGGCCTAATCCGATGGTGCGTGCTCCCGCAGCGCAGCCACGCGTCGAACAAAGGCCGACGCCCGCGCCAGCTCGCCCCGCGGAACGACCAGCCGCTCGAACACCGCAGCCGCCGTCGGCACAGCCAGCGCCGCGCGCCGCGCCTCCGAACCGGCCGGCGCAGGAAGCGCGACCAGCTCCGGCTCCGCGCCAGGAAGCGCGACCAGCTCCCGCTCCACGCCAGGAGACGAGACCAGCTCCCCCGCCTCCGCGGCAGGAAACGAGACCAGCTCCCCCGCCTCCGCGGCAGGAAACGAGACCAGCTCCCCCGCCTCCGCGGCAGGAAACGAGACCAGCTCCCCCGCCTCCGCGGCAGGAAACGAGACCAGCTCCCCCGCCTCCGCGGCAGGAAACGAGACCAGCTCCCCCGCCTCCGCGGCAGGAAACGAGGCCGACTCCGACCCAGAACCCGCCTCCTCCCACGCGCGAGCAGAAGAGGAATGACACCAGGGACACCAAGCATTGACGGCACGCACGGGACTGAGGATAGAGGGCTGGCAAAACGCAGGTTCTGATTCTACCCGCAACCCGGCAAACCGGACGTTGACCAGCCGCACGCCGACTAGATCGGCATAGGGAGGGTGGGTCACCTGCGACATCACAGTGCATACGGGTCCGTACACGGCGGTTCGCTAAATTACGCAGTCACTTCTCGACCAATGATGGAAGACCATGCGATTGCCGCTGGCGACCCGCGACGATGATTTGAAGCGCGCCGCGCTTGCAGAGGGCGTGCAAATCCAACCTGGCAAACGGCTTCCCATGGTTAACTGGAATAAGAATGGGCCAACACTCGTTCTTGTGCTCTCTACCCACTGCCATTTTTGCACCGAAAGCGCGCCCTTTTTTCGTCAGATGAGGCAAAGCATCGGAAAAGAAGTAAAGTTCGTCGGAGTGTTGCCGCAGCCGGTCGCGGAATCACAATCCTACCTAAATGGCGAGGGTGTACAGCTTGACGAGGTCAAGCAAATTTCGCTCGACAAGGCGGGGGTGACAGGGACGCCAACGATGCTGCTTGTGAACAGCCACGGGATCGTGACGCAAACGTGGGTCGGAAAGCTTGCCGCCGACAAACAAGCTCAGGCTCTGAAGACCATTGGCGTTCATTCGCCAGGCGGTAGTGCAAGAACCACCGCCGCACTCCAGCCGAGCCTGTACAGATAAAGTTCTCGGCGTATGTAGAGAAAGCAGGTGAACAAAAATGCCGAATCTCCTTAGATGCTCCAGCCGGAGAGGCCTTAACGCCGGATGTATCGCGCTCGGGATTCTTCTCGGGGTAGCTCGTGGTCAGCAAACAACCGGCGAGAAACTCGTCCGGGCTAATGATCCAGCGCAGATTACGGATGCAGTAATGATCAGCAACATTGCCGTTGCTAGCGTCCCTGTAGAGTGTGGTCTTTTTGTCAAGCCCCCGGCCGTTGTACAACCTGTGACGCCGTTTCAAGCAGGGAGCGACTGGCTTCAGCAAATGACCATTTCGCTCATCAACCGAACTAACAAAACCATCGTGTTTGGCGGAATAATTCTGCACTTCTTGGATACTGGAGATTGCCACGCTCTACCTTGCGTCGGGGCAAATATTAACCTCGGACAAAGGCCTGCAATCGATGCATATGACGGAAGAACCGGTCAACCTCATGAAACCCGAGAATCCCGAAAGACCGCCCCTCGATTGGAAATCTGAGCAACCGCTCGTGGTTCATGTGAGTGACTATATGACGGATATCGGGACAAGGTTAGCGAACTCGCATTTCGGAGACAGATCCGGAGATCTGGCAAGTTCAAATACCTTCCCGCTAATTGCTGTTTCAGGCACAACTCTGGCCTTCCCGACAAGCCGTAAGGGACCGCTGCGTTGTGGTGCATGGCGCTCCGATACGCCGAGCCTTCAGCACAGATCAAACGGGCTCCAGGAAAGCTGTATATACCGGCCTTCACCAGTGTTCCCGACAGCGCCGTTAATGGAACGGCGTTGCGGTGATTGGCCCTCCGATCCACCTCTCTTTCAGAGGAGATCAAACGGGCCATAAATCCTTCTTACGGCCTTCAGATTGCCCCCGCTAAGTGTCTCGGGTTCGGCGATCACAACCTCTCAAAATAATTCCGTATAACTAGCCCCTCGTCCTTTCATTCACTTACAGCCAATAGCTGCGCCCGGCGCGACCCTTCAACTTTGCTCTCGCGTGCTACCCTCAAACCGGCAAGAACGGTATCCGCCGTCTCTTGCCTTTTTTATTTGCAAACGAAGAAAAGGAGCACCTCATGACACCTCGACAAGCTCGAACCGAGCGCCGCGCTGCCGAGCGCAAAGCCAAGAAAGCCGAAATCAGACGCAACAAACAGGCTGATCTCGAACTGCGATGACGATCTTCCGCTCGAAGAAGAATTCTCTCCTGAGGAACTTGCCATGGCCCGCGGCGCCGCTGCTTCTATCGACCGCGAAGTCGCTCTCAAGATGGCTGCCCATCGCCTCGATCAGAACCGCGACTGTCAAGGAGCGCTCTCGACCGCCGGGTTCGTTCCGCAATCCGCAGCTTCCGCGCTCGAGCTGCATACCCCGACAGCCGACGAGCTTGCGTCGTTCAACAAGGCGAAGGCCGAATACAAAGCACAAATCAACCGTCAAAACGCCCAACACAGTACCGGCCCTCGCACCTCGATCGGAAAATTGGCTTCGTCTCGCAATTCCCTGAAGCACGGTCTCGCCTCGGGCGAAGTCCTCATCCCCGGCGAAGATTCCGCCGGATTCGAGTCTCTCCTCACCGCGCTCCTGGACGAGCACCAACCCGGCGGTCCCACCGAAGAGCTCCTGGTCAACGAAATGGCCCAATCCTATTGGCTGGCCCAACGCGCTCTGCGCCTCCAAAACGAATGCTTCACGGACGAAGGTGTCGACGACAAACGCCTGTCCTTATATATGCGCTACCACACCACCCACGAGCGCGCCTTCCATAAAGCACTCACTACGCTCATGAAACTGAAGAAAGAGCAGGCGCGTGGGTTCGTTTCGCAGAGCCGCAAGCGTGCTACCGCAAATCATGGCTTCGTTCCGCAGGAACCCGGCGAATCGCCGAAACCGATCCCCGAATCGACCAACGCGTCACCAGAATCCGAGTTCGTTCGGCAAAAAGAGCACTCAGAAGCCGCCTGAAAAACGAAATATTCCGAGTTCGAAAAAAGGACAGCGGGTGAACTGCGCCCATCGATTGACGCTCAAAACTCGAAACCGAACCGCGTGCGTAAGTAAGCGTTATGCTAACGAGTAACGCAATGAAAAAAACACTTTGGCTCAAGAACCTCGTTCTCATCCTCGCGTCTGCGTCCGCCTGTTTCGCCTTTCAGGCCGCCACAAACCCGGAAATGGCGCGCTGGCAGCACGAAGCCCAAAATGTCACCATCATCCGGGACGACTGGGGCATCGCGCACGTCTACGGAAAAACGGATGCCGACGCGGTCTTCGGCATGGAATACGCCCAGGCCGAGGACGATTTCAATCGCGTGGAGACGAACTACATCAACGCCATGGGGCGCTTGGCGGAAGCCGAGGGTGAGTCCAAAGTCTACCAGGATCTGCGGATGAAACTCTTCATCGACCCGGACGCGATGAAGACACAATACGCAAACAGCCAGGAATGGTTGAAGAAGCTGATGAACGCGTTCGCTGACGGCCTGAACTACTACCTCTCCAAACATCCCGAAGTGAAACCCAGAGTCATTACACACTTCGAGCCCTGGATGGCCCTCACCTTCACCGAAGGGAGCATCGGCGGCGATATCGAGCACATCAACGTCAACCAGCTTCAGGCGTTCTACAGCAAAAACTCCTCGACGCCTATGTCTCCCGACAATGGTCGGCCTCCCGAGCCAGGTGGATCGAACGGCATGGCCATCGCGCCCTCGAACACCACCGCGCACCATGCCCTGCTGCTGATCAATCCCCACACCTCCTTTTTCTTCCGGAGCGAGCTGCAGATGGTCAGCGATGAAGGGCTCGATGCTTACGGCGCAGTGACCTGGGGCCAGTTCTTCATCTACCAGGGGTTCAACACCCGCGCCGGCTGGATGCACACCACGAGCGGCGTCGACGACCTGGACGAGTATCTCGAAACAGTCGAGAAGAAGGGCGATCGCTTCTATTACAAATACGGCAACGAGGAACGTCCGGTCGTCGCGACGGAGATCACGGTGCCTTACAAGACCGATCACGGCATGGCCGAAAAAAAATTCACCGTGTATCGTACTCATCACGGCCCGGTCATCCGCGAGATGAACGGCAAATGGGTGACTATCAGGTTGATGCAGGAACCCGTGAAGGCGCTGACGCAATCCTATACGCGCACCAAGGCGAAGGACTACAAATCGTTCCGGCAGACCATGGAGCTCCACACGAATTCATCGAACAACACGATCTTCGCCGATGCCGATGGCGACATCGCTTATTTCCACGGCAACTTCATTCCTCGGCGCGATGTGCATTTCGACTGGACCAAGCCGGTGGATGGCAGTAATCCGGCGACGGAGTGGCAGGGGCTTCTTTCCGTTGACGAGACGCCGCACTTGCTAAATCCCGCTAGCGGTTGGCTCTACAACAGCAACAACTGGCCGTGGTCGGCGGCCGGCCCGAGCAGTCCGAAAAAGGAAGACTATCCTGCTTACGTAGAAAACGGGCGCGAATCCGCGCGTGGACTCCATGCCATCAGGGTCCTCCAGAACAAAAAAGATTTCACGCTCGACTCGCTCATTGCCGCCGCGTACGACAGTTATCTGCCCTGGTTTGAGAAGACCGATTCCTGCCCTGATCAAGGCCTGGGATGACGCGCCAGCCGCCGATCCTCTGAAAGAGAAACTGGCGGAGCAGATCGGAGCCTTGCGCAAGTGGGATTTTCGGTGGGGCGTGGCGTCCGTTCCCACGTCTCTCGCAGTATTCTGGGGCGAAGATATCCGGCGGCGCGTTTCCGCTGATGCGAGAAGCGCCGGTTTGGCGGTTGAAGATTACGTCGGCAGTAAAGCATCGCCGGAGCTGCTCCTGCAGTCACTCGCGGCCGCGTCCGACAGACTCAACTGCCGATTTCGGGACCTGGCAAACACAGTGGGGTGACATCAATCGATTCCAGCGCCTCACGGGCGATATCGTCCAGCATTTCAACGACGCAGCGCCGAGCATTCCCGTCGGGTTCACGTCTTCGCAATGGGGCTCGCTGGCCTCTTTCGCCGCCCGCCCCTACCCGGGCACGAAGAAATGGTATGGCACCAGTGGGAACAGCTTCGTGGCCGTGGTCGAGTTCGGCGACCGGGTGCAAGCCAAAGCCGTCTCGGCGGGTGGTGAGAGTGGCGATCCTGCATCCCCGCACTTCAATGATCAGGCCAAGCGCTATGCCACGGGCGATTTGCGCGAGGTCTATTTCTACCGATCGCAACTTCAGGGGCACACCCAGCGCGAATACCATCCCGGAAGCTGAGTTACTAAATTCTCCTTACCGGCATCTAAGTCTTAAGGAGAAATGTATGGACGCGATACCGCTCCCGTTCTACGAAATTGTCCCGCTGGAAAACATCGCTCCCGGAGTGAAGGGCGTTCGCATCCTGTTTGTGAACGTGTTCGCCATCGCCGCTCAGGAGGGCAGTTGGACGTTGATCGATGCCGGCTTGTTCTTGTCGGCGACCAAGATTAAGCACTGGGCCGAGAACCACTTCGGCAAGGGCACGAAGCCGCAGGCGATCATTCTTACTCACGGACATTTCGATCATGTCGGCGCCATCAAGGACCTGCTCGAAGATTGGAATGTGCCGGTCTATGCCCATCCCGATGAGTTCCAGTATCTGACCGGACACGCCAAATATCCGCCTCCGGATGCGTCGGTAGGCGGAGGCCTTATGGCTGTTATGTCGCCGCTTTATCCGCGCACTTCGGTTGATCTCAGCGGTCGTGTTCAGCCGCTGCCTACCGATGGTTCGGTTCCAACGCTTCCCGGCTGGCAGTACATCCACACGCCTGGTCACGCGCCGGGACACGCCTCTTTCTACCGCGCCGAAGACAAAGTCTTGCTGCCCGGCGACGCCTTCTGCACCACGAAACAGGAGTCGTTCCTGTCAGTGGCCAAACAGAAGCCGGAACTGCATGGGCCGCCCGCCTACTACACGCCCGATTGGGATGCCGCGCGTGAATCGGTCCGGAAATTAGCGGAGCTATGTCCCAAAACCATTGCTCCTGGCCATGGTCTGCCGATGTGCGGCGAGGAAGTTGCGGATCAGCTGCAGCGCCTATCCATTAACTTCGATCACATCGCAATTCCGGACCACGGCAAGTACGTTCATAAGGCGGCAACCGGGGATTAGAGGTCAGCGCTTCGGCACCGAGACCGTGATGTTTCGATACTTGAGACCACCCGTGTGGTCGCCCTGGAGAAAAAACGGGCCGGGCTCTCCCTCGTTCGCATCGAGCGCGCCACCGGTGATGCCCTCGATCTCCCGATGATCGATCGTCGTCGTTCCATCCCGCACAACCGTCACTGTGCGGCCGACAAGAGTGACATCGAACGTCTCCCACTGTCCCGGTTTGCGTGGAAGTTGGACTGCCGGCGCGATGCGCCCGTAGATAGACCCCATGGCGCGCTCCGCAGGTTCACTCCCGACAGGCTCATAGTCAATTTGCAGTTCGTAGCGCCCGCGCAGGTAGAAACCGCTGTTGCCACCGTCAGGACAGTTCACTTCGAAGTGCGCTTTAAAATCGTCAAAGCGCCGCGTGCTCTTGAGGTTCGCTCCGCGCTCTTGATTCACTAAAAGGCCGTCTTGCACCACCCAGTGGCTCTTCGACGGATCTCCGATCGGCTCCCAGCCATTCAGATCCTTACCGTCAAATAGTGGTTCCGGATTCGTCCATGCCTTAGGAGCGCTGCGCTTCAGTTCTGGTGCACGTACCCCCGTCAACGCGATCGTGTTGTCCCCGCTCTTCTGTTCGCCTGTAAGTTTCCCGCCACTGGCATCGAGCTCCCACGTCATCGCCGGATGATTGTTCACGGCCTTAGAAATAGGGAGCGTCAGATGCGAGCCATTCACTGTGAAGTCCTTCACCTGAAAAACGTGACCGCCGGTGGGTTGGAACCAGATGTCCAGCTTGCCGCCTCTTTCTGTAACGCCCAGCCAATTGGCGTGCGTGCCACTCGGTGTCTCAATGGTGAAATCCCATCGGCCGACAAATGGACTGGTCTGCGCAGTGGAGGCGGCAGGTATCAAAAGCGTGGAAAAAAGAAGAAGAAGCGATGCACGATACATGCTGGCAGTCTATCAACGCTTGTGTAGGACGCCGCGACCGGGGAGCATGGTCTCTTGCAACGCTCCGTCCTTTACCACCATGACTCCGTTCACGAGAACGTAAGGGATGCCTTCGGAATATTGCGCAGGCTTCTCATAAGTGGCGCGGTCGATGACGCGTGCAGGATCGAAGACGGTCAGATCGGCATCGGCTCCCACTTTGATCCGGCCCTTATTCTCCAAGCCAAGTCGCTGGGCCGGCATGAGCGTCATTTTGCGGAGTGCGTCCATCAACGATAATGCGTGCTCTTCGCGCACATAGCGGCCGAGCACTCGCGCATAGCATCCAGCCGCGCGCGGGTGACCTTTCCCGTTCTCGAGAATGCCGTCGCTCGCAATCATCACCATTGGATCGGCCATGGCGATGCGCACCATAGGTTCGGGAATACTGTGGACCGCGACCATGCCGCCTTGTTTGCGATAACGCTCGAACGTTTCGGCAGTCAACCGCTCGCCGGTCGCGACCCATTGCAGGTCGTGATAGGTGATGCCGCCCTGGTGCGCTTGCCACCCGGGGTCGAAGATGGCGGACCCGAGATCCGTCATTCCAGCAGTGTAGGGATAAGCTTCGGTGGTAACGTCCAGACCGTGCTCGCGAGCGCCGCGAATCATGCGCAGGCAAAGCGGTGTCTCGCCGAGACCCATGCTGGTGATGTGGACGACGTGCAACGGCGCGCCCGTAACTGCAGCGTCTGCGAGGACCTCTTGCAGAGCGTCGATCACGCCCGGCTCGACTGGTCCTCCGTTGCGCATGTGTACGAAGCAGGGCAACTTATACGGCGCGGCAACTTGAAACACTTCGAGGATCTGCTCGCGCGTCGTTTTCGGAACGTAGGCGATTCCCAACCCGACGCCGAGTGCGCCTTCGTCTAATCCTTCTTTGATGTGCGCCAGAATCTCGCGCTGTTCTTCTGGAGTCGGGCCGCGCTTGGCCGCCTCGCCGCGCGGCAGCAGAGTGCCCGGATCGTGCATCACGGCAATGGCGGCCGGGATCTCGCCACTGCTCGCCCCGAAGTTGATCAGCGCCTTACCGGCTCGTGCCGCGTACCAGGGGCGCAGCGGCCATACGCCGACCTCGAGCTCGAGCGCCGTTGTCACGCCATCGCGCGCTTTGAAACGGTAATTCTCGGGCGTTTGTCCGTGCGAGTGGAGGTCGATGAAACCCGGCGCCACCACCAAACCTTTAGCATCGATCATCGTTTTGCCACGCAGACGATCGGCAGAGATGGCGGCGATACGCCCGTCGCGGATTCCGATGCTGCGAACCGCATCGAGTCCTGTGGCGGGATCCATGACTCGACCATTCACAATGGCGGTCTCGAATTCCTGACCGAGAACAGGAGGTGAAAGGGCGATCACAAGGAAGCAGAATAATTTCGACACTTTATTTCGAAGCTGAATCGAATACCAGTGTCTCGCGTTTGCCGCGGAGGTGATGTTCTTAAGGGTGAGCCGTTGCACGTTCGGCGGCAGAATCGGGCGAAACTTCCGCTCCAGGCCTCCGTTCTCGCTTAACCTCAGGCCCGAGTATCCGAAGATGAACTGCTGGAGAAACGCACCGGCGCCGGTGATGAAGCTGATGTTCTGATTCCGTGGAGTTTCGGCAATTGCCTGAAAAGGAGGGCGGAGATATGGCGCCCAGAGAGGCTCGATCATTTTCCCGATAGCGGCACGATCGCCTATTTCTGCAGCCAGGATCGGATAGAACTCGGTGCCCATCATTGCGCCGGTTTGGCCGTGTTGAGTTCGGATAATCATCTTGTCGATCGCCGCGCGAATCTGTTGTGAAGTGGACGCGAAGTCGAGCGGAAAGCGCAGCAAAGACGAGTCGCTCTCAGGGATATACATTTTCGTCGAGACATCCTGCCACTTCGAATGCGGTTCGACTCGCATAGCGCGAGCGGCAGCAATAGCTAGATCGAGATTCTTCTTAGCGACAGCATTGGTGTACGCGTCGTTGCTGACGCCGATGAGCGATTCATTTACCGCAACCACCTTGCCGATCTCGTAGCGATTCAGCTTTGCATTGAAGGTAACGCGACTGACCCAGAAATCCGCCGTGTCGCGCAAGATGGGCCAAGCGTCCTGCTGAAGCCAGTTGCGATCTCCGGTTGCGAGCCAATATTGCCACGCGGCAAGCGCGACATCGCCGTTAATGTGGTTCTCGTACTTTGCGTTTTGACCGGCAAAACGCGGCGTCGTTTCTGAGCCATCCGGTCCGGCTTCCCAGGGATACATCGCGCCCTGAAAGCCGTTTTGTTTGGCGTTGCTGCGGGCTATGTCGCGAGTGCGCGAGCGAAATGCCACCATGGGCCGCGCCATCTCCGGATGAAGGATCAGGAGGGGAGGGAACATGAACGTATCGGCATCCCAGAAGATGTGGCCGTAATAACCAGCCGTGCTCAAACCCATCGGCGGGATGCTGATGTCGAGACCTTCACGCGCGCTGGCGAGCAGGTAGAAGAGCATCGAATGGATGGTCCGTTGCAGCTTCGGATCGCCCTCAACGAGGATGTCCGATTCCCAGAGCTTGTGCCATGCTGCCGCGCTCTCCGAGTACAGGGCTTGCCAACCGAGTTCGTGAGAACGAGCCGCTGGTTCTTCGATCTCCCACAAGGATCGAAGCATATTTTGTGAAGGTATAACGAACACCTGCCTTGACGTTGAGGGTCAAGACGGTCTCGACGCCGTCTGCTTGTTTATGCGTTTGAACATTCGCTGGGGCGCTCCATTCGGCGGCAACGGCTTCCGTCACCACCGGACCATTTCCGGGAGCGCGCGCCACGAGCGACAACAGGGCTGCATTGCCGCTAGCATTTATATCGACACTGGTTAAATCAAGATGACCCGGGTACCAAATCAGCCAGGGATCCTTCTGCGCATCCGGGTCCAGTTTTTCGACGCGTTCCAGTAGATAGCGGCGAGGTGCAGGCCAGTTGCGAAGCGGCAATCGTACCTGGATCTGCCCAGAGAACTCGGGCGTGATGACAACGCGTACTGCCGCCGACATCAGCCCGGGCGCGCGAAACGAACTCTTCCGCTTCCACGCGGATTTTCCGGTTGTCTTGGGACCAAGCGTAACTGGTACGCAACACGCCGTCGTACATATCGAGAAGCTGATGGTAGTTCTGAATCCTCTCGAACGACTCTCCAGCGTTCAGCCAATGTGAGCCGTTGTAGAAATCGATTTCGTTCCAGGCAGGCGCGGCTGCAATGCGCGGCACGTCCCCTGGAGTATGGTCATACACGCCGGCGAGGAAGGAGTGTGCGGGCGATGTGCCGAGCGGAGTTGTCTCTAATCCGATGGCACCGTTTCCAAGGTATCCGGGCGTATAGGGCTGCGGGCTGACCGCTTCGAACCGGAATGAAGCATCGTCACCGCGGGCGAGTGCTGGGCACGCAGCGATCAGGCTGGCGCAAAGCACTGAGCCGAGCCAGCCTGATCGCCGCATGAACTTATTAGAACGTAATGTGAGCTCCAAATTGCATGTTTCGCATAGGCGTTCCCACGTCGGTAATCAGACCGCCCGCGGATGAATCCACCTGCGTATTCGGTAGCGCGAGATTAGTCCGATTGAAAGCGTTGAAGACCTCCCAACGAAGATCGAGTCCGACGCGCTCCTTAAACCGAAAGCCTTTCGAGAGTGACCAATCGGCCTCGATGTAATTGGGCCCGCGCAACGAATCTCTTCCCGCGCTGCCGAAGGTGTAGAGGGGCGGCGTCGTATAAGCAGCCGGATTGAACCACAGGTTCGCGCTTTGATTGATTCCCGCCAATGGATTTCCAATTTGCTGCGGAGGGCTGGTCTGACCGGGCGCATTTAGAAAAGCCTGATTTCCGAGGCTTGGCGTGAACGGAAGTCCGGAGTTGTAGGATGTGATGCCGCGGAAGGCCCAATTTGCCACCAGAGCCCTGACCACGCCGGTTGAGCCAGACATGAACTTTCGTCCGGGACCGAACGGAAGCTCGATCGTATGAGCCAGCGTGAAGACAAATTCCCGATCGTAACCCGCCGGGCCATAACTGTCTTGAACATTGTATTGGTTAAAGGGCGTGCCGAATTCGCCGTAATCGAGCGCCTTCTGCCAACTGAAGTTGGCGAGTAAAGAATAGGCGCTCGAGAAGCGCTTGTTCGCTTGGAGCTGAAGGGCGTTGTAGTTGCTACTGGTGCAATCGCATTTATCGAATATGCCCTGTTCCAAACCATACTTAAGGAAAAGCGGCTTGCGCAGATTGGCGTTCGCGCCCGGTCCCGGTATGACGGAGTTAATGCCGAACCCGCCGTTCAAATGGCGGCCCACGTTGCCGATGTAACCGGCGGAAACGTTCAGTTGCGGCGCGATCTCACGCTCAACCGTGAAGTTCCACATGTCCACATAGGGAAGTTTCTGATTGGCGGGAAGATAGCCAGCTCCTACGTTGTCTGCCAACGGAAGTTGACCGTTCGATGGGATGGTCGGAAACACCACAGGCGGGGGAGCTGTGGTGAGCGGAAATACGGGGAAGAAGTCCGAGTTTGAAGAAATGCTCTGGTTCACGATGGAAGGATAAACATCGGCCGCAAGATTGTTGAAGGTCCAGCCGAACGTTCCTAGCGAGTAGCCGCGTCCGTAACCGGTTCGAACCACCGTCTTCGGATTCGGTGCATACGCAATGCCGAGCCGAGGCGAGAAGTTGTGCCATTGTGTTTGCTGGTTGGCCGATTCTGAAACGCCGCCAACACCGGGAATGTAGACGATGTTCGTAGTCACGTCGTAGCGGCCGCCTTGACCCGGATTCAGAGAGAAGTCGGGGAACCAGACGTCCCAACGAAGTCCGTAAGTGACGGTCAACTTCTGGGTGACTCGCCAAGTGTCCTGAATGAAGTAGAACATCCGGTTTTGACGGTCCTCCTGGGTTGTCGACACTTGCTCAAAACGCTGGAATTGAGAAGGATCGCCCAGCAGGAATGACGCGAGTCCCAAGCCGCTGTTCTTAGGGTCGGTTGCCGAGGAGGTGACAGATGGACTGAATGCGTAGACGCCAGCGCGATGATTGTCGCTGGGCAGCCGTTGATTCCACGCCATCTCCCACGTGCCCCCGAATTTGATGGTGTGATTGCCCGCGATCTTGGTCCAATTGTTTATGTAATCGAACAGTGTTTCGCGCTCGTGCAGTGGGCAATTACAGCTATAGCCCAGACTGAAACCGGCCGTTCCATTGATATTCAGGTCGGGAAGGCCATTGGTATCCGGGCGGCCCGAAAGATTGAGGCCCGGTATGCCGACCGTATTCGCTAATTGCGTAGTTTGGTCCTGAGCCGAGACCGTGACGCGGTAGCGCGACATGCCGAAACGCACATCGGTGAGTAACGTTGGGCTGAAGGTATAAGTTCCATCGGCGGCTATGTTCTGATTGCGCGCATTCGACAAGCCTGAGAATCCCAATGCAGGAAATTGAGGGCCGCCGTATAACCCGAGTGGTCCAGGCGCAACAATGTTGGCACCCAGATAACTGTAACGGCCAAAAAGTCGAAACTTCTCGCTGGAATAATAATCACCTCGAACATCGAACTGGTTCGTGTTGTAATTTTCGACGGCGCTGGTGGCGTAGTTAGGAGCGGCTGGGTTGGTGGTCGGGATGTTCGGAGCCGGCAGCGCGTTGACGAGAGCCTGGGCCGGAGGCGAAATGCGACCGGCGATATTTGCTCCCGGGAACATTGTCCGCCCGGTCCCGTCCGCATTTCCGGTGGTTGGATCGTAGATGGGAACGCCGAGGTCGCTCAAGTTGCCTGCGCGTTCGGCCAGAGTAGGAAGACGTAGCGATTCGGATGCGCCGATTCTGCGCTGGGTGCCTTGATAGTCTCCGAAGAAGAAAAGCTTGTCCTTCTTGACGGGGCCGCCGAGAGAGCCTCCGAACTGATTCCAGCGAAGCTCAGGAATTCCGCGATGAGGAGGAACTGGGCGTTCCGGGAGCCGCCAGACCCTGCGTGAACGGATCGCGAGCTTCGAAGATATTGTTCTGGAGAAACTCAAACGCACTTCCGTGAATTTGGTTTGTGCCCGATTTGGTCTCGACATTGATGACCGCGCCGGTCGCGTGATACTCGGCGTCGTAGTTGCTAGTCGAGGCAGTAAACTGTCCGACCGAATCGACAGCCGGATTCACCATTGTGATACCCAACACGGTGTCGTTGTTATTCATTCCGTCGAGTTGATAATTCGTTCCGGCAAACTCCTGCCCATTCTGGTTGACCAGCGTTGATTGTTGCGGATTTTCGCTGGGGGCATGCTGGAACGTGTTGATGACCGCGCCGGGCGTGAGTAGAGCCAAGTTTGTGAAGTTGCGGTTTAGAATCGGCAGCGAAGAGATTTGACCCGCGGTGAGCTGGGTCTGCACCTCGGCTCGGTCGGTCTCGATGCCGGGCGGCGCTTCTGTGACAGTGACCGATTGGGTGGCCTCGCCCACCTGCAGCTTAGCGTCGACGCGGGCGGATTGGCTCACGTTGACGGCGACGTTCTCCTGCAGGAATTTCTGGAAGCCTGGCTTTGTGACCGTGACAGTGTAGTTTCCTGGCGTGAGCTGGGCCACCGTGTAGTTGCCGGACTCATTAGTGGTTGCCTGGTGGGCGACATTTGTTCCTACATCTGTAACGGTGATGGACGCGCCGGGTACAACAGCGCCGGTGCTGTCTTGGACGGTCCCTATGATGGTTCCCGAAGTCGCCTGGGAGAAGAGATTCGGTGTAATTGAAATGGCAAGAAAAGTAATCGCAAGCGCATTACCAAAACGAGGACGTGTGATAAGCATCGCAAACCCCTTTGACCTGATTCTGCTGCAATAACCGCCAATAATCAACTAATTTTCTGGGAGTTTAATTTTTTCTTGAGACGCCGAGGAATCTACCAGGTGAACGTGATGATTTTGCGCTGGTAGCCGGAGCCGGCGGGGAATTGAATGTGAAGTTTGTTGGCAATGATCTCCGCGCCTTGGGTGGAGACGTTCGGAACATTGAGGCGCAGCGGCTAGATCGGCCGTCGAACCTCCGAGCCCTTCGAGCACAACTGCGCTGCGGCGATTCGAAAACTCCTGGCTCAAAACTTTGAGTTGCGCGGTTTGTGATCCCTCGGCTGGCAGGTTGGCTGGGATCGAAAGTTCAACCGGCGGCAGCGGTATGTGAGCGAATGCTCGAGGGATGGCGCAGCGGCGCAGGGTCCGGCTGCTGGACCGCTCACGAGGCAGAGCGTTTCAGGATGGCTGGTCGTTGCTCGAATGAACAATTGCGCTCCGCGCCGCTGATATTCGAGAGTGACACTCGATGAGCCGAGAGGGACGTTACGCAGCCGTGCTCGATCCCAATCAGCGGGTAGGTGGGGTGCGAGTCGCAATGTGTGATTCGGAGCATCCCAATCAAGGCCGAACAGCCCGCGCAGGAGTGGCGCGATCACCATCGCCGACGACCACATCTGATGGGAGCTGCTGCGGCCGAGGGGCTGGAAGAACTCGCCGGAAAGCAATTCCGTTACCGAGCCGAGATCCTGCGCCCAGGTCAGATTGACGTTCTGCATAAGGTGCGCGTAGCCGGACAACGGCCGATCGGCGCGATATTCCGCGAGCGACACCCAACCCGTGAAGAGCGGCCAAATCGAACCCTGGTGATAGCTGATGGGATCGTAAAACGGTGTTCGATGACTTATGTCGCGCGTGCCCCAGTCGGTTGAGAACTCGTTCGAAGCCCAGCGAGTGAGCATCTCTCCAGCATTCTTGAGAGCGAGCGTTCCGTCCCACCAAGCGACGGATGAATAGATGCTGGCCGTGTGGTCGAGCGAGCCGTCGGCGTTGCGGCTGAAGGCATAGAACTTTTCAGACGGTTCGTAGTATTCGGATTCGATTTTCGCGGCGATGTCTTCTGCCTTAGTATGCGCAGTGTGCGACAGCTCTTCGTCACTCATAACGTGGGCCAGATGAGACACGGCCGCGGCAGACTGCTGATCGAGAGCGGCGAGATAAATTTCCTGATGCGGCATGCCTGGCGGCCAAGACTCAACCCATCCGGTGCCTTGCGTGTTGTTGTAGATGCCATCGTCAGATTCGTGAGCTCGCGTGAACGCGTACGCTTTCCGCACCGCGTCCCAATTGTTCTTCAGATAAGCTGTGTCGCCGCTGGTTTTGACGTAATCCCACATCGCCATGACGAGCAGAGGAGTGGAGTCGGCGGAAGCATAGAAATAGGGCGTGGCTTTCCAGTCGACGCTGTCCGCGGACTGTGAATATTCGTGCATGATCTTGCCGTCATCGCGTTGGCGGCGAATAAGGAAGTCGAGCGCCCTGCGGGTAAGCGGGAAATCGCCATAGCTGTTGATGGCGTAGGTGGTCCAGAGAGTGTCACGTCCGAAAAACCACGCATAGCCAGGACGGGCGGAATCCGCGGACTCATAGTATCCGGCGACCAAGCCGATTTCATCGTGATACTTGACTTGCGCCTGATCGATGGCGATCTCGGCCCAGCGCAGTGCTTCGTCGATGCGGCGGTCGGGCGTCTCGGCAGTAAGGCGATTGTCGAAGAAGTGCGCGTAGTAATTCTGTGTCTCGGCGTAGAGCGCCGGGAGAGCTGAATTGATGGTCGCCGCTTGTGCATTGGGCGAATTGCCGTTTGCAAGAGCGATGATCAGAGGGAACACGGAGCCGTGGTCGCGCTTCGGATCGTAGGAGAGCTTCAGTTCCAGCGGGTAGGTTTGCGGATGCTCCTGGTAAGGAACGAGAATGCCGGGGCGGGTGCGCGGCATCGCAACGATGGCGGAGAATTGCGGATTGTCAGTGTGCAGCACGTAGACGCCGCTCTCGCCTTGTGAAACCCATTCGCCATTGGGCCTGCCGAAGTTGGGCGCTGGCCACATGCGAAGCATTTCCGGCGTGAATGAAAAGGTGATATCGAGCGGCCGTATCGATTCGATTTCAAAGAGCACCACAGCGCCGGTCGCAGGCGTGGCGGATCCCCTCGGAGCAAACATGCGTTGCCGTATGGTGAACGCCGCATGCGAATAGGTGATTGTGGTCTCGGCGGGAGTGACACTAATCTCGGCCGCCAGCGCGTTCACGTCGATGGGAACAGCGTAGTTGGCGAGCTCGGCGCGAATTCTAAAATCGCTTAGGATTTTGACCGGCCAGAGCCATGCTTCGAAGCGGCCATTTTGCCGTCCGAACAGCGCGCCATGTTCGCCCGCGACGGTCCAAGGCATGCGCGGAACACAGGGCGCGTGAATCTGGAGTGAACTGCTGTTCTCTGGAAAATTGCCGATCGGCTGAAGATCTGCGGCGGTGGCGCTGATCGCGAACAACAGAGTTAACAGCCGCGGATTCACTTTATTCAATCATCCAGAACGGGCTCGAGAGTCTCTTCGGGCTGGGGGCGCACGTCATGGCTGCGCATGAGGGTGCGTGCGCAGGTGTTCCAACGTAAAATCGAATCGTCGTTACCGGAAGGGCGGCACGCCTCGGCCTGCTCGTAAGAATGCATGGCCTCGACGAACTCCTGGTAAGCCTTGTAACCCGCGCCGGGAATCCCGTGCTTCATGCGCGCTCGCGCAGCGCGCTCTGAGATGATTCCCGCGTAGTAGGCTCGCTCGTATTCACCTTTGATACGGCCCAAAACTTTTTTTGCACTTGCGGGCGTGACTTCCGTACCAAATTGATCGGTGAGAGAGAGCAACAGCATCACTAAGGCAGCCTGGTTTTCGGGGTCGATACGCAGCACGTCGAGGCAGATACTCTGCGCCTGCCATGGCTCGTTCAGCAGCCGGTAACGCTCAGCCTTTTCGAGAGCTTCGGGAATCGCGCTTTGTGATAGAGATTTGAGTTGGAACTCCATAGATTCGACCTTTACTTTTTAAAGACGCGGAACAATTGTCGCAGCGGATCAAAAAACTGGTCCACGACACGCTCTTTCAGCGGAATGATGGCATTGTCGGTGATTGTGATCCCTTCAGGGCACACCTTCGTGCAGCATTTCGTGATATTGCAGTAGCCAATGCCTTGATTGCGGCGCAAATCTTCCGTGCGGTTCTCAATGTCCAGCGGGTGCATTTCCAAGGCAGCCGCGTAGACGAGGAATCGTGGTCCGACGAATTGATTGTACAGATGATGTTCGCGCAGAACGTGGCACACGTCCTGGCATAGGAAACATTCAATGCACTTGCGAAACTCCTGAACGCGGTCGACATCCTCCTGCGACATTCGCCAGGTTCCGTCAGGCGCGTCGGGCGGCCGCGGCTTGAATTGTTTAATGTTCTTCTTTACGCGGTAGTTCCAGGAGACATCGGTAACTAGGTCCTTGATGGGTGGGAAGGCCTTCATCGGCTCAACGGTGACGGGCTGATCGAGGGGCAGGGAATTGAGGCGAGTCATGCACATCAACCGCGGATTGCCGTTGATCTCCGCCGAGCACGAACCGCACTTGCCCGCTTTGCAATTCCAGCGCACGGCCAGGTCTTGTGCCTGCTCGGCTTGAATACGGTGTACAGCATCGAGGACGACCATTCCATCAGAAATCTCAGTGGTGTAGTCGCGGAATTCGCCGTCGTCGCCGTTGCCTCGCCAGATCCGAAACGTTGCGGTTTCCATAGAGTGCTCCATCGGCTATTTCATCTCTTCGATAATCTGCTGGAGCTCGGAAGGCAACTCTCTGAGTGGCTCCCGCACAACCTGCATTTCACCAGAAGTGCTTCGCCGGACCACGATATTGCACTTGCCTTGCGCGTCGTCTTTCGAAGGGTAATCTTCGCGGAAATGCGCGCCACGGCTTTCTTTGCGCTCAATTGCGGCTCGCGTGACGATCTCGGAAACCGTGAGCAGATTGTGCAGATCGAGAGCGGTGTGCCAGCCGCCGTTGTATTCACGATTTCCGATGACGGCTGCTTTGCTGGCTCGCGCTTCCAGATTATCCAGCTCAACGAGGGCACGCTGCATTTCTTCATCGCAGCGGCAAATGCCGACTAAGTTCTGCATCAAGTCTTGAAGATCGTGCTGCACCTGGTACGGGTTTTCGCCGGTATAGTCGAAGGGTTGGAGCGCCTGGCGCGAGGCGGTTTCGATCTGATCGGGATTCACATTGGCCGCCCCGTTTTCCTTTGCAAAGCGGGCCGCATATTCGCCGGCGCGTTTTCCAAACACGAGAAGGTCGGAAAGAGAGTTGCCACCCAAGCGGTTTGCCCCGTGCAGGCCGGCGGCGCATTCACCCGCCGCGAACAAGCCGGGCAGATCGGACATCTGCGAATCGGCATCGACACGAACTCCACCCATCATGTAGTGAGTGGTTGGTCCAATTTCCATTGGCTCCTCAGTAATGTCTATATCGGCGAGTTGTTTGAACTGGTGATACATGCTGGGCAGCTTGCGCTTGATGACCTCTGCGCCGTTAGGGATGCGCGATTTGATCCAGGCAATATCGAGGAAAACGCCACCGTGGGGACTGCCGCGCCCTTCACGAACTTCGCGCCTGATGCAGCGCGCTACATGATCGCGGGTCAGCAATTCTGGCGGGCGGCGCGCGTTACGGTCACCTTGGGTATAGCGCCAGCCCTCCTCTTCGTTGTCGGCGGTTTGGGACCGATAGTTCTCAGGGATGTCATCGAACATGAAGCGACGACCTTCGCTATTTTTGAGAACACCGCCTTCGCCACGGACGCCTTCGGTGACGAGAATGCCTCGAACGCTGGGGGGCCAAATCATACCGGTGGGATGGAATTGGACAAACTCCATATCCATGAGCGAGGCGCCCGCATCATAGGCGAGCGCGTGTCCATCGCCGGTGTATTCCCAACTATTGCTGGTGATTTTGAACGCTCGGCCAATTCCGCCGGTGGCAAGCACAACCGCTTTGGCGCGAAAAAGCAGGAAGCGGCCCCGCTCGCGCTCATAACCGAACGCGCCAGCGATGCGGCCATCGTCTGTAAGCAAGGTCAGGACTGTGCACTCCATATGAACTTCCATGCCCACATGAATGCCATGATCCTGCAAGGTTCGGATCATCTCCAGACCGGTACGATCGCCGACGTGTGCGAGCCGCGGATAGCGGTGGCCACCGAAATTGCGTTGAAGGATGCGTCCGTCTTTGGTGCGATCAAACAGAGCACCCCACGCTTCGAGCTCTCTCACCCGGTCGGGCGCTTCTTTCGCGTGCAGCTCGGCCATACGCCAGTTATTGAGATACTGACCGCCTCGCATGGTGTCCGCGAAATGCACTTTCCAGTTGTCACGCTCATCGGTATTGGACAGGGCTGCGGCTATACCGCCCTCGGCCATGACGGTATGCGCTTTGCCGAGCAGACTCTTTGTGACCACTCCGACACGCGCGCCCTGTGCCGATGCCTCGATTGCTGCTCTTAATCCTGCTCCTCCCGCTCCAATTACCAGCACATCGTAGTCGTGCGTCTGGTATTCCGGCATTACACAATTCTCCAGTCGGACCAGATGCCCATGGCGCACAGCCGCACGTAGAGATCCGCGAACATCACGCAGAAGAGGCTTGTCCAGGCGAACAGCATGTGACGGCGGTTGAAACAGCCAACACACTTATAGGCCGCATGCTGGACCGGAGCTTTCGATAGCTCATCGCGGCGCCCGCCTACCAGGTGACGAAGCGAGTGACAGCCGAATGTGTAACCGGCGAGTAGCGCGAGATTGACCGCGAGGACGAGCGTCCCCACTCCGATGCCGAACTCCACGCGACCTGTTGCAGGATTCATAAACCAAAGCGCTCTCCAGACGTCCGAAGCAAGAAGGACTAAAAAGATGAGCGCGAGATAGAGAAAGTACCGATGGACGTTCTGCAGGATCAATGGGAAGGAGCGTTCTCCGCGATAATGCGATCGCGGCTCGCCTACAGTGCATGAGGGAGGATCCGCCCAGAACGCTTTGTAATATGCGCCCCGATAGTAGTAGCAGGTAAGGCGGAAGCCGCCTGGCGCCCATAGAATAATCAGCGCGGCAGACATGGGCGCCCAAGCCGGCCACCAGTGCGGCCAAGCGCCGAACCAGGCATGCGTAGCATCGCCCAGAAGCTCTGGCGAATAAAACGGCGAAAGATAAGGACCAAAGCGGAAATTATTGCCTTGGAACGCCGCCCACGTGGCGTACACGATGAACAGAGACAGACCGAGAAACGTGAGCAGTGGCTGAACCCACCACAAATCACGACGCGTAGTATTGCCGAAACGATTGTCCCGCAGAGGGACATCGATCGAAGACATTCACGGTACTCCTCTAAGGAACTGAAGTAGCTGGGCTAAGCCAGAACTGACTATATTATCGTCGCGCATTGCATTGCTCTCCTGGACATGGCAGAATCAGGTGTTTCCCGCATGGAGCTTTTACAAGGAACGCTCGACCTGATGGTGTTGAGAGTTCTGGAGACTATGGGGCCGCTGCACGGCTACGCCATCGCAACCAGGATCCAACAGATCTCGGACGAAGCGCTCCAGATCAACCAGGGCACGCTTTATCCCGCGGTGTTGCGGCTCGAGCAACGCGGCTGGATCAAATCGAAGTGGCGCAGCACGGAAAATAACCGGCGCGCCAGATACTACGACATCACTGCGGCAGGCCGCAAGCAACTTCGTGCCGAGACTGAAAACTGGGAGAAGATGTCGGCTATTATTCACCGCCTCTTGGAATCCGGCATTTGAGCTTTGGATGTTCGCTCTGCTTCGATCACTTGCTCTGCGATTCTTCGCCCCATTCCGATCGGACATTCTCGATCGCCGGCTGGACGAGGAGATTCGGTTCCATATGGCGATGTTGGGTGAAGCGAATACCCGGCGGGGGATGAACGTCCAGGAAGCGTCTTTCGAGGCCCGCCGATTATTCGGTTCGGGAGATCTGATCAAAGAACAATACCGCGATCAGCGCGGATTCTGTTTTGAGACGGCGATATTTGCGGACGTGAAAATCGCCATTGCGATGCTGCGTCGAAACCGGAGTTTTGCTTTCGGCGTGGGAACTACGCTGAGTCTCAGCGTGGCGGCCACAGTGATCGTCATCAGCATGGTGAATGCAGCCATGTTGCGACCACTGCCGTACCCCGATTCTTCAGGGATCTTCGAGATCACGAAAGCGCGGAGCGGCCGCTTGGACGATGGGCATTCTCATTCGAGCTTTGCGGCACTGCGCGCCCGTAATCGAAGCTTCGCCACACTGGCAGCGTTCGAATATGGTCACTCGCGATTCTATGTCGATGAGATCGGGGAGCACGTCCGCGCGGTTTCTGTCTCTTTCGGCTATTTTGAAATGCTGCGTATCGCGCCTTTACTCGGCCGCACGTTCCGGCAGGAGGACGAACAGATCGGTGCTGCCGACGCTGTGATCCTGAGCCATCATCTTTGGCTTACTAAGTTCGGCGGAGATGCGCGCGTGATAGGCTCGCCTATTTCGCTCAACGGCATTCGTCATACCGTCGTGGGTGTCGCGCCCGCCTATTTTCGAGGACTTCCCGAAACGGATCTCTGGATTCCACTGCGGCCGGTAATCGGCTCAAAGGCCAACACCTGCTTTCTGATCGCCCGTTTGAAACCGGGAGTCACGCCGGATTCGGCACAGAGGGATGTGGAGCGTATCAATGCACAGCTAGGCGAGAATCTGCCGGGTCCGGGCGGCACACATCTGGTACGAGTTCGGCGCATGCACGACGTGCTCGCTCAGAGGGCCCGGCCGATATGCTTGCTGCTCCTGCTGGCAATCGCGCTGGTGCATCTGATCACGTGTTTGAACACCGCCAATTTAGTCTTGACGCGAGCCTTCGCTCACGCCAGGGACACAGCGGTCCGGATCGCACTCGGGGCCGGACGTTACCGTATCGTTCAGCTTTGCATGATCGAGAGTATGATTCTTGCCTTCGTGAGCGGAGCTGCAGGGTTTATCGCTGCGCGCATCATGCTTCCCCTGCTTGCGAACACTTTCGGGTTTCAAACTTGGAACGATGTCTCGATGGATCCGATCGTACTGTATGCCAGCGTTTTTCTGGTGATCGGTTCGGGATTGATTGCGGGCTTGCTGCCCGCGCTGCTGATTTCACGAGTGGACCCGAATAGCGCCATCAAGGAAGGCAGCTGGAATTCCTCCCGGAGCCGCAGCTCGGTTTCTACCGCGATGATAGCCAGCGAGCTTGCGCTTTGCGTGTTACTGCTGATGGGCGCTGGGCTACTCATCCGATCTCTGGTGTTGATGCTGAATGTCGATCCGGGGTTCAATCCGAAGCAACTGGTCACTGCAAAGCTGAGCGCCCGTTCCGATGCGGCATCTGCTTCCATCGACTTGCCGGAATGTTTGCGCGCCCTCGACCGTTTGCAACGATCTCGCGGCGTGAGAGGCGCAGCCATCGTCTCTAGTCTGCCTTCGGAGCGAGGCGTGAATATTCCCGTCGTGATTCCGCGCCGCGCAGGCGAGATACACGGGGGTGACATCTATGCAGGTGAGATTCATGAGGTGCAATGGCGATACGTGACCCCCGATTATTTTCGGCTGATGCAAATTCAAATATTGGGCGGCCGCGCATTTCGGGAATCGGACACGAGCCGATCGGCGCCAGTGGCGATAGTGAATCGGCAGTTTGCGCTTCTAGAGCTGAAATCTCAGAATGCTGTAGGGAAACAAATTCTTCTGGGCGGCGTGCCTTCTCTGCAATCCGATCCGCGCTTTCACGATCAGGTCCGCAAGATCGTCGGCATAGTTTCAGATGTTGCCGAGCGCGGCTTTATGCGACCCTTTCCTCCAACCGTTTACGTGCCTGCTCTACAAGTATCAAAGGACATGTTTCTATACGCGAACGAGACGTTTCCGATGAGGTGGATCGCCCGGATGGAAGCTCCCGTGGAGTTGATGGAATCCTTTAAGAATAGTCTCGTAACTGCTGATCTTCGCTTGCATTTCACGGATCTCAGCCGTATGGAAGAGGTTCTCGCGCGATCGTTGGAAGAATATCGGCTGCTGACGTTGGCAATATCCGGGTTCGCCGCGTTTGCGCTGGTGATTTCGATCACGGGAATTTATACCGTCGTTTCCCATTCCGTGATCCAGCGAAAGCGAGAGCTTGCGGTCAACCTGGCGCTTGGAGCATCAGCGCGCCGCCTGCTCATCTCGATTGCCAGCCGTGGCGCCTTGCTCGGGGCAGTAGGCGTAACTCTAGGAATCCCGGCGTGGCTGGTTATCAAGGGCTTGCTCTCTGCTTTTGTGCTTGGGATTAGTACACACGATCCGCTGACGCTGTTGGCTGTCGCGCTATTGCTGCCGCTGCTTGCCGCTCTCGCAAGTGTGATTCCTGCTTCGCGAGTGAACCGCATCGATGCTGCTGTAATCCTGCGGAGCGAGTAACTGGCGCTACTGATCGCCCACCCTAATAGCTCAACCAGTCCTTGGCCTCACCCGCAGGCGCGTTGGCGCTAACTTGCTTAGCCATTGCGCGCACGACATCAGCCCAATTTTGCGGGTGCCACCAATGGCCTTTCATGGGCCGCCCGTACTCAAAAGTGAAATCGCTTGGGGGATTGGCGGTCTGCTTCGCGAAGTCTTCGAACAGATAGACCGCCAGGTTGAGATAGAAGTTGTCCATATCTCCACACATGAAATGGATTTTTCCGGCCACCAGTGGGCCGATGGTGGACCAGTTCTTTTCCGCGTAGTAGCGCAAATCATATCCGTGGTCGCGCATGTATAGAGCGACTTCGTGATCGACTTTTCCAGTCAGCTTGTCCCAAACAGGGCGGGGATATCCGTCCTTGTCAAGAGGCCCATAAAAAGCTTCCCAACCTTCAAACTGGTATCCGGATCGACCTCTGGTGCCAAGAACCTCTTCGAACTTACTCATCTCCCGGTTGGTCCATACGACTTGCCCGTCATCCGCACGGCGCATGGGCCGTTCACCTGTGATCCATCCGTTACCCGGAGCCTTGAACGCGTTCTCATCTTCGTAGATGTTGACCATCTGGTAACGGCGGAAGTCGATCGGGTCCGGATAGTAGATCCACGCTCCACCGAACATATCGGGATGATGTAGCTGCAGTGCAAGCGATCCCCATCCGCCGGTGGATGCGCCTTCCACAACGCGAGCGTAGGGTTTGCCAATAGCTCTAAATTCGTGTTCGACAAATGGGATAAGTTCCTGTGTGATCGCATCGCCGTAGGGCCCGCTGTTGACCGAGTTGATGTTGTAGCCGTCCGGGAAAAAGGGTGTCGCCTCAACAAACGTCACCGCAAGAAATCGAGGAAAGTTATCAGAGTTCCAGGATTGATAGAACTCGTAGCCGGTTTCGACACCGCGGGCGTGCGCAGCTTTGGCGTTCTCTTTTTGATTTGGATCATCGTTGAAGGAGAACGCAGGGCCGCCGAGGTAACCCTGCAAATAAGCGACAGGGTAGCGAGTGCTCGGATGCTCGTTATAGCCTCGCGGCAACAGAACGGTCGCGCCTAAATACACAGGAGTGCCCCAGAACTTCGTCAATAACTCACTGCGGATTTGCACATGCTTGATCCATTTCGTATCCGCTTTGGGCGGCGCAGCTTGCAAGACATGATTCAAAACCAGCGGAACGTCGAATCCGGCAGCGGTATCGAGGTGCACCTTATGGACGTCGCTGTAAAGGTTGCCTGCCGAGAGTTGGAAAGTGAGGCCTTGCATATCGAAGTGAACCCAAACGCTGTGCCCGTCGGACCGGTGGTAGTCCTTATAGACGTTCAGTACGGCCTGAGCATAGTAATCGCCAGGCGGCATTTGATTAAGGCTGTCGACAGGATGGCCGACCGCCTCAGGTCCAACGACCGCCGCCTGCCCAGGCTGCAAACGATCGACATCGATGGCAAATATCGGCACGGAATCCGGCGCAATCAGATAGCGCGGTTCAGGCGTTTCGCGCCGCGAGAGCACGAGTATCAGGCGCCCGGTCGCGGGTGTCGCCAGCACGCCTTTGTCAATTGACACGCTGAATTGCGTCTTCGCGAGCAGCGCCGGCAATACCGCAATGACGAGGGCAAACAATCGGAGGGTTCGCATCATTTGGATGGCTCGGGGGGAACGGAGTAGACGATCTTGCCGGATTCGTCGCGAAATTGCAGATGCGCAGTATTGCTGTTATCGACCACAAGTGAAATTCGATTCTTACCGAGACGATCTGCGATCATCATACCGGTCGAACCGTCGTCCGCCTTGCCAACGAAGAGGCGATGCGCGCCGAGCTCTCCCCGAGCGGTGGCTTGCTTGATTTTGTCGAGCTCCGCCTGCTTCTCCGGACCCTCCGGCATGTTCTTGATGGCTTGCATTTTTTCAACGAGTGCACCCAGCGGCGTGTCCGGCCGATCCCACACATGGAGACCCGCGGATTTGCGATCTCCGGACTGGCTGTACATGATGCCAACGGTTTGGTCCTGATGATATTGATCGAACAGGATCTGGGCGCCGGCTTGAGCCTGCTGGCCCACTTGCTTGCCCGAGAAGGCTAATCCGCCACATTCGTTTCCGTCATCGTTGAAGAAGAGCATACCCGCGTCTTTTGAGCCGTGCCTGGCGCCTACAAGAGTTTTTCCGTCGATGACGGGATCAGGGAACCGCTCCTTATTCGAAATGGTCATTCGCAATTTGCCGTCCGGCTCGACGATATTGATGCGCTCGACATCCAGTTCCTGGAGTTTTTGCCTCTGTGTCTGGAATCCAGACGCGAGCACCACCACGAGAATAAGCGTCAACGCGCCCGTATAGACCTGGAGGAAACGAAGTTGTTTTTCGATTTTCATGAAGAGATCTCCTTAACCGCGCAGCTTTCCTGCGAATGGAAAGCTGAGTATATGGCTGCACCATTTGAGTGTCAAGTGGAATTCGAAATAAGGCCTTGACAGCACTGATCCCCAGGTATAATCTGCTGTTTACATTCACTAGACGATCAAATGAAGGCGCAAGAGGCGCCCGCGGGGTAAGTCTTGGCAGTACACACAATGGAGACACTTATGAAGAATGTATCCGGCACGCTTTCAGGCGTGGGGATCGCAACCGTGCTGTTGGGGATACTGGTGGCGGCGCAGCCAGCGCTGGCGCAGAACAGCACAACGGGTGCGATAACGGGAATTATCACGGATCCGTCCGGAGCGGCAGTCCCGGGAGTCCAAGTGACCGCGACAAACGATGCCACGGGCGCAACGGAAACGGCTACCTCAACTGGACAGGGAACATACATCATTTCTTTACTCATGCCGGGCGTCTATCACGTCTCGGCGATAAAGACCGGGTTTGAGCTTTCCACATACGAGCACATCACTGTCGTTGTGACAGAGGCAGTTAAGGTAAACCTCCAGCTCCAGATCGGATCCCAGACTCAGCACGTAACCGTCACGGCGAACCAAAGCCCCTTGCAAACGCAAGATGCGCAGCTTGGCATCGTGACAGACAGCCGCACGATTGAAGCTCTCCCCCTCGTAACTCGAAACTTTATGCAGATTGCCGCGCTCGAACCGGGCGTCTCTTCGCCTGTAGCGGACGCTTCCGCTCTTGGTCGCGGAGCTCTCTCTAACGAAGAGGGCTCGGGCGGTATTTCTTCGAATGGCTCGAATACAAACGACAACAACTTTCAGGTCAACGGAGTGGAGGTAAATGACCTGATGGGGGCCGGTACCTTCACTGGCGGAGTTCCGACGCCCAACCCCGACACACTGGAAGAATTCAAAGTAGTCACCGCGCCATACGATGCATCGAATGGGCGAAATGCCGGGGCTCAGGTCAATGTCTTGACCAAGGGTGGCACCAATCAATTCCACGGAAACCTGTACGAATTTTTCCGCAATGAAGACCTGAACGCCAACTCCTGGAGCAATAACCATGTCGGAGCCCCCCGAGGGGTGCTTCGGCAAAACCAATACGGCGGCACGCTAGGCGGCCCCATCAAGAAGGACAAACTGCTCTTTTTCGGCTCTTATCAAGGAACGGACCAGTCAAATGGGATCGCCTCGGGCTGCTCGGTCACGGTTCTGCTTCCTCCGCTGACAAACGATCGCACCGCAGCGGGACTGGGGGCTCTTTTTGCCGGCCAGCGGGGCTACTTCCAGACCAACGTTCTTCCCGGTTCGCCATACGGGCCTGCCATCGCTGCGAATGGCTCGAACATCAACCCAGTCGCTTTGGCTGTCCTCCAGGCGAAGCTGCCGAACGGCCAGTATATTATTCCGTCGCCCCAGGTAGTTACCCCGACGACACGAAATCCATCAGATCCTCTCTACGCGCAAGCCTTCGGCGAAGAGGGCAAGTCGGTTATAAGCTTGCCATGTCCTTTCACCGAACGCCAGTTCGAAGCTAACGTGGACTATCTGATATCGCCGAAGAGCCAGTTGTCGGAAAGGTTTTTCTTTTCGAATGACGCCCAAACGCAAACGCTATTTGGAACGACTCTTCCGGGTTTTCCGTACCCTACGGTCAACACGTTTCGCGACTTCTCGCTCATTCACACCTATACCTTCAACTCGCATCTAGTAAATCAGGCTGAGATTGGTTTCCATCGGTCCACGCAGTCGCAGGCCCAGCAATACCCTCCCGCGGCTTCGTCATATGGGCAATTCGGAATTGCTCTGCCCCCGTTCTCAGCGCAGCCGAAAATCGAAATTGATAACGCTGTAGTTGGCGGCTACGGGCAAACCTATCACTTTGCTCAGAACAATTACATCTTTTCGGATTCGCTCAGCTACTCGCTCGGCCGCAACACATTTCACTTCGGCGGCAACCTTACGAGAAGTCAGATCAATGAAGGGAATTTTCAATATGCCCCTCCGGTTGTTTTCGAAACGTTTGCCGATTTCCTTTTGGGACAAAACGCGGCCGATAACGGGACAGCCGCGGCATGTGTCAAGTTCGGCTGCAGCCCGGGATATAGCGACGTAGCCGAGTCCCTATATCTCGGCGGCGACATTGACCGCGCTTATCGAGTTTTGGAGGGTGGCGCTTACGCTCAGGACGATCTCAAGCTCACCCGCAGACTGACCATCAACCTTGGGATTCGCTATGACCGCATTGGACAAATCGGAGATGCTTCGGGGCACAACGTAGGATTCTTTCCAAACCTGGCAAATCCAAATCCTCCAGCGGGAGGCACCCTTCAAGGGTTTGTAGTTCCCTCAAACTATAAAGGCCCACCATTGCCGGCGGGCATAACCCAGGGCACCAATGACTTTGGCACTTTAGGCTACGGACAGAACGCAGTTGATCCTCGAGTGGGCTTTGCCTGGCAATTGCCGGGAACCGATCGTTTGGTGCTGCGTGGCGGATACGGTACTTTCCACACGCGGAGCACGGCGATAGCTTTGTTCCAGGGCATCTCAACGCCGCCCTTCGCGATTATTTCGCAAGTTAGCGGCACTCAGACCGCCGCATTTACCGATGCGAGTCCTTTTGCCCCGAACACGGTCACGCTCCCCGCGTTTCAACCTTATTCACCCACCACGAACAATGTCTTCGATGGTTATGCCCCGAATTTTCGATTTCCTAAAGCTCAGCGCTGGAGCATGGATTTGCAGACGAAGTTCGGTAGTAACTTTGTGCTGGACGTCGGATACGTCGGGTCGAAATTCAGCAACGAGACAGTAATCGTGCAAACCAATCAAGCGGTGCTGGCAAGTGCGTCGAATCCGATTCGCGGCGTCACCACCAATACGGTCGGCAATATTCCGTCGCGGGTCCCGATCGAGGGATTTAATGTGAATGGAATCGGGCTCTATGAACCCGCCGGTCACGGCCTGTATAACTCGCTCCAAGCCAGCTTGAACAAGCGCTTCAGTCACGGGTTGCAGTTTCTCGCCTCGTATACGTTCGCGCGAGATCTGACCAATGCGATAGGCACAGCCAATGCGGAAGAGGCGGGGACGTTTATAGGCAACCAGCTAGCCCCGGCATACGGCCCGGATCCGTTCGTCAGGCCCCATCGATTCGTTTTGAGCTATGTGTATCAGTTGCCGAGCCCGAAAGGAAATGGATTCCTTGGAAAAGTGGCCGGCGGCTGGGCGACATCCGGCGTTGTTACGGTCCAGTCAGGGCAGTTACTCACCCTGACGTATACCAATAGAAATAACGCGTATGGCGAGACGACGGATCGGCCCAACTATACGCCAGGGTGCGCGGTTGCTACCAGCGGCAGTCTCGAATCCAGACTGCTTACTGGCTACATCAACGCAAGCTGTTTTTCGGCTCCTCCGCCCCTGACGGCCGGTATCAGCGCAACAGGTTTCGGCGATGCTCCCCTTGGGCAACTTACGGGCCCTGGTCAATTTAATTTCGACATCGCGATTCTAAAGAGGACCAGGCTTCACTGGCCGACCGAAATATCCAACCTGGAATTGCGTGGTGAGATGTTTAACGCGTTTAACCATCCGCAGTTCGCTAACCCGAGCACAACTTTCAACACCGCGACTTTCGGCATAGACACCAATGGAGCGCAAAGCACATCTCCCCGACTCATACAGTTTGCGCTGAAGCTGAATTTTTAATCACTCAAAGCGTACCGGCAATTTCAGGATGATGGTTTTATTCGCGCTTCTCTTGCTGGTTGTTCCGGCCGGAGCTGACGATCAGCCTGCACATCTGACCCACGAGCAGGCTGTTAAAGACACCAGAACATTTGTGCAACTGCTGGAAGCGACGCATCCCGATCCGTACACGAATTTAGGCGGGAAGGTGGCGTTCAAGCGGAAGGCGCAGCAAATGGTTAAGAATGTGCCGGCTGACGGGTTTTCTGTGCCCGAGCTGGCGGACGCCCTGGGATTGTTCATCGCGCCGCTGAGAGATGGCCACACAACCGTGAGGAGTGTTCGCGAAAGATGGCAAGATCCCTCTCCGCGTCTTGCAGTGCAGTTTCGAATTGCTTCGGATGGACTCCTGATTTCGGCCTTCGACGTACCCGAGCTGAAGGGCGCGCGTGGATCGAAGCTGATCGCGGTAAACGGACAGACCATCGAGCACCTGCTCGATAGAATCTCAGCCGAACTGGCGACGGAGAACATTTATGGTTCCTATACCGGATTGGTCATTGCGCTGCGAAGCTTCAAGCTGCTGAAGAACCTGATTCCCGATCTCGATCGTGCTCACGGCGTCACCTACACGCTCGAAATGCCGAACGGGAACCGGGAAGAGCGCACTGTCAGTTGGGAAGGCGAGCATGCGGTGGATCCGGAGAAATGGATGGAAAAGCCCGTACGCTGGGCGGGGCTCGATCACTCCGACGATCCGTTTTATTTCCGCATCATCGACGGCGGAGAGACTGCGTATTTTCGCGTCGCCAATATGATGCCGCGGGAAGGATACGAAGTTGTCGTGCGGTATCACGTAGGCAACTTGAAAGAAATGCTCGAGCAATATTACAAAGCTCACAAGCAGGAGATGCCCGCCGATCTCGATGAAGCGATGCGCCGGATCCCGTCGCTATTCGAAAAGAGCACGCAACTGCTCGAAGAGATGAAGCGCCGGAACGCGGCGAACCTAATCATTGACATGCGTGGAAACGGCGGCGGATCAACACCCACAATCATGCCGTTCTTCTATGAGATGTATGGCGACGCATACTTCGGACGCCACTCTCAAGCCGAGTTCTTGCAGGTGAAATCGCAACTTTATCTTCAGAAATATAACTCCAGCGTCGAGCAGGAACGCAAGAAGAATCCTGATTTCGAGATTGGTGAATATGTGTTCAGTGGCGATGAGCCCGGAACCGGCGAGGAGAAGCGGAAGAAGAAATTGGCTGAGTGGAAAGAGCGCGGCTTCTCGTTCGTTCCAGCACTGGAAGCGCTGAATGGCAAGCCGCTGTATACGCCGAAAAGAGTCTTTGTGCTTTGCGATCCGGGCACCTTCAGCGCGGCCTTCCAGGCTACGTTCCAACTGCATGAAATGGGCGCAATTCTGGTTGGAGTTCCGCCTGCCCAGTCGCCAAATGCGTTTATGGAGGGTACCGAGTACGTCCTGCCGGAATCTCATATCCATGGTTACATCTCGAATGGCATGCAGATGTATATTCCGAGCGATCCGAAAATCAATGTGCTGCATCCCGATCACGAAGTGAGCTATACAGTCTTCAAGAGGTATGATTTCGACGACGATACCAGCTTGCGCTACGCCCTGGATTTATTGGAAACCGGCGGGGCTAAAGGGCGCTCGCTGACGTCGCCATTGGAGGATTTGTATGAAGAAGTTTTTTGGCAGCCAGCAGTTTCTGGCCGCCTATTCAGGCGTTCTGACGATTGTATTCGCGGTTACGATGTTGGGCGGGTTTGCTCCGCCCAAGAAGACTAGCTTCGAGGAAATAGATGTACAGAGAATCAATGTTGTAGAGCCGGACGGCACGCTGCGAATGGTCATCTCCGAATAAAACGCGCTTTCCCGGAATCATTATTAAAAGGCAAGAGCGTCCTCATCCCGACCGCAAATCCGCTGGAATGCTGTTCTTTAATGACGAAGGAACTGAGAACGGCGGCTTGATTTTCGGCGGACTGAAAGACAAGAATGGGCAGGCCAGCAGTTATGGCCATCTCAGCTTCGATGAGTATGAGCAGGACCAGGTGTTCACAATCGACGCAAGTCAACAAGGGGATAGACGACGGTCGGGACTGTCGTTGGTCGATGATCCAAACTATCCGATCGGTGAAGTACTCACCGCAATGGACGGGATGAAGAACTTGCCCCCTGACCAGCAGAACGCAGCAGATGGAGAAGTTTTTTGCCGCTCACGGGCGCCCGCATCAGCGTCTCTATCTTGGCCGTAGCGCGGACCGCGCAGTTGCCCTGCGGCTTAAAGACGCAGAAGGCCACGACCGTATCGTCATTCAGGTTGCGGCGGACGGTTCGCCGGTAATCCGCTTCCTTGACCAAGACGGCAAAGTCATCAATGAAATCCCTCCGGCGGAGAAGAAGTGAAGGTGCAGCTAGCCGATATCCAGGCGGTTGCGTTCCAAGCGGCTGCATTCGCGCGAAATTGACGCTCCTGCGCTTTTTCGAACCCAGCCGTATCAGGCCGCAGCCTGTTGTACAGTCGTGGGCATGGAGCGTCGAGAAATGCTTGCCGGAATCGCATCGTCCGCGTTGCTGGCATTTGAGAGTCGAAGCGCAACGACAGCAAACACATTTCTGGAGATAAAGACCTGGCGCTTTCACAACAGCGAGGAAAATCAAGCCACACGTGTCGCTGATTACCTGCAGAACGGCATTGGGCCAGCCTTGTCGCGCGCTGGCGCGAAGCTTCTGGGAGCTTTCTCGAACGTCATTGGTCCGGACGGGCCGTACTACGTCACGCTCACTGAGTACGGTTCTTTGGGCATCATGCAGGATGTCTTGAGCAAAATCTCGGACGACGAGACGTACCAACGCGAGCTTCGCAAGCTCAGCGCTGGGCCTGGTCTTCCGTTCATGCGCGTGGAAAGCAGCCTGTTGCGCAGTTTCAACGGCATGCCACAGCCCGCCGTGCCCGACAACACTGAGAAACGTCCACCCAGGATCTTTGAGCTGCGCACTTACGAGTCACAATCGTTCATTACCCTTGCGCGAAAGATAGGAATGTTCAACGAGGGGGAGATGCAGATCTTCCAGCGTCTGGATATGAAGCCGGTCTTCTTCGGAGAGACGATTATCGGCCCGAAGCAGCCGAATTTGATGTACATGCTTTCGTTCGACAACCTGGGCGAGCGCGACAGGCTTTGGCACGCCTTCGGCACGGACCCGGAATGGAGAAAGCTCAGCTCGCAACCGCAGCTTAAGGATGCGGAAATTGTTGCCAATATCAGCAACGTCATCCTCCGGCCGCTGACGTTCTCGACAATCCGGTAAGCTGCGATCGAGAAGTCAAAAGACCACATGCAAAATTACCTTGAACTTTCAGGCAAAGTTGCTTTAGTAACCGGCGCATCATCGGGCATCGGCGCTGCGTCGGCCCAAGTGTTAGCCGGCTTGGGCGCCCACGTCGCGATCGGTTTCAACAGCAATCAAAAAGGCGCAGAGCAAGTGCGGCAAGAGATTCTCGATGCGGGCGGAAAGGCAGTTTCGATACAGGCCGACGTCCGCAAAGCGGACGAGATTCGTAAGCTCGCACAGCAAGCCGTCCATGAGTTTGGACCCATCGACATTCTGGTCAATAATGCCGGTTCGTTGATTGAGCGCCTTCCAATTACGGAAATGACCGAAAAGCGTTGGGACGAGGTGATGACTCTAAATTTGAAGAGCGCCATGCTTTGCGCCCAAGCTGTAGCGCCATCTATGATTGAACGCAGAACGGGATCGATTATTAATATCGTTTCGATTGCTGGCCGGAATGGCGGCGGACCAGGATCAGGCGTGTACGCAACCGCGAAAGGCGGTCTCATTACCTTCACGAAGGCTCTCGCCAAAGAAATGGCGCCACACGGCGTGCGGGTAAATGCGGTATCGCCGGGCGTCATCGACACACCGTTTCACGAAATGTTCTCGACGCCGGAGATGATGGCTAATTTCGTGAAGATGATCCCCGTTGGGCGCGCGGGAAGCTCGATGGAAGTGGCGAAAGTGATCGCGTTCCTTGCCTCCGATGCCGCCAGCTTCGTAGTTGGCGAGACAATTGAAGTAAACGGCGGACAGTTGATGCTCTGAGGTTTCGAAACTGAACCGCGCGCGTAACCCTCGCAGCCAATTGTATACAGTCGAGCGGGTTTGGATCGCGTTCATCGGCGGCCAATGCAACCTTGCGCCCGCATGTGCTCAAGGCGACTCGTTTCCCATGAAAAAACTGGTCATCCTTCTGATCGCCGCAATTCCGGTCCTCGGGTTCGCACAGACGCCCAGGCCCAACGCGCGCCCCATCCTGGGAAACGTCGGAAAGGCCTATCGGACACGGCACAAGCGCGGTCTCGCCTATTCGTATTCCGGCAAGCACGACGTCGCCATCGCCGATTACGACCAAGCCATACAGCTCGATCCGTATGTCGCGAGCCCCTATAACGCGCGCGGTTGGGCCTACTTGGAAATGGGCGATCTGGATCGCGCCCTTCAGGATCTGAACCACGCCATCGAGCTCTCGCCTGAGTTTGTTCGCGCCTATACCAACCGTGCCCGGCTGTTTGACAAAAAGAACGATCTGAAGAGCGAATTGGCCGATCTGGAGGTGCTCCTGCGAATCGAGCCCACCAATCAATGGGCGAGAAACCAGCGGGATGAAGTCGTGCGCCGCATAGGCGCGCAAAACGCTAACCCAGCGAATAAACCGGCGGTCTCGCCCCCGGACGCGGCGCATCTTTATTAAGAAGCTTTGATGTACGATACGATGCGGGCAGCTATGTAACGCTTAGGGTTGCCGGACGTCAGTGGAAAGAGGGAGGACTGCGGGTTGGCGCACCAGAGCCATAAGCTTAGCGAGCCCAAGCTAAGCGGGAATATCGTCATCAGCGAGCTGATTCGCAACATGGAGTTGGGCCGTTTCGAGATGGCCTACACGGTCCTGCTGCCCTGCGTCTTCACCATTTACCTGAACCCGGAAGACCATTCAACTCTGAGCGGAGTTTTCGATCTGATCATCGAAGATGCAAAGCGGGCATTGCGCGCGCGTGTGGCGCAGCTCAACTCGAATCCGGCGATCCTTGGCGTGCGCCGTCCCGGTAAGGCGGCGAAGGAATACAAAATCGCTGCTCGCGACTGGAGCATCGAATTCCTGCCCGACTCCGAAGTGCCTCCGACCGATGTCGAGATTCACTCCGAGCTCAATGAATCCGTTCATCCGAGTTTCCGCGGTACGAAGACAACGCTGCTGGAACGCGAGCCTTCGGCGACCGCCCAGCGCACCACCGCTCGACGGCAAGAAGCCCGTCGGGTAGCCGATCCGGTGTTTGCGGAAATCCGATATGAAGATGATTCGGGTTCACAACTGTATGTGGTGACGCAAAATCAAATTCGGATCGGCCGGGGCGGAGACGATCAGCCGATGGACCTCGCCCTTTACACCAGCGACGAAGTCTCGCGAGAACATCTCGTGATCCGGCGCGACCCCGCGACGGGAATATTTTTTGTGACCGATGGCAGTACGAACGGCACTTGGCTCGATGGCAAACGGCTGCGAAAGGGCGTTGAAGAACTGTTGCCCAACCGCGCGGAAATCGGCGTGGGAGAAGTGCTCACGCTTTCCTTCGAGGCGCGCAAATGATATTTCTCTACATCGCGCACATTCCATTTGTCTTGTTGTTCCTCCTCTTTACGATCGGCTTAGTATGGACGAATTGGCGGAGACATAAGGGGCGATGAAAACGGCCGCGGCATGGCGGGCCGGGGTAGCCACTGATCCTGGCCTTCTACGAGCCATCAACGAAGATCGCGTTCTGGCCGACGAGGCTCACGGGCTTTTCCTGGTCGTCGATGGATTGGGTGGACACGCGGCCGGCGAAATGGCTGCCGAAACTGCCGTTCGCGTGATTGCCGAACAGATCGCTTCAGCAGAAATCAAAAACGGGGACGGCGACGCGGAAGAGAACATCCGCCAAGCCATTACGGAGGCCAACAACCAGATCTACCAACTCGCGCAAACCAAAGAAGAGTGGCGAGGCATGGCATGTGTGCTGACACTGGCGCTCGCGCACGATGACCGAGTCACAGTGGGACATGTTGGCGATTCGCGGCTTTATCTCGTCTGGAATGGCAATCTGCGGAAGCTCACGTCGGACCACTCGCCCGTTGGAGAGCAGGAAGATCACGGCGAATTGAGTGAACAGGAGGCTATGCGGCATCCTCGTCGCAACGAGGTATTCCGCGATGTTGGCTCCTACCCCCACCAGATGCACGATGCGCAGTTTATCGACATCAAGAGCTTTGTCTTTCGTCCCGATGCCGCCCTGTTGATTTGCAGCGATGGCTTGAGCGATGTTGTGACTTCTGCGCAAATCAGCGCAATTGTGGAGCGCTACAACGGCGACCCGGACAGCACTTCGCGACAGCTTGTCGAAGCGGCTAATCAGGCGGGGGGCAAGGACAACATCAGTGTTGTTTTTGTTGCCGGAAGCGACTTTCTTGGCAGCGACTCGAATAAATTACTCGAGGTGCGATCGCGCCATTCGGTCACGCGCATGCGAGGGGAGGGAATCAAATGGCTTGGCGTGCTGAAGAGCGCGTTATGGCTGCTGCTGGGCATGCTCATCGGTATCTTTTTTTGGGCTGCGCTCGAGCGAATGGTTCCGCGCCAGGTACCCATACAACCGAAGGAGACGCATACCCAACGTCCCCCCGCGCACATTGCGGTGAATCCCAACGATCCGCTCGGAATCACGAGCGCGCTCAACCTTGCCATTGCCGGAGATACCGTGGAAGTCCCGCCAGGGCAGTATCTTGGGCCTATTCAGCTCAAGGAACACGTGAATGTCATCGGCATCGTCCCAGGCCAGGCGATTGTCCGCAGTGATCCTGCCTCGACAACAGACGCAGGGCTCGGACTGATAGGGCGGGGAATTCGCGATGTGCGCGTGAGCGGGCTGCGCATTTACGGCGACGACACGCACCCGTTGCGCGTTGGAATCTTGATCGCCAACTCGTCGATTGAAGTTGACGATACGGATGTATCCGGCGCAACCGATGCAGGCATTCGGATCGAAGGATCTTCGCAAGGAACGCTGCTCGCCAATTTCATCCACGCGAATCCAGGATCGGGTTTGATTATCGCGGACCAGAGCACGCCTCGATTGGTGGGCAATCGAATTTCAGATAACGGCAAGGTGCTGGGCGCCCGGCATGCCGGCATCGAGATTGAATCCGGCGCGAAGCCGGTCCTCGAGAATAATGTAGTCGTACAAAACGGCGCGGATGTCGTAGGGGGAGCGCGCCACAGTGGTGCATTTCCAAAAGTTCGGTAAATACGAGATCGTTCGAAAGCTCGGCCGAAGCATGACCGATGTGTATCTCGCTCGCGATGCCGAGATCAACCGCCGCGTCGTGTTGAAAATGGTTGAATGCGCGCGTGACGACTATACGCAGCTCCTGATTGAGGCCGAAAGGCGCGGCGCACAAATACAAAAGCAATTACGCGAGATAGATCCGCGCATCCTCGAGATTTACGAATTCGGCGAGCAAGATGGCTGCTTCTTCGTGGCAATGGAGTATGTCGAGGGAAGAACGCTCGCTGAAATCCTGCAGACCCACCGCAGGCTCGATCCCAAGCGGGCCGTGCGTTATGCCGCGGAAATCTGCAGCCAGCTCAAAACTCTGCATTCATTCGTATCCGATGTGAATGGACGCAGAACTGCGGTCGTTCACGGCGACATCAAACCATCGAATGTTCAGATTGGCGCGAGCGATGATCTGCGACTGCTCGATTTCGGCATCGCCAAGGTCATCAGCTTCACTCACAATCTGACGCATCACAACCTCGGAAGCCCGAGTTATTGCTCCCCGGAACGGCTCAGAAAAGCGCAGGTAGATCCGCACGCGGATTTGTGGGCGCTTGGCGTCAGCTTGTATGAGATGGTCTCAGGCGCGCCGCCGTACCAAGCCCAAAATACGCGCAAGCTTGAGAATCTTATTCAATCGCGGCGTCCTCCGCGCGCTCTGCCGCAAGACTGCCCTGTTTCGCTGAGAGCAATTGTAGGCAAGGCGCTCGCCGCCGACATTGAGCGGCGCTATGAATCGGCCGAGGCCTTTGAAAGCGATCTCCGCGCATTTATGGACGACCGGCCGACTGCGGCGGAGACGGAACGCCTCTCGCCTTGGGATGCGAATGCGACTATCGAAAAATATCCAGTCCCTGCAGAGGACAATCGCCATGCCCCCACGAGGCGGGCGGTCTCAAAACGACCATCGCTACCTGTTTTTCTACTGCGCAACGATTTCACGAACGTCGCGATTGCACTGCTTGCTGGCGTTCTGGTTGGTCTGCTCGTTTTCATACCCATCGGCTATTACTACCGCTTCTCGATGGCGAGCGCCCCATTGCGGGCTCCGCGAGACTACGCCCACGAAGACGTGCAGTCTCTTTCATCCGACTGGAGCTTGTATCAGGCGCTCCGACACCGCAATGGATTCCTGGGTCAACTTACGCCTGTCGCTTCGGTAGAAACATCGCTCCGGTCTAATCTGCTGGCGGCGGGCAACAACATCATCGATGGGTTCCGCAGCAGCTCCGATCAACAATTGACGGACTTTCAATGGTCGAAGGCGCGGATGTGCCTGCGCTACGCCCTTGAACTCGATCCATCAGATATCAAGACGAAAGGCAAGCTGGCGCTTTGCAACGGCTATTTCAATCTGACGCAGAATCCGAAACCGCCGAAAGCGGCTCTGAGCATAAGTGACTTCCACCAGGCGGAAGAATATTTGCCACGTTCGCCCGATCCGCACCTTGGCCTTGCCCGTGTCTACATCTACGCTTTTCACAATGTGGGCGAGGCGATGGCCGAGTTCCACCAAGCCGAGCAGCTTGGTTACCGGCCTGGACCGAAAGAGGCGCAACAACAAGCCGATGGTTACCTGTTTCGCGCTGAATGGGAACTGTCCCACGCGAAGCATGTTGCGCCGAACAGTGGGCACGAAACGGCTAAGTGGTTGCAACTCGCACGCGCCGACATCGAGCGGGCGCGCGGCTTGTATGAGCCGATCGTTGGATTTTCTAACGTGAGCGCCAACCTCGATCAGGTTTACGAGGACAGCAACGAACAGATCAAACTGCAAACCGCCTATCTGCGGACTGTCAGCTCGAAGCCGGGTGCTCCGAAGCGCAAGCCGAATCTAAAGCGATGGCGATAACCAAGAGTTGGGAAAGCAGTGTCGCGATCGAACGGGATCTGGACAAGAAAGCGCCGCCCGTCGAGCGCCGCCGTGAATCGGTTTGGCTGGTGGGCGCCTCGCTCGTGGTGGGCTGTGGTCTCGCGCTCGTGCTAGCCGCAAAGACGCAAGATTTCGCGGACCTGCAGGGCCGTCTCGATCGCGGCGAGCTGCTCAACCTGAATACGGTGACCGGCCCTGACAAATTGCTGCCCGTTCTTCAGATTTTTCAAGATCCGGGCGAGCGCGAGTCGGTCGCGAACCGCGTTTGGACCTACCTTCAACAGCATCGGCCAGTGCCGAACGTGGGCGTATTAGCTCGCCTGCGGGTAACTTCCCCAGTGCATCCGCTCGCGAAGGTAAAGCCACTGTTGGTCGTACGTACGCCGCAAGAGTTCCTGCGCACGTATGCGTCCTGGGCATTGGCTTATCTGGCGGCGTTTTGGATCGTGCACCTCGCATGGCGCTGGCGCCGGTTTCGCGGCGATCCGGCAATTCTCCCATCCTTGCTTTTGCTCACCGGTATGGGACTGATCCTCATGGTCAGCCTTCGCGATCCATTGCGCGACACGCTCGAGTTCAAAAAGTTCGCCTGGGGTGTAGTACTCGGATGTGGAATCCTTCTGCTGCCGCTGCTACGCCTGTTTCAATATCGCAACTTTTCACGGTGGATCTATACGCCGTTACTGCTTGCCTTCGCGCTCTTCCTCGCCCTGTTGAAGTTTGGATCGGGACCGACCGGCAGCGATGCGAAGGTGAACCTCGGCCCCTTCCAGCCGGTGGAAGTCATCAAAGTCCTTCTCGTCTTCTTCATGGCCGGCTATTTCGCGCACAATTGGGAGCGCCTGCGCGATCTCCACCAGAAGCAATTTGTTCCTCGTTGGCTGCGTTGGCTTGAGCTTCCAAGAATCAGCCACGCGCTGCCGGTCATGTGCGCAGTTACTTGCGCGCTTGTCCTGTTTTTCGTGCTGAAAGATATGGGCCCTGCGCTCGTGATTGGCTTTCTGTTCTTGACGCTGTTCGCCGTCGCCCGCGGCCGCTCGGGGCTCGCATTATTCGGCGTTGTCTTGCTAGTCGCTGGCGTGACGATCGGCTACCACTTCGGCGCGCCGCACACAGTCGTGGAACGCGTCTCGATGTGGCTGTCGCCCTGGGACAACGATGTGCGCGGCGGCGATCAGTTGGCTCACTCGCTTTGGGCGTTCGCTACCGGAGGTCCGTGGGGGTCCGGTCCCGGTTGGGGCGATCCCAGTGTTATTCCCGCCGGGCACACAGATCTGGTGCTTCCCGCAATCGCAGAAGAATGGGGATTGCCCGGCGTGCTGAGTATCTGTTTCCTGTTCATGCTGCTGGTCCACCGAGCCTTTCGCATTGCGCTGCATGCGCCGGATGAATACGCCATGTTTCTCGGCGTCGGCATGGGCACGCTCCTCGCGATCGAGATGCTGTTGATCTCCGGAGGCGCTTTGGGCGCCATTCCACTTTCCGGAGTGGTCTCTCCGTTCCTGAGTTCCGGAAACACTGCAATGCTGGCGAACTTTCTGATTTTCGCCGTGCTGCTGGGAATTTCGAACGAGACTGCGCGCGCCCCAGCAACCCGTTCAGAACCACGACCGTCAGAGAGTGGTTTTTTTGAGTTCTTTGCAGTTCCCGTGCGTGTCGCCTCCTGGACATTGGGAGTTCTCGCCTTCGCACTCGTCGCCCGCGCCGCGTACATTCAGGTGCTGCACGATCAAGAGCTGCTCGTGAAGAATGCTCTTGTCTTTACGCAAGATGGTGTCAAGCGGCCGCAGCGCAATCCGCGTTTGAACTTGCTCGCTGCCGCAATTCCGCGTGGAAATATCTATGATCGCAACGGAGTTCTACTCGCAACCAGTAGCTGGGCCGAGTTGGAAAAGCGTCGCGCCGATTATGAGCGGCTCGGCATTTCCATCGATCAAACCTGTTCGCGACTCGATACTCGCCACTATCCTTTTGGTCCCGCCACCGTGCATCTGCTCGGCGATCTGCGCACCGGCGAACGGTTTCACGCGACCAATGCCTCCTTTATCGAGCACGATTCGAACATCCACCTGCAAGGCTTTGCCGAATTCAGCGAGCTCGGCCCCGTGGTGCGGTATCGCCATCAGCGTGCGAATCCCGTCCTGCGGGCTTTGTTGAATCGCGATCGCGATGTGCATACGACGCTCGATGTGCGTCTGCAACTCAAAGCGACGGAAATTCTGAAGAATCACTTGGAGCCCACCAATAAGAAAGGCGCGCTGGTGGTTATGAATCCGCAAACGGGCGATGTTCTGGCGCTGGTGAGTTGGCCTGAGCCTCCGCAAAGTGGTTCGGCGAATCCGGATGAGATGCTCGACCGTGCGCGCTATGGTGAGTATCCACCCGGCTCGACCTTTAAGCTCGTGACCGCCATGGCGGCACTGCGCCTGAATCCGAAAGCGATGCAACAGACCTACACGTGTCGAGGGCTGGGAGACGGCCGCGTAGGCACTGTGATTCCCGGCTGGCGGCGCCCCATTCGCGATGACATCGGCGATCACGCGCACGGAACCCTCAATATGGCGAACGCAATAACGGTTTCCTGTAACGCCTATTTTGCGCAACTCGGCGTGTACAACGTGGGCGCTAAGGCTCTCCTCGAAACTGCCGGTTTGCTTGGGATACCGGCCGGCAACTTAGCGGAAATAAAAAAGATGATGCCTTTCGCTTCCTACGGGCAAGGACCAGTTGTCATCAGCCCCTTTAAGATGGCGCGCGTGTCGGCCACAATCGCGGCAGGCGGTTTCATGCCCGAAGGGCGTTGGGTGCTCGATCCAAGTAATTCTCGAACCACTGCGCCATTCAATATTCTGCAATCGGACTCCGCCACCTTCCTGGCAAAAGCGATGCGCTCCGTGGTCACCAGCGGAACCGCGAGAAGCGCCATGGCTGGTGTCAAGATGGACGTCGCCGGCAAGACCGGGACGGCACAGCTCGATCAAGGCGCCCCGCATTCCTGGTTTGCAGGATTTGCGCCGTATGAGGGCGACCCCGCCAAGAAGATTGCTTTCGCGGTTGTTGTCGAGCACGGCGGATATGGCGCCCAATTCGCCGCGCCGATTGCGCGCGAGATAGTCGAAGCAGCGCAGCAATTGGGGATCATCACCAATCCTGCTCCTCCCATAAGGTAACCGCATGGCCGTCTCGAACATTATCGAAAAGTTGGGCAAAGCGATCTTTGAAAGCCCGTTCGGAGCAAATCGCCTCTCCAAAGACGCGCCGGAATTAGCGGAGATTCGCCTGGCTGTACTGGATGCAGTCAAAGCAAAAAGCCATCGCGCCAGCGGAAAGAATGTCTTCCCCTATAACGTGGTTAAGATCCATCTGCTCGGCGTCCCGGAAGAGCAGTCATCCGTATTCACGAGCGAATTCCTAACCAACTATTTCATCGAAGAACTGAAGAGTGGACTCTCCCGATCAAGTTATCGCTTTCCGGCAGACCTACATGTCGAGATCCACACGACGCCGGCATTGCCGTTGCCTGGTGAGGCGTGGCTCTCCGTCCAGACGGAGTTGAAGCAGACCAAGGATGCCGAACCAGCCATCCGAGGCCGCCGGCCTGCGAAGCTGGTCGTTACTCATGGAAAAGCGAATAAAGCGGAGGTCGCGCTCGACGAAACGCGAACGAACATTGGCAGAACCGTTGAGGTATATCGCGCCTCAGGTCCATCGCGGCGAAATGACCTCGCGTTCACCCAGGACAACGAGATCAACCAGACCGTCTCGCGCGAGCACGCGCACATTCTCTATTCGCGGAAGACCGGCGAGTATCGCCTGTTCAACGATCGTCTATATAAGGGCGAGGCGAATTGCGGCCTCTGGATTCTGCGCGACGGCTTAAGCCAGCCTGTGCATCGCAATGATCGGGGAACGGTCCTGAAATCGGGCGATGAAATCCACCTGGGCAGCGCCGTTGTCCGCTTTCAATCCCGATAGCAGGCTTACTCTGTTCTGGTCGCCTTGAATTTGCCGCTGTATGTTTGGAATTGCCAATCGCCGGTGAGAGCTCCGTCGGCGAGTTCGCCATTGATCTTCAACGTGCCGGGGCCCACTTCATCTGAATTGAACTGGAATTCGAGATTGAGTTTGCCCTCGACAAACGTGCCCTGCACATCGCTGTTGCCCCATTTGCCCGTTACTTTGTCGCCGTCCTGTTGAAATACAGGATCGAAGAGACGATCACCGTCGTCTGTTTGGAAAACAAAGTGCCATTTTCCGGAAACGTTTGCCGCCTGAGCGGTACTCTTCGGCACGAACAAGCCGAGGCACAATACCGCCGCAAAAATCGCAATCGCCAGCTTCATTCCATTCCCTCCACAGGTGGACTCGTAACATCTTACTGCGATGGCGTCACTGCTTCACGGGAATTTGCGGCGCGGCATCTTCGCGGGTGAGATGCAGCATAAACGGCGTAATCTCAAAGGGCAGCTTTTCCCTCGCCGAGAGCTGCGGTAGTGGTGTGAGGCTTCAACAGATGAAGCTGATCGGACCAGGGGTCCATCTTAACGCGTGAACCAAGCGGCAGGGCAGCGATCTGCTCAGGATTACTAATCTGCAGTTGCGGAGACATTTCCATCAGACCCGAAAGACGCAGGTCCTTATGCGTGTCTACCATCCGATTGCCGAGGAGTGGCCGGATCAAGTGAGGCACTTCGTCGCTTCTCGCGGACAACATACGAAGGAAAAGGCCGACTCGTGGAAGCTGGTCTTTATAGGGAGAATTCTTCAAAATCTCGATGGCTTTCGCATCGGCGCTCTGTTCCTCTTCAAGAATCTTGTCGGCTGGAATCTTCTTGAAAGTTGGCCGATCGTCGAACACAAGCCGATCGGCAAATGTGTACTTTGTGTTTACCGAATGCCCAAGCAAGATGTGCGACAGCTCGTGAGCCAATACGGCGGCTAGACACGCCTCGTCCGGCAGGACGTCAATTAAACCACGGCTGATCAGGATACTGTCATTGATCGCGACCGACTCGAGGGGCGTGGTCAACAGAATTCGGACTCGAATCGGCGGATCGAGGTTGTTGATTTTGTTCGAGACCTCGAGGTTGCTCAACACCGTATCAAGCACCTGGTCCACTTCGCCCGGAGGAGCCACCAGCCCCGCGTCCTGAAGGCGATGCAGCACGTCATTCTCAGCCTGCGAATCCCGGAGTCGCTGCTCTTGAATCGGCAACTTTTCGGCTGCCGTCTTTTTGTCTTTGCGATGGCTGTGGGGAGGGCCCTCGATTGCCAGTTTTTTGAAGGCATCCTCCGCCATCGCCTTCCCTGGTTCGTAATCCCAAAGGCGCGTTTGAGCCCTCATGGGATGGTTATGAACCGGGCCGAAGTGCGATGCTTCGTCTTCAGCGTAAATATAGGCGGGTAGCCATAGACCTGGACCGGTGTTGACCCGCCAAGAGTCAAAATGAGCGAAAAAGTGATTGGGAGCAGGCGTGTACTTCCCGTTCAGCCGCACGATGGTGTAGTCTCGGTCTTCTACCCAGACGCGGCCCTCGAATCTACCCCCGGCGGAATCCTTCACCGGCACAATCTCGATCAGAATGCAATGTACGTCGCCAAGAGATTCCCGGCGCACATAGGTGAATTTGTAATGCGCCCGATCGAAATCCTTTGGATCGAGGAACATCAGATTGGTGAACCCGCGCCCAAAGTTTTCAGTGGAAAAAAGCGATCTGAAAAGATGGGGCACGTTCTTGACAGAGCCGTTGCGTATGAACGAGGAGCGAATGGTTCCCTGGCTCATATCTAGTCTTCCCAGATAGTAGAAGTCGTGCTCGGGCACCGGTCCGAGATCGGAATCGCTCTTCATTTCCTGAATGTAGGTTTCGATAACCGGCTCTTTATCCATAAGCATGGGAACCAGGGTGCGCTCTCTGGCGATGGCGCGATCGACCACCTCATCGAAGTTTTTGACTGGGATTGATGACGCGACGCTTGCGGTGCTAGGGACGCTGCTCTGCGCCTCTGCGAACGAAGCGAAAACTAAAGAGCCTAAGATGAGGTGGCGTAGGATGACAGTGGATTTACGCGAGTTCAAAAGTAATGTAGATAGTTGCATTCATATCCACAGGAACACCGCCGCGAGTAGCGGGCTTGAAACGAACTTGCGTGGCCGCCTGTTGGGCCGCCTCATCGAGCCCGTGCCCCAGGCCATGTACAACTCTGATAACGCGAACGGTACCCGAAGCAAGAAATACTACGTCGAGCGAGACTTGGCCTTCCAGCTTCAGATTCCGGGCCTCTTGTGTGTAGACCGGCTTAGGTTTGAACAAAATCTCGACCTGCGTGGTGGCGGGCTCAACGGCACGAGCGCGCTGGACGGTAGCGGGAGCAGTGGTGCTGGAGTCGCCAAAACCACCAGTACGGACAGTACCTTGTTGGCCTGTGGATCCCGAGGAACTCCCTGGGTTTCCGACCGAGCCGAACGCTCCCTCCCGAATACCGCCGTTCTGACTTCGCCCGCCCCCTCCGCCTTTACCCTCGCCGTTAGGTAGATCGAAGGAACCCACTTTGGCCATCACCAGCGAAGACTGCGGCGAAGTCTGCGATGCGGGAACGCCTCTGGGGTCGCCGAAACCGCCAACTTTCAATTGTTTCGGAGTGGGTGTCGGCCCTTTCGCACGCTCCGTGTTTTCGAACGTTCCGGTGTGAATCTCAGGCTTAGGCGCCGGGATGTCCACCTTGGTTTCCGGCAATGGCCGGACTGGCGTCGGAATCTCTTTGATCACGGGCGCGGATGCGATGATTTGCGGCTTCACCTCAGGCGGTTTCACCACTGGCGGTCGAATTTGCGGTTTGCGCGGAATTTCGACTTTCGTTATCTTAGGCGGTTGAATAGGGCGCGGCGGGATGACCTTTGGGCGAAAAGCCGGTAAGTCCGGCGCAAGTAAGACTACCCTCGGTGCCCGGGGATTGTCGAGCTTCTGAATCGCCGGGACGTAGATTGCGAGTGCCAGGGCTATGACTAGCGCGTGGATGACGCCGCTGGTGGCATAACTTCTCCAAGAGGGGCGCTCCGTCGTTGCTGAGTGAAAAAGACTTTGAGTCGTGACCCGATTCACTTGTACTCCTGAGCCGCACAACGGTGGCTCCGTTTCAACAACCAGTCATCGAGTTTAACGTATTTGACGGGTGGAAGAACATTACCTATTTATCTAACCCGTACTGGTAGAGCTCCGATGTGCCTTAATCGTGCCTTAATATGCGAGAACAAACTGCCGCCCCTTGAAGAGCAGGTCAGACGCCTCGCGACATCCGTTGGACGCCGCATGGCAGAGGAGTGGTTCTAAAAAGTTGTCGCGGGAATCGGCGAACGGAGGAATTAGTTTGAGGCGCAGCGTTGAGAAATGTTCATGCACGACCTACCTGAACGTGAGGACATTCCACAGATTGCTATAATCGTCGGTCCAGGGGCGGAGATGAGGGGGTACATCGATACGCGAAAGCTGACCTTTGAATAGACCGTTATCGAAAAAATGGGGACGGCTGGTGACTAGAACGTAGCTGGAGCTGTAAATCTCCTTCGCGTCATCGTCGTCGTTCTCGATCTCCCAGGCCTGCTTGCCGAAGTGCCGTGCGGCCAGCATTACCACCGGGGCCAGATTTAGATAGTGATTCGAGACGTGCACCGCAAGCACTCCATCGGGCTTCAAATGGCGCCAATAGATTTGGAACGCTTCACGCGTGAGTAAATGCACGGGAATCGCGTCGCCCGAAAATGCATCGATGACCAGAATGTCGAACTGCTGGCTGGGCTCTCGCGACATCGAAAGGCGGGCGTCGCCGAGCACGACGTCGATATGCGCCGGGCAATCCGCGAGATAGGTGAATTGGCGGTTGGCGATCTCGACGATTAGAGGGTTGATGTCATAAAATCGCAGCGTGTCTCCGGCGCGGCCGTAAGCGGCGAGTGTGCCTGCGCCCAGGCCGACCACGCCCATGCGAAGCGGCCCGGTCCCTTCCAGAGCGCGCCAAGTAAGGCCGGCGCCGGAATCGCGCGCATAATAGGTGGTCGGCTGGTGGCTCAGTTTGGGATTCAGGAACTGGATGCCGTGGATGATGGTGCCGTGACTGAGCTCGCGGATTTTTTTGTTGTGATCCACCAGGTCGTCCACACGAACCGCCCCATAGAAATTGCGCGCCAGCAGTTTGGCGAATTGGACATCCCGCCAGGTCTCACGGCAAACGTATCCGGTGAGCACGATAGTTCCAGCCAAAGCTGCCAACCATAGAGACAATGCAATATTCGGGTTTCTCCACTTGCGGCGTTCGCGCCAAAGAACAAATAGAAGGAGAGCTGCGCACGCTACGAACGAGATGTCATATTCATACATCGCTTGGAAAACGTGTGGCGCAAGCAAGGCAACGAAGAGGCCGCCCAGCGCACCACCTGCCGAAAGACATAAATAAAACGTAGTAAGTTGCGCAGCGGGAGGCCTCAGCCGGGCCAGCTCACCGTGACAGGCCATGCAGCAGATAAAAAGCGCGACCGATACGAGAGGAACGACAATGGCGATTACCTCATTTTCCAAAGGGCCGGCGACAGCAGCGAGACAACCCAGTGCGGGAAGCACCACTGGAAGGAAAATGAATCGGCTATACCAGCGGTCGCTCTCAAAGCATAGGATGAAAGTCAGTAAATAAATGCTGAGCGGCAGCACCCAAAGCAGCGGCATAGGCGCGATGTTCTGGGTGAGCAAGTTGGTGACGGTCAGCAGCAGCGTAGAGGCGCAAGCAGGAAGAGAGAGCCAGAGAAAAATCTGCATGCTGCTTGCCGAAGCGATTGGTTCGATGTATTTAGGCGACGGTTGGCGAATGCTCCGCGCAGGAGTTGCGAACGCGTTGGTCAACCAGGCGGTCGAAACGCACAACAGCGCAAATGCAATAAACGCGCCGGACCACATCCAGGCCTGCTCGATGGCCAGTGAGGTATGGCTCGATCAGCACCGGATAGGCGAGGAGCGCGATGAGCGAGCCGGCGTTCGAGAGCGCGAAATAGCGGTATGGCAGCGCCCCGCGATTTGTCCCGGCGTACCACGCTTGAAGGAGTGGAGTTGTGGAGGAAAGCAGCAGGTACGGCAACCCGACGGATGTGGCGAGCACAGCGAAGACGCGCCAGGTTGGATCTTGTCCAGGATTCGGTTGCCACATCGCGTTCGGAAGAATGGGAAGCGCCGCGAGGCTTACGACGAGCAGGACGGAATGGAGAATTGCTTGCCGCTTGGGGCCGAGTTTGCGCGTCATGCCGTGCGCGTACAGATATCCGAGCAACAGGCCGGCTTGAAAGAACAGCATGCAGGTGATCCACACGGAAGCCGATCCGCCAAACCAGGGAAGGATTAGTTTGGAGGCAAGCGGCTGGACCAGGAACAGCAGGCAAGCGCTCGAGAGGATGGTAATGCCGAACAGCAGCGGCAGTCTTGCGGCGGTGCGGCTCACGCCCGCGCGTGCCTCGAACTGAGCGTCGATCGCTGACCGCGGCATCATCATATCGTATCTTGCGGGGTTGGAAGATAAGAAGAGATGCCTCAAGTCACGCCTTCTTCGGCGGAGGATCTGGCCCACGCGCTGCAGAACGCCGCAGATAACTCGCGGAGCATCGCAGTGATTGGAAACAACAGCAAGCGGCTGATGGCCGGCCCTGTTTTGCCGGCCGATGTAGTGGTCTCAACAGCGGGCCTTCACCGCATTCTTCAGTACGAGCCCAACGACTTGACGATCAGCGTCGAAGCTGGCATGCCATTCGCAGACCTGCAGCGGCATCTGGCGAAGCGCGGCCAAATGATCGCCCTCGATCCACCGTTTTCAGCGCAAGCTACGGTGGGAGGAATTGTGGCGTCGAACTCTAACGGTCCTATGCGACGCGCTTTTGGTACGGCGCGCGACTTGGTAATTGGTATGAGCTTTGCGATGCTTGACGGAAAAATTATCAAGACCGGCGGCATGGTGGTGAAAAATGTCGCGGGATTGGATATGGGCAAACTCATGATCGGAAGCTTCGGTACGCTTGCGGTGATCACCAGCGTCAACTTCCGGCTTCATTCGCTGCCCCGGGAGACGCGCACATTTCTGTTCGCATCTGTCGATCTGGAAACCGCTATCGAGAAACGCAATGCGATTGTTCGAAGTGTTCTTCAGCCTCTGGCGATCGATCTCATTTCACCAGCGGCTGCGGCGCGGCTGGGCGCGCGCGGTTACGTGGTGGCTGTACGGGCCAGCGGCAGTCGAGTCTTGCTCGACAGGTATGCACGCGATCTGACACCCGGCGAGCAACTGACGGGTGATGAAGACTCACGTTTCTGGCAGCAGATCCAGGAATTTACCGCGGAATTTCTCCGCCGCCAGCCTGCCGGCGTGGTGCTTCGCGTCTCGACGACGCTTTCCGATGTGGGTACATTGCTCCGCCTGGTCTCAGGCGCGTGTATCTCCCGCGCTGCATCTGGCGTCACTTATGTTTACCTGACATCATGGCACGGAGTGGCGCCTCTTTGGACTGCTGCAATCGATCACCGCTGGACGGCGGTGGTCGAATTCGCGCCAGACGACATCAGGAGCGGGAACGAGCAGTGGGCCTTGCCTTCTTCCCCCGAAAACACGAATACATTTGCCATCATGAAAAGAGTAAAGCAGATGTTCGATCCGAACGCCCTTCTGAATCGCTCGCGCCTGTATGGTCGAATCTAGCGTTCTGACCATCGTCTCCAATTCCAAGATAGGACCAGCGCAAGCGGACCTCGACAAGTGTGTCCATTGCGGACTGTGCCTCAATGCGTGCCCGACATACCGCGAATTGGGAGTGGAAATGGACTCGCCGCGCGGCCGCATTTACCAGATGAATGCTGTTGCAAATGGCGCTCCCATCAATCCGTCGTACATCCTGCACCTGGATTTGTGCCTGGCGTGCCGGGGGTGTGAGACCGCCTGCCCGTCCGGCGTTCCCTATGGGCGGATGATTGAAGCGGCGCGAGCCGAAATCGAGCTTCATAGGGAGCGGTCATTTTGGAGTCGCGCTTTCAAGCGAATTTTTTTCGATCACGTATTGCCATCGCGAGCAGGGATGCAAGTCGCTGGAGCAGCGCTAAATCTTTATCAGGCGACGGGCGTGCAGAGGCTCGTCCGCGCCACGGGCGTGCTTAAACTCTTCGGCAACCTCGAGAATTTAGAAGCCCTTTCGCCCACCGCCGAGATACCGTTCTTCTATTCGAAAATCGGCAAAACATTTCCGGCTGTTGGCGAGCGCCGCTATCGCGTCGCATTTCTCGCGGGTTGCATTGCCAACGTTGCATTTGCACGCTTGAACGACGCCACAGTACGTGTTTTACAGAAAAACGGGTGTGAAGTGGTCATTCCCGGCGCGCAGAACTGCTGCGGCGCTTTGCACGTGCATTCCGGATTGAAGGCACAAGCTCAGAAACTCGCCCGCAACAACATAGATGCGGTGTTAACGGAGCCGTTCGACGCCATTATCACCAATGCAGCTGGGTGCGGTTCCACGTTGAAGGAATACGATGAGCTTCTTGACGACGATATGGCGTATCGCGACAAGGCGCATGAGTTTAGAGCTCTGATGAAAGATGTGACGGAATTCCTGGCGTCGATTGAGCTGAATCGCGAGATGGGCGCCATAGATGCGGTTGCAACTTACCAGGATTCCTGTCATCTGGCGCACGGCCAAAAAATCAAGGATGCGCCGAGAAAGCTGTTAAAAGCAGTTCCAGGGCTGGTTTATCGCGAGATGCCGATGGCGGATCTGTGCTGCGGAAGCGCGGGCATCTACAACGTGGTACACAACGAGCTGGCGATGCAGATCTTGGAACAAAAAATGCGGCATGTTAATTCGACGACGGCGTCGCTGATTGTGACTGCAAACCCAGGCTGCATGCTTCAGCTTGCGGCGGGTGCGCGGCTATATGGGAAGGGGCAGCGCGTTGCGCATGTAGTGGAAGTGCTGGATGAGGCGTATCGGAACTGGCAGGCCACATAAAGCAATGGTCTGTCCCATGGTTTCTACATGCGGCGTGCGCCGGTTTTTGTTTCGCGGATTCCGATCCCTGGCGTAGCGATGCGGAAACCCACACGCTCCATTGCGCTCTGAATGTATTGATTGCGCATGAACCAGCGCCACACGTTTCCGGTCAGCAGATTTTCCATACTCAGCAGCGCGATACCGACGTCAATGCCGACGACGTCCTGATTGACCCACAATTTCTGGTCCTTCCAGTTCGGATTGAAAGCGTCAGTGAATCCGTACTTCTGGTAAATCTTGTTGCCATACATGTTACGCATCTCGCGCAGGACGGGCAGGCAGATCTCCGGCGCAAACATCAACGATCCAGCTGCCGCGCAGGGGACAAGCGTGCCGTTGATCGGCCCGGCGTAAGTGGTTCCTCCTCCCCAATCGACATAGCCGACCGGACTATCGGAGACTGTGACGCCCCACATATTCGGTCCATAATCGGAAAATCTGGATTGCAGGCTGATGCAGAAGTCCCGGTGAGCATAGGTGGCGATGATCGAGTTCCGGAAATAGTTCAGATAAGATGGATCGCCGTCTTGCTGGTGGCGGAAGTCCACCCACGCATGCGCGTATTGATGCGTGAAAAGCGGGCCGCCGCTTACGAACGTCCACTGGTCATAATGAATCTCCGGGCGTGACCACGCGTACCAGCTCTCGGCGGTGATGGGGTGCCGCGTGGACCCGATCGCCAGCAAATACAGAACCGACGCCTCGCTATAGGAGTTCCAACGCGATTTCAGAAATCCCGATCCCGGTTCTACGCCATGCGAGAGGAGTAGCGGATTCCCGCCGAGCATCCAGTCGAATTCGACACGCTCGAAAATTTGTCTGGTCAGCGTTTGAATTTCATGATCGGTGGCGAAGTAACCTTGGACCGTCAGAACGCCGCAAAGGAACAGGGTGCTATCGATGCTGGAGAGCTCCGAGTCCAAGCGGCGGGCACCCGTGCTGGCATCCATAAAGTGGTAGTACCAGCCGTGATCGTGGAAGGCGCGGGTCCAAAAATAGCGAAGGGTGGTCAGCACACGGGCGCGCGCCTGCTCTCTGGTAATCCAGCCGCGATTCGCACCTATACACAGCGCGGTCAAGCCGAAACCGGTTGCCGCGGCGCTGCCGACGTTGCTGCCAGACGGTGTGCCATCATTTCTGGCACGGTCCAGAACAATCCCCGTGTGCTGGTCGGTCTGATCCCAAAAGTAACGGAAGCAGCACTTGGCGTACTCCTCGAGGAATTGACGATCCTCGGGCTTGATGGGCGACGGGACTTCAGGAGGCGCAGCCTTAGCAAACGCAGTCCTGGCGAACAGGGTTGCGCCGGCGGTCGAAAATAAAAACTCGCGGCGCGAGAGGCTTGGGTCTTTGCGTCTCACGGCGATCAATTATATATGTGGGGGAAAATGTAGATTTATCCCAGTAATTAGACGCCAAGCGGGCAATCATAGTTGCAGAGGCGCCGCGCCCACTAGGGCCGACCACGCCGGGCGGGGTACTAGAACGTGAGCCGAATCTGCAATTCAAGGGATCGGCCTGCCAAAGCCCCCGTCGGCCGGCCGAAGTTCGGACTCTCGACATAGTTGTCGGCGCCCCCGAATGGGAATGGAGCAAGGTTGAGCTGGTTGAAGACGTTGAACGCCATTCCGCGGAATTCGATTCCAGCAGCCTCATCAATGAACGGCAGCGCGAAACGCTTCGAGAGCGTCGCGTCCGTGGAAAAGAATCCCGGGCCGCGGAACGAGTTGCGACCGATTCCGGGAGGGCCTGACAGTGTGGGGCTGATGTTGAAATAGTTAGTGCCGACGATCGGCACCGTCTGATTGGTGCCGCCGAACTCACATCCGTTCTGGAAACAGGTATTCGAGTTTGTGTTCGCGTTTGCGTTGTCGAAATAGATGATGGGGCGCACGGGCCGAATGGTTGCGGCGCTACTAACTGCGGCGATCGATTGCTGCTGCCCGGTAATCGGGGTCCAGGGGAAGCCTGAGTAGGCAGTCAGAATCCCGCCGAGCTGCCACCCGCCTAACACGCTGTGCAACACACCTTTGCCGTGGGGGAAGATCGGAATCGTCCACAAGCCACTTGCTACAAATCGATGGCGGGCGTCATAGTCCGAAGGCCCGTACTCGTCGGTTTGAGCGTGGGCTGGATCGGTTTGGTTCGTTACGAAGCCCGGTCCCTCAGAAGAGAGCATATCGATGCTCTTGCTCCAGGTGTACGTCGCGTCCACAGAAAAGCCCATCGAAAACGTCTTGGAGATACGCGCGTACATAGCGTTGTATGACGCATTCACATCGGGGGTCGGAATGTAGGCGGCAGAGAACGGAGTAGTCACGCCACCTGCGACCGTCGGGTATAGAAAGTTCTGGTTCACAAGCCGGATCAGGTGATGACTCACTGCTCCCTGATAACCAAGAATGAACGCGATGTCTTTCGCGACTTGCGTCTGTGTCTCGAAGGAATACAGGTAAGTGTATGCATCAGGCGTATTGGGCCAAGCTCCGTAAGCCTCTACTTCGGTGCCTATGCCTGTTGCCGAGGAGGCGTTCGGAGTTCCGGTAGCGGAATTAACCCCGGTCGCCAGGGCCCGGTTCGTGGGATAGCTGTTCGGTGATTTGCTGCTTCCTGTAGCCAACAGAATCGTTCCGCCGGCGAAAGGCGAACCAAAACTAATAGGCGCCGGGCGCGGTACCGCAGCACAGGCCGAAATTGAAATTATTGGGGATGTCTTCCGCGCCGTTCGCGTAGATGTTGATGTTCTGACGGTTGTATGACATGCCGAACCCGCCCCGCACCACAAATCTTTGGTGTAGGGACACGGGTGCGTATGCGAACCCGATCTTGGGCATGAAGTCTTTCCAGTTGTTATTCCAGAGCTGACTCACATGTCTGACGCCAGCATTCACGAGCGGATTCGGACCTGTTGCGTAGAGGAATACATTGGCGAGGTTTCCGCGCGCTTCCGTTACCGGCGCGAAGTACTCCCAACGCAATCCGAGATTTAGCGTCAGGCTGGCGGAGACGTGCCAATCGTCCTGCACAAATAAAGCATCGTCCGAGTCGCGGTAGTATCGCGCTGCATTTCCCGGGCCGCCGGTACTCACATCCGCGGAAACACCCTCAAAAACCGGAGCGGCGTTCGCCAGATTCCAAAGTCCGGAAAAGGAATAGATAGGCCGATCGGAGCCAAAGAGATTATTATTGTCCTGCTCCTTGCGATAGTTGCCGCCAAAACGGACCGTATGATTACCCCAAACTTTGATCAACGTGTCGCGCGCCTCATAGGTGTTTTGGGCGAGGATCGAAGGCGTAGTGCTGCCTTGTGGGGGTCCTGCCAGATAAATTGCTCCAAACGGATACGACTCCATTTTGATGTAGGGAATGCCCCAGTTGACGTTCGGGTTATCGCTTACGCCGTTATCGGCAAAACGGGTGAAATTGGCGCGAAGCTCATTTATGGTATTGGCATTGAAGGTCTTGATGTAGCCAGCAGTAATGGCGGTGTTCGCCGGTTTGAACGCCACGTCGGCATCGGGCGCTCCTGCCGATGCCCCATCCGCTGCCAGCGAATTCAGGTGCGTAAAATACCCTGAAGCAAAGATCAGGTCGTTTGAGGTCAGATTGTAATCGATGCGGCCGTTGAACTGATTTCCGGTTTGGGTCGAGGGTAAATAATATTGGGCGAACTGGATATCCGGTACGCCATCGAAACCGCCGCCGTTCGAGCCAGGCGCAGATGGAATGGGATAGTAGGGCGTTCCTGCAACTCCAGGTCCCGGCGAGCCGAGGTCCAATCCTCCCGCAACGTCGCGGCATACATTGGCTGCGCTAGATCCGAAAACTGCGGCGCAACTGGTGCTCGGGCCGCCCAGTGCCGCCACGATCCGCGGCGTATTGTTCACGGAGCTGAAAATCTTTCCTATGACGTTATTTTGGCTGGCCACAGTCTTGCGGTATTGCGGCGTCGTCACCCATGACTGTCCGTAAGAGATGCTCTTGTTGCGCAGACCCTCATAGGAGAAAAAGAAAAATAGCTTATCTTTCTTGATCGGTCCGCCCACGCTACCAGCGTACTGCCGATAATTGTTCTGTACGCGCACCGGAGGGGCATTATTTGGCCCGCCCCATTTGTTATATGCGTTGAAATTCGGGTCCTGATAGAGAAACAGGGCACTGCCGTGAAACTGATCGGTGCCACTCTTTGACGTCATCTTGATGTGCGCGCCACTTCCGCGCCCGTCTTCGGCTAGATAATCGCTGGTGATCACGGTGATATCCTGCACGGATTCCGAATTAGGTGTGACCACCGCCGCGCCGCCCCAGCCCAAGCTGTTCACCGAGACGCCATCCAAAACAAATACGTTTTGCTCCACGCGTTGGCCGCTGGAACTCACCTGCAGCTGGTTCTCGGTTTGGAAAATAGAGGTGTTGGAACCGCCGGGACCGGTGGTGTTGCCGAGAGTGGCAGCTTGCCCATTGCCGCTTCGACCGCCCGTTCCATCAATGCCTGGCAATGTCCGCACCAGTTCGTAGGGATCCCGGCCGAATGTCGGCAGGGTCTCGATGGCTTGGCTGGTGATCGTTCCGCTAACGCTTGCGTCTGCTGTTTGAAGCGTCGGAACAGTGGATGCGGTCACCGTAGTCGTGGTTTGGATGTTGCCCGGCTGAAGCGTAGCGTCCTTGGTTTGCGCTAAGTCCGCCGCAATCTGCACCTGCGTGATCGTTGCTGTTTGGAAACCGGGCGCATCGGCAGTCAGCGTATAGGTCCCTGCCGGAAGTTGATTGAAACGATAGAACCCCTGATCATTCGTGGTGGTTTCCAGCGTGGCTTGCGTGCCAGTGTTTAGAAGCTTGACATGTGCCCCGGAAACGACCGCGCCCGAAGTGTCTTGAACTGTGCCTTGCAAACTGGCATTGAACTGTGCCAACACCGGCAATGCAGCCAATGATAAGAACGCTAAAACGTAAAGGACCTTAGATAAGCGAAACATGCTACATAGACTCCCTTTAGCCGCTAATGTAACACTTCTCGCCATTTTCACTCGACATGGTGAAACTGCGCCTAGCCAACGCTTCCCGATATACTTACCGCTTACGCGATGAATCAGCTGCTGAAAACGAAGAGTATCGACGAGCTCATCGAGGAGACGCACATCGAGGGCAAGAGGCTCAGACGCTCGCTTGGCCCTTGGAGCCTCATCGCCTTCGGCATCGGCGCCGTCATCGGGTCAGGCATCTTCACAGTGACCGGCACAGCAGCCGCTGGCCAAACCTTCGAGGTGAAATCGGTTTTCAACGCGCCCGTGCTCGATCTTCTGATCCACGGCCGTAATGCCGCATCCACTATCGGTCGCCCCGGGGCCGGTCCAGGCGTGGTGATTTCCTTTATCCTTGTCGCGATCGCGTGCGGGTTCGCTGGACTCTGCTATGCCGAGCTTGCTTCCATGATTCCCGTCGCGGGCAGCGCATACACATACGCCTACACCACTCTGGGCGAGATCTTCGCCTGGATCATTGGATGGGACCTGATTCTCGAATACGCAGTGTCGAATATGTCGGTTGCAGTCGGCTTCTCGGCTTACTTCAATGCCGTTTGTGATTTCTTTTTCAGAGGCCATCACCTGCCAACCGCTCTATCGATACCCGCCATCATCGATTGGCATCTGACCGGAAGCTACTTCAACGTTCCCGCATTCGTGGTTGTCCTCTTGCTCAGTTGGATTTTGGTGCGCGGCATTAGAGAAAGCGCCGACACGAATGGCGTCCTGGTCGCGATAAAGTTAATCGCGATTCTTATTTTCGTCATCGGAGCCGCTCACGCCATCAAGCCCCAAAACTGGCACCCATTTCTTCCCAATGGTTATTCCGGGCTGCTAACCGGTGGCGCAATCATTTTTTTCACTTATATTGGCTTCGATTCGATTTCGTGTGCCGCCGAGGAGACGCGAAACCCGCAACGCGACATGCCAATCGGCATTTTTGGGACACTGTTGGTCTGCGCCATCCTTTATGCGTCGGTAGCGTTGGTCCTGACGGGCATTGTCAACTGGAGAACGCTAACCAGTGATGCCCCCGTAGCCGACGCGCTCAAAAAGCTCGACCTAAATAAGCTCGGGGCAATCGTGAACGTCGGCGCGCTACTGGGGATGATCTCTTCCCTTCTGGTCTATCAATATGGCCAAGCCAGAGTCTGGTTCGCAATGTCTCGCGATCGGCTGTTGCCCGATGTCTTCTCAAGAGTTCATAAGAAGCATCAGACTCCTTACGTGAGCACCTGGGTTGCAGGGTTCGTGGTTGCAATTCCATCGGGGTTATTCACTGTCGCCTTTTTTGCGAATCTGGCGAACATTGGGACTTTGTTCGCCTTCGTCCTCGTATCGCTCGGAGTCATCGTTCTCCGGCACAAAGAACCAAATCGTTACCGCGCATTTCGTGTACCCGGGTCGCCCATCACGCCGCTAATATCGGTAGCCTGCTGTGCGCTGCTCATGCTGGGCCTCCCGCTCGAGACATGGCTTCGATTCATCTTTTGGCTGGTGTTTGGGCTGATTATTTATGTCCTCTATAGCCGCAAACGTAGTCCGCTGCACGAACGCGAATGAAAAAGCCGACGCTGCAATATTCGTTCTTAACTGTCCTCCTGCTGTGGGCTCTGCTCGCGCAGCTGACATTCATCGCATTCGCTGTCTATTTGCAGGCCAACGCCGCGAAGGACTTGGAGCCTCCTTTCATACTGCGCGAATACACCAGCCAAATACTTCATTTGCAGCCGGGATATGAGAACAGCGGCCTCAAAATCGGCGATCAAGTTCTGGCGCTCAACGGAATTCCACTAAAGGGCGCCAAACAGATCGCGGACCTCCGCTTCAGTTTGCATCCGGGTAACACCCTCGTCGTCACAGTTCGCCGCACAGTTGCCGGCCAGTTGCAGACGCTCGACGTACCCGTCGTTATGCACGCCGCGCCGCCTGATCAATTCGGATGGATTGTCGTGATTGGCCTGCGCGCTTTCCTTCCGCTCAGTTGCATTCTGGTCGGGTTCTATATAGCGTTTGCGCGTCCACGCGATCCGCTGGCCTGGATCACTCTGGCGATGCTCGCCTCCTTCGCAGAGCTATTAGGGCGAGAGCCGATATGGGCCATCTGGTCGCCTTTGCGCGAAATCCTGATCGTTTATTTTTCCGTTCTCAATAGTGTTTGGCCGCCATTGCTAGTCCTGTTCGCGTTCCATTTCCCCGTACCCTTTCAGTTCGTTCGACGGCGTCCTTGGTTGAACTGGCTGGTGGCGCTGCCATTCCTCTTGCTCGCCGCAACCGACCTATACGGCGGTTTCATGGAAGGCAACCACATACAACAATTGACCGGACTCGCGAATTTCGATGAGCGTTTAGAGAACCCGCTGCGCATTCTCATCACCATCTACATTGGCGCATTTTTTACGCTGCTTGGCTTCAAGTCGCGCGCGCTACAAACCAGCGATGCGCAGAGGCGCTTGCGCGTGATGATGACCGGATGTTCAATTTCTTTGACACCCCTGTTCGTTGTCGTTTTATCGGAAGTAGGCGTTATTCCTCACCTGCCCGTTTGGGTAACCACCCTTTTCCTTTTGATGCTCGTGTTCTTCCCCATCACGATGGCCTACGTCATCGTCGTGCAGCGCGCTATGGACGTCCGGATGGTGATCCGGAGCGGCGTTCGCTACGCGCTGGCCAGTACGGGACTCAGGATCGCGCGCATCCTACTGCTCACCGGAATTGCCTTTCTCACCATTCACTTCGCGAGCGAGAGCGGACATCAATGGGAGGCCGTGATCATCGGCTGCCTGGGCTTCGCGCTGATCATCACCTTTCGGAGGCTTGCAGTGACGGCGGCACACTGGATGGATCGCCAGTTCTTCCGTGAGGCCTACAAGACGGAAGTTATCTTGACGGAACTGAGCAACTCTGTCGCCGGCATTCGCGACATAAAGGCGCTGCTCGAAACCGTGGCACACCGCATTGCCGATTCGCTACATATCCCGCAAATCGCCGTTCTGCTCGAGCGCGCGAATGGCTACGAGCCCGCCTACGCTCTCGGTTTCAACGGAAGCGTGCCGTCGGTAGGCTTGACGCCCGATACTGCAACTGTTCGGCAACTGAAACAGGAACGTGCGCCATCGCAAATCTATTTCGATGATCCAGACTCGTGGGTGCATACCGCTTCTGAGCCGGAGCGCACGGCGTTGCAAACCCTGAATGCTCAACTTCTGCTTCCCGTCAGCCTAAAGAACAGAATGCTAGGCATCATCAGCCTGGGACCAAAGAAATCGGAAGCGCCCTATTCCAAGGCCGACTTGCAATTGCTGAGCGCGGTTGCATCGCAGACCGGCCTGGCGCTCGAGAATGCCGAGTTAACGGAGACTATCAGGAAGGAAATCGCGGAACGGGAACGCGCCGATCGTGAGCTCGAGATCGCGCGGGAAGTACAAGAACGGCTCTTTCCGCAAAAACTTCCGCACGTGCAAGGACTCGATTTTGCAGGATATTGCAGACCGGCGCTCGGTGTCGGCGGCGACTATTACGACTTCATCCTTTTGCCGGATGGCTGCCTGGGGATCGCTGTCGGAGACGTCTCGGGCAAAGGCATAGCAGCGGCGTTGATGATGGCGAGCCTGCAGGCCTCTCTGCGCGGCCAAATCATCCGGCCATGCGCCACTTTATCGGAGATGATTCAGCACGTAAACCGGCTGGTCTATGAGGCCTCGGCCGAAAATCGTTATGCCACGTTCTTCTATGCGCAATACGAGCCAACCACTCGCATTCTGCGATACGTGAATGCCGGGCATAATCCTCCCATGCTTTACCGGAGGGAAGCTGGTGGCGAACGCATATTGCGTCTAGACGAAGGCGGCACGGTGATCGGTTTGTTTCCCGATTTCCCCTACACCGAGGCGCAGCTTGCGCTCCAGCCCGGTGACATCGTCATAGCATTTACGGACGGAATCAGCGAAGCCATGAACAACGCCGACGAAGAATTCGACGAGGAGCGCCTGATACCCGCAGTCGGCGCGTGCGACTCGCGTACCGCAGCCAACATGATCGTTTGCATTTTGGAGCAAGTGGACGCGTTCACCGCAGGCGCGAAACAGCATGACGACATGACGGTGGTGGCGGTGCGAGTGGCGTAGGGGTGGAGTTATGCATTCAAAAGCCTTCCCAAACCAGCGCCGGGAAGGTCGCATGAGAACGGAAGCCAATGGATTCGTAGAGGCGGATGGCATCCACGTTTGAGCAAGTGACAGTCAGGCTGGTCGAGGTGCATCCCAATCCGGCAAGGTGCGAGAGCGATTGACGAAGCAGCTCATAGCCCAGGCGCGCTCCGCGGATGCTCGGCAAGACGCAGAGCTGCGTTATATGACCCGAGCTCGCCGAGACAAGACTCGTAAGGCAAACGCCGCAAACCCGCCCCGTTCGCTCGTCAAGCGCGACAACGGAGGCTGCAGGCGAGAAGCGGCCGCAACCTGGAAACTTCACGATATTCATCAGAAAATGCCGCGCGCCGGGAATGCTTCTGTATTGGTCGTTAATCTGGCTGTCCACGTGGCCTTTGTACGAAGCGGTAACCAAACGCGCAATCTCTTCCTGATAGCGGTCCGCCCACGGCACAAAGCTGGCGCGAAACGTAGACGGTTTCGGCTGCAGATTCAGCGCCGAAGTTCGATCGATTTCCATGAACAAGCGATCATGACGAGTCAAATAGCGGCCGAACGGCAGTGGATGCCCCAGAGGCGTATGCAGAAGCATGAGCTGTGATTCAATGCGGCGAATCCCGGGAGTGGACATCAGCGCGCGCACAATGGCGCCCAGCAGCATCATTTCGTTCGGCGGCCGGGCGTGATCCGCGCGGACGTAAAAATCGCCGATCAGCCCCTTGTGCCCTTCGCACACATGATAGGCGTAGCCGACCACCTCTCTACTGGAACGCAACGCATGTCCATAAAGAGAATGGATCTGCAGGAAACGCCGCAACAGGTCCGCGGAAGGCCGAAAATCCCACGCGAACCGCTGCTCCCAAACCCCTAGTTCTTCGTTCAGCAGAGGATCGAGATCGTTGACGGTCAGATGCGGCAGCTCCACAATCTCGGGCAGAGGTGTATCGGGAAGCGCTGCCATGCTCTGAATTATACGTGTACGGGAGCGATTTCGGAACCGGCTAATACCGCGTGGCGTTGCAGGAAATCCCCGACATTTTTTGTGGCTTGCCGGATGCGCTGATTGCTCTCGATCAGACTGAACCGGACAAAGCCTTCGCCCATCGGCCCAAATCCGATCCCAGGCGATACGGCGAGATGCGCTTCGCTCATCAGCAGCTTTGCGAATTCCAAAGAGCCCATTCCGGCGAACGGCTCGGGTATACGCGCCCAAACGAACATTGAAGCCTTTGGCGCCTCGACCTCCCAACCCGCCGCCCGCAGACCTTCGATCAGAACATCGCGTCGCGACTGATAAATCCCGCAAATCCTGGCGGGGTCCGCGTCGCAATCCCGTAACGCCGTGATCGACGCAATCTGAATCGGCTGGAAAATGCCGTAGTCAAGATAGCTCTTGATCCGCGCCAGAGCAGCAATCAATTTCCGATTGCCCAGGCAGAAGCCGACTCGCCATCCCGCCATGTTGTAGCTCTTGGTCATCGAGTAGATTTCGACTGCGTGCTCCGACGCGCCTTCGATCTGCAAGATGCTTGGTGGACGATAGCCATCGAAACCGAGCTCGGCGTAGGCGAAATCGTGAATAATGTAGGACCCGTGCTGACGCGCCAGTTCGACAATTTCGCGCATGAATTCCAGATCCACACAGACGGTGGTTGGATTATGCGGAAACGAAATCAGGATCACCTTTGGCTTCGCGGCCGCAGTGCGATACAGCTTTTTCAGAGCGTCCAGGAAAGTGGCCGCATCGGGCATTGCCAGCATGCACGCCTCGCCTTCGGCCATGATCACGCCGTACTGGTGAATTGGGTAAGCCGGATTTGGCGAAACGACAACATCGCCTGGACCGATGATCGCGAACAATAAATGCGCCAGCGCGTCTTTCGCGCCGATAGTGACGATGGCTTCGGCTTCCGGATCGAGCGTGACGCCGTACTGCTTCCGGTATCGGCTGACGATGGCCTCGCGCAGAGCGGGAATGCCGCGGGACATCGAATAGCGATGATTCGCCGGATTGCGGGCGGCCTCGATCAGCTTCTCGACCACCGGTTGAGGCGTGGGGCCGTCCGGATTGCCCATTCCCATATCGACGATGTCCACGCCTGCCGCTCGATCTTTGTCCCGCAAGTCATTGATCACCGCGAAGAGGTAGGGCGGCAGTTTCTTTATGCGATAGAAATCGTCGCTGGGGAGCGGCATACGTTCTCACGGTAGCGCAGACGATCGTCTTCTGTCGTCTGCGTCTTGTCGAACCCTACACTGGATTCTGATGCAAACGCAAACCATACCTTCCCTGCCAGAAATTGAAACAGCGCGAGAGAAGATCCGAGGATCCGCAATTCGTACACCGTTAGTGCGCCTGAACCTCAGCGAATCGCCCGCTGAAATTTACCTGAAGCTGGAGAATCTGCAGCCAATCGGCTCATTCAAGATTCGCGGCGCGGCGAATGCGATGGCGCATATACCGCCTGAACGGCTGCCGGCCGGAGTCCTGACCGCTTCAGCAGGCAATATGGCGCAAGGCGTTGCCTGGCAAGCTCGGGCTCTTGGAATTCCATGCACTGTCATTGCGCCCGAAACCGCGCCAGAGACGAAAATAAACGCTATTCAGAGACTCGGAGCGACCGTAATCAAGGTGCCGTTCGACGAGTGGTGGAGCACCTTCGAGCGGCGCGCCTATCCCGGCGTTGCCGGAACCTTCATTCATGCTTTCGATGATGTAGATGTGATGGCGGGCAATGGCACGATTGGCCTTGAAGTGTTCGAAGATCTGCCCGATGTGGACGCGATCGTCGTCCCGTGGGGTGGCGGAGGCCTCGCCTGTGGCATCGCAGCCGCAATCCGCGCGCTCAGTCCCAAAGCCAAAATTTACGCTGCGGAAGTAGCGACAGCCGCCCCGCTTACCCCATCTCTGCGTGCAGGCTCGCCTCAGGTGGTGAATTACGAGCCGACGTTTGTGGACGGCATGGGCGCAAAGACGGTATTCCCGCAGATGTTCGAGCGCGCAAAAACTTTGCTAGATGGAACAATCGTGGCCCAGCTTGAAGAAGTGGAGGCAGCCGTCCGACTGCTGGCGGAACGGAATCGCGTAATAGCCGAAGGCGCCGGCGCCTGCCCGGTTGCATGCGCGCTCACGGGAGCCGCAGGCCCCGAGAAAGTGGTGTGCATCGTGTCGGGAGGAAATATCAACATGGACAAGCTCTGCTCCATTGTGTCGGCGGGATCGTAAATCGCAAGCGGCTTAACAACAATGAAGTGTCCAGGTTGTTGTCGATCGTCGCTGTTCTAGCCGGCCATCGAGGACCGGCCTCCAGTTTCGCAGTGAAGTAAACTAGAGCGGATCATACTCCTCCGAATGCCGCAATCGCCGCGGATCGTCCGAGCTCACATCGCCATACTGTGTTTGCTCACGCCCAGTTCGCGCCCGACGTCCTCGGCCCGGCGGCGCCTTCCATCTGCTTCACTGCGCTGACTATCTGCTCTTCTGTGAATTCCTGTTCTTCATTTTCCCATCTAAAACATTTAGATCGTATGCTGTTTTGGCAGAGTTTTCGGGGAGCAGATCACGCCCGGCGTTCCATCGGAATAGCTTTTGGTCGTGTTCCGGTTCAGCACATCGTGGCCCCATGTGGCCCTCACTGCGTCGGGTGTTCGTGTTCCATTGTTTCAATATAGAGGCGCTCGCGTTCCTCAGCCTTGCCTTGGAATTCCCGTATTGCATCGCGGTTGCCCTCAAGACCCCGTCCCCATGCCGACGTACCAGCGCGGCAGCAGCTCGAAGAAACTCGGAAAGCCCTACGGGGCTGCGAAGGTCGAAACGCCTATAATCGAAAGTTAGCCCAAGACCAGCAACAAACGCGAAGTGATCGAGGAAAAATTCAGTAGTTCTGTCGCCACCGTCACGCGCCTGGATATCTATGCTGCCCTGGGGAGTTTGCGGCCAATACGATATCTTCACCGAGACTTTACCCGATGCGAAGCGTACTTCTATCGGCTCTGCTTCGAGTAGTTCATACCCATAATCATCGATCAAGAACTGGAACGCCTCGACCGCATGCTTCCGAAATCCCAGATGTCCCTCTGGCGGAACTGGCAGTGAGCCGAGATACTCGATCAATTGTTTGCATTCGATGAGGTAGCCCGAATAAGCTTCGCGCTCGGCTTCCGGGAGCGCGGCACTCTCCAATTCCGTTCGGAGACGATTTACGTCGCGCAGATACTCCGCTGCAATCTTGGGGTAATCAAGCTGAGTCGAATTCTCCGATGCGCCGACCAGGACAGGCCGTAAATAGTCTATGAAGTGGTCTAACTCCAGATGGAACCCGTTATCTTGCGACCAGGGGGACAGCCGCAACGATAACGCATCCGTGTGGCTTAGCCACGCTTTGTACGAGCGATCAACCGCTCAAACTGCCCACCGCCGTCGATCATGGCTGTACCTTTACCGTGGCCTTCGAGCCGCTCGGCGTCGTGTAGTTGATGTAGGAAAGAACGCGGGACAGGACACTCAAATACTATTCTCCAACCGCCCCGTTAGATCCATTCACAAGCCGCAGTTAAATATTTCCAGCCGCCCGGCCCATTCTCTATCTCACCAGCAGCATAAGCTCTTACGCACTCATCGCCAGAATTCTCCTGACCTCCCGCCCCTCACCGCCTTGCCCGACTCGTACCACGCCGTATACTAGTCCCGAAAGCTAGCTTTAGCTCTTCACATATTCCGAAAAACGCCGGACGGCCGTCGCGCCCTCTCCGGCGTTTTTCCATTTACCTAAGGAGCAATTCATATGGCAACACCATCTCAAGTCGCAGCCAATCAGGCCAACGCACAGAAAAGCACGGGTCCTATCAGCCCGGAAGGCAAAGCCGCTTCCTCTCTCAACAACTTTCGCCACGGATTCACCGGCGAATTCACCGTTCTCGGCTGGGAGAATCAGGATCTATTCGACGCTCTGAACATCAGTCTGTGGGCCGAGCACAAACCGCAAACCGTCACCGAAAAAATCCTGATCGAAAAGATGGCGCAATACATTTGGCTCGGCCGCCGCGCCATCAACCTCCAGCAAGACGCCATGGGCGCCCAGGAAATGCACCCGGACGACAGAGCAAAACTGTTCGCGCTCTACCTGCGCTACCAAACCACCAACGATCGCGGCTTCCACAAGTGCCTCGACGACCTGCTAAAGCTAAGAGCCGAAAAGCGCAAAGAGCAAATTGGGTTCGACTCGCAGAAGCGACAACAGGCCGAAGAACTCCGCCGCGAAGCCAACGAAAAGCGGAAGGAAAAGAAGCACGAAATGCAGATTTGGCTGCTCCAAGCCGAAGGCGAACACCGCGAATTGAAAAATTCCGCGCTCGATACCTCCGGACAGGGCCTTCAACCTCGTATCGACCGTATCCTCGCACACGAAAAGGCCGCGTAACCGCCGCTAATCTCAGAGGAACGCCGCAACCCATACCCAAGCCACGTCCGCAGAATCCAAGCCTCCCGGGCCCTGCAAAACTGATGTAAGCTGGAGACGCCTGCTATGAATAAGTACGAACAGCGCGCCGAACAGGAGCGGAAAGCGGCATTGCAGCGCTCCACGATGCTGTGGACAGCGGGAATCGCTCTGATTGTCGTGGTCCTATTGATCTTGGGCCTCAGCAGTTCGGCTCCGCCGCGATTCTTTTCCAAAGGAGCTATTGCTGCGGCGATTTTGCTCCTTCTAATCCGGCAACTGAGCCGCCGCTTGAAGGGCAAGAGCCCGCGTGCAGCGCAGCCCGATCCGCGGTCCACATTGAAGCTCGACTGACGCTCTGGGCGCTTCTCAACAAGAGCCAGTCCACCTGTTAACATCGGGAGGTTTATGAAGGGTATTGTCTTGGCGGGAGGTACCGGCAGCCGCCTGTTTCCGCTCACAAAAATCACCAATAAGCATCTTCTTCCCATCTTCGATAAGCCGATGATCTACTACCCGATTCAGACGCTGGTCGAAGCCGGCATCCGCGATCTGTTAATCGTGACCGGCGGAAGAAATTCAGGTGATTTCTTGCGTTTACTCGCAAACGGAAAGGAATTCGGACTCAAACATATTAATTACACCTACCAGGAGGGCGAAGGCGGAATTGCCGAAGCGTTGGGCTTGGCGGAACACTTTTCCGAAGGCAGTAAGATCTGCGTGATCCTGGGAGACAACATTATCCAGGGTTCGATAGCCCAAGCAGTTCGCGAATTCGAGCGCCAGGAGCACGGGGCCAAGATCCTGCTGAAAGAGGTGCAGGATGCGGAGCGGTTTGGCGTTGCTGAGATAGAACACGACCGCATCGTTGGCATTGAGGAGAAGCCGGCGCATCCGAAATCAAATTGTGCGGTGACCGGCATCTATATGTACGACGAGAGCGTGTTCGATAAGACGCGCACGCTGAAGCCTTCCGCCCGTGGCGAGCTGGAAATTACGGACGTGAACAACGCCTATATCCGCGAAGGCACAATGACATTCAATTACCTGGATGGTTGGTGGACAGACGCCGGCACATTCGATTCGTTATTGAGAGCAGCCAACCTGGTTCACAATACTCGACAGGCCGAGCAATCGGAGCTAACCGCGGTTCGGGGATTACAGGCGGGGTTACAACATACATGAGCGCTGTTGCTTTAGGCATCCTCGACTCCGGAACTCAGATCGATATTCCCACTTCGGAACCGGGCATCGGTAAAGTAATTCTCTCGCCATCGAGTGCCGAGTTGATCGGTGGCGTAGAGGTGAAGCCTTTCGCATTGTGGCCGGACGATCGAGGCTACTTCCTTGAAGTTGCGCGATTAGCACAAGGTCTGATTGCCGGGTTTCCCTCCGCTACCACCCAAATTTCCGCCGCGTTGAATTACCCCGGGATCATCAAGGCCTTTCACTTCCACAAGTTTCAAACCGACTGCTGGGTTCCGGCGGCAGGCCTGTTGCAGGTTGCGCTTGGTGGATTTGCGCCGCGATTCGAAAACATACGGGATGAAGAACACTCTTTACGTCGGCGCCTTACGGCCTTGGCAATTGCTCATCCCGCCGGGAGTGGCGCACGGCTACAAGGTCATTGGCGAGCAGCCATCCGTCTTGATTTACGTGACCAACCGCATCTACGATCCAAGCGATGAAGGACGCATTCCGTACAACGACACAGCCATTGCCTACGATTGGGAGCTGCAACATAAATGAAGCTGTTAGTTACTGGCGGCGCGGGGTTCATCGGATCCTGTTTCGTGCGAATGGCATTGCAGGAAGCCTGGGCGGAATCGGTGCGTCAATGTCGATAAGCTGACCTACGCCGGGAATCTCGAGAACCTTGAGTCCGTACTCGAGAATCGTGGCTATACGTTTGTGCAAGCAGACATATGCGATGAGGATGCGATGGAGGACATTTTCCGCAAGGAATCGCCCGACGCGGTAATTCACTTCGCAGCCGAGTCGCACGTCGACCGCAGCATACACTCGCCGGCGCCCGTAATCAAGACAAATTTCAACGGCACATTCACGCTGCTCGAAGCGGCGCGCCGGCATAAAATCGCGCGATTCGTTCACGTCTCTACGGACGAAGTTTACGGAAGCATCGAACCGCCTCACGAAGCGGACGAGAGCTATCCATTGCGCGCCAGCAGTCCGTACTCTGCCTCGAAAGCCGCATCGGATCTCCTGGCGTTGTCGTATCTACACGACATACAAGCTGAATGTGTCGGTAACTCGTGCTTCGAACAATTACGGCCCGTATCAGTTTCCGGAGAAATTGATCCCGTTGATGATTTCGAACGCGTTCGAAGACAAGCCGCTGCCCATCTATGGAGACGGCCAGCAGGTGCGCGATTGGTTGTATGTGGAAGACCACTGCCGCGCGGTGTTTTCAGTCCTCGAGAAAGGCGATCCCGGCGAGATCTATAACATCGGAGGCAATTGCTCGTTGCCGAATGTCGAGGTGGTGCGGCGAATATTGAAGGCTACGAACAAGCCCGAAACATTGATGACGCGCGTCGTCGACCGGCCCGGGCACGATCGCCGGTATGCGCTCACGAATCAGAAGTTGACGCGCCGCACGGGCTGGGCGCCACGCATGAATTTCGAGCGCGGCTTAAGCGCGACCATCGATTGGTACCGCGAGAATCACGCTTGGGTACAGCGAGTCAAAAGCGGCGAATACCGCCATTTTTATGAACTAAATTACGCAAATCGCGCTGAGTAAGCGAGCCCGTCTCGCTATAATTCCACCAGAGCCCGATTGCGCCCGTGGATTCGTCTCAATACACATCGTCCCTCGCGGAATTGAGGCAGATTCAGGTTGAAGCCCAGCGGTCGAGATCTTTAGATGAGCTGAGGCGCTATTACGAACGGGTACACAGCCTCCGGGATTCCGACATCAGTGATTTCGACCTGGAGGTGGTTACCGCGGAGATCGTTGAACGGGCCCGCGTTCTGAGTGGAGGAGCGCCAAAGACTTCAGCCGCGCCTCGCGCGAGCTTCCCGAAAGATGCGCAATCTCAATCTGGAGGGGCAGCGGAGATCCCGCCAGAGGTCGAGCGTTTGGATGCGAAAACGTGGCAGCGGGCAACGTACCTCGGCTTGCTTTTCACCGCGCTCGTATTCGGCTTGTTTTTTTATCTGGTTCAGACTGCCCGGAAAGTGAATTTCCCGTCTGAGGAAAGTAAGCCAGCGCCGGCAGCCCCTGCAGCTCAGCGTCACAACGCCACAGCGCCTGTCGAGAATGCGTCAACTCCGCCGGTTTCAATGAAGCCTACGCTGCGCCTCTATACGGATCTGGTACCCGGCACGGTGTCGATTGACGACAACACGCCCCAGGATCTCAAGGACGGCGAATTGGTATTGGACAACCTGGAGCCGGGCCGGCATTCCATCAAGGTAACCGGGCACAGCGGCGATGCGGGATTCAGCTACGATGTGGCGGAAAAATCCGCGCCGCGAGTGGTGGGCCTTCCCGTCGCCTCGAACGCCATGGCCGTGCTGGTGTCCGAAGAAGATGGCAAGGCGCGTCTTATCACGAACGCTGAGCATTCCGAGGTCAGCCTCGACGGCAAGCCTGCGGGGGAAGTAGGGCCTGACGGATTGACTCTTGAAAATCTCGGAAAGACAGACCATGATCTGCAGGTGACGCAAGATAAGGACCGGCAACGTTTCGTTCTCACTTACACGTCGGCCCCGGCACTCACCGTCTATGTGAAATCGGATCCGAACGCAGGCACCGTCGTGGTGATGGCCGGACAGGATGGAGCGGACGTGTATATAGATGACAAGCCTTACCGCCGGAAAACAGATCACGGGCAGCTGCGAATCCCGTTGAAGGTTGGCAAATACACCCTTCGCGTTCACAAGGCGGGATTCATCGATCCGCCTCCACAAACAGTCGAGGTCAAGAAGGCGGAAGAGGCGCCGATGGAGTTCCATTTTCAACCTGTGCCGCAGATTGCAAGCCTCCAGATCAAAGGCGCGCTACCCGGCACTATGGTGTATTTGGATAAAGAACTGGCGGCCTCGATCGGTCCTGACGGAAATGCAAATATTTCGAATGTCAAGCCGGGCGATCACGAGGTTGAGCTGGAGCGAGACCAGGCTCTGTCCAAGAGATTCCAGCGCACGTTTCATACGGGCGATCAAATTGTGCTCTCCGGACCCGACGTGGAACTCGAGAAAGCGATCACCGATAACAAATCTGTCACGCCGCCCCCCGCTCCTACACCAGCCCCAGCTCCCGAATCGACTGCGGCCGCGGCTCCCAACTACAGCATGGAATTAGAAGGCGAACAGGTTCGCAAAGGCGGCGGATTTGTTCATTACCACGTGCCGAAAGTGGCCGGCCATTATACGTTTGCGGCTCAGGGCCGGATCGGGGGAGTGCTGAAGCACAGCAAGCTGCAGTGGTACGCGGGGTACGAGGACAGCGAAAACTACATTCTCTTTATGCTCGACGGAAAGCACGCCATCGTTCGCGAAGTGCGTGACGGAAAGTCCAAGGAAATTAACAAGATTCCGTTCGACGCCGAATCAAACCAGTGGGTGCAAGTAGATTTATCCGTAAGGCCTCACTCGATCGACGCGCGGGTAAAGACACCCGGCGCGGGGTGGAACGATCTCGGCACGGTGAGCAGCGCCGGGAGCGATTTCACGCAAGACAAAGTTGGATTCTACGTTCCGGGAAATGACGAGATAGCAGTCTCGAATTTCCGCTTTTCGAATCACTAGATTCTCGCGAGGACAATGCAAGATCGTGGATGAACGTGCGTTTTACCGCGAGTCGCAAGTCACGAAAACGACGACGCTGAACTGTCCTTTTTGCAAGACGACGGATACGTATGAGCTGCGTTGGCTGCTACGCCGGAAAATCGACAAACTTCCACGGCAGGCCGACGAGCGTGATCGAGCGAAGTTTGCTAAGGCTGCCAGTTACATGGTGCTGTTGGACGACAAGGCGTCCTGCAAGAATCAGCGCTGCCGCAGGGCCTTCGAGATCTCAGGCATCAAGACGACTGCGTTCTTGACCGATTAAGTGCACGCGACCCACATAGGCCGGGTGATTTCCGTCAACGTGGGGAAGCCTCGCGAGGTGAAGGTGCGCGATGGCACGGTGCTGACCAGCATCTTCAAGTCGCCAGTGCAAGGCAAGATTGCTCTCCGCGGCTATAACCTGGAGGGAGATCGTCAATCGGACCTGACGGTTCATGGTGGTCCTTACAAGGCGATTTATGTCTATCCTTCGGAACACTATCAATACTGGGCTGAAGAATTGCCGGATATGGATTTGCCCTTCGGCATGTTTGGCGAAAACTTGACAACGGAAGGCTTCCAAGAAGACTCGGTTCACATCGGCGATCAGTTCCGAATCGGCTCCGCAATCTTGCAGGTTGCGCAACCGAGGATGCCCTGCTTCAAACTCGGAATTCGCTTTGGCCGCCCGGATATGCCAAAGAGGTTCTGGAAGAGTGGACGCCCGGGTCTTTATTGTTCGGTGGTGGAAGAGGGCGAACTCGGGTCTGGTGATGCTATAGAACAAGTCGCCGCCGACCCCGAAAAAGTGACCGTCGCTGACGTGTTGCACCTCTACACCGGCAGCGCGACGGATGCCGGATCTCTTCAGGCGCGCGTTGAATGCTCCCTTGCACGGCAGCTGGAAAGAAGGCATCCGGGAGCGATGGGCAGAAGCAGCAAGCGATGACGCGCTAGTCATTCATAGCGCAGGGCAACCATTGGATCGATCTTCGTAGCGCGGCGCGCGGGAAGATAGCTGGCAAGCGCCCCTACCGAGAGCAACAGGAGCGCGACCGCGACAAAACTTACAGGATCGTTGGATCGCACTCCGTAGAGTAGTGTCGACAATGATCGAGTGGCCACGAGCGCTCCTGCCGAGCCGAGTACGAGTCCGATAGCAGTTAGCGCGAAGCCCTGCTCGAAAACCAGCTTCAAGACGTTCGCGCGGCTGGCGCCCAATGCCATGCGAGTGCCAATTTCCTGACGGCGCTGCGCGACGGAGAACGACAGCAGCCCGTAAACGCCGATGGAGGCGAGCGCAAGCGCAACGCCTGCGAAAACGGCGAATAGCCAGGCGTCGAACCGCGAGTCGGCCGTCGTTGAAGCAACAATTTCGCTCATCGCTTGCAAGCGCCGCACGCGCTGGCGTGAATCGACTTCCGCGATTGCGCGCCTTATTTCCTCGGCAATGCCGGTTGAAACAGAGGTCTTCACGATCCAAGATATGTTGCTGGCGGTGAGTTGCGAAAAGGGAACAAATACGGTCGGGCGCGGTGGTTCTTTCAAATACAAAGTCTTCGTGTCGCCGACAATGCCTATCACGGCGCGCGGAGAGTCCTTGAAGAACTCATGTCCGCGAAATTGGCCAATAACGATCTGATCGCCAATCGGGTTGCCCTGTGGCCACCACGTACGGGCCAGAGTTTCGTTCACCAAAGCGATAGGTAGCGATGCGCCTGTATCGTTTGCCGTAAAGGATCGGCCGCGGCGCACCGGAACGCCCATCAGCTCAAAATAGCCGGGTGTGACTAGTCGAACTTCCATGCCGCCGATGCTCTGCTCGGGATGGCCCTCACGCTGTGTCGGAAGATTACTCGGGCCCGTAAGCGGCAGTGAATTGGTTGCCGCCACACTGTGGACTCCGGGAATCGCCTGAAAACGTTCGATCAGCGCATTCATATACCTCGACAGGTCAGCCGCGCTTCGAGAGTGATCCGAGGTTAAAGGCGTTTCGAACGTCAGCAGGCCCTGGGTCCGGAAGCCGAGTCGCTCCTGATGCAAGCGATACAGACTTTGGATCAAAAGACCGGCGGCAATCAGCAATGTGGTGGAGAGCGCCACTTCGCCTATCACCAGCAGATTGCGCGTGAGCTGGCGAGCACCACCGCTGGCAGCGGAACGGCCACCGGCCTTGAGTGCTTCGTGAACATTCAGGCGATTCGAGCTCAGAAATGGCACCAGCGTGAATGCGATGGCGGTGGCGAAACCGATCAATAAGGTGAATGCCAGGACAGGTCGATCCAGCCGAATCGCACCGGAAGCAGGAAGATCGAATGGAATCAAGGCGAGTAATCCAGCGAGCATCCAATGCGCGGCCAGCAGTCCCGCGAGGCTGCCCAGTCCGGAGAGCAAAAGGTTCTCAATCAGGAATTGGCGCAGCAAACGGCCACTGCTGCTTCCGAGCGCCAGACGCACCGCAATCTCCTTCCACCTGGCGGCAAGGCGAGTCAACAGAAGGCTGGCCAAGTTCGAGCACGCCATGAGAAGCAGTAAACCTACAGCGCCCAAGAGCAACAGCAGATTTAGACGCACGTTACCGACGAGCCACTGCTGATAGGGAATTACGATCAAGCCGCGGTAGTTACGATTGCCTCGCTCGTAGGCTCGCCGGAAGCTCTCGGTTAGGGTCGACATCTCCGCCTGAGCTTGCCGGACGGTAACTCCGGACCTGAGGCGTCCGATCATTTCCGTATTTGTACCCGAATCGCCGAGGCTGCCGGTAGGGCGCAGAGGAACGAAGGCGTCGGATTTTTGCGGAAACCAAAAGCGTGGCGGCATTACGCCGACGATTGTGTAGTGCGCATCATCGAGAGTGACGGCGCGCCCCAGCACTTCCGGATCTGCGCCGAAACTGCGGCGCCACAGACTGTCGCTGAGAACGATCGCCCGCGGACCTCCGGCATGGGTTTCCGCGGAATTGAACTCACGGCCGAGCGCCGGATTCACGCCCAACGTCCGAAAGAAATCGGCGGTGATGATCATGGTCTTGATCCAGTCCGATCCCGTTCCAATAACCAGGCGCTGTTCTCCTGTGCCGCGATCACCGGCGACAGACGAAAAGACCGTATTGTGCTCCTTCCAAAAGTCGTATTCGGGGATCGTGACAGCTCCCCCGCCAGCTTCAGGATGACCGATGCGAACGATCTGTTCGGGTTGCGGATATGGCAGAGCACGTAATAATACGGCGTTCACGACTGTGAACACGGCGGTGTTGACCCCAATCCCGAGCGCCAGCGACAAGGTGGCGACGACCGTGAAGCCGGGATTCTTCCATAGCACGCGACCCGCATAGCGAATGTCCTGCCAGAGTGTTTCGAGGAATTCGATCATTTCCATACGATAGATCTTCTCGCGAATTGGTGCTCAGCGCCAAGGAGCGGTAAGGCCGCCGTCGACGATCATCGAATTACCGGTCACATAAGAAGCTGCATCGGAGCAGAGCCACAGCGCGGCTTCGGCGGCTTCTTCGGGATTTCCGACGCGACCCACAGCCGTGAGATCTTTGTACCGTTGCTCGATCTTTTCTCGAATCGCAGGATTGCCTTTGCTGAATAGCTCAATCGCTCCATCTAACATCGGCGTACGGAACGCGCCAGCAACCAATGCATTGACGCGGATATTCTCACGGGAGTATTCCAAAGCAGCCGATTTGGTGAGGCCCAGGATTCCGGCTTTCGCGGCTGAGTAGAGGGAGCCGAACGGCGCGCCTCCGAGCCCATTCACTGAGGACGTGTTGACGATGACACCTCCGCGAGGCTCCTGGGACAGCATTTGGCGGATCTCCTGCCGCATGCACAGCCAGATGCTTTTGAGATTCATTCCGATAGACGAGTCAAACTGATCATCGGAAAGATCCGCAGTTCGCACAACCTCGCCGGCATCCACAGAGGCTGCGTTATTGAAGGCGCAATCGAGCCGGCCAAAAGCCTTGATCGTCTCCTCGAAGAGAATCTTCACTTCATCGCTGCGCGACACGTCGACGCCCACGAAGAGAGCCGTGCCGCCCGCGGATTCGATTTCGCGCACGACATTGCCGCCACGCTCTGCTCCACGAGCAGCGATCACGACCTTTGCACCCTCGCGCGCGAACGCGAGAGCAGCGGCGCGGCCGATTCCTGAACTGCCGCCTGTGACGAGAGCAACCTTACCTGCGAAGCGAGCAGTTTGTTGCGGCATGATCACTTCAGTAACCCATATACATCCAGTTCACTTCGCGCGGCTACGTAGACTCGCCCATTCGCAATTGTGGGGATAGTGAAGCGGACTGAAATACCTGCTCGATCCCGGTCGAATTCTTGTTCGCTGTTATAGAGTTCGTGCGATACATCTATAGCATCATAAGCGTGAAGTACGGCCGTTCTTTCGGGAAAGACTTCCCAAGTTCTGGTCGTGACTGTCCACACGATTCCATCTCGATCCCGGTTAGCTGAAATCGTCGGCGTAGCGCCGGGATTCACGGGAGCACCGCCGCTGTTGTGCGCCAATTCGAGCTTTCCGTCACGAACTGTCAACTCGTGCAGAACGTCCTCGTCGCCAAACACGTACACGTGCTGATTCCAATAAGCGGGCGCGGCGTGAAGGCTGCCCTTCAGCTTGACGTGTCTGCACTACATCATCAGTGGCAGTGTTGTAGTGACCCATACGATCGCGATCGACGACGAACAGATTGCCATCCTTGCCGCCTACAAGAACTTCGTGGGGATGCGCGCCTTTCTGATCCGGAAGCAGCACAGGCCCACCCGCGCCCAGATCTTCGTCTTTCGCGCTTAGCGTCTGCTGATCATGCGGCGTGAAGTAGTCCCGCACAGTGAAACGATCATTATTGAGCGTCAGCTTGAGGATGGTGTCGCCGTAATCATTGCCGGCAGGGAGATCGAATTCGCCGTTTCCGGTAACCACAAACACATTGCCGTTTTCATCCGCGGCAGGACCGGTGTCGCTCTGCCAAATGCCGCTCTCCTTCGCATTCGGAGATGTATTGAAGACTGCTTTCTGCTGCAGAGTTTGAGCATCGTAGGCCATCACCCAACCGTGATAATCGCCAACGTCACAAGACGAGCCCCAAGCGAGATACACGGCGCCATTCACAAGCAACAGAGCACTTCGGGGATTCTCCAGCAGTGGATCGAACGGAATCTCGTGTCGCTTGTCCGCGCGATTTGTGGCTCGAGCGGACGCTTTGATAATGACTGGGCTGCCGGCTCGTTCCTTACCTGTCGCGACATCGAGCGCATGAAGACGTTGCACATACTCCGATGTCTCCTTCGTGCGAGCGAGGACATATATCGTTCCGCGGGCCGTATCTATGACCGGCGTGGATGTGATGCCCACTTCAGGATTTATGAAGGGGCATCGAACGTCGCGTGAAGGAATTGTTGTAATACCTTTGCTGGCGTCTGTAAAGCTAACCTGCCAAAGCGGCGCCGCTTTTTTATCGGCGTCGAGTGCATACACGCTGTCGTGCTCGGTAGCAATAAACACCACGTTGTGTGTTCCCTTTCCGGGGATCTGGAGTCCTGGGAGATACAGTGGCTGCACGTACACGTCGCCATCTACTTTTATCGAAAAAAGCTTACCGAAGCTTCGAGGGTTTACATTGCGAGGTGCGAGGGAAGTCTCAGCCGGATTCGATCCGGTTCGCGCGTTGTTGTACTGAGAAGTTGTTACCTCGACCGGGCCGGAGGCAGACGCGATTGCGAGTGAACTGGCCAGAACCAGAATGAGGCGGCTGATTTGCAAATGAAGGTTCATTTTATGCGGCTCCAAGTAGCATTCTACATAGTAGCTCAGGCAAAGTTGACGGCGGCGGTGTTTGCTCCGCAGACCAGAACGCCGACGCGCTCTCCAGGATGTGGTCGATAGGCACCGGCGAGGAGCGCGGCAAATGCGGCGGCTCCGCCGGGTTCGGCTGCAACCCGGAGCACATTCCAAAGTGACTGCTGCGCATCTTGAATGGCCTGGTCGGTGACGAGAGCCACGTGATCCACGAATTGTTGCGCAATGGGGAACATCAGTTCTCCGACCCGGCGCGGCGCGAGTGAATCGGCGGCGATGCCTCCGGCCTCCGCATCAACGGGTCGCCCGGCTTCCAGTGCTTTGTAAAGAGTCGGGGCTGCGTAGGGCTCGACACCGATGATTTTTGCTCTGCCGCGGTACCACGCCGCGATTCCTCCAATCAGTCCACCACCTCCCACCGCGATCAGGATGGCATCGAGATCCGAGATCTGCTGCTCGAATTCCAAGCCCGTGGTTGCCTGCCCCAGCAAAGTTTCGATTTGATCGTAAGCGTGGACCGGCAGCGCTCCGGATTCGTGCGCCCACGCTTCACTTGCCGCGAGCGCATCGGCGTAGCGATCACCGACGACAGTAATGTCAGCCCGATACTCGCGAAGACGAGTCAACTTCGCCGGTGAAGTAATAGTAGGCACGAATATCTTAGCGCGAATGCCAAGCTTCAATGCCGCATAAGCAACTGCAGCGCCATGATTGCCGCCCGATGCCGCCACTACGCCAACCTCCGGAATCGGCCTGGAGAGTAAATTCGCGAATGCTCCACGCGCTTTGAAGGAGCCTGAATGCTGAAAGAGTTCCAGCTTCAAAGTGATTGGGACGGAGCCGATGTCGAATTCATCACCATTCACCTGAAAAACGGGCGTCCGGCGTATATGAGACTTGATCAGATCGTAAGTAAGGGCTATCTTTCCGGGGCTGACGGCGTTCTCGGGCATGCTCTCAACAATCTTCGCGCGCTGTCCCGCGGTGGACAATGCGGTCCCAGTAGCGAACAGGCGAAGGCAAACCGGCGATGGCTCTCTTACACTTAGGGCTGGAATGAGGCGTGCAACTAACTGCGAAGAGAAATTTGCGTCTAAGTCGCGCAGGAGGATTTATGAAAGGCTCAGTTCTGGTTCTGGCATTAGCCGTAAGCACGCTAACGGTGTTATCCGCGCCCGCGAGTGCCCAGGCAGCATCGCAGTCTGTCGCCCCGGCTCAAGATAGAAACTGGTGTTCGGCGGACCATTTCCATGTGAATGATCTGGTGAGCTACGCCGAGATACGGGAGCAGCGGCTGGCCAACGGCTCAGAGAACTCCATCAACCCGGGTCAGAACGGATCGATCAAGGTGCATGGCTGGGATAAGGGCGATGTTCTGGTAAGGGCTTGCATTCAGGCGGCGGCGCAGACTGACAGCGAGGCTCGCGCCATCGCGTCGCAAGTGACGATCGCGAGCGGCCCTGGAATGATTGAGCCGACGGGCCCAGCGACGAGCGAACACACATACTGGGGGCTCTCGTACGAAGTATGGGTACCGAATGTATCAAATCTAAAAATGCAAGCGAACAACGGAAGCATTTCGGTCGATGCTGTGCGTGGACAGATTCATTTCCACACAGAGAATGGCTCGGTGCATTTGACTCAGGTCGGCGGCGATGTGGACGGCTCTACGACGAATGGATCGCTGGCGATCGATTTGGCGGGTACTGGCTGGACTGGGAGCGGACTTCGGGTTGAGACGACAAACGGCAGTGTGCGCCTAACCCTTCCCGATAATTTTTCCGCACAGGTGCAGGCGTCTACGGTGAATGGAAAGGTACATACCGACTTTCCGGTGACGATCACCGGCGAAATCGGCAAAAACCTGTCCTTTCAATTAGGCCAAGGCGGTCCGACGATCGAAGCCAAGACGGTCAACGGCAGTGTACATATTGGCCGCCGAGCCTGATCTCGGGCATTCGTCACGTTTTCTTGGGCTCGCGATACCAGCGCGCGCCGGAGAGATACTCGCGGTCGGTGGGCTTTAGGCGCGTGAGCGAACGCTTGGGATCGAGGTGTGCGCAAGCCACATGGATCACGCTGATCAGCGCCATAGGGGCCACATAGGAATTCAGGAAAGAGGGACTCACGACGTCCGCGATCAAATGCCACTGGCAATAGCGGGCGATGGGAGTTGTCTCGCTGTCGGTAATCCCGAACGTAGTGACGCCTTGCTGGCCGGCGCGCTGCACGCACTCTACTGTCACTCGCAAGCACTGTCCAAAGCTGATTGCGATCAGCATGTCTTTGCGGCCAAGCATCTTTAGTTTGTGTTGCAAATTCCCCTCGCTTGCAATGGGCGCCTCGGCGTCGAACCCGAGCCCGTTCAAGCCGTAGGCGAAGTAATAGGCCAATGAGGCAGCGAAGTCTCCGCCGACGACTAACACGCGCCGGGAGCGATTGATCAGCTTGGCGACTTCGACGACCTGATTGCGGTCGAGACGAGAGCTCAGCAGATTCAGATTGTGGAGAGCCCTGTCAAGACTGCCATCCACATGATCGGCGACGCTGCGGTTCTCGCGGGTCGCCTTCTTCAACGCCGTGTACGGCGTGATGCGCGTCATGAGGTGCTGCCGCAGGTCCTTGGTGAAGTCGCCAAACCCGGTGTAGCCCAGCGCCTGCACTGTACGCACCACGGTCGCGGCATCGACTTCGTAACGTTTGGCCACTTCGCGGGAAGAGAGAAAGCAGGTTTCCTCACAGTGATCGACGATGTCCCGGACCAGTTGCTGGCGGTGCGCTCCTAGGCGGGGGCGCGCTTCGGCAAAGCGGCGCTCGAGCGCGGTTGGTGAATTCATCTTTTCCTCCTTCCAGCGAGATGATAGTTTGTTGCAGCATTCGTTGTCCAGTTGACAGACATGCAACAGCTAATGTATACAACATCTATCGGTCCATTTCGGGAGGTTTCAAGTGAAGATCACGACTGTTGTCCTTGGTTTACTGCTTACAGCCGGCGCGCTGGCATACTCGCAAGATGCCAGCACCGGCGCGATAGCCGGAGTGGTGACGGATCCTTCGGGACTTTCCGTGCCGGGGGCGGAGATCAAAGCTACCAACCTGGCAACCGGCGAAGTACGCACTGCCATGTCGGAGCAGAACGGGACCTATTCCGTGACGCTTCTTCCGCCGGGTGTGTATCGCGTCGAGATCTCGAAGACCGGCTTTAGACTGCTGAATTATCCGGCGGTCACCGTGACCGTCACGGAAACTCAAACTCTGAACGCGCAGCTTCAAATCGGTGCGGTGAACCAGCAGATCGTGGTTGCTTCCGTGGGGGAGCAGCTGCAAACGGAGTCCAGCGCGCTGGGACGAGTGACCAACGAACAGATGGTTATTGATCTACCGTTAGCGACACGTAATTACACGCAAATTATCGCGTTGAACCCGGGAGTAGCGACGGAAGTGACCAACGCGACTGCTCTGGGTCTGGGTGGCGGAGGAATGAGCAATTTCTCAAGCAGCGGCCAATCGGAAAAGAGCAACAACTATCAAATGGACGGAGTACCCGTTGATGATCTTCAAAATTCCGGCACCTTCAGCGGCGGGGTAGCGATTCCGAATCCGGACACCATCCTGGAATTTAAGGTTCAGACGGGCCAATACGACGCAAGCTACGGGCGCAATGTGGGCGCGAACGTGAATGTCATTACCAAAGGCGGCAGCAACGATTTTCATGGCACTTTATTCGAGTTCCTGCGCAACGACGACCTCAATGCCAATGACTTTTTCTTCAATCGGACGGGCACGCCGCGGCCGGTGCTGCGGCAGAATCAGTTCGGCGGCACGATTGGCGGCCACATCGTCAAGGACAAGCTGTTCTTTTTCGGTTCCTATCAAGGGACGCGGCAACTGAATGGCGTAAGCAGTTCCTGCTCTACGACCTTCGAGGAGCCGCCGCTTACGAACAATCGCTCGGCGACGGCGCTGGGGCAGTTGTTTGCCGGCCAGCGCGGGTTTTATCAGAACGCGCTCGGCGGCGTCGGTCCAGCGATCCAAGCCAATGGATCGAACATTAGCCCGCAAGCGCTGGCGCTGTTTAACTACAAGCTGCCCAACGGGCAGTATGCGATCCCGACACCGGAGCAGATCAATCCTACCCAGCCGTTCGCCACGCAGGGTATATCGGTGTTGAGCAGCCCGTGTCCGTTCACCGAGGACCAGTACATGGCGAACTCGGATTATCTGCCATCCGCCAAGAGCAGATTCGCGTTTCGCTTCTTCTACGCGAATGACAATACAACCGAGACCTTTCCGGGGACCAATCTCGGCGGCCCGACGGCTCCCGGCTGGCCGTGGCTGATTCCGACCAAGTATTGGAATGCCTCGATCAGCCACACGTATATCCTCACGCCCTCCCTCCTCAATGAATTAGATCTGGGCTATCACCGCACCTGGTCTTATACGCAGCAGGCGGAGCCGCTGCAATATTCGCAAGTGGGTATCAATGCGCCCTCTTACGATAACGGAATTCCGGAGATCGACGTAAATGGTTCAGTGACGTTAGGAGGGAACGGGCAATCTCTTAAGAGCACGCAAAACACCTATGTTTTGCAGGATTCCGTGTCCTGGACTCATGGCCGCCAAGTCATGCGCTTCGGAGGGGGTATCACTCGAGCTCAAAACGACATTGAGAATTTTCATTACATCGCCGGATTGATTTTCTTAAGTTGGCCGGATTTGTTGCTGGGATTGAACGCCGCGCAGTCGGGCACTGCCGGGGCCGGCGCGGCTGTGAGCAATGTATACGAGTCTGTGGACCTACCCGGCATCTTCGACCGCGCTTTTCGAACCTGGAATGGAGATGTTTATTTCCAGGACGATATCAAAGTCACGCGGCGGTTCACCGCGAACGTTGGCTTGCGTTGGGAATGGATCGGAGACCTGAGTGACGCCTTGGGGCGCAATGCCAATATCAATCCAGCCTTGCTCAATCCCAATCCCCCGGCGAGCGGTACCCTCCAAGGCTATGTCGTGCCGTCGAATTACACCGGGCCGCTGCCCGCGGGAGTGACGCAGCTCAGCAACAATCTGGGATACAGCGGCGCTGGACAGAGCACCTGGAATCCGCGCGTTGGTTTTGCCTGGCAGTTGCCGCACACGGACCGTTTTGTGCTGCGTGGAGGCTACGGCGTGTATCACGATACGACCACCGGGCAGCCGTTTATCCAACTGCTCACGGATGCACCGTTTGCAGTGATCAACGCGCTTGCGGCCACGCAGAATAGCACTGCGACGCTCGCGAATCCCTTTCCGCCGGCAGTGACCCTGCCTGTCTTTCCGCCCTACTCGCCCACCACGAAGCTGAGCCCAACCATCATCGGCCCGTACTACCGGGCGCCCACTGTTCAGCAGTACAGCATGGGCCTGCAAACGCAGCTGAAGCACGACATGGTACTGAGTGTGACCTATGCCGGCAGCCGAGGCGTGCATCTGAATGAAGAGAGGACGATTAATCAGGCGGGGCTCGCCAGTCCCTCTAATCCCATCAACGGCGCCACTACCAATACAATCAATAACATTCAACAACGGGTTCCCTATCAAGGTTTCACCGCCAACAACTTCCTGGATATCTATTCAAACGGCGAGTCCTGGTACAACGCGCTCGAGGCGACCGTGGAAAAACGGCTCAGCCATGGATTGCAGTTTCTCGCTTCCTATACCTATGCCCGGTCGCTTGCGACCCCTAACGGCTCGGTCGCGAACGCTAATGGCGGCCAGCCGACCGGAGATCAGAACAGACCCAGCCAGACCTACGGGCCAGACGGTTTCATCCGCGATCAGCGCTTCGTGCTCAGCGCGGTGTACGCACTGCCATTACTCCAGAACCACAGCTTGTTTATACGAAGCGTTCTGGGGAGCTGGCAACTCGGGAGCGTCTTCACCATACAGTCCGGAGACCGGCTGACGCTCACTACAACTACCGCGACGAACGTTTTCGGCATCTCGATGGATCGGGTGCAGATGGCTGCCGGATGCACGTATCCGGAACTGGAAACCATGGGAGGGGTTGAGCACCGCCTGAACAATTATTTGAACAAGAGCTGTGTTACGACTGCGCCGGTAATTGGAAGTGACGGAAAGGGGACTACATTCGGCAACGCCGGGATTGGAATCGTGCGCGGACCCGATCAGTCCGATCTCGATCTCTCATTAATGAAGCAATTTCCGGTGCCGTTGACCGAGCACGGGCGGCTGGAGTTTCGCGCCGACTCCTTCAACCTGTTAAATCATCCATCGTTCGGGAATCCGAGTACGTCCTTTTCGTCGGCCACCTTCGGCCAAATACTTGGCGATACCGTGAATCCCCGGATCTTGCAGTTCTCGCTGAAGCTCAGCTTCTGATGCTGCCGAGGTAAGCGAATGTTAAGCCGCCGATCGATTCTTGGCGTTCTCGCGGCGTCGCTAGTCCTTGGAGCGCAAGCGCAAGCTCCGCTCTACGACCTCGTGATCAGGGGCGGCCGTGTCCTGGATGGTTGCGGCAATCCCTGGATTCTGGCCGATGTCGCGATTCGCGACGGACACTTTGTAAAGATCGGCACTGTGGAGGGGCATGGCCGGGTCGAGCTTGCCGCGCAAGGAAGATACGTGTCGCCCGGCTGGATCGATTCCATGGACCAATCCGGCGCCGTGCTGCCCGTGAACGGCCTGGCGGAAAACAAGGTACGCGAAGGCGTCACCACGGCTATTGCCGGCGAAGGAGGTACACCGGTTCCAGCGGAGAAAATTCCGGAATATTTCGCCGATCTCGAGCGGAAAGGGATCAGCATCAATTTCGGGACTTACTTTAGTGAGACCCAGGCGCGCATTGCTGTGCTCGGATATGACGCGCGACAACCCAATGCCGAGGAGCTGGCGCGGATGCGCTCCATCGTGGAGACCGCGATGAGAGCCGGAGCGTTAGGCATGACGACAGCCCTGATTTATCCGCCGTCGAGCTATGCGACCACGCCGGAGTTGATTGAAGTTGCCAAAGGCGTGGCGAAGTACGGCGGCTTCTACGCTAGTCATATTCGCGGCGAAGGACGCGAGGTGGTCGCGTCCGTGGATGAAGCGATTGCAATTGGCGAGCGCGCTGGCTTACCGGTGGAGATTTTTCATCTCAAGGTTGCATTCAGCCCCGGCTGGGGAACGCTGATGAGCGAAGTTGGCAAGCACATCAATCAGGCGAGGCAGCGCGGTGTGGATGTTGCGGCCGATCTATATCTGTACACTGCGGGCGGCACGGGTCTCGAAGCAACTATCCCTTCGTGGGCGCACGAAGGCGGCCAGAAGGCGCTGCTCGAGCGGCTCGCTTCCCCCGCGATTCGCGCCAGGCTAAAGCAGGAGATCAAGACCGGATCCCCGGGCTGGTGGAACATTGTCGAGGCCTCCGGCGGCTGGGAAGGTATCGTACTCGCCAATGCCCGGAATGCGGACAATGCGCGCTTCGTCGGAAAAAATCTGGCCGAGATCGGGAAGGAATGGGGTAAGGATCCGGCCGATGCCGCTTTCGACCTGGTTGCGCAGGGAAACGGTCGCGTAATGGCGATTTATTACATGATGGGCGAGCAGGACATCGAGACAGCGCTTCGATTCCCTTGGACTAGCATTGGTAGCGACTCAGGCGCCAGCGCACAATTTGGGGCGCTCGATGCCACCGGGCTGCCGCACCCGCGAGCCTATGGAAATTTTCCGCGATTGATCTCCCGCTATGTCCGCGAGCGAAACACACTCAGTCTAGAGGACGCGATTCGAAAAATGACCTCTTGGCCAGCTACCCGGTTTCGTCTGGATCATCGCGGTTCCATTAAGGAAGGATTGTGGGCGGATGTCGTGGTATTCGATCTCGATCATCTTCAGGATCTCGCGACTTATTCCGAGCCGATGTTGCCACCGGAAGGAATTGATTACGTACTCGTAAATGGAGAGGTCGTAGTCGATCACGGAAAGCACACGGGCGCAAAACCAGGAAAGGTACTCTACGGCCCGGGGCGGATTTCAGACAGCTCAGAGCCGGCAGTTCGTTAGTAATATCATGAAAATAAAATTCATTGCGATTCTGTCTCTCCTTGCCTCTCAGCTCCTGTTGGCACAGGGGACGCGGCTGCTCCGCCATCCGACTGTCAGCCGCGACTCCGTGGCTTTCGAGTATGCTGGGGACCTGTGGGTTGTCGCGCGAACCGGCGGGCAGGCGCGGCGGCTCACCTCCACGCCGGGGGCGGAGACGGAGCCATATTTCTCGCCCGACGGCTCACAAATCGCCTATACCTCCACGGTGGCCGGCAACACCGATGTGTATGTGGTGAGCGCGGCCGGCGGCGAACCGAAGCGGCTCACGTATCATCCTGGCGTCGACCGCGTGCGCGGGTGGACTCGCGATGGACGCCGCGTCGTTTTCGCATCGGCGCGCGACTGCGAGCCGCAAGAATCGTACTTCCGTCTGTGGACGGTGAGCGTGGATGGCGGACTTCCGGAGGCGCTGCCGCTGCCGCGCGCGTTCAGTGGCGTATATTCGCCGGACGGGCATCGCCTCGCTTACGAGGAGATTTCACGCGCGTTCATTCCAACCTGGTACGAGGCCAGCATGTGGCGGCACTATCGGGGCGGCCGCACGCACCCCATCCGGGTTATGAATCTGGCCGACTATTCGGTCGAGAAGCTGCCCTGGAACAACAGCAATGACAGCGACCCGATGTGGGTGGGCAATTCTATCTACTTCCTGTCCGACCGCAATTTCACCGTCAACCTGTTCTCCTACGATCTGAGTACAAAGAAGGTCACGCAGCTCACTCAGCACGACGATTTCGACATCATGAGCGCGTCGGCGGGTCCCGATGCAATTGTTTACGAGCAGGCCGGCTACATTCATTTGGTCGATACGAAGACCGGCAAGTCCCACAAGCTCACGATCGAGGTCAACGGCGATCTTCCGTGGGCGCAGCCGCAGTTCAAAAAAGTAGCGAGCATGATCCGAAGCTCTGCGCTCTCGCCTACTGGAGTGCGTGCCGCCTTCGAGGCGCGCGGCGATATCTTCACAGTGGCAGCGGAAAAGGGCGATTACCGTAATCTCACGCAGAGTTCCGGCGTTCATGACCGCAGTCCCGTGTGGTCGCCAGACGGGGCACAGCTCGCTTGGCTCTCGGACGCCAGCGGAGAATATCAGCTCATGATTGGCGAGCCAACTGGAGTCACCAAACCTCGGGCTATCGCCCTGCCTTCCACCGCGTTCTTCTCCGCGCCTGCATGGTCTCCAGATGGCACGCAGATCCTGCTTCAGGGCAATCACCGGAACCTTTGGACGCTGGAAGTTTCCACTGGGAAAACGACCGAGATCGACACAGACAAATATCCCGATCCGGGGCGGCAGTTTGAGGCAGTGTGGGCTCCGGATTCGAAGTGGATCGCATACTCGAAAAACCTCCCGAGCCACTTGCGAGCCATCTTCATCTACTCACTCGCGGAGGGCAAGACGCATCAGATCACCGATGGGCTGGCGGACTCGATATCACCCGCATTCGATGCCGGAGGCAAATACATTTATTTCTTATCGAGTACCGATTATGGACCCAAAACTGGATGGCTGGAGATGAGTTCGCTCGACCGGCCGGTGCGGCGCGCGATTTACTTAGGCGTGCTGAGTGCGACCGAGCCTTCGCCGCTTTTGCCGGAGACTGGTGACGAGCCCCGGCCAGCGCCCCCACCCGCCGCGGATGAAACACCACGGGCCAAGCCGGAATCTCCGGCGTCGCAATCTCCAAAGCCAGTCCATGTCCGCATCGACTTCGACAAGATCGGACAACGTATTATTGCGATCAATGTGCCGGAGGCCGACTACGGGAACCTGATGGCCGGTGCGGCGGGGACGATCTTCTATACGGAGCCGGCATCGGGCAACCCCGGCGCGCCGCTTCGCTTGCAGCGCTATCAACTCAAGGAGCGGACAGCTGCGCCGTTTCTCGAAGGCATCCGCTCATACACCCTCTCCGGGGACAAAAAGAAACTGCTGTATCAGGCCGGGGGCGGGGGAGCGGCGTCCGGCGGACGATGGGGAATCGTGGCGACGGATCGTCCAGCCAAGGTCGGCGACGGCGCGCTCAACGTGGATCAGCTCCAGATGGAAGTAAATCCGCGCGCGGAGTGGGCGGAGATTTATCGCGAGACATGGCGCCTGGAGCGCGAATATTTCTATGATCCTAAAATGCATGGCGCCGATTGGCAGGCCATCTACGACAAATATCTTCCACTTCTCGCTTACGTGGGGCATCGCGTCGATCTCGGGTATCTCATCGCGATGGTGGGCGGCGAGCTGACCGTTGGGCACTCCTATTTGACGGGTGCGGGCGATGTGCCAGGCGAGGAGAATCCGGTCTCAGTGGGTCTGTTGGGCGCCGACTACACAGTTGAAAACGGCTACTACCGCATCAGTCACATATATACCGGCGAAAACTGGAATCCCGATCTGCGCGCGCCGCTCAGCGCGCCCGGGATCCAAGTTTCGGAAGGAGATTATCTGCTCGAAGTGAATGGCAGACCGCTTACCGGATCGGCGAATGTCTACAGTCTATTTGAAGGAACTGCGGGACGCCAGACGCTCATTCGCGTGAATAAGGCGCCTTCGTTGGAAGGATCGCGCGTGATCACGGTGGTTCCTGTTGCCAGCGAAGACGGGCTCCGCACGCGCGCTTGGATCGAGTCGAATCGTCGATTAGTCGATCGCCTTTCCGGCGGACGATTGGCTTATGTGTGGCTGCCGAACACGGCGGGCCCCGGATACGCGTCCTTCACTCGCTACTATTACGCGCAGCAGAACAAAGATGGTGCCATCATCGATGAGCGCTACAATCACGGCGGCATGGTGGCGGATTACATCGTGAACGAATTGGATCGCAAGCTCATGGGCTACTTTGCGCTTCGTGATGGCGCGGAATCGACCTCGCCGATGGCCGGAATTTATGGCCCGAAAGTTATGGTGATCAATGAATCCGCAGGATCGGGAGGCGACGCACTGCCGTACTATTTCCGTTTGCGCAAAATCGGACCACTGGTTGGGACGCGCACATGGGGTGGGTTGGTCGGCACGCTCGGCGTTCCGCAAACTATCGATGGCGGCGGAATCACGGTGCCGGCCTTGGCGTTTTACGACTTATCCGGCAAATGGGCCATCGAGAATGAAGGCATTCCGCCCGATGTCGAGGTTGAGTACGACGCGGCGGATGTAATCAAGGGTCACGATCCGCAGCTCGAGCGCGCGGTCGAAGAAGCCATGAAGATGCTGAAGCAGAATCCGGTGCAACGCGTGCCGCGACCGGCGCCGATCGATCGCACGTCAAAGAAGAAGTAGCAGAGGAGACACGGAATGCACAGGGCGCGCGAGATCCCGCGACGGGCAATAATCACGCTGCTTTGCCTTGCCGCCTCCACGTTGCTGTATGCACAACCAGCCGCGGATTCGCGTTACACGCGCAGCGACGAAATGATCCCGATGCGCGATGGCGTACGTCTCTACACGCAGGTATTCACCCTGAATCAATCCTCCGAGGCGCTGCCGTTTCTGCTGATCCGCACGCCTTACGGAACGGGCCAGCTTGATTCGGCGCGTCTGGTTGCATCTCTGCCTGAGTTGTCGGCGGAGGGCTACATCTTCGTAATGCAGGACATCCGTGGGCGGTTCAGATCGGAAGGGCAGTTCGTCATGCTGCGGCAGCCCCGCGACCCAAGAAACAAGCAGGCGATCGACGAGAGCACCGATACCTACGACACGATCGAGTGGTTATTGAAGCACGTGCCTAACAATAATGGCCGGGTCGGGATGGCCGGCACGAGTTATGGAGCCTGGCTGACGGTGATGGGAATGCTGGATCCTCACCCTGCGCTGAAGGCGGCGGTGCCGCAGGCATCACCGGCAGACATGTGGATTGGCGATGATTTCCATCACAACGGCGCGTTTCGACTGAGCTACGGTTTCGAATATGCCTATAGGATGGAAAGCTCGAAGGAGATTTCCGATCTCTCCGCCGTAATCGATCGTTTCGATGCGTTCGAATGGTATCTGAATCTGGGGCCACTCTCGAATATCGACGAGAAATATCTGCACAACAAGCTTCCGACATGGAACGACTTCGTGAACCATCCTGACTACGATGCGTTCTGGAAGCGGCAGGCTTTTGCGCCATGGCTCAACCGCGTTACCGTGCCGACACTGAATGTCGCCGGATGGTGGGATCAAGAGGATTTCTATGGTCCGCTCAAAATCTATGAGCTGCTGGAGCGGCACGATACCTCGCATCAGAATTTTCTAGTAGTGGGTCCTTGGAACCATGGAGGATGGTCGCGCGGTCCAGGGCAGAAGCTCGGCCCCATCGACTTCGGCAGCGCGACGGCGGAGCATTACCGGCGCGACATCCTTGCACCCTTCCTGGCATACCACCTGAAGGGAAAAGGAAAGCTCGATCTGCCCGAGGCGCTGACGTTCCAGACCGGCTCGAACGAGTGGGTACCGCATGACGCATGGCCGCCGAAGCAAAACGTCACGGCGCGGCGACTCTATTTTCGCGAGGGTGGAAAGCTATCATTCGATCCGCCGGCTTCCGCCACCATCGGAAAAGGATTTGACAGCTACATCTCCGATCCCGCCAATCCAGTTCCGTACCGCCACCGTCCCATTGACGTCGCGAGCGGGTGGACGACGTGGCTGGTGGAAGACCAGCGCTTCGTGGATCATCGCCCCGATGTACTCTCCTGGGAAAGCGAGCCGCTGAGCAACGATATTGCTGTTTCGGGAAAAGTTGCCGCGCACCTTTTCGCATCCACTAGCGGTACGGATAGCGATTGGATCGTGAAGGTCATCGATGTGTATCCGGAGAAACACGATGCGAATCCACCCAGCGATCCGAAGATGTGCGGGTACGAGCTGATGATCGCGGGCGACGTATTGCGCGGACGTTACCGCAATAGCCTGGAGAAGCCAGAGCCGATCGTCGCGGGTTCCGTTACACCTTATGAGATCGGATTTCCGGGGAACGACCACGTGTTTCTGAAAGGACATCGCATCATGGTGCAAGTGCAAAGTACATGGTTTCCGGTCATCGATCGGAATCCGCAGCGGTTTGTGCGGAACATTTTCTTAGCAAAAGAACCGGACTTCCAACCAGCAACCCAGCGAGTTTTTCGCTCCGGGGAGCACGCGTCCTATATCGCGTTGCCGGTGATGGAGGCATCACATCCATGAACGTGCGCCGCCGGCTCGCCAGCTTCACCTTGACGACTACTGCTTTGCTGTCCTTTGCCGTTCTCTCGCGGGGGCAAAAGCCTGAAGTGAATCCGCTCACGCCTAAGATTCCAGTGGAGCGGAAACCCGAAGTGGCGCCAGCAACAGCGCATGCGATGACCGAGGCTGACATAGAGGCTTTCCTCGACGGTCTAGTGCCGGTGCAACTGGAGCGCGACGACATTGGCGGCGCTGTGATCACTGTGGTGAAAAACGGAAAAGTGCTGTTCGCGAAGGGATACGGCTATGCTGATGTCAAAAAGAGGACGCCGGTTTCGTCCGAGAATACCTTGTTTCGTCCTGGCTCGATCTCAAAGCTGTTTACCTGGACCGCGGTGATGCAGTTGGTCGAGCAGGGGAAACTCGATCTCGATCGAGACGTCAATGACTATCTCGATTTCAAGGTTCCGGCCACTTATTCCCAGCCCATCAGGTTGCAAAATATCATGACTCATACGGCGGGATTTGGCGAGACCGTAAAGGATTTGTTCGTGCCGGATGTGAAGGATCTCACGCCGCTTCGCACCTACCTGGTGAGCCACATGCCGAAGCGCATTTTTCCTCCAGGGGTCACGCCGGCATACTCGAACTACGCCACGGCGCTCGCTGGTTACATTGTTCAGCGGGTGTCAGGCAAGCCATTTGATGATTACATCAAACAAAATATTTTCCAGCCATTGAACATGCAGCACACAACCTTTGCGCAGCCGCTGCCGGAGAATCTAAAGCCGCTGATGTCGAACGGCTATAGATTGGCCTCTTCTCCGGCAGGAAAATTTGAAGTTGTGCAGGCTTGGCCGGCAGGCAGTGTGTCCACCTCCGGCATGGATATGACCCACTTCATCCTTGCGCACCTGCAGAATGGCGAGTACAACGGAGCACACATACTCCGGCCGGAAACGGTTGAGCGGATGCACTCGCGCCAATTCGCTCCCCATCCCGCCATGAATGCCATGGCTCTAGGATTCTACGAAGAGACGCGCAATGGGCATCGCATTATTGGCCACGGCGGCGATACCGTCTATTTCCACAGTGACCTGCATCTCATGCCGGACGCCGGCCTCGGCTTCTTCGTCTCCTACAACAGCGCGGGAAAAGGAGCTGCCAGCGGGCGCGCCGAGCTCTGGGAAAAATTTCTCGACCGCTATTTTCCGTATGCTCCTCCATTCGAAGCCACCTTGAGCACCGCCGCTCAGGATGCTCGCACCGTTACCGGCTTATATATGAGCAGTCGCCGCTCCCGAGGCAATATTTTTGAAGCTACTTCCATGATGGGCGAAGTGACGGTTTCCGCTAATCCAGATGGAACCCTCTCGGCCAATCAACTGAGAGATTTCGCCGGTCAGCCGAAGAAGTTTCGCGAGATCAGCCCGCAGGTGTACCGCGATGTGAACGGCCAAGACCGCATCGCGTTCACCCACGACCCTACCGGACGGCCTTACTTCGCCATCGATTATCCATTTTTTGTATTTCAACGCGTCGGAGGGCTCAAAGCCAGGCCATTCAACTACTTCGTACTGGGCGCGGGCGTGGTTGTCTTTCTCGCGGCGCTTATTCTCTGGCCAGTGGCGGCTTTGGTTCGACGGCATTACGGACGGAAGCTTTTTCTAACGCCGAAGGAGCGGCGGCTGCGCATCGGCGTGCGTCTCATTTGTCTTGCCGACTTGATTTTTCTCGGCGCTCTCGTCGGCCTGCTCTCCAGCCTGAACACTCCCGGCGCGGTCAATAGCCATCTTGATCCCTGGATTCATTTGCTGCAGGTGATCGGCCTGATCGGCGCAGTGGGCACTCTGGTCGTCATTTACAACGCGGTGTGCGCCTGGCGCGCTGCGCCATCTTCGCAAGCTGAAGTGTCGGGTGCGACGCGTCAGCCGCCATGGGTTTGGGGCAAGATGTTTGAAACCGTGATTGCCTTGGCGTCTATCGGATTGACGTGGTTCTTCATCTACTGGAATCTGCTGAATTTTAGCTCGAACTTCTGATCTCCGTTGCCGGAACAACAACATTCCGACGGGCGTCAACTCTCCCGAGTCCTCGGATTTCGCGATCTGGTTCTACTGATTATCGGAACCGTCATCGGATCGGGAATTTTTTTGGTTCCCGGTGCAGTATTGCGTACGGTTGGTAACTCGGTCCCACTGGCGATGGCAGTATGGCTCACAGGCGGCGTTCTTTCTCTCTTAGGTGCCGTGACCTACGGCGAACTTAGCGCGATGAAGCCGCAAGCAGGTGGTCTTTATGTGTACATACGCGACTGTTTTGGTTCGTTCCTGGCATTTCTGTTCGGTTGGACGCTGTTCTTCGTCATCAGCGCTGGATCGATTGCAACTTTGGCCGTAGCTTTCAGTGCCTATTTCGGGGAATTTGTTCCGCTCACTCCGGCAATGGCAAAACTGGTGTCCGTTCTCATGATCGCGGTCATCACAGTGGTCAACGTGCGCGGCACGCGAGGGAGCGCCGACTTGCAGAACGTGACAACTGCAACGAAGGTGCTCGCGATTTTGTTGATGGCGGCGATGCTGGTGTGGCTGGGAAAGAGCTTTGCCGCAGGTCCCGCGAGACCTCCGCATTTGAGTGTGGGCACGTATGCATCCGGCTTTGGACTTGCAATGATCAGTGTGCTCTGGGCATACGAAGGCTGGCAGTACGCCACGTTCAGCGCTGGCGAGACCATCCATCCGCAGCGAAATTTTCCGCTGGCATTCCTGGTTGGATCGGCGGCGCTGATCGGCCTTTACATCTTCGCCAATTTGGGATACTTAGCAGCGCTCGGCCCTCAGGGCGTAGCCGGTTCCAACCGGGTGGCCGCAAGCGCGGTCTCCGCAGTGATCAGTCCAGTTGTAGCGAAGCTCGTCGCGTTCACAATTCTGATCTCCATGTTCAGCGCGGCCAACTCGCTCGTCCTTACCGCTCCGCGAGTCTATTATGCGATGGCCAGAGACGGATTGTTTTTTAAGAAATTGTCAGAAGTGCATCCGCGCTTCGGCACCCCAGCCTTCGCTGTC
>CAWFWH010000018.1:0-83860 GCA_963819405.1 uncultured Acidobacteriaceae bacterium | reverse complement strand
CTTCGCCTTGCGGCTAACCTCTCCCTTTAACCTTCCGGCACCGGGCAGGCGTCAGCCCCTATACGTCGTTTTCGACTTTGCAGAGACCTGTGTTTTTGTTAAACAGTCGCCTGACGCGTTTCACTGCGGCCCACCGAAGTGGGCACCCCTTCTCCCGAAGTTACGGGGTTAATTTGCCTAGTTCCTTCGCAGCTCCATCACCCGAGCGCCTTAGAATACTCATCTCGTCCACCTGTGTCGGTTTGTGGTACGGGTACGTTTATTCTCCTTAGAGGATTTTCCTGGCACACGACCCGGCGGATTTGCCAATCCGGATCTCACTCAACCCATCCTTGACCCTTCTCGCAGATGAGCCTCTGTGGTGCGTCCCCCCATCGGTCTTTATCGAACAAACGTAGTCACGGAATATTAACCGTCGTATCCATCAGTTACGCCTTTCGGCCTCACCTTAGGCCCCGACTAACCCTGAGCGGATTAACCTTTCTCAGGAATCCTTAGACTTACGGCGGCCAGGGTTCTCACCTGGCTTTTCGCTACTTATGCTGGCAGAGTCACTTCCTAGCAATCCAGCACTCCTTTCGGTATACCTTCATCTCGCTAGGAACGCTCTCCTACCACTCTAGACCGGCCTTGCGGCCGATCTCTCTCGAGTCCATAACTTCGGTGACATGCTTGAGCCCCGTTGGATTGTCGGCACCGAATCCCTCGACCAGTGAGCTATTACGCTTTCTTTAAAGGATGGCTGCTTCTAAGCCAACCTCCTGGCTGTCTGAGGAACTCGACTTCCTTTCCCACTTAGCATGTACTTGGGGACCTTAGTTGATGGTCTGGGCTCTTTCCCTTTCGACGATCAAGCTTAGCCCCGACCGTCTGACTCCCGTATTACTCGTTCTTGGCATTCGCAGTTTGGCTGAATTCGGTAACCTGGAAAGGCCCCTAGTTCAATCAGTTCTCTACCACCAAGACGGACCATACGAGGCTAGCCCTAAAGCTATTTCGGAGAGAACGAGCTATCACGGAATTTGATTAGCCTTTCACCCCTACCCTCAGCTCATCCGAGCTGTTTTCAACCAACACCGGTTCGGACCTCCATCCGCTGTTACACGGATTTCATCCTGGCCAAGGGTAGATCATCCCGCTTCGCGTCTAATCCCAGCGACTGAACGCCCTATTCAGACTCGCTTTCGCTACGGCTCGCTTTCGCTTAACCTTGCCACTGAGACTAACTAGCCAGCTCATTATTCAATAGGCACGAGGTCAGACATTGCCCCACCGCCGAAGCGGCACGGCCATAGTCCTCCCACTGCTTGTAAGCATGCGGTTTCAGGTACTATTTCACTCCCCTCACAGGGGTTCTTTTCACCTTTCCCTCACGGTACTAGTTCACTATCGGTCGCAAGTGAGTATTTAGCCTTGCCGGATGGTCCCGGCAGATTCCCACAGGGTTTCTCGTGTCCCGCGGTACTTAGGAGCCACTTGAAGCTAAGATGGCATTTTAGGATACAGGGCTGTCACCTTCTTTGGCCGGTCTTTCCAAACCGTTCTCTTAACGCTCTCTTATAACCTCGTTAGAATAAGGCCAGGTTGGAAGGGGATACCCTCCAGCCCATCCTTATTCTTTGTGGTCCTGCAACCCCGCACTCTCCTTTCGAATCGCACGGTTTAGGCTGTTCCGAGTTCGCTCGCCACTACTATCGGAATCACTATTGTTTTCTCTTCCTAGGGGTACTGAGATGGTTCACTTCCCCCCGTTCGCTCCAGTCGACTATGTATTCATCGAAAGGTAAGCCAGTTACCTGGCTTGGGTTTCCCCATTCGGACATCCCCGGATAACAGATTGCTTGCATCTCCCCGAGGCTTATCGCAGCTAGCCACGTCCTTCATCGCCTACTTGCGCCAAGGCATCCACACGCATGCTCTTAGTAGCTTGACCATAAAATCAACTCTACGTTTGAGTTTTCTCGTATTACACCCGGCTATGCGCGACCGAATTTGCATCCGATCTTTTCAGCCGGGCAGCGCTGCTGCCAAATATTGGTTGCTTGGCAGCGTTGCAACTTGTAGTTGCCCGTCAATAACTATTCAATTTTCAAAGAACTTCAATCTTTCTTTTGTTCAGATGCAACCGAACAGCAGAAGTGAACGTTCGCCCCTACAGCGAACGCTTACTTCTGTGTTTCGATTTTACTGGTGGGCCTGGGTAGATTCGAACTACCGACCTCACCCTTATCAGGGGTGCGCTCTAACCACCTGAGCTACAGGCCCATTTCATCGGCGAGCCGTCTCATCAAAAACTGGTGGAGCTGGTCGGGATCGAACCGGCGACCTCCTGAATGCAAATCAGGCGCTCTCCCAGCTGAGCTACAGCCCCTTATAAACATTAAGCCCCCTCCTTACGCGAAGCGAACCCTGGTCGAGAATGAAGAGGAAATAAATCGAGGCCAATTGGACGCAGCCGCTCACGACCAGCGCGAGCGACCTGAAATAACGCAAACTTCTCAAGTGGAGATCCGGAGTCGGAATTGGACTGGAAAGGCTGCTACTTACTGATTTCGGTAGCTCCAGCCACTGTCTCTCTTAGAAAGGAGGTGATCCAGCCGCAGGTTCTCCTACGGCTACCTTGTTACGACTTCACCCCAATCATGAATCATACCTTGGACCGCTGCCCCCCTTGCGGGTTGGCGTACAGGCTTCTAGTACAATCCACTTTCGTGATGTGACGGGCGGTGTGTACAAGGCCCGGGAACGTATTCACGGCATCGTTCTGATATGCCATTACTAGCGATTCCAGCTTCATGCAGGCGAGTTGCAGCCTGCAATCCGAACTGAGAACGGTTTTTTGCGATTAGCTCCCTCTCGCGAGTTTGCAGCGCTTTGTACCGTCCATTGTAGCACGTGTGTAGCCCTGGACATAAAGGCCATGATGACTTGACGTCATCCCCACCTTCCTCCAGCTTATCGCTGGCGGTCTCCTGAGAGTGCACCTTTTAAGGGGTTAGCAACACAGGACAAGGGTTGCGCTCGTTGCGGGACTTAACCCAACATCTCACGACACGAGCTGACGACAGCCATGCAGCACCTCGACTACAGTCCCTTGCGGGAAAACCGACGTTTCCATCGGCGGTCTGCAGCCGTTCGAGCCCAGGTAAGGTTCTTCGCGTTGCGTCGAATTAAACCACATGCTCCACCGCTTGTGCGGGCCCCCGTCAATTCCTTTGAGTTTCAGCCTTGCGACCGTACTCCCCAGGCGGCATACTTAACGCGTTAGCTCCGGCACCGACCAACTGAATGGCCGACACCAAGTATGCATCGTTTAGGGCGTGGACTACCAGGGTATCTAATCCTGTTTGCTACCCACGCTTTCGTGTCTCAGCGTCAGCAATGGTCCAGAAAGCCGTCTACACCGCAGGTGTTCCTCCTGATATCTACGCATTTCACCGCTACACCAGGAATTCCGCTTTCCTCTCCCACGCTCGAGCACTCCAGTTTCCGGCGCACCCTCCCAGTTAAGCCGGGAGATTTCACACCGAACTTAGAGCACCGCCTACACACTCTTTACGCCCAGTAATTCCGAACAACGCTCGCTGCCTACGTATTACCGCGGCTGCTGGCACGTAGTTAGCCGCAGCTTCTTCTTCAGGTACCGTCATTATCGTCCCTGCCGAAAGAGCTTTACACCCCGAAGGGCTTCATCGCTCACGCGGCGTCGCTGCATCAGAGTTGCCTCCATTGTGCAAGATTCCCCACTGCTGCCTCCCGTAGGAGTCTGGCCCGTGTTTCAGTGCCAGTGTGGCCGTGTGCCCTCTCAGGCCGGCTACCGATCATCGCCTTGGTGGGCCGTTACCTCACCAACTAGCTAATCGGCCGCGGGCTCCTCTTCCAGCGCATTGCTGCTTTCCCTTTGCAGGCTTATGCGGTATTAGCCCCGGTTTCCCAGGGTTATCCCCCACTAGAAGGTAGATTACCCACGTGTTACTCACCCGTACGCCGCTGTACTCAGGGATTGCTCCCCTTTCTCGCTCGACTTGCATGTGTTAAGCGCGCCGCCAGCGTTGATTCTGAGCCGGGATCAAACTCTCGTTTGATCTGTTAGAGTATGACCCTGCGGTCGGATTTGCATCCGGCCTGTCGGATTTGCATCCAACCAGGGCCTATATCGCTCCGGTTATTACTCAAAAAGTCTGACGAAAATACTTCATTGCGTCCAACCAGATTGTCAATGATCTGCGCAGCCTCTGGCACGATGACGAATTGCTTCGCAAGATCCAGTTGCTGCCGGCCTCGAAAGCCGTTTGAGCCGCGATCAACTCAACCGATGAGATCGGTCATGAGTGGCGCACGACTCAGAAAATCTCGGGAATAAACCCTTTAATAAATACGGTAGTTTGGAATTAACTTCAGGACTGCTTGAAAACTGCTATGGAGTCCAAAAACGCGCTCAGTCTCACTACCCGAGCTTGACTGCCTACCTGTTTTCCCGGTGGCGATAAACATCGCCCATCTGCTAACTTATCAAACTGTCTCGACCGTTGCAAGCGGAAAGAAGTTCTTCTCGCTCGGTTGCGCGTCGTCGGCGTCCGCTTACGCAGCCGGGCGCTTTATGAGAATAACACGGAAAGATTCGCCCGCAACCGGCGAAGCGGAAGATTCTGTGGAAATGCTGCGTTTTTACCAAACGAACTCAGGCCGGCGCCGGCCAGAAAGCGCTTTTTGCCAAACGAACTCCCCGGGTTCAAGCGACAGATTCGAAAGGGAATGAGCCCTTTTGCGAAACGAAGCCAAAATTTGGCTTCGTTTTTTAAAATTCGTCACGAGGCGAAACCAGGGTCGCCTTCATAAGGGTCGCCTTCATAGATGAACGCTCCCCAATACAACGGGTCTCGATAGTCTTCTTTCTCTTTCATCGCCAGTTGAGCGGCGCGCAGAGCTTCGGCGCGGGATTGGCCGGGCTTGAGGATCCCGGCGTAAAAATCCTCCATCAGTTTGCAGGTCTCCTGGTCCGGCACTTTCCAGAGGCTCATGACCAGCCCCTTTGTTCCGGCGAGCACGAAGGCTCGCCGCAGGCCAAACACTCCTTCACCTGTGCGTACCTCGCCTAATCCAGTCTCACAAGCAGAGAGCACCACAAGCTCGGTGTCCAACAGATCCAGGCCGGACACATCTTCGGCCGTCAGAAGCCCATCTTCGGCTGCGGGAGGAAGTGAACCGCCGCGGCACCAGGTGTTGGCGCCAGCGAGCGCGAGCCCCGATCGCAGCAGAGGATTCTCTAACCCCGCTGCCAACATGCGGTTTGGGTGGTTGCCGGAAGCGGCTCCGAATGAGCTGAGTTGTTGGCCTCGGTCCTCGTTTAGATCCCGCTTCTGGTCCGGCAGAAAGAAGCCATGGGTAGCAAGGTGTAGGATGCGCGGCGAGCGGCAGGCCTTCAGGGATGCCTCGAGTGCCGCCGTTCCGAGCCAGGCCCGCACACCCAACATTTTGGCGATCTGCTCGCCTTCCACTCGTGTACCGGGCAGCTGTTCAAAATGTAATGTGCGAAGGTCGAAATCCCGCGACAATCTGCCGGCTGTTGGCGCCTCAATCACCGCCTTTTCCCCGAGGTCGAGGTCGGGATCGGCTATCACGAGTGGCTCCCGGGGCCGACCACTGTTCGGTACTCGAAAGCGCAGAAGGTCGCGTCCGGCGCCGAGATAGCTGATGTGATATTCATCGATGAGCCGGCCTCCATCACGGGTGGGCAGCACCTGGAACGGCAGCCGGGTCAGGTCTCCATCCGGGGCAACCAGGAGGCGCTTGCAGCCGCCAAGCGCCGGCAGAAGTGAATCGAACACGATTGCGCGCAGTTCAAACCCCGTAACCTCCCTTCCGGACCGGAATCCGCGGAGCCTGAGCGTCCGGACTGCCCCGGGTGTCGGTTTCGCCCGTGATCTCTTTGCGGAACGCGGCGATCATGCGGTCAATGGTTTCCGCCTCGCCCAGATTGATCATGCGCACGTTGTCCGGCTCACCCGCTAGTAAGATAAACGCGAGATAGCGCGCCGGCTTCCACTGCGATTCACCGCGGGCGGGAACCGCCTTGAAATCGAAAACTTCGAAGCGGACAAACTCCACTAGCGCCGCTCCCTCTGGCAGAGCGAGCGCCACGGCATTGTGCTCAGCGGCACGCAGCCTCTGCTCCACCTTCATCTCCGGGATCTGCCGGGCAAGATCGGCTTCGAGCCGCTCCTTGCGGGCGTTCCATTCTGCCAGTCGCTTGCGGTGGACCTCAATTCCCTCGGCGCCTGGGCCGGCGAGACTCTTTTGTGCAATTTGCATCCGCAGGGTAGTCAGATCCTGTAAGATCGGCGCCAGAGCGGGATATTTGCCGCCCAGCACGGCATCGCGCTGCGCTGCCAACGCCTCCGCACCGATGGCCTTGCGCCGCAAAACCAAATCCAGTGCAGCACGCACTGCCTCTGAGCTGTCGGATCGATAGCCCGAGACCAAGGACAAGAATGTATCGACGTTTCTCTGGATCGTGCCCATGTACGCCATGCGTTGATTTTCGGAGCTAATGGAGAACACCTGCCCGATCATCCGGTCTTCAATTGCCGCGGCTTGCCGCATGAGAACCAGCCCCTCACTCTCACGTCGCGTGGCAACATACAGCACCGCGAGGTTGTTCATTCTGCCAACGAGGTCCGGATGCTCCTTGCCGAGGGTCTTGCGCGTGATCTCCAACGCCTGCCGATAGAGCGGTTCGGCTGCACGGTAGTTGCCAGTTGAGTTGTACAGCAGGGCCAAGTTGTTCAGGATGACGGCAAGGTATGGATGCTCCTCGCCCAAGGCCTTGCGCACGATGTCTCGCGCCTTTCGATAGAGCGGCTCGGCGGCCGCGTAGTTGCCTGTCGAGCGGTAGAGCGCGGCGAGAGCGTTGAGGCTGTTGGAGACGTCCGGATGCTCGTCGCCCAGCGCCTTGCGCCGGATCTCCAGCGCCTGGCGATACAGCGGTTCCGCTGCAGCGTAGTCACCCGTCGAACCGTACAGCGCCGCGAGGTTGTTGAGGGTATCGGCAACGTCCGGATGTTCCTCTCCCGAGCGCCTTGCGCGTGATCTCGAGCGCCTGACGATAGAGCGGCTCGGCCGCGCTGTAGTTCCCCAGCGAGAGATATATCGTGGCCAAGTTGTGCAGACCTTCAGCAAACTGCGGGTGGGCTTCTCCCAGCGTCTTGCGCCGGATCTCCAATGCTTGCCGGGAGAGTGCCTCCGCCTCGGTATAGTTGCCCATCGAGTGGTAGAGCTGGCCAAATTATTCAGAATGGCGGCAACATTCGGATGCTCCTCACCCAGCGCGTTGCGGAAGATGCGCAGCGCTTGGCGATAGAGCGGCTCGGCCGCCGCGTAGTTGCCCATTGAGTGATACAGCTCCGCGAGGTTATTAAGATTGTGGGCGATGTCCGGATGCTCCTCGCCCAGCGCCTTACGCCGGATCTCCAGCGCCTGACGATAATACGGCTCCGCTGCAGCGTAGTTGCCGGTCAACTGATACAGCGCCGCCAGATTGTCCAGGGCCGTGGCAAAATCCGTATGCTCCTCACCTACGGTCTTGCGATAGGCTTCGAGCGCCTGCCGAGACAGCAGCTCGGCTGCCGCGTAGTTCCCCATCGCGCGATACAGCACCGCAAGGTTGTTCAGGCTTGTGGCGAAATCCGGATGGGCTTCTCCGAGCGCCTTGCGGCGGATCTCCAGCGCTTGCCGATAGAGTGGCTCGGCCGCAGCGTAGTTACCGGCCAGATAATACAGCACCGCCAAGTTGTTCAGACTGGCGGCGACCACCGGATGCTTCTCGCCTAACGCTTTGCGCCGGATCTCCAGCGACTGACGAAAGAGCGGCTCCGCCTCCGCGTAGGCCCCCGCCGTGCGGTACAGCATTGCCAGGTATTGCAGGACCTCGGCGAACTGCGGATGCTCCTCGCCCAGCACCTTGCGCGTAATCTCCAGCTCCTGGCGATAGAGCGGCTCGGCGGCGGCATAATTCCCGACCGAGTGATACAGCAGCGCCAGGTTGTGCAGGGTGTCGGTAAAGTCCGGATGCGCTTCCCCCAGCGCTTTGCGGCGGATCTCCAGCGCTTGCCGCAAGAGTGGCTCGGCTGCAGCGTCGTTGCCGGCCTGATAATACAGCATTCCGAGGTTGTTCAGGCTTGCGGCGAAATCCCGATGCGCTTCCCCGAGCGCTTTGCGGCGGATCTCCAGCGCTTGCCGCAAGAGTGGCTCGGCTGCAGCGTAATTGCCGGGCTGATAATACAGCATTCCGAGGTTGTTCAGGCTGGCGGCGAAATCCGGATGGGCTTCTCCCAAATCTCTGCGGGCCAGATCACAGGCCTGGCTCGCAACAGCTAGCGCCTGCTCCCGCCGGCCTTCCGCGAACAATCGGACGACTTCCTGGTTTAGCTGCTGTACCTTTAGCAGCCGGAGGAGTCCTTGGTTTAATTTTTCGAGCTTTTGGTCGAAGGGTTCCGGCATAAGGTCACTCGTTCGGGCACCTGCGTTGGCGTGTTGCTGTCGAGGACTGAAATTTCGCCCATTATTATCATTGGCCGCTATTCAGGCATCGGAGCAGGGCGCCGCATGGCGCGGGAGCGGTATTCCTTGGCACGGCGATGACCGAGCCATCCGGCGAGCATTCCCGCGACCAGCGCAGCTAGCTCGTGCAAATGATGCAAACGGAAAGGCGCCAAAAACCGGAAATACTCAGCCGAGAAGAACCGATTCGCTAAGAAAGCTCCCAAGAGTCCGGCTGCGACCGCAGCACTCCACCGCTCCAGTTGCTTTCCCCGGCAACCGCTGCTGAGGATCTGTGTGAGGGCGAAGGAGCCCACCACCAGCGCTAAGGCCAGGGACCAGCGGGAAATAGGATCTCCGATAGAACTCTCCGGTTTCAGAATCATCTCGGTGACGATCACAGCGACCACCGATGCCACTACGGCCGCTGAATCGATCGACAGATGATGCGCTATCTCGCCCAATTCACGTTCTCCCGCGATTCGCAACTGGTCCCTGGCGGAACGGAGAGTGGCCGCATGGCGTTCGGCCAGAGAATTACCGTAATCGATGTCTGAATCAAGCTGTCGGCACAGACCTTGAAAGCTACTGGCGTGCTGCGCGAAGATCTCATCCCGGTGCGAGGCTGCCAGGAAGCGGGCGGCTGCGCGTTCCTGGTCTAACGACCGCGCCACCTCGTCCACTGCCTGCTTTGAGATCAGAGCCACGGAGTTGACCAAGAAATTCCGCTGATTCACTGCCACCGTGCGCTGGAGCTCCTTTAAGATGCCGACGCTTTGAGCGTAATCGGCGAGGGCCGCGCCCGCTTCGGCGAGCTCGCGTTGGAAGTCGATGGCATGATGACTGCGAAGCTCCTCCAATTCGGGACCGAGGCGGCGCTGCATATCCACGATCTGCCTGACGCGCCGCTCGAGATCTTCCTGGATGCGCTTCGCGTTTCGCCGCTCGCGCAGATACTCGGCGCGTTCATACGCGATCTTGTGAGAGGCGAGTGCCACGATTGCAAAGTCCGGAGGAGCGGTACGACGGGGTTGGTAGAAACGCGCGTTCACCAGCGTCTCGACCTTACGTGGCGTGACCAGCATCCATAGATCCTGGTGAATCGCCGGGCAGCCCGGAAACAGCGGCCGCTCACAACGCCACAGCGGGGCGCCCAGGTCGGTAGCCGTTTGGCTCAGATCCTGTTCCTCTGCGATGGGACGGAACTGCTGCTCCCGCGCTCCCGCGCCGGAATCGGAATCCGCTATCGCCCAGTAAACTGCGCTGACACCGAGCGTCGCGTGTTGGGCATCGGCGAAGATCTCCTCGCGAAAGGAAGACTTCAAGCTGCTGGTGAGTTCTTTCCATCCTTCGAGGAGCCCTCCTCTCCAATCTTGGAATTTCGTGATCATGACTTGCAGGACAACCGCATCGTGATAGGAGTAAACCAAACATTCGCAGTAGGTGCCGATCGGCGATTTCGGGTAGTCGGTGTGGCACTGAAGCAGGATCTCGAAAGGGGCCGGCGACTTCGCGACGGCGACCAGGTCAATATCGGCTGCTCGGCTGTAGGGGCGAGACTTCGGGGCATAAGGCAGGAGGCCATAGTTGTCGATGAACGCATCCGCCTGACGCAGAACTTTTCTCTGTTCTTCCCAGCGTGAGCCGCAGGGATCGTTCAGGAGATAGACCGAGAAAAAAATCGCCGGATCACTTACAACGAGCTGCCCACGCTGCATGTCATCCCTGGCGCGATTTGTCCGGCATCGCGCCGTGAGTCTTGGCCTCTTGCCGAGACCGCACGATGTGATTCAGCTCTTCCCATAGCCTTCTGGTCTCCTTCAAGCCTTCACCGGCGGGGGCGCCGGCCCGCAGGGGTCGCAACTTTGCCGGAAACGCACGCACGGTCGCCTTAAGCGCTTCATCCGGAGCCTCATGCGCGTCCAGCGCGCGCTGTAGAAGTTCTAGTTGCTTCAGAAGGGCACCATATTCGTCGGCGTCCTTCTGGAGCTCAGTCTTTGCATTTGCCAGCAAAGAACAAAGTCTCGTATGCGTGGTGGTCTCCATAATCGCGTCCTCTCGTCGGATATCGCAGTCCTTCTGGTTGGCTGCCTCACGAAGCCAAACCCGGTTCCCGTGTAGGTGAACGCTCCCCAATATAACGGGTCGGGCTTTTGCAAACAGGCAACGGCAAACACTTTCCGATGGCGGGAACTACAGCCGTATCCGTTACCGCAAGGAGCTGCACTAGTTCGCGGTGGGTTTCTCGGCATGATCGATTACCATGATTTCGACCGGTCCTTTTTGCGGTTCCAGCTTCAGTCCTAACTGCTCGCGCAGGGCGGTGAAGAGACTGGGGCCCTCAGGGTTCGCCGCGGGTTCTCGATCATCTCCGCCAGGGAGTTTCGCCGCTTCGGACAGCAACTCCAGAGTGAAATCATAGTTGCCGCTGAGGCCGGTTTTGTCCACCACTGGACGATCTACCATTGGAAGCCCCGAAAGAAACCATGTGAAATACGACATAGAGACCCGTTGGCCTACAATCTTCCCCCTGCCGCCCGGTTTAATTGGGAAATCGAATGGTTCCGGGCTCTCATTCAATTTGAGCTTTGAACCAGACTTATCCAGCACCAGCGCGTAGCATGGCATTTCCTTCGTTTCGCGATGGAATTTTAATTGGAAGCGGTCGACCAGCAGATTTTGAAACATCTGATGGAGCTGGTCGAGGCTGGCGGGGCGTTCCGCTTTCGCTTCGACGTCGTAGAGATCGGTGTTGATCCAGGCGGGCCCTCCGGAGATCTGGCGATCCGTGACATGGTACATCAACTTGATCATTAGTTTGACTGGGGCGTTCGTCGCGATATACGTCTGACCGCCGGGCAGAGGACGTATTCCGCCGCCGGTGGCACCGGGTTTGCTCGGCTTGACTGATGCCACTTCGAACGTGAGCGGAGTTTCCGTCTTCATCTGACCTTGCGCTTGGATCCCCGGCGCATTGACGAGACCGAATGCAATCGGTCCGATGGCGGCCATTACGGCGATGATGAGGTTTTTCGATCCCAGCATTTTGTTGTCTTTTTTCTTCTTCAGGTTATTTCTTCAACTGGACAACATCGATCTCCTGCAGCAATCTCAACAATCGTGGCGCATCCGTAATGGACGGAAATGCGGCCGCAGCGCCTATTTCAGTCTAGTGGGATTCTGCGGGAGCGAAGGAAGATATCGATTAAAAGGAAGATATCGATTAAAAGATAAAACGCCAGGGCTCCGGCCAATCTATCAGGAAGTCGGCCGAAACCCTGGCGGTGATTTTAGCAACCCCAGGTGTTCTACTGCTGCAGACGGCGACGGCGGCCAAGATACAAAAGCCCACCCAGACCGACGCCCAGGAGTCCCCACGAAGCCGGTTCGGGAACACCCGGTTGAATCTGGCTGGCTGTTATGGCCTCTTCCAAGCCGAACCACGCCGTGCCGTTGTCGGCGAGCGCGGGAGTGAAGTTGACCACACCCGAGAAAGAGTTTCCACTGATATTGGTAAAGGTCACTCCGGGTCCGCCGTAACCAAATGCAGCGGCAGCGGTGTTGCAGTTACTGGGCCCAGGGGTTTCCGTACAGGGACCATCCCCGTCAAACCCGAAGATATCGGTGTTGCTGCTCAGCGTTAGCGTACTCACAGAGCCGCCTGAACTATTCAGAACACCGATCAGCGTGTCTTCAGAGCCATCGTAAGGCTGATTGTCGGGCGGATTGGTGGTAGTAGTGACGGTAAAATTGGTCGCCGCGCCTCCGGTGGCGGCAGTAATGGTGACTAAAAGCCGACAGCCGCCGGTGTTAAGGCCGGTGGGCGGGCATTGAGTGAGGGTTGCGGCGGATATCGTACAGGTACCAACCAGCAGCCCGGCGGTCAGAATAAGAACCGCTTTCATTGTGTGTTTGATCCCTCCTTTGAAAATATTACTTACAGGAGGATAGTAACTTCTTATTAGTAGTACGTCAAGCACCGGAGTAGTACGTCAAGTACTGCAACTCAGTAGTACTTAGATACTAGAGAACCCATAAGAGAGGCCTCGAGGGAGGCCTCGGGTGGGAGCTGGCGGATTAAAACGACGCTATTCGGCGGCGAGACGCGCGTAGATCGGATAGTGGTCTGAACCTTTTAGGTCTTTGCGAACTTTTCCGTTTTCGAGCTTTACGCCACGGGCGAAGATCCAGTCGAGGGCCATCGCGATCGCGTGGGTTCGCTCGATGTGTTGACCCAGGGCACTTTGAAAGCCCTCTCGCTCGAACTTCTTCAGAAAAGCGGAGGGGAAGTATTTCGAGTTGAAGTCGCCCCCAATTATGGCCGCGGTGTTGGGTGGATATTTTTTCAGATCGCGGAGAATTTCGTCGAGTTGCTCGGATTGGATGCTGCCGAAGCTGCGGCTTTCGAGATGTACGTTATAGACAATGAGCGGGCGACCGGCGAACTCAAGCTCGTTTACCAGGGCGATGCGGCTGCCGAGACGGCGTTGCATCAGGGGTACGGAGGACGGAATCCAACTGTGCGGCTGCCACCAACTGGATTGCCTATGAAAACGGAGCACTCTCGATTGGCGAATCGGTAACCGGGTGAGCGTAGCTTGGCCTATGAAGGCTTCTCTTCCATGCTCCTGGCTCAGTTCTTCGAATTCGATGGCGTAGGACAGGTTCAGGTGAAGGCGATTGGCGAGCTCGGCGGCGATGTCGGCTTGGCCGGATCGGTTTGTATTCCAGTCCACTTCCTGCAGCATGCAGAGATCGGCTGGATCGCGCGCAAGCTCGGAGGCAACTACGTTGAGCTGTTCGCCGCGGTCGATATTCCAGCTCACGATGCGGATGGATTTTTGACTACCATTGGGCGCAACGGTCATGATCTGGCGGGGAGTATTGAACTCGGCAGGCAAGTTCGAATTTGCAGACTGCGCTTGAAGGACAACCAGCGCACTCAGCAGGGCCATCACGAAGAATATTTTCGCAAAGCTTCCGGACATACGGCCAGCATAGCGATTAGAGCGAAATACCAGCCACACACACCGAAGCGCGCAAATGGATAATCGACGATCGCGTGAAGGCAGATGGCAATGACCCCGATTCCCCAGCCGGAGCGAAGTGCGGGCCTGACACTCCACAGCAAGACGATCAGCATCAAACCTGAGAAGAAAATGCCTCCCTCGGCGGTCCATTCGAGCCAATCGTTATGAGCGCGGTTCACGATGCTGCCATCGTCGTAGCGGGCGAACATGCGGTAAACGGGGACGTAAGCATCGAGACCCCAGCCCGTCAATGGACGCTCGCGGATCATGGCCAGGGAGGATTTGTTGATCTCGCGGCGAACGGAGAGCTGATCATGCTGCTGAAGTTTTTTCACCATGGTGTCGAAGCCCGCGGCATAAACGAAACAGACGCTAAGCAAAACGGCGAGTCCGGCGCTGTACAAGAGAGCTTTGTTGCGGTTCCGACAGTAAGCACAGAACGATCACTGCCGCGAGCTCGGCAATTACGAGGGCGGTCCCGGCGCGAGAGCCGGACGCGACGACTGCGCCGATCTGCAGAGCGGCCAATAGGATGTATGGGACTGCTGGTTTGCGGCGAGAGAGGCCCATCCAAAGAGTGATGGGCAGCAACAGTTCAACAAATTCGGCGAAGTTATTCCAATAGGCGAAGGTGCCGTAGACGGCCGGAAAGCGGCTCGGAATCATCCAGAAATATTTGTTGGTGTGGGAGCCCTGCTCGAGGAGATCGAGCAGACAAATAGCACTACCGAATATAACGAAGAGAGATCGAAACTTGGCTGCGTAGCGCTGGTTTTGAAACACTTGCGTGGCGAGGAGGGCGATGGCGCAGGCGGTGAACCAGAAGAGCACGCCGGTCCAGCCGTTATAGACAATCTTCTGGGGCGACCAGAGAGTTTGCGCGACACCATAGCAAGACATCAGGAGTAAACAGATGGCGGGAACGCTCCAGACCAGGTGCTGATCAAAGGAGAACGCAAGGTAACAAGCGGTGAGCGAAAGCAGAACGGCGGAGATGATTCGGGGCGCGATGTCTCCGCTATCGAGTGTGAACAGTGTGAACGCCGCAAGAAGAGCGAAGAGGCCAATGGCCGCTACGCGCTCACTCATCTTCCGGTATAGCTGACGCGCCAAATCGATTTAGAGCCGTCATCGGTCACCATCAGCGAGCCGTCCGGCGCAACTGCGACGCCTACGGGACGTCCCCAGGCATTGCCGTCGGGGGTGACAAAGCCGGTCAAGAAATCCTCGTATTCGCCTTTGGCCTTGCCGTCGTCGAGAGGGACGCGAATTACTTCATACCCAGCGCGAATGGATTTGTTCCAGGAGCCATGCTCAGCCGCGAAGATGTCGCCTTTGTACTGCTTCGGAAACTGCTTCCCTTCATAGAAAGTCATTTCGAGCGAAGCATTGTGGGGCTGCAGCAAGACATCAGGGACGATAACCTTGTCCCGCAGCTCAGGATGTTTGCCTTCCTGGCGGGGATCCTGGTGATCGCCCATGTAGTACCAGGGCCAGCCATAAAATCCGTCTTCTTTCACGCTGGTGATGTAGTCGGGCACGAGATTGTCGCCCAGGGCGTCGCGTTCATTTACCGAGCACCACAACTGGCCTGTGGTGGGATTTACGGCGATACCGACAGGATTGCGGATGCCGGAGGCGTAGATTTTCACGAACTTGCCATCCGGCGTGAACTGCAAGATGTCGGCGCGATGAAATTCTCTTGAGTCCGCATTCGGCTCCTCCGCCACATTGGAACCGGAACCCACAGAGACGAACAGTTTCGTGCCATCCGGCGAGAAGGCGAGGTCGCGAGTCACATGGCCGCCGGTGGTCGCAAGCTCTGGAATGATGATCTCCTCGGGTCCAGTCGCTTTCAGATCTCCGTTGTGATAGGGAAAGCGCACAACGGAATTCGTGTTTCCTACGTAGACCCACTGCGGATTATTGCCGACGGGATAGAACGCAATTCCGAAGGGCAGCTTCAGACCGGTGGCGAATACTGATCTTTGCTCGGGCTTTCCATCTTTGGTGATGCCTCGGAAGATATCAATCGTGTCCGCGCTGACTATCGGCCAGGAAGAGATCGCCGTTGGGTGCGGTTCGAATCTCGCGCGGCACCTGCAAGTCCTCGTTCGCGTATAGCTCAACCTTGAACCCCGCTGGGGCTTGCGGCCAGGCATCAGCAGGTCTAGGAACGACATGCGGATTGTTACGGGAAGACTCGGTTGCAAACGGCTTCGGGAGGTCGGCTACGGTGATCTTTCGAAACGTGCCTGGCTTCTCTGAACGGTAGTCGTCGAAGGCGGCTGTTCCGGTGATCACATTTTTCACGTCGGAATCGTCGACCTTAAACCCCGCATGAGGCGCCGCTGCATGGATGAGCAAGGCGGCTCCGAGCGCCGAGAAACCGGTTAAGGCGAACCAGCGAACAAGGTTGGTTTTCATTCCTAATGCACCTCTAAAAACTAGGTTACTTCGTTCAGGATTCGGAGATCTTCCAGGCGAAGCCGCCCAGTGTAAATCGACATGCCGATTACACAGTGAATATTCATCGCGAGCAGCGCTCTTACTTCGTCGAGCGTGGAAATGCCGCCTGCCGCGATCAACTCCCGGTTCGTTTTCTTGCGCAGATTTTCAAACCAGGTAAGATCGGTGCCTTCCATCATGCCTTCTTTGTCGATATATGTGCAAAGGAAGCCTGAGCACCAGGGCTCGAGCTCGGCGATGATATCCAGAGCTGTCCACTCGGTCGATTCGAGCCAGCCTTTTACCACGATGCGTCCGGCTTTACTATCCAGGGCGATGGTGAGCCGGCCGGGGCCGATAGCGCGGCTGAGGGTGCTCAGAAATTTCGTGTCAGGACCGGTGGCTGAGAAAGCGGCGGTACCGACGATTACGCGGTACGCTCCCTGGCCGATCAACTGCTGAGCGCGTTCGATGGTTCGGACGCCGCCGCCCGCTCGGATGGTGGCGCGCTGGGCGAGGTATTCGACGATGGCGTCATTCTGTCCCCGGCCCATAGCAGCATCGAGATCGATGACTTGAATCTGAGGGAAACCCGCGAAGGCCGCGAGCATCTCGTCCGGCGAGTTCGCTTCCAACACTTTGTCGCGGCCCTGGACGAGCTGGACTATCTTGCCTTCCATGAGGTCGATGGAGGGAATGATCAAGCGAGGGGCCTTACGGGGACGTGCGCTTCTTCGAGCGCGCGCTTCAGATCGGCGACAGTGTATTTGCCGTAATGGAATATGGAGGCGGCCAAGGCTGCATCCGCACAGCCTTCGGTTAACACGGCGACGAAATCTTGCGGCGTTCCCGCACCGCCGGACGCGATGACAGGGATCGTGGTTGCGTTGACTACGGCGCGCGTCAATTCGCAATCGAAGCCAGTTTGTGCACCGTCGGTATCCATGGAAGTCAGCAGGATCTCGCCTGCCCCGAGCGACTGGCCTTGCTCGCGCCCATTCGACGGCATCGATGCATTCATCGTGGCGGCCGCCGTTGGTGTAAACGTTCCACGTCCGCACGCCGGAACGCCGGGCATCGATTGCGAGCACGACCGCTTGCGCGCCGAACTCTTCGCTAAGCTCGCGAATCAGGTCAGGGCGATGGACAGCGGCAGTATTCACGCTGACTTTGTCCGCGCCGGCCAAAATGATCTTGCGGGCGTCAGCCACGGTGCGGATTCCGCCACCGACCGTCAGAGGAATGAACACCTTTCGAGCCGTCCGCGCTACCAGATCGGCCATGATGTCGCGGGCGTCGCTGGAGGCAGTGATATCGAGAAACACGAGCTCATCCGCGCCTTGCGAATTGTAGCGTTCGGCGAGCTCGACGGGATCGCCTGCATCGCGCAGATCGAGGAACTTGACGCCCTTCACCACACGACCCGCTGTCACGTCGAGACAAGGGATGATCCGCTTGGCGAGCATTACAAATTCAGGAAGTTGCGCATGACCTGCAAGCCCGCGGGTCCGGACTTCTCAGGATGAAACTGGACGGCGTAAACGTTGTCGTGTTCGAGAACGGCTGTGTAGGGATGGATATACGTGCAGGTGGCGGCGGTCGCGCTTACGACGGGCGCGTAAAAACTGTGCGCGAAGTAGGTGAAGGTTCCGTTCTGAAGGCCGTTCAACAATTGAGATGAGTTGACTTTTGATAGCGTGTTCCAGCCCATGTGGGGAATTCGCGCATCACCGACGAAGCGTTTCACACGGCCTGCAAAGATGCCAAAGCCTTGGCTAGCGGGCGATTCCTCACTAGTATCGAAGAGACATTGCAGACCGACGCAGATACCTAGGAAAGGGACGCCAGCGCGGATACGTTCCATCAGTGGCTCGCGAAGGAGCAGATCGTCGATAGAGCGCATCATTTGTCCGAAGTGGCCGACGCCGGGCAAGATGAGTTTCCCCGCGGCGCTGACGATTTCAGGCTTGTTCGTGACGATGTAGCTGGCATTCAATTCGTCAAGCGTGTTTTGGACGGAGCGAAGGTTACCTGCGCCATAGTCGACGATGGTTGTCATAACAGGCCTTTCGTTGAAGGGAGCTGGTCCTTCAGACGCTCATCGGTGGAACACGCGTAGCGCATGGCGCGCGCAAAGCATTTAAAGACTGCCTCGATCTTATGGTGGCTGGAGCGGCCGTAGAGGACCTTGGCGTGAAGATTCGCTCCGGCGTGTTGGGTAAACGCGGTAAAGAAATCTTCCAGAAGCTCGGTTTGCAAATCGCCGACTTGGACAACTTCGACGCGATCCTCATAAACGAGTGACGGACGCCCGCCAAGATCCACGGCCACAACCGCCAGCGATTCGTCCATGGGCAGAACGAAGTAACCTGCCCGATTGATGCCGATCCGATCGCCCAACGCAAGTGAAAAGAGATCGCCGAGAACGATTCCGACATCTTCGACGGTGTGGTGCTGATCGACATCCAAGTCGCCGCGGGCGGTCAGCTTGAGATCGAAAGCGCCGTGCTTGCTGAACAACTCGAGCATGTGATCGAGGAATCGGATTCCGGTCGAGATCTTGTAGACGCCGGTTCCTTCGATACGAAGAGAGCCGATGATTTGCGTCTCATTTGTATTACGTTCGGTGGTAGCTTCTCTCACCGGGTGTGCTGAGCGGCTCCATTGACGAGAGCCCTAATGTCGTTAATGTCGTCAATCACAGCAGCCGCGCCTAAATTTTTGAGCAGGGCGGCAATTTCGGCGTGGCGGGGATTATGCCGCGTCGAGACGCCGATAAAAGGAACACCGGCGGCTTGCGCGCTGCGAGCGTCATCGACAGTATCTCCCAAATACCAGATGATCTTATCCGGGTGCGCTTGAAGGATGAGCTGAAGGCCATCGGGCGCCGGTTTGGGATTCGCAACGGATTCATCCGTGATGAGCGGATGAAAATGAATACCGCTGGCGTATCGCTGCAATGTAGCGTCGGCTTCATACTTGGCACGGCCCGTGAATATGGCCAGATCCGCGCGCTCAGCCAACTCTTCAAGCAGGCCTTCAGACGGCATCCAATTCTCATTTTGGATTAAACCGTCCCCGTTCTGACCAAAGAAGATTTGATTGAAATATTCGACAACGTCGGCGTACCGGGTGTCCTTGCCGCGGTCCGTAATCAGCCGGTGCGAGAGAAGCCAGTCGTTGTTCCAGCCGCCTGCGTTCTTGAAATTTTGTATTTCGTCGTGTGAGACAAGCTCGCCCGTAAAGTGCCGGACGGTTTCTCGAATGGCCTCGCGGTAAGAATCCATCACTTCGACAAGCACGCCATCCATGTCGAACACGATGACGCCAGGCTCGTCAAGCGGCGGCGCTACCAAATCTGCTCCAGCTCGTCGAGGAATTGCTGGATCTGATCGCGTGTTCCGACCGTGACACGAACCCAGCCTGGTATTTCATAGCTTCGGTCGCGGATCAGAATGTTGCGAGTGCGCAACTCATCTCGAATTTCTATGGCGCGGTCGCCTGCCTCAAATAAGACGAAGTTCGCCTGGCTTTCGATGTAATGAATTTTGAGGCGCTCAAGACCAACGTAAAGGAGCTCACGAGCGGTGAGTACTTCGAGAACGTAGTCTTCGACGAATTTCTCATCTTGCACGGCGATGCGCGCGGCCATGGCTGCCAGCGAGTTCACGCTATAGGGTGATTGCGCTTTCCGCACGTGCGCCATGTTGGTTTGCTGAGAGAAGAGACAGCCGCAACGCATGGCGGCCATGCCATAGATTTTTGAAAACGTGCGGCTCACGAAGAGATTCGGGTATTCAACCAGCAGCGGGAGCACCGTCACGCCACTGAACTCGTAATAAGCTTCGTCAATGAAGACGGGCGCATGCGATGCTTTCGCGAGGATCTGCTCGATACCCCGCACGTCCGTTCCCGTGCCGGTTGGATTGTTGGGGTTGCTGATAAGTACGGCGCGAGTGGACGGCGTGATTCGCTCGAGCAGCTCTTCGAGAGGGAACGAGAGGGTGCCGGAGCGGTAGTCAATCTCATTGATCGCAGCTCCCGCGAGTTGACTGTAGAACCTGTACATGGCGTATGAGGGGCGCAGGATCAGCACCTCGCCGCCGCTGTCGATATAGGTATTGATGAGCAAGTGAATTGCTTCGTCGGTGCCGTTGGTGAGTGTCAGCTCGTCTATTCCAACGGCGAAGTGGCGAGACAGATCTTCGAGCGCATTGTCGTACTCGGGATAGATACTGAGGTCGGCCGCGGTTACATAGCGCTTGATGAAATCGATGACATGGGGCGAGGTGCCGACGGTGTTTTCGTTGAAATCGAGACGAAGCTTGTTGCGACGGCCGCCGGTGGGCGGATGATAGGGCGCCATACGCAAGACCGCTTCGCGCGGGGTCAGAGTCTGTTGTTTAGATTCCGACTCTAATTCGACTACTGATTTAGCTGACAGAACGAACCTCCACGGCGCGTGCGTGCGCCTCTAGACCTTCTGCTCGGGCGAGCGTCGTGATTGTTGGAGCAAGCTCTTGCAATGCCGCGGGCGAGAGCTGCTGAACGGCGATAACTTTAACGAAATCGGCTGCCGAAAGACCGCCACGTAATCGCGCAGCGCCTCCGGTAGGCAAAACATGACTGGGACCGGCGGCGTAATCGCCCGCGGACTCCGGAGAATTGGGACCCAGAAAAACGGTGCCTGCATTCTTTATTGTAGGAAGCAGTGTTGGATCGTGCAGGCTGAGGTGCTCCGGCGCCCACATATTTGCGATCAAAACAGCGAAATTCATGTCGGGAACCAGAAATATGCGGCTGTTTTTGTCAATCGCTTGACGGGCGATCGTCGCGGGTTGGCAGCGTGCGGAGCTGCCGCTCGATCTCGGCACGGACGGAATTGGCGAGCGGTTCAGAAGATGTGATTAACATCGCGCAGGCTTCCGTATCGTGTTCGGCTTGGGCTAACATGTCGGCTGCTATCACTTTCGCATCCCCGTCGGCGGCGAGGATCATGATCTCAGTCGGTCCGGCCACAAAATCTATTCCAACTTCGCCGGCGAGCAGCTTCTTCGCGGCAGCCACATAGGCATTCCCCGGCCCCACGATGCGGTCCACGCGGGGGATAGTTTGTGTCCCGAATGCCATTGCAGCGATAGCTTGCGCGCCACCGACCCTATAGACCTCCTGGACGCCTAGCAATTGCGCGCAGCCAAGGATTTCAGTTGAAGGATTCGGCGAGGTGACACAAATACGCTGCACTCCGGCGGTTTGCGCGAGCACCACGGTCATGAGCAATGTGGACGGAAGCGGATACCGGCCCGAAGGCACATAACAGCCGACTGCATCCAGCGGCCGAACGATCCAGCCAAGTTTCCGGCCGGGCGAGAACTCTTCGAGATATTCCTTGGGTAACTGCTTCTCCGCGAATTCGCGAATGTTTTTAATGGCCGCTTGCGCGGCGGTGGAAACTTCCGGAGACATTGCCTGAGCGGCGGCGGCCAGCTCGGTTTCACTTACCCGAAGCGGCAAATCGCCGAGATCGTCGAGTCGCTTGGCGTAGCGGATCAGGGCCGCGTCGCCATCCCTGCGCACGCCTTCTATTATTGGTTCGACAATGTACTGGTGCTCGGTCTGAGCGCGGGAACGGGCAATGTTGAAAGCGAAAAGATTGCGGAAATCCTGGATTATGATCATGCGCACACTACATGACGATCTTGTTCAGCGGATATTCGACGATTCCTTGTGCACCGGCGTGCTTTAGCCGGGGAATTATATTGCGCACGGTTGTTTCTTCCAGAATCGTGTTCACCGCGACCCAAGCTTCGTCGCTAAGCTGTGAAATCGTCGGATTCTTCAGGGCTGGAAGCACCGAAAGAACCGCCGCGAGATCGTCGCGCCGAACGTTCAGCATCAATCCGACTCTGCCGAGCGCATTCATCGCGCCTTCAAGCAGCATCTTGATATCTTCCAGTTTGCGACGTTTCCATTCGTCGGCCCAGGATTGGTGATTAGCGATCAGCTGGGTGTTCGATTCGAGCACAGTTTCCAAAATTCGCAACTTGTTGGCGCGTAAAGAGGAGCCGGTTTCCGTCACTTCGACGATTGCGTCGGCGAGCTCCGGCGGCTTTACTTCCGTAGCACCCCAGCTAAATTCAACTTTGGCGTTGATGCCTTTGCCGGCGAGATATCGCTTGGTGGTTGAGACCAGCTCTGTCGCGATGATCTTCCCTTGCAGGTCCTGCGCCGTTCGGTACGGGGAAGCTTCGGGCGCGGCAAGCACCCAACGCACTTTTCCAAAGCTCTGCTTTGCGTAGATGAGGTCGGCGACAGTTTCGACGTGAGCCTCGTTTTCCTCCACCCAATCGCTACCAGTAAGACCGGCATCCAGTACGCCATCTTCGACATACCGCGCCATCTCCTGCGCGCGGATCAGCATACACTCGATTTCCGGATCATCGATGCTTGGAAAATAACTGCGGCTGCTGGTCGTAATGTTGAAGCCGGCGCGACGAAACAAATCGATGGTCGCGTTCTCAAGGCTACCCTTCGGTACGCCGAGCTTCAGCTTCAATCTTTCCCTCCGTAGACGGCGGCCGGATCGTAGACCTGCTGTTCGGATTTCACCCAATCTCCGTCGCGCCAGGTGCGATAGAAGCAGCTCTCATAACCCTCGTGACAGACGCCAGGCGAAACCGGCTCCGCCTGAATGAGAAACGCGTCGCCATCGCAATCGGTAGCGATCGATTTCAGGTTCAGATAGTGACCGGAGCTCTCGCCTTTGGTCCAAAGCTTCTGGCGCGAGCGGCTGAAAAACGTGACATGTCCGGTCGCCAGTGTTTTGTCGAGCGCCTCGCGATTCATGTAGCCAACCATGAGCACGCGACCGCTGGCGGCGTCCTGTACCACGGTCGTAATGAGACCGCTTTGTTTATCGAAATCGAGAACTTCGCTCATGGGATGCCTTGGGAATGAAAAAGCCCGCCAATCGGCGGGCCGCTGCGATTCCAGTTAGAAGTATATCAAGGCGTGGTTTATGGGGCGGGGATGAAAAGGATGATAATTCCCTTCCCGGCCAAAACAATTTCAGGTAAAAATGTATTGAGGAAAGTTTGTGGAAATCTATTTTCTGAGAGTGCCAAGTTCGCAGCCGGTTTCGACTTCACAGATGGAGGAAAGTCTTCCTCTGAAATTCCGCTTGTGAGTGTGGCGAGTCTCAGTTAATGTAGGCGAGTCCCCCTGATGGCCGTACGCGATTTAAGCCTCGATAAGGCACTGCCGGACAATCTCGACGCAGAACGATTCGTTCTCGGCGCGGTGATGAGCAGCGACACCGGGTATGTGCAAGTGGCGGGGACGCTTTCACCTGAAGATTTCAGCCTTGAAAAGCATAAGCGCATTTTCCTGCGCATGGGAGATCTCCATGAACGCGGTGAAAAGATCGACCGCGTCACGCTTGCCAACGAGCTGATGAAGCAAGGGCAGCTTCAATCGGTGGATGGGCTTAGCTATTTGGTTTCGCTCGATGACGGGCTGCCGCAGCTTTACAACCTGGATAGCTACGTCGCGATCATAAGAGAAAAATCTCTGCTGCGGCGGATTATCGCGGTCTCGCAGGACACAATCAACCGTTGTTTTGCATCCGAGGAGGATCCGAAGCAGATCCTGGGCGCTGTCGAAGACGCTTTCATGAAGCTCGGGGATGTGCAGGCGAAGAACTCGCTTACCAGCCCGGCTCAGATCATTACGGAGTACGACGGCGGCATCAACGCATTCCTGGATACCAGCAAGCGCATCAAGGGGATCAGCACTGGTTTTCTGAAGTTCGATGAGATGACGGGCGGTCTTCGCGAAGGGGAATTGTTCATCCTGGCGGGGCGGCCTGCCATGGGGAAGACGGCGCTAGCGCTTAATATTGCCCAGCACGTGGCAAGCAACACGAAGAATCCCAAGGCAGTCGCGGTCTTCTCGCTGGAGATGTCAAAGGAATCGTTGTTGACGCGCATGATGTGCGCCGCGGCACGTGTGGATCAGCAGCGCTTCCGTGCGGGTTATTTGAACGCGGAAGAGCGCCGGTTACTGCAGGAGGCGATGTACCGGATGGTGGAATCGCCGCTCTTTATAGACGACGGCGCGGGCACCAACCTGATGGACGTGCATTCGAAATTGCGCAGGCTGCAGGCGGAGCAGGATTTGGGGTTGGTGGTGATCGACTATTTGCAGTTGATGCAAGGACGGGGGCGGTTTGAAAATCGCGTTCAGGAGATCAGCGCGCTCTCTCGCGGACTAAAGCTGATGTCAAAGGAGTTGAAGGTTCCCTTTCTGGTGCTGTCGCAATTGAGCCGCGCGCCCGAAACGCGAACGGGCGATCATCGGCCGATGTTGAGTGATCTACGTGAGTCGGGCTCGATCGAGCAGGACGCCGATCTGGTGGCGTTCATTTTTCGCGAAGAAGTTTACCGGCCGGACAAGGAGAGCTTGAAGGGACTCGCGGAGGTAATTCTAGCCAAGCAGCGCAATGGACCGACCGGGCGGCTGAAGCTCGCGTTTCTCAATCGCTATACGAAATTTGAGAACCTTGCGGCGGATACGGGTGAAGAGGATGCGCCGTTTGAGTAGATCCGAGCCTAGAACGTGAGGCAAATCTTTCCGAAGTGCTGCTGCCGCTCCATGTAGTGGAGCGCTTCTTTAATTTCAGTCCACTGGAAAGTTTTGTCGATCACCGGCTTAATGCGATGGAACTCGATGGCGCGGTTCATGCGTTCAAACATGGCGCGAGATCCGACGAAGATGCCTTGCACGCGAATGCTGTTCATCAGAATCGGCACGGGGCTGACCGTCGGGTCTCCGCCAGTAAGAGCGCCAATTACGGTAACGGCGCCGCTCATGCGGACCGCTCGCAGGGAGCGCGGAAGCGTATCGCTGCCTCCGACCTCAATGACGTGATCCACGCCCTGCCCGTCAGTAAGTTTGCGCGCTTCTTCCTCCCATTTTGGAGTTTTTTTGTAGTTTATGGTTTCGCTTGCGCCTAGATTCCTGGCGTGCGCAAGCTTCTCGTCAGAGCTTGAAGTGACGATGGCGCGGAGCCCCGCCGCTTTGGCAAACTGCAGCGCAAAGATCGAAACTCCGCCCGTCCCTTGAATCAGGACAGTATCGCCGGGCGCAGCGGGAGTGTGTTCGAAGAGCGCATGCCATGCAGTAACAGCGGCACAGGGCAGCGTGGCGGCCTCTTCGTCGGTGAGCGAGCTTGGCGCTGAAACCAAACCTTCTTCGGAAAACACTGCGAATTCCCGGAGTACGCCGTCGATGGCGCCTCCCAAAGCAGAAGCGGCTTTCTCCCGAGTAGGCGGTCCGTCAATCCACCGCTGCATGAAGCAGGCGGCGACGCGATCGCCTTTCTTGAAGCGGCTCACATCTGGGGCGGTATCTTCGATGACGCCCACGCCATCGGAAAGAGGCACTAATGGGCGCTTGAGCTTCGGATTGTAGGTACCCATGACCATCATGTAGTCGCGATAGTTGAGGGAGGCCGCAGTTAACCGGACCAGAACTTCGCCGGGACCGGGACGCGGCATCTCTCGGTTGACAAGAGCGAGCTGATCGATTCCGAACTCTTGAATTTCAAACGACTTCATGGTTGAGGTTGCTGGTGAACTCGATGAGTTGCTGCAATTTTTGCCGCGCGGAACCGGTGTCGATGGATTCGATGGCGACGGCAACGGCAGCTTTCAGATCGGAGGCGCGATGCGCAAGTAGAAGCGCGGCCGCGGCGTTGATGATAACGATGTCGCGATGCGCACCCCGCTCTCCATCCAGAACGGAGCCGATGATTCCGGCGTTCATTTCCGGATCGCCGCCCTGGAGATCCTCGATGGCAGCTTGGGGGATCGCGAAATCCGCGGGCGACCATCGGCCTTTTTGAACGCGGCCATCCTCGACTAGAAATACAGTTGTTTGGCCAGTGGTGGTAATTTCATCCAAGCCGTCGGCGCCGTGGACGACAAAAGCTCGCTGAATGCCGAGCCGCGCGGAGGCGTGCGCCAGCATCTCTGCAGCCCGAACCGAAAATGCGCCAATGAGCTGCAGACGCGCATGCACGGGATTGGTGAGAGGCCCGAGCAGATTGAAAACGGTATGGCCTTTCAACAGCAGACGCGCCTCTTGGGCGTGCTTCACGGCCGGATGGAGCATCGGCGCGTAAAGAAAACCGATGCCGATTTCGCGGATGCAATTGGCGACGTCCTCCGCCGCAAGATGAACGGGGACACCGAGCGCCTCCAGCACGTCGGCGCTGCCGCACTGACTGGAAATGCGCCGGTTTCCATGTTTCGCGACGCGCAGCCCCGCTCCGGCGACGACAAATGCAGTCGCAGTGGACACGTTGAAGGAGTTGACACCATCGCCGCCGGTGCCGCAAGTATCTAAGAGAGGTTCCTCGGATTGATCGAGGTCAACGGGGCGGCTCATTTCGCGGATGGCAGTGGCGAATCCGACCAGCTCGGCGATGGTCTCGCCCTTGCGGCGCAGGAAGCTGAGTACTTCGGCAATGCCTTCCGTGGTCATCTCACCCGACAGCATGCGGCGCATGAGATCGTACGCTTCCGGCTGCGTCAGGTGAACGAAGTTCCGGAAAGGAAGATGGGACATACTTCGGATACTCATTCGATCACATGTGGCGAGCCATTGCGGGCAAGCATCTATTGTGAACTACTGAGGTATTGAGGGGCCTTATCCTCATGACAGACGACAAAAATCGATCGTCTGTCCCACGGCTTTCCGCTACCCTAAGAAGGTGCTGGTCGTGATGAAGGCGCAAGCCGGGGCTGCGGAGATCGCCCGCGTTTGTGAACGGATTGAGTCGCTGGGCTTGAAGCCGCATATTATTCCGGGCGAGCAGCGCACCGCGATCGGCATTACGGGGAACAGTGGGCCGCTCGATGCCGCGGAATTCGAACATCTGCCGGGCGTGGCCGAGGCGATTCGCGTCTCTAAACCTTACAAGTTGGTCAGCCGCGAGACAAAGCGCGAGAACACAATCGTCACGGTGAACGGCGTCGAGGTTGGGGGCGAGGAAATTGTTCTGTGCGGTGGGCCGTGCTCCGTCGAAAGCCGCGAACAGATTTTGGAATCAGCGCACGCAGTGAAGGCGGCGGGCGGGAAGCTATTGCGAGGCGGCGCTTACAAACCACGCACGTCACCTTACAGTTTCCAGGGACTTGGCGAAGAGGGTTTGCGATATCTTGCCGATGCCCGCGAGGAGACCGGACTCGGGATAGTCACGGAGGCCATAGATACAGAGACGTTCGAACTGGTGGAGCATTACGCGGACTGCATTCAGATTGGCGCGCGTAACATGCAGAACTTTTCGCTGCTGCGGCGGGCCGGCCGTTCCCGGAAACCGGTCCTGCTGAAACGCGGGATGTCGTCCACGCTGGATGAATTCCTGATGGCGGCGGAGTACATTCTGGCGGATGGAAATTACAACGTGATTCTCTGTGAGCGCGGAGTGAGGACGTTCGCCGATCATACGCGGAACACGCTGGATCTGACCGTTGTACCGGCTGTGCAGAGCCTCAGCCATCTGCCGATCATCGTGGATCCGAGTCACGGAACGGGCAAGCGCGATAAGGTGCTGCCCATGGCTCTGGCTTCCATTGCGGCGGGAGCGTCGGGATTACTCGTGGAAGTACACCCGGAACCGGAGCGAGCGCTATCGGATGGTTATCAATCTTTAGACCCAGTGCAGTTTGCCGAGATGGCAGACGAATGCCGCGCGGTGGCCGAATTGTTGGCGTCCCGGCGCAGGGCACTCGTCGGCGTACAGTAGGTGACTAGGATCAATATGGGTGACGAAAAGAAAAAGGATAAGACGCAACCTGACAAGAATCTGGCCGCCGACGAACGCCCGGTCCCCTCGCAGGCGGAGGGAGATCTCGAGACGATAGAAGAGGACCTCGAGGAGAAGGACAAGCAGGACGCTAAGCCGAAGAAACAGTAAATCGGCATGAGCGCTTAATTGTGGTTTTGTTCCGGTAAAGCAAACGCGACGATTGTACCGCCCGAGGGATCTGTAGATTTGCCGCCTCCGGCCGCAATGACCACGAACTCGCGACCGGCTACTTCGTAGACAGACGGCGTGGCGTTTCCTGCAAACGGAAGAGTTGTTTCCCAGAGAAGCTTCCCGTTCCGTTTGTCGAAAGCACGAAACTTCTTGTCATAACTCGTGGCACCTATGAACACGAGGCCTCCCGCTGTAACCACAGGGCCGCCGTAGTTCTCGGTACCAGTGTTCGCCAACCCTTGTGCAGCGAGCGCAGGATATTGTCCCAAAGGAATCTTCCATGCGATCTTGCCCGTGCTCAGGCTAATTGCATTCAGAGTTCCCCATGGAGGTTGTATGGCTGGATAGCCATCGGGATCGAGAAACCGTGTGTAGCCGTTATTCAAGTACTTCATGAAAAAAGAGGCACTCTGATTCGAATGAACACTGGTATCTTCGCCACTCATAACGTACCCGATAATCGCCTGGATGGCCGCAGAACCAAGAAACGCGAAACTCGGCATCCGGCCGCTGCCCGTGTAAAGGAGCATACCGACGTCCTGATCCGAATACTTGTCGTTTAGGCCTTTCAAGGAGGGGAATTCGGGTGGGCCGCCGCTCATATCTGCCTTGTGACAGGCGGCGCAATTTGCAAGATAGAGACTCTGGCCGGACATTTCCGCGGAGGGCGGTTTCTGCTCGATCATACGAAGGATCCAGGCCATCTCGTTCGCGTTGACATACAGAAGCCCAGTCTCGGGATCGAATGCGCTTCCACCCCATTCCGCACCGCCATCGAAGCCGGGAAAAATGATAACGCCTTCTTTGGAGCCAGGTACGAACTGACCTGCGCTGCGAATTTTCTCGAACTCTGCCAAGACCTTTTGACGCGCCTCGGGAGTCCGCTGCGTGAGCATATCGGCAGTCAAAAGCTGACGTGCAAAAGGCTCTGGCTTAGAGGGAAACGGTTGTGTTTTCGACGCAATCTCGCCGTCTAGATCAGAAGCCGGAACAGAACGTTCCTCGATGGGGAATAGAGACTTGCCCGCCTGCCGATCGAAAATATACACGAAACCCTGCTTAGTTGTCTGGGCGACCGCATCAATCTTTCGTCCATTCCGTCGAACAGTAACCAGGCTCGGAGGAGAAGGAAAATCGCGGTCCCATATGTCGTGGTGCACGCCCTGAAAATGCCAGATTCGTTCGCCAGTGCCGGCATTTAGCGCAATCAGCGAGTCTGCAAACAAATCATCACCGGCGCGATTAGCTCCATAGAAGTCGAAGGCAGCAGATCCTGTGGGTGCAAACACCAACCCTCGTTCCGCGTCCACAGCCATGCCGGTCCAGTTGTTGGCGGCGGCGCTGTAAGTCCACGCGTCTTTCGGCCAGGTTGCATAACCGAACTCGCCGGGATGAGGAATGGTATGGAAAGACCACCGCAACTTACCTGTACGGACGTCATAAGCGCGGATATCGCCTGGCGGTCCGGGCAGCGTCTCGGCCGTCAGGCTCCCAATGATTAGAAGGTCTCTGAAGACAATTCCGGGGGTTGAAAGTCCGATCATCTGTTTCGGCTCCCGAAGGTGATCTCGAAGATCAACGCGCCCGTTTCCTCCGAAACGCGGATCGGGTTTGCCCGTCCGTGCATCGAGCGAGTAAAGATATTGCCGGAAGGCCACGTATATACGACTCTCTTGACCGTCCGACCAGTAACTGACGCCGCGATTCCGCATCTTAAAGAGAACCTTCTGGCCACCGCTCGGGTCAAAGCGCCAAAGAAGCTTACCAGTTGCGGCATTTAGAGCGACAACATTCACCTTCGGTGTGGTGGCATAGAGTACGCCATCAAGAACTAACGGATTGCACTGAAACTCGGAGCCCGGAAAGGCATCGCCGGTGTCGAATGTCCAGGCTACTTGCAGGTCTTTGACATTTTTCTTGTTGATCTGTTTGAGGCTCGAATAACGAATATCATCCAGACCACCTCCGTAGGACGGCCAACTGCGGTATTCACGTTTGGAAGCCTGGCCCCGCAGATCAGGCGACAAGCAGAGACAGGCCGGAATCAGAGCTAATAAACAGGCGAAAACGGTCCCAGATTTGTTTCGCATCGGGAGTTTGGCGTTGCGCCGGTTAGAAATTGATAACTGCGCTGATGAACCGAATGAACACGCAGACCAAACATGCCAGCGAGGCTGCGGTTGGGCAAGCAAAGCTCGGTCGTTTCGTGCCAATCTCCGCCAGGCGAGAATCGCCCTCTCGGATTCCCGTTTCAGAAAGGGACGTCGTCGTCCGTGACGCCCATGCCGCCGTAGGGATCTTCTTCCGGCGGCGCTCCTGGGGCAGCGGCTTTACCACGGCTCGGCGCTGCTGCGCGGGTGGGTGGCTGAGTTCCTGCTTCAAAGGCGGGAGCGCCCTCAGCGCGGCCACCTAACAGGATCACTTCCTCGGCAACCACTTCGGTCGCGTACACTTTCTTACCGTCCTTGTCGTCGTAGCTGTGGGTGCGCAACCGGCCCTCGACGAATACCTGCTTGCCTTTCACGAGGTAATTCGCAAGGTTCTCCTGTCGCCACAGCACGACGTTGGTCCAGTTTGTCTCTTCCTTCCACTCGTTGCTTTGCTGATCTTTCCAGCGGTACGTAGTGGCAACCGCAAATTTCGTAACAGCGGCTCCTGAGGGCGTGAATTTCGTTTCGGCATCGCGACCCAAATTTCCAATCAAAATAACCTTGTTTACGCTGCGGGAGGCCATAATCAATCGAACTGTAGCACAAGAGCCGAATCCCGAGCCGGATCGTGAGAATTTGGGTTCGCGAAGCGCACATTTCTGCATCTACGAAATACAGCCAGCAATGCTGGTGAAATTCCGTGTTGCGCGGGCGGTAGTTAAGGCATAATAAATGAGACCAGCGAGTGCCGCACGGAATTTCGTTTCGGCAGTCCCTTGGGGGTATATGGCATCGCGGTTTCTCCGATCGTGTTCGCCACCAGCGATATGTCTGCTGATAGGGTGTGTGGTCGCGCCGCCCGCGTCACCGCAAGTCCTCATCAAACCGGACCGGCCTGGAGAGGCGATCACCCTGATGCCATCCGACGTGGCAACTCTGGAATCCAGTGAAGCACGCAAAGATCTCCCGTGTGTCGTCACCCCACGTAAGGCCGACCTGGGATTCGATCTCCGGTTTCATGCCGGATACGACGTGACGCTCCCGCTGAACGAGTTGGCCGGAGTTGGAGAAGTGCTGACCGTGCTTTTCCGCGTTTACCCACAAGGCGATAGGGATCACGCCGCCCACTTTGTGCAGCATTTCCATGTGCCTCCAATCGAGGACGATGCGAAAGGAGATGCAGCCTTGCAGGGCGTTATCGACCTCGGCGAGGGTAAGTATCACGTCGATTGGCTGATGCGCGATCGGAGTGAACGGATTTGTTCCTCGAGCTGGGACGTAGAAAGCGTACTGCCCCCCAAAGACAAGCCGATCCCACTGTTTTTAGGACCCAATCAAATTGCCGAAACGAGTCCGGAGCCTTTTGGCGATGAAACGATTACTCGGGAGGCTGCTCAGGGGGTAGACAGCGTAAACGTTAAGCTGTTGGTGAATTTCGCCCCCCAAAATTCGCTTTCAGCCGCCCTGCAACGAACCGATACGGATGCTTTGGTGAGCATTCTGAAGGCGATCGAACGCGACCCGCATATCGCCCGCATCTCGCTGGTGGCCTTCAACATGGGGGAGGAGCGTGTGGTTTACCGGCAGGAGGCGGCTGAGCGGATCGATTTTCCGGCGCTCGGGAAAGCGCTTCAGACCATGAAGTTGGGAACGGTCAACGTTGGGCAGCTAGGGCAGAAACACAGCGAAACCGATTTCCTGGAGGACCTTATTCAAAAGGAAGTAGGGCAGACAAGCCATCCGGATGCAGTGATTTTCGCGGGGCCCAAAGCCATGCTGGACGCTGATGTACCCCAAGACGACCTTCGGCGCATCGGAGATATTGAATGCCCTGTGTTTTACATGAACTACAATTTGAATCCGCAGGCCGTCCCCTGGAAGGATTCGATTAGTCACGCGATCAAGGCGTTCAAGGGCACGGAATACACGATCTCGCGGCCGCGCGATCTATGGTTTTCGACTGCGGAGATGGTAGGGCGCATTGTGCGATCGAAGCGGCAACGGGCGGTTGCCGCAGCACCGGCTGAAGGATTCAAATAAGTCAAAAATGTGCTGGATCGGTTGCGTCGTTTCGAGGTAAGCTAAAGGAATTAGGGAGTGTTAGCTATGAGAGTCCGGGTGCTTCGCTGTGGCATTCCAGTCTCGGCGTTGCTTGTCGCGGCATCGATAACGTATGGTCAGCGGCCAGACCTGTCGACCTTCAAGAAGAATTTGGCGCCGTACGTTGTTGCGCCAGAGCACGCCGTAGACAAGATGCTGGCGATGGCCAATCTTAAGCCCGGCGAGACGCTCTATGACCTGGGTTGCGGAGACGGCCGGATTTTGATTGCCGCCGCACAGAAATATAACGTGAAGGCCGTGGGCATAGAAATTTCACAACACTTGGCGACCACCGCCGCTGAAAATGTGAAAAAGCAAGGGCTGCAGAATCAGATCAAGGTAGTGCATGGAGATTTCATGCAGACCGATCTGAGTGGCGCCAACGTGGTCACCCTGTATCTGGCGACGGCCGCCAACGACATGCTGCGCCCGAATCTGGAACGGTACTTGCGTCCCAACACACGCGTGGTTTCCTATGACTACCCGATTCCGGGTTGGAAGCCGGTAGATACGGCGGAAAGCCCGGGGCGTCACGGGGCCACGCACATGATCTACCTCTACGAGGTTCCGGATTCGATCAAAAAGTAGATCGTTTTGAGCTGCTCTTTCGACGTATTGGGCGTCGGCCTTAATGCGACGGACACCCTCTTACTGGTCCAGGAATTCCCACCCTACGCCGGCAAAGTGGCGTTCGATCGCGAATTGCTCAGTCCGGGTGGCCAAGTAGCGACAGCTATCGTCAGCTGCGCGACGTTAGGTCTTCGAACGAAATACGTGGGGACGATCGGCGATGACCTTCGCGGCGAGATTCAGAGACAAAGCCTGGAAGGAACAGGGGTCGACACCAGCAGTCTGATTGTTCGCCAGGGCTGCCCGAACCAGACCGCCTACATCATCATCGATCAGCGCACTGGTGAGCGCACGGTGCTGTGGCAGCGGTCTGAAGGTTTGCGACTTGCCGCTTCGGAGATTCGCCGCGAGGATATCGTCAATGCGAAACTGTTGCACATCGATGGATACGACATGGAAGCGGCAGCCTTCGCAGCTTCCGTAGCCAGACAACACGGAGCGCCGGTGTCGCTCGACGTAGACACGGTCTATCCTGGATTTGAATCCGTGCTGAAACATGTGGATTACCTGGTCGCGGGTTCGGGCTGGCCGGGGAAATGGACCGGCGAAATGGATCCTTTTGCGGCGCTGGCACGCTTGCAACGTGAATACGGATTTCGGGTCGCGGCCATGACTCTGGGAGAGCGAGGATCGCTCGCGCTTTGCGACGGACAGTGGGCATATTCGGCAGCTTTTGAGGTGACTTGCGCCGATACGACGGGCGCGGGGGACGTGTTCCATGGAGCATTCTGTTACGCGATGCTAAAGGCCATGCCGCTTTTTGAAGCGCTTGAATTTTCGAATGCAGCCGCGGCGCTCAACTGCACGGCGATCGGCGCGCGGGGACACATCCCAACTCGATCGGAGGTCGATTCCTTGATCGCGGTTGCAAGCTCCGGCAAGATTGCGCGCCGCTATGCTCCCGAGATCGTAGAGCAACTCGCCGAGCAAACCCGGTTAGCCTCAGTTTCGAGCCGATGATTCCTCTTCGCGCGTTATTAATTCGACATTCGACAGCGGCAATGACGCTGCTGATCATCGCCGCCAATGTCTTTTGCTTTTTCATTGAGCTGGCGCAACCTGCGTATCTGCAGAGCCGTTTCATCGCGCATTATGCGTTGGTTCCCGATAGCTTGCACGTTACCTCGCTGGTTACCTCCATGTTTCTGCACGGCGGCTGGTTTCACCTCATCGGGAACATGTGGTTCTTGTGGGTCTTCGGCTCACATGTCGAGGATGCGATGGGATCCGCAAAGTTCCTGATCTTCTATTTGGTTTGCGGCATTGCCGCGGCGGCCGTGCAATTGATGCTGAATATCGGCAGTCCCGTGCCGACGATTGGAGCCAGCGGCGCAATCGCCGGCGTGATGGGCGCATTCCTGCTGCTTTACCCACGAGTACGAGTTGTGACCTTGATATTTGTCGTCATCTTCATCACGACTATCGACATACCTGCCGCGTTCATGCTGATCTATTGGTTCGCGATACAACTGTTAAGTGGCCTCAGTTCGTTCAGCAACTTCAGCGACGCGGGCGGCGTTGCGTGGTTCGCTCACGTCGGCGGCTTTCTTGCCGGTATTTTGCTGGTACGCATCTTCCTTGGCGCCCGACGGCGATACTCATACTGACGGCGGTCATGCACGACCCGAATGAGCCGTTCGAAAATCTGCGCGCTCTCGATGTCTTGGCGATTGCCGCTCACCCGGATGACGTAGAACAGACTTGCGGAGGGACGCTCATTCGCATGGCCGAACTCGGCTATCGCAATGGAGTACTCGATCTAACGGCGGGTGACATGGGCAGCCGCGGCACGCCAGCGCTTCGGATTAAAGAGTCGGAAACAGCGGCGCAACATCTGCTTCTGGCTTGGCGGCAAAATCTGCGATGGCCCGATGCCCGGCTGGAAAATACGATCTCAGCGCGCATGACGCTCTCCGGGGTTATCCGCCGCATTCGCCCGCGCGTGGTGATTTTGCCGTACTGGAGCGGGCGCCATCCGGATCATTACCGCACTTGCGAGATTGGCTATGAAGCTTGCTTTCTAGCGGGGCTCAGCCGCCTGGAGGAAGATACGCCTCCTCATCGGCCGTCCAAAATCCTATACTCGTCGCTGTACGCAAATACCACGCCGTCATTCGTAGTCGATATCTCGCGGCAATTCGAGCGGCGAATGGCTGCCTTGCTGAGCTACACGTCGCAATACGGCGATGCTGAGACAGCGTCCGATTTGTTCCCGGCGCACAGCGAAGTCGAAGACCGGCTGGCCGCCATTGCGCGTTTCTACGGCAACTTGATCGGGGTTAAATATGGAGAGCCCTTCGTTGTGAAGGAATCTATTCAAGTGGACGACATCGTAAGCATGCCGGTCCGCAGTATTTGACGCGATATTAAACATGCACGTCGCCACGAACATTCTCGTTGTCGGATTTCTCGTCTTTGTGGCGCACGCCTTCACCGGACTATTCAGCCGGACGCGAGTGCCGGATGTCCTGCTTCTCACGATCATCGGTATTCTGCTCGGGCCCGTTCTTCACCTGGTTACGCCGGAAAGCTTTGGCGCCGTAGGGCCGGTCTTCGCCACTGTCACTCTTATCATCATTCTGTTTGAAGCCGGGTTGAGCCTGGATCTGGACGTCCTCCGAGGGGCGATCAGGTCAACACTCGCGCTCACCCTCACGAATTTCCTGCTCACGATGATAGGGGTGGGGATTGCCGCTCATTATCTCCTGGGCCTGGATCCGCACCTCACGTTCATGCTGGGCGCGATTGTGGGTTCCACCTCGCCCGCCGTGATCGTGCCCCTAACAAAGCGGATCGATATGGCGCCCTCATCCAAGACCGTGCTGTTTCTGGAATCCGCGATTAGCGATGTCATCAGCATTGTGGTGGCGATCGGTTTTATGGATAGTTACCACCTGGGCAAGGTACGGCCCGGTCAAATGCTCGGGCAGATTATCGCCACGCTGGTGCTGGCGGGTTTTGCCGGTGCTGCCAGCGCATTTCTCTGGTCCGTGCTGCTTCGACGGATCCGCGGTCTGGAGAATTCTATCTTCACCACGCCGGCTTTCGTGTTTGTCCTGTTTGGACTTGTCGAGATCCTTGGGTTCAGCGGCTATGTGGCGGCGGCTGTTTTCGGAGCGGTTCTCGGCAACATCGAAGTGTTTCATGGGATGGCCTGGATGCGGCGCTATCTGCCGAGCGAAGCCATTACGCTCAACGAAACAGAGCGCGTCTTTCTTGGTGAAGTCGTCTTTCTTTTGAAGACATTCTTTTTCGTCTATGTCGGTGTTTCTATCAAGTTCACCGACTCTTATCTGGTGTATGCGGGCCTGGCGCTCACCATTCTCATATTCATCATTAGGATCCCGGCCGCCTGGATTGGCCTCGATCGCACTACTCCAGTTCGTGATGCCTCGTTGGTGGCGATTATGAGTCCCAAAGGGCTTGGCGGCGGTTGTCCTGGCCTCTATCCCGCTTCAACAGCAATTGCCGGGCGGCGCCATGCTGCAGTCCGTTACCTATGGCGTGGTGTTTCTGAGCATCGTATTCACTTCCACGCTTAGTTTTCTGGTAGAACGAACAAGATTTGCGAAGCTATACGGTGTGTTGTTCCGGCGCTTCGGGCAGAGTAACGTGGCAAATCCGATTCCTATACCGGCGAATGACGTTTAGGGTGGACGGACACCTGAAATGCGACCCGTCGCGGAGACTTCAATAGCGACTTTCTTGTCGACCTTCAGGAGGAACGTGCTCGGGTCTTTCATGCCCCAAAGTACATAAGGAACAATGAACTTTCCCTGCGCCGTGACGTTGGCGCCAGTGACTTGAATGTCGACGGGTATCGCGAGCTCATGAGGGTGGCCATGAATCTCGAAGATTCCCGTAACGGTAACCGACGAATTATTCTTCGTGAGCGAAAGCGGACCACTCAGCTTTGTAGGTGTGAAGCGGATCTCAGGATAACGCTGGCTCTCTAAGATGTCCTTGTTCATTCGGCGGTCGCGCGCGCCGCTTCCGCTGTTTCCGCTGGTGGCGTCGACGATGATATCGCCAGAAATTGAGGCGGCTTCAGGATCGAACTGCACATGGCCCTGCTTAAGTTGGAAGCTTCCCGTGTACTGTGTGGAGCACATCTCCCAATATGAAGGTGATCTTGGTGGCAGCAGGATCAAATTCAATTGCGACTGGCTGCGCGTCGAGGAGGCGTGCCGCGAAAAGAAGAATGAGCAGCGCTCCAATGCGGCTTCGCCGGGATGCTTTCCTGTGTAGGGTTTTCTTCACGCGGCCAGAAACGTCAGCCCCAGGTTCAGAAGCCGTGGCGAGCAAAGATCCAGAAACCCGGATTCGCCGACGTGAATGGATAGCAGAGAAGCGAAGATATCCGGATGCTTTGCAAGGCTTGCCAGAGCGCGGCGGCGAAAACGCGTATTTTTTTCAAGCGCAAGCATCAAGGACGCCATTACCGCCGGTCTGCGGCTTAAAGCCCGATGGCTGGTTTGATACTGACGGAGATCTCCCGCCTTTACACTTTGCGCAAGCGCTAGAGCCTGGCGGAACGACAGACACATGCCTTCGCCCGTAATCGCGTCGACCGACCCAGATGCATCCCCCAGCAATGCCAAGTTTTTGCGGCACACACGTTTTAGGGTTCGCGACACAGTCACTGCTCCCATTTCAACGGAGGACGGCTCCGCTGATCGTAGGTGAGTGCGGATTGTGGGAAAGTCCTCTAACGCTTCGTCAAGCCGGAGTTTTGGATCACGGGAAACCAGCACAACACAGACTTCACTCGGAGAGACAGGAGTAACGTACACCTGGCATCGCGCGCCCCAATACAATTCCATATACTGCGACCACGGAGCAAGGTTGTAATGGCGCCTGAAGGCGTATCGCCGAACTTCGCACTTGGCGCTGTTCAAATCAGCGTCGCGCCGGATGAGAGAATTCTGTCCATCGGCGCCTACCACGAGTTTCGACTTGAGCAATTCACCGTCAACGAGCATGCCTTCCGGGGTCCATCGCACGCCTTTACATCCCCAGTGCAGAGAAACTCCCGCTTCCCTGGCCCGCTCCGTCAATAGCTGATGAAGCGCTGTTCGGCGCAAACCGATGGCGGTTCCATTTGGGAAATCGGCCGCGACGGACGAGTGAGCGTCGACGAAACGTACTCCCCTAAAAGGGAATCCGGCGCTGACCGGAACGTGTATACCGAGTCGCTTTAATGCATCAATGCTGTCCGGCATAAGGCCCTCGCCGCAAGCCTTGTCGATCGGTGGAACGGCACAGTCGAGTAAAGCTACCGAAAAGCCTTCGATCCGTAACGCGATTGCAGCGGCTAATCCGGCCGGTCCTCCGCCGACAACGCACGCATCGGCATCTCTCAAAAATTCGTTCATCTTCAAAATGCGGTCAATCGTGAATCAGTTTTTCTCTAATGTTAAAGGTCGACGACTCTGCGCGCCAACCCGAGAGCTTCCGTCCAGAACACGGTAGGCGAATGAGCGAGCGCGACAACTTCGCGAATCGCTCGCAGAAATGTGTCGACATGGTCTTCGTGAATGTTCAAGGGCGGAGCCACCTTAAGCACCATGAAGTTATTACCGCAAACTTGGGTGAGGATTCGATAATCGCGGAACAGGCGCATGACCAAGACCTGACCGAACATCGCGGGATGGATTCGCGAAAAAGATTCGAAGGCAACGCGCAAGACGATCTTTTTAGGCGCCCGAAACACTATGCCGGAGAAAAGGCCCATTCCGCGAATTTCTTCGATCATCTCGAACGAACTGAGCAAATCGGTGAGTCTGGCCCGTATATATTCTCCTGTCCGTGCAGCTCGCTCACCGAGTTGCTCGTTTTCCAAAACGTCCAAAGTTGCCAGGCCGGCGCGCATGGCCAATCCGTTCTCGGAGAACGTCGAAGTATGGATCAGCGAGCGCTTAAGAGAACTGTACACCGATTTATAGACGTCGTCCCGCATCAACAGAGCGCCACTTGGAACGAGTCCGCCACTCAGGGCTTTGGCGAGGATCACCATGTCGGGCTCGACGCCGTATTGATGAGCGGCAAGAAACTTTCCGGTTCTATAGAACGCTGTCTGCACTTCATCAAGGACGAACAGCGTTCCGTAGCGCTTGCACAAAATTTGCGCTTCAGAGAGGTAATCGGAATCCGGCATTCGTATCCCGGCTTCACCTTGAATAGCTTCTACGATGAATGCTGCGTGCTTCTTACTCGACAGCGCATCTCTTAGGGGAGCGAGGTCATTGAATGGAACTTGTTCCGTATCTGGCAGCAAAGGTCCAAAGCCTTTCTTCCAGAACGGATCGCCCATCAACGAAAGCGCGCCGCAGGTTAAGCCGTGAAATGCACCCTGCGCATAGAGCAGACCAGTTCGCCCGGTGTGAGCGCGCGAGAACTTGATTGCGGCTTCGACGCCCTCACTACCCGAGCTACAGAAAAAAATCTTCTTGAGATTTCCTCCGGCGAGACAGCAAAGCCGTTCGGCCAACTCTCCGGCACGTTCCGGCACATGACTCTGCAGCATTGCGGGCCCTTGCCGGTCCAATTCATTTTGCAGAGCGGCAATCACCGCCGGGTGATTATGGCCGACATTATGGACACAATATCCGGATAGAAAATCCAGAATTCGCCGGCCATCCGTCGTAAGAAGCTCCGACCCGGCACAGCGTTCATACCGGGTATTCATCTGAAGAAGCTTCAGTAATCGCAACCACTGCGGGTTGACGTTTCTTTCGTACTGTTCTTCCCACTGCCGATCTGCCGCAAGCGGCTGGGTTTCGACTTCGCGATCAATCGCGGCTATGGACATTTGGTAAGTTTTCCGAACCTGAGATACACGTTTTGGCGCAATCCTAGCATGCGCACCTTTCCCCTGATTATGTGACGGAGCAGCGATGCGGCGGGTTTCCAGGCCGGTGGGGAGATTCTGTTACAGCTTTTTCAGCTCGTCTCGAAAGAGATCGTTGTTCGGGAACTCCCGCGCTAATTCAGAAACCATCTGCTTGGCCTCCTGCTTATTTCCATCTCGCAGAGCCGCAATCGCCAGAAGGACTCGCGCATAAGGTTTCAGATAGTGTCCCTTTTCGGCAACCAGACGCAACTTGGCAATCCCAGTCTGTTTATCGGTCTCGGCTCCCGTCATTTTCAAAATCCATCGAACGGGCGGAGCCTTCTGACTAAGCAGATAGTTCTCGACTCCGACGGCGAGATAGGCGTCATAGCAGTCGGGATACTTAGCCACCAAGTTGTCAGCGTCGGTTCGAGCCTGCTTGATCTCCTTCAAAGATTGCCAATATTGTTTCTCAATCAGAGCTTCATAATCCGCCTGCAGGGCTTTGCGCACCACGTTTGCAAACAGAGCTGTTTCGTCATCCGGAGATCGCCGCAGAATTGCGTCGGACAACTGCTTACTTGCTTGCAGATCCGCTTGGAATCCTTTTTTCGCCTGGGGATCTGGTTTAAATTTTGCCGAATCGAGAAATGTCTTGTTGCTGATGAAGAAGTCCGATCGCAAGATTTTGAGCCGGTCAAATTCGAAGAATAAGAACGCTGCCGCATCGGAAACCGGGCCGATAGGATTGTCCGGATAAGTGCGTTCGAATTGTTGAAAAGATCGATGCGCGTCGTCGAACGCAAGATTATACATATCGCGATAACCCGCATCCAGCAGGGCGTTATCTAGCGGGGCATCAGGGGCGGCGGTCAGGGCGATGAACGCCAGCAACGGGAGGATCACTTCAACTCCAGTCTAGACGTACAGTTCGCGATTCAAGCTCTGGCTCGATAATGGAGAGATCATGCCAATGGTCCGGATCTTCATGCTGATACTGGTCGCGTGCGGCGCCGCATTTTCCGCTCAATCACCATCGTCAACTCCCTTGCGTCTCGGGGTTGTTGGGCTTGTGCATGGCCACGTCGGCGGATTCTTGGGTGGCGGCGCGCTTGTTCCCGCCGGCGGAGCTTTGAAGCGGCCGGACGTTCAAATCGTGGGAATAGCCGAGCCAAACCGCAAACTTTTCGACCAATACGCCCAGCGTTTCCATCTCGATCCTAATCTCTATTTCTCAACAACGGACGAACTGATCTCGCGCGCCCACCCGCAAGCCGTTCTGGTATTCACGAATACTTTCGATCACACCAGGGTGGTCGAAGAATGCGCCAGGCGGGGCGTTCACGTGATGATGGAGAAGCCGCTCGCGGTCAGCTATAAAGACGCGCTCGCGATGGCTGACGCGGCCCGGAAGGGGAATATTCACGTGTTGGTCGACTACGAAACCACGTGGTACGCCAGCAATAAAGCTGCTTACGATCTGCTTCAGCAAGGCGCGTTGGGAGAGACGAGGAAAATCGTTGCTCACGACGGACACTCCGGACCGTTTTCTATGCAGCCGGAATTCGTGGCTTGGCTGACCGATCCAAAGTTGAATGGCGCCGGTGCGCTTTATGATTTCGGCTGCTATGGCGCGGATTTGGCGACTTGGCTCATGAAAGGCCAAGCGCCCCTGACCGTCACCGCCGTAACCAAGCAATTACAGCCCGAACGTTACCCGAAAGTGGACGACGAAGCGGATGTAATCCTCACCTACCGTTCGGCAGTCGCGCTGATCGAAGGCTCTTGGAACTGGCCTTTCTCGATAAAAGATCTCGAAATTTATGGAACGACAGGCTCCGCGAAAACTATTCTGCGCGACAAGATGGACGTTCGCCGCGAGCACGAGAAAGAATCACAGGTTGTAAGCAGTGAGCGCTTGCTACCGCCCAACGACGATCCCCTGCACTATCTCGCGGCGGTTATCAAAGGGGAAGTTCACGACGAGAATAGCCTGTCATCGCTTAAGACAAATGTTGTGGTAAGCGAGATTCTCGATGCAGCCCGCCAGTCGGCGCAGTCGGGCAGAACCGTTACTTTGCCGCTGGAGCAATGAGCGCTGCAACTGGAGCGTGTCATCGCACCTGTCTGATTGTTCCCTGTTACAACGAGGCGGCCAGATTAGACGTTCAGCGCTTCCGCCATTTTCTGGCAGAGAGCGGATCTACACGGTTAGTGTTTGTCGACGATGGGAGCCGCGACGAGACAATTCAAGTTCTCGAGCAGCTTTGCCGTGGGTACGAAGAATGCGCTGAGATTCTGCGGGGCGATACGAACAGAGGAAAAGCGGAGGCCGTCAGGCTCGGGATCATTCACGCGTTGGATACATCTCGCCAGGAATTCGTCGGATATTGGGATGCCGATTTAGCAACTCCGCTCGAATCTATAGCTCATTTTGTAAGTGTCTTGGATGAGCGGCCGGAGATCGAGATGGTTTTTGGATCGCGGGTCAAATTGCTGGGCCGCTACGTGGAGCGCCGAGCGGTCCGTCACTACCTAGGGCGCATATTCGCTACCGCGGTCTCATCGGTGTTGAGCTTGTCGATCTACGACAGCCAGTGCGGGGCCAAACTTTTTCGCGTGACACCCCACACCCGACAGATTTTTGCGGAGCCGTTCCTTTCCAAGTGGGTTTTCGATGTCGAAATAATAGCGCGATATCAAAACCTCTATGCGCGCGATGCCCGGCGCCTGGAGAAAGCGGTTTATGAGTATCCGCTCGAAGTCTGGGTCGATGTTGCGGGTTCCAAAGTCCACCCTACGGACTTCCTGAAAGCGTTTATCGACATCGTCAGAATTCGTCACAAATATTTCGCTTAGCGCGGATGGGATGCGCGCGGAACACAAGCCGCTTAGGTGTTCTTGTACTTGGCCCAAACCACGCGCTCCGCGGCCTTCAGCTCTTCGTAGCAGGTGGCCTCTTCACGGTGCGCGGCATTCCATCGCTCGAGCGCCTCCTCGGAGAAAGCTCGTCCTAATTCACGTTCGGCCTCAAGCCTTACCTTCATCGCACGTCCATGCGCTGCGGAGGCATTTTCGTACTCGCGCCAAAAGCTATCAGTGGTTAGATCGGGCATAGTAAGGGATTCGCCTCGACTATCTTCCGAAGCTAACATCCTCATTGCGATTTAAACAGCAGCTGTCCCTCGCGGGCAACGCTTTTTGCTTTTCATTCGTCTTAAACTGACAGATTGATCAGTACCAGCAGAAAAGGCGCTTTCATCCGGTACCTGCTCGTTTTTGCGGCGGCGGTGGCGCTGGCCCTCGCTTACTCAGCAATTCGCTTGACCGGCACAATTCAGGCCGTGCACTCCGTGACTGTGCAGGTGCCGCGAATTCAAGGTCAGGGAGGGAATCTGACCCTCACCCGGCTGGTCCAGAACGGCGCCGTTGTGAAGGAAGGCGACGTCCTGGCGGAGTTTGATCGAAGCAACGAGCTGAAGCTGGCTCGAGAGGCTCAATCGAAATTCGACGATCTCAGTCATCAAGTGGAACAAAAGCAGGCCGAACAGAGAAGCAATGCGGAAAAGAGGTCATCGGAACTGCTGCAAGCGCAGGCCGACTTAAAAAAGGCGGAACTCGAGCTGCGAAAAAGTCCGATCCTGAGCGAAATTGACCAGCAAAAGCACGAAGCAGAGGCAGAAGACGCGCGGGAGCACGTCAATAGCTTACAACGCTCGGACCATTTCCATGAACTTGCCGAAGCGGCGGAACTCCGCATCCTGGAGCTGCAAAGAGACCGTCAGAAGCTCGCGGTAGAGCGTCAGCAAACAAACGCGAGTAAGCTGTCGCTTCGTGCGCCGATTCAGGGAATGGTCGCTCTCGAAAACGTGTACCGCAATAACTCCCTGGGTCATGCGCAGGAAGGAGATCAATTGTGGCCTGGCAGCCCGCTGATGCGGCTCTTCGATCCATCGAAGATGGCCGTCGAGTTGTCTGTGGATGAACCGGACGGAGCGGTGCTAAAACCCGGCACGAAAGCAGTTGTTCACCTCGATGCTTTTCCGGACCTGACGTTTACAGCTCACTTCGATTCGGCCAGTCCTGTCGCAGCGGCAGCGCTCGGAAGTTCGGTGAAGACCTTTACGGCTCGCTTCGTTCTAGATCAGAGCGATCCGCACCTGCTGCCGGATTTGTCCGCAGCTCTCGATATCGAGGTTCCCAAATGACAGCAAAGCGCGCACGGCTCTTGCGCGTGTGGGTGCGGGTGGCCGTTGTCTTGCTATTGATCACCGGCTCGGGATACGGGCTGCGGCGGCTGAGACACTCGACGGCAGTCCAGGATCTGCCGACGGCGACTGCCCGAAGGGGCGACTTCCTCGTCATGGTGCGTTGTCGCGGTCAGCTGAGTGCCCGGACATCAGTGCAACTTACCGCGCCGGTGGATGTGCCGGATCTGCAGATCGTGTGGCTGGCTCCCCCGGGTTCGGAAGTGAAGGCCGGGCAGACCGTAGTCAAGTTCGATCCAAGCCATTCGCAGCAGGATTTGAAAGAGAAGACTGCCGCGTTGGAGCAGGCGCAAGCGACTCTTGACCAAGCCATCGCGCAGGCGCGAATCACTGCCGATCAGGACGGTTTGGATCTGGCAAAGGCGGTCTCCGATGCGGAACGAGCCAAGCTCGAAGCCTCCAAGCAGGCGATCGTCAGCGTAATAGATGGCCAGAAAAGCACCATTGATGCCGGTTTGGCGGAGGAAAAAGTGAAAATGCAGCAAGCCACTACGGGGCTGCACAAGAAGTCGGATGAAGCCAAGATTGCGTCCATGCGGCGCTTGCGCGATGCAGCGCAGGCGGAAATGCAGCTTATCCAGCACCAATTGTCATTAATGGAAATGAAGAGTCCGCTCAACGGCGTCATCAATTACGTTCCGAACTATTCGCAAGGATGGATGAATGCACAGCCGTTTAAAGTAGGCGACCATGCGTTTCCAGGCGGAGTTGTCGCCGAGATCCCGGATCTGAGCACTTTGGAGATGGAGAGCAAAGTGGATGAAGTGGACCGTGGACGTATCGGCGCCGGAGATACCGTTCTGGTCCGCGTGGATGCATTCCCGGAAAAAGTGCTGACCGCAAAACTCGTTTTCATCTCGCCGCTCACCGAGCAAAGCTTTAATGAATGGCCGCCTACGCGCAGCTTCAAGGCGTACGCCAAGATCGAGAAGGGCGACTCGAGAATGCGGCCCGATATGAATGCGGGCGCCGATATCATCCAAACCAAGATTCCGAACGCCATCAGCATCCCTTCGAAAGCGCTCTTCACGGTTGGGAGCAAGCCTACGGTTTACATCAAGAAACAGAATCAATATTTGCCGCTGCAGGTGAGTGTTCGAGCCCGGAATCCGGATGAGATTGCGGTGGACGGGATCGCGGCCGGGAGTCTTGTCGCGCTCACGGACCCAACACAGGAGAAGCGTTGAGTCAACTTATCGCACCCGTTGGAGCCCGACCTGCGCCCGAGCTGCCGTCGAAGCTTCCGTCCCCAAGACCAAAATCCGGCCGAAGGCGCAAAAAGATATTGGGAGCTACGGCAGCGTGTCTCATCGTGGGGGCAGTCGCCTTCTTTGGTGTTCGCGCGTACCGAACGCTTATGGCTTCCACAACAGTGGAAATTCCGACTGCAAGAGTTCAGCGAGGCGATATAAGTCTCACCATCAACGCCCGCGGTGAACTTCGTGGACAAAAGCCCGAGTTGCTGGTGGCGCCTATGATGGGCGGCAACGAAATGCACATCACCTCATTGCGAAAGCCGGGCGAACTCGTCAAGGCCGGTGATGTAGTTGTGCAGTTTGACACTACCGAACAGGACTACAAGTTGAAAGAGGCGGAATCTGACCTCGCCGAAGCTGAGCAACACATTCTCCAGGCCAAAGCACAGCAACAGGCGGATCAGGAGGAAGACCGTTATGCGCTCTTAAAGGCGAGGGCAGATCTGAAACTTGCCGAGCTGGAGGCTCGAAAAAATCCCCTGATCCCGGCCATCGCTGCGAAACAGAACGATCTTTCCGTAACGTCGGCGCGCGTCCACCTCGCGCAACTGGAGCAGAATCTCGCGAACCACCAGGCAACGAACAATGCAGGGGTGGCCATCCAGCAGGCCGGGCGCGCGAAGGCAGAAGCGCAAGCCACCACGGCGCGCCAAAACATCGAAGCCATGACCCTGCGAGCGCACCGGTCAGGTTATGTTTCGGTTAGGCCGAACTCCTCCGGAAATTTTTTCTTTTTCGGAATGACAATGCCTCTTTATCAGGCTGGTGACGCAGTGCGGCCCGGAGTCGCGGTGGCGGAAATCCCCGACCTTCAGAACTGGGAAATTAATGCCAGCATTGCTGAACTGGATCGAGGGCATTTAGCCGTCGGTGACAAAGTCGCGACTACAGTTATCGCTGTCCCGAACCATGGATTCACCGGCCACATTAAAGAAATTGGCGGAACGACCGGTCCCCCATGGGAACGCCGCTTCTCTTGCAAAGTGTCGCTGGACAGCCCCTCTTCTGAGCTGAGACCCGGCATGAGCGCGCAACTCGTCATCACGACTGACCAGATGCACCAGGTGCTATGGCTGCCGGCGCAGGCACTCTTCGAGAGCGATGGCCGAACTTTTGTCTACGCGCGCTCCGGCGGGAATTTCACATCCAAAGACGTCAAACTGCTGCGCCGCAATGAAACTCGCGTAGTGATTTCAGGTTTGGCGGAAGGCCAGATCGTCGCTCTGGCGAATCCCGCTGAAAGAGCGAAGAAGAAATCGCAGGGCGGTAAGAGCGCAATCGAAAGCATGCCGAAATGAGTCAGGCTATGTCTCTCGCACGTTACGCATCAGACCTGGCGCTGGCGGCCAAGAATCTATGGGCTCAAAAGACGAGAACGATGCTAACGGCGCTCGGCATCATCTTCGGCGTTGGCGCGGTTATTGGAATGCTCGCCATCGGCGCTGGCGCTCGCGAAGAGTCGCTGCGCTTTATCGAGCAGCTCGGGGTGAGAAACCTGCTTGTGGAGTCCCATCCGGCAGGCAGCGAGCAGGAATTGCAGCAACGGCGGCGCTCCTCCCCAGGGTTGACGGAACGCGACGTGCGGATTCTGGAAGCCAATGTGGATTCGGTCGATCTTATCTCAGCGCGAAGAAGCATGCATCCTTTGCGAGTTCTCCCGAAACCAGCACAGGATCTGCCGGAGCTCTACGGAGTTCGACCCGCCTACGCCGCGATTCACAACTGGAAATTCGAGGAAGGCACGGCATTCGACAAAGCAAACGACGACTTTAGCGCGTCGGTGTGTGTTCTGGGCGAAGGCGCGAAAGTGGCGCTGCTTGGATACGGACCTGCGCTGGGCAAGTACGTCAAAGTGAACGATGCCTGGCTGCGCGTTATCGGTGTCCTGCGGCCATTGGTCAGTTCTGGTTCCGGCCTTCAGGCGCAAGATCCGAATCAAGTGATTTACATTCCACTGAATACCTTTCAATATCGTTTCTTCGACATGGGCGGGAACTTCAAAGACGAGCTCGACGGGGTCGATATTCGCCTTAAGCCGGGCGCCGATAGCAGCAGTACGTCGAAGGTGGTGACCGCGATCCTGAACTCGACGCATCACAATACCGCCGACTTCACGGTCACGATTCCCGCTGAGCTGTTAGCCGAGCAGCAGCGGGCACAATCAATTTTCACTTACGTCATGGTGGCGATCGCAGCGATCTCTCTGCTCGTCGGCGGAATCGGAATCATGAATATCGTCCTGGCTACTGTGCTGGAGCGCACTCGAGAAATTGGCGTGAGGCGCGCCACGGGAGCGCGCCGCATCGATATCGTACGGCAGTTCCTTTTCGAGTCTATTCTTATTTCGATCGGTGGAGGGCTGGTGGGTATCGGGTTTGGTTATTTTCTCTCGTGGTTAATCGCCACGACCGCCGACTGGAGAACTATTGTCACATTGACGTCAATCGTTATAGCTTTCGGTGTTTCAGTCGTGGTTGGCTTGGTTTTCGGCATCTATCCGGCACGGAAGGCCGCGCGCGTGGATCCCATTGAGGCTCTCCGCTATGAATAGAAGCCTCGCGGCGCTATTGGTGTTGCTGCTTTGTGCAGCGTTCCCAGTACAATCCGCAACAGATCCTTTCAACCGTTATATTGACTGGCGATATCACCCGCTCAAGATGCAGATCAAAGATGTTCAAGGATTGAGCCAGCGAATCCGGGATGCGAAACTGCATTTGCGCCTGAAGGATTTTCTCGAACTGGTGCTCCTGAACTCAACCGACGTTCAGCTGACGCGACTCGATGTGTATACGGCCGCCGACCAGATCATCGCCGCGAAAGCGCCGTTCGATTCAACCATTGTGCTGGGATTTAACACACTGCGGACAGTCTCGCCGGTGTCCTTCCTGGAAGCCGGAGGAATCGCCAGCACTACCCAGACTGGTGGAACCGCAAGTTCCACCTCTTCGACTCTGAATCAAATCACATTGCCCGAGACCATCAGCAGTTTGTCGCAAAATTCAGTTGCTTCCTTCAATCAGTTACTTCCCACCGGCCAAAAGATCAGCACGAGCTTTACTATCACTCGCAGCTCAGGTTTCGGGCTCCCTTACCCGACGCTCTTTGGAACACTGAATGTGGGTATTACTCAACCGCTTCTGCAGAATCGTACAAATCTTCAATATCGAGCGCCGCTCCAGATCGCACGAACGGAGTTGTTGATCAGCTCCAAGAGGAGCGAAGCAGTTATTGCCGATACCGTTGCCGCTGCCGCCCGTCAGTACTGGAGCGCAATTCTCGCCCGAGACAACATCCGGGTGGAGCAGCAGAACCTGGATCTCGCGAAGAAGTCTTATGAACACGACAAACAGGCGCTCGACCTGGGCGCTCTTGCAAAGCTTGACATCTATCAATCGGAAACTCAGGTTGCAGAGCGCAATCGCGATTTCGTTCAAGCCCAACACCAGTACCAAGCAGTGCTCGATGCCTTGCGGCGTCTCATCGGCGCAGATTTGACGCCCCAGCTGCGAGCTACAGACATTGTTCTGGAAGACGAGGCTGGAGCGCTTCCGCCCAAATCTGAGATCTTGCCCTTCGAGCAAGCTCTCGCGAAGGCGTTACAGATACGTCCGGAGAGTGAAGCAGCCCGGCAACAAACTTCAGTCGATGAATTGAATGCGCGAGTCGCACGCGACGCACTGCTCCCGCAATTGGATCTTTCAGTTCAGGGCGGAGCAACCGGACCGGGCTTTAATCAAGTATCTGTGAGCGGTGGCGCACCTGTCACGAACCCATACCCGGGTCTGGGAGGAACGCTCGGTCAAGTGCTGGCTTTCAATTTTCCGCAATATGGATTTGGCTTGCAGCTTACATTCCCGTTTCGCAACAGCACGGCACAAGCAAATCTGGCCAATGCGCTTGTCGGCAGAGCTCGCGATCTCTACCAACAGAGGCAGACCGCGCAGCAAATTACTTTTGACGTGCGCCAGGCGATCGACTCGCTTGAATTGGCGACTGCCTCGATTGAGACCGCTACGTTAGCGCGAGACCTGGCACAGAAAAACGTAGAAGCCGAGCAGCAGAAGTACGTGCTTGGCACAATAACTGCATTTGAAGTGCTCGACTCGCAGAATAGGTTGGCCAATTCGGAGAGCGCCTTGTTAAGCGCGTATGTAACGTACCAACAGGCATATGTCGCATACCAACGAGCCACTTGGACTTTGCTCGATGGTCTGGGAATGGTACTTGAAGTTCCCCAGATTCGGTGAATGCGCACGCCGCTCGGCAGAACTTTTTGGGTCCAAACAGCGAATACAGCAGTAGGAACCCGCGTGCAAGACGATCAGGCTTTGTGGATCGAAATAAGCCGTGGGGATGCACTTGCCTTCGAGAAGCTCTATACCGCTCATCTCCCCCGTGTACGTGACTTCTTGAAGGTTTATTTGGGTGACGCCTCTGTGGTGGATGATGTAGCTCAAGAGACGTTCTTTCAGTTTTGGCAGCGCCCGAATGGATTCAATCCTGCGCGATCGAATCTCAAGGCGTATCTCTTCGGCATCGCTCGGAAGAAGGCGGCGGATTGGTGGAGGCATCACAGGACTATCCAGAACTCAGCTTTCGATACGGCATCGAATAACAGTGACTCGGGCCTCTTAATCGGTGATGCATTGAAGCGGCTGGATCCCGACTTTCGGAACATATTGTGGCTGAGGGAAGTGGAGGGTTACTCGTATGACGAGTTGGCCGGCATTCTGGAGATTCCGCTCGGAACTGTGAGGTCGCGTCTCTTTGCAGCACGAGAGCAGCTTCGACGCGTATGGATGACGGGTGAATAAGGAGGACACGTGAAAAGCGATCCGGTTGTGAATTGTGAGGAAGCTCAGGAGTTCGTTTCTGCCTTGTATGACGGCCAGCGTGTTCCGAAAGAGCTAGCCGATCACGTCGATGTTTGTCCGAACTGCCGGGAGCGCCTTCGCGCGTACTCGCGGATAGGCGCTGAGCTGCGGCTACTTGCGAGCAGGGCGCCAACTGTGGCCGCGGTACCGGATAGACTTGCAAGAAAGGTTCGCCCTGGCCGGTCCAAGTTTCTATTCATCAAGGGTAGAATGCTCGTGCCACGATTTGCTGTCGTCATGACAGCCGGGCTGTTCATTGTGCTGACTGCGAGCTTGTTCACGCTGCACGCGCAGCAAAGCCGCCCCCTTTGGTTTCAATTTGCGTTGGATGCGCAGAACCCACATCCTACTGACAGAACGTTCAAACCACAACACGCGGTCCGGGCTGGTTATGACGACTATTGGGTGTGGGGAAATGGTCCAAACAATGTGGTGGGAACCCACATCGTGGTATCCACAATTAACAGCGATAGCGTGCAGCTTGCGATCAGATCTCGCCGGTACAACGCAACGAACGCGGATCAAATCGACGTTAAGAAGGATCTGGGCGACGTGAGCGGCCATACGTTTACGTACTATCCCGGGAGGCCGCTCGAGATTCCGATCGAAGGCGGCGGAACATTGGTGTTGCAGGGCCAGGTTCTAGATCATCAGCCGAAATTCATGATGTTCGGCATACCTCTTGAACCCAATCCAGATCAGCTCATCCTTTCAAGCCCCGTTCTCATCAGTGGAAAGACAGTTCTATCCGACATGAAAGGCGCAAATGCCATCGCGAATGGAGCGGATAAAGAAGCTGTTCTCTACGCCCCGGGCACGGGCCTGCTTCGATTTGCTCTTCAACCATCTCCCGGCGCGATTCAAGGTGTCGCGAGCTGGGGAAATCTGGATTTCAAGTTGGACGGACAGAGCTATCGTTTACTTACGGCCTCACAGATCTGCGGTGGGGATCAACCGCACACCGTGTGGGTGAAAAACGATGCTCAATTCTCTCCGTCGCATGAGGAAGAGAACCGTGGATTCCTTGGCGCCGATAAATTGAGCGCACCAGTTTGGTAGGATTGTGCGCGAGAATTTATGCGGGTCGCGGCGATCTATGATATTCACGCGAACCTGCCCGCGCTACAGGCTGTACTCGAAGATATTCATCTAGCAGAAGTAGACCATATAGTGGTTGGGGGCGATGTGCTTCCCGGCCCGATGCCACGGGAAACAATCACCTGCTTGCTTGATCTGGACATTCCAGTCAAGTTCATCCAAGGCAATGGTGACCGCGTGGTGCGCTCCCAGATGAGAGGCACGGAGGCGAGCGAGGTTCCGGAACAGTTTCGAGAGGCCATCCCCTGGGTGGCGCGGCAGCTTCATCCTGAGGACGAACAGTTGTTAGCCAGCTGGCCGAAGACACTCCGCGTCGAGATTAGCGGGTTGGGCGAGGTGCTGTTTTGCCATGCCACACCGCGAAACGACACCGAGATATTTACCCGCCTTACGCCGGAAGACCACCTCTTGCCGGTCTTTGAAGAAGTCAATGTGCCGGTGGTAGTTTGTGGACACACCCATATGCAGTTCGATCGAACGGTGGGGAGAATTCGAGTTCTGAATGCCGGCAGTGTGGGAATGCCGTTTGGCGAACCAGGCGCGTATTGGCTATTACTAGGACCAGATGTTCAGTTTCGGCATACGCCGTACGACCTGGCGAAAGCGGCTGAGCAAATTCGAGGCACACGGTATCCACAAGCTCCAGATTTTGCAGCACATAATGTCCTGCAACCCTTATCCGAGCGAGAAATGCTCGAAGCATTTATGCGGGTCGAATTGAAGTAAAACTATGGGCGTCCTGGTTCCGAAGTACCGGTACTTTTCCCGTTTACCCTCTTGTACGTGAGGTGCGGTTGTATGAAAGTACTAACTAAGGAAGTTCTCGTATGACCAAAAAACTCTTGACATCTCTTGTTCTCGCGTGCGCAGCTAGCCTGGCGACCGCCTATGCAGCACCTATTTGTAGTGATGGCACTACTAGTCCTGATAACGGAGCGCTTTACTTCAATGGAAGCTACTCCTGCCAAATCGGGGACAAACTATTTTCGAATTTTACTTACACACCCAGTGGCACAATTCCCGTCCTCGCGGGTGCCGTTACCGTTAACACTCTGGGTCCAGCGGGCAGCGGAGCAAGCCTTTCGAATCCCAACATCGGATTGCAGTTCGACGCACCTTGGAGTGCCCCAGCGGGCAATAGCTCAGACGCGGCCATCGGCTTTACTGTCACGGTGCTGAGCGGGGCAAGTGTGATCGAGGATTTCGGGCTGGCTCAGACCTCGGGCGTACTTCCCAACGGATCAGCCGCCGTCGCCGAGAGGGGCTGCGGACCTGCGCCATGTAATCCTGTTGGCGGTGTGCTTGCGGTTATGACTTTCGACAATGGAACGGTAACCAGCCAGACCACAAATGAGATATTCACACCGCTTCTTGACTCAGTGCAAGTAGAAAAGGATATCGCCGTGGTTGGCGGGACCAATGGGTTCGCAGCCCTCAGCATAGTGCAGGATACCTTTTCGCAGGTACCCGAGCCGATGAGCATGGGTCTTCTCGGTGGTGGATTGGCGCTTCTCGGTTTGGCCCGCTTGCGCCTTTCCCGCAAGAGAAACTAAAGCAACACAATCTGCTCCGCATTGGTCAGAGCTCCAATCGCATCCAGCCGGCAACATCGATCTACCGTCGGGGTGTACCTGTGCGCGAAGGCGCACAGGTACACTACAAATGAATGACCTTGGAAGAATTCGAAAGAGAGTACGTTCCGCTCCGACAGCAGGCTGACGCTGTACGGAGCTATCTTTGACCCTGGTGCGAAGCGGGAAGAACTAAAAAAAACCGAGGCGGCAATCGGCGATCCGGATTTTTGGAATCAGCCTGAAAAGAGCCAGCGCATCATGCAGGATCGCAAGCGGCTCGAAGAGGCGATTCAACATGCAAGCGCTGTCGAGGCCGCAGTTTCAGACGTCGATACGCTTTTCGAACTGGCGCGCGAGGGGGAAGATGTCGCTCGCGATCTCGATCGAGAGATAAAAGCGCTGAGAGCCAAGCTCGACGAGCTTGAAACTGCGATGTTGCTCTCCGGACAGAATGACGCTCGCGACGCGATCCTGACTATCCATCCCGGCGCAGGCGGAACCGAGAGCCAGGATTGGGCGGAAATGCTGCTGCGCACGTACCTGCGATGGGCCGAGCGGCACAAGTTCCAAGCCGTCGTTACTGACCGGCTCGAAGGGGAAGGTGCGGGGATCAAGTCCGCGACGGTTGAAATTAGCGGCGAAAACATATACGGGCAGTTACAGTCGGAAGTGGGAGTGCATCGTCTGGTTCGCATTTCTCCTTTCGATGCCAATGCGCGGCGCCACACTTCGTTCGCATCGGTTTTCGTGTATCCGCAGATCGACGAAGACATCAATATCGACATCAAACCAGAAGATTTGAAGATCGATGTTTTTCGCGCAAGCGGGGCTGGCGGGCAGCACGTGAATCGGACAGAATCGGCCGTACGTTTTACTCACCTGCCGACCGGCTTGGTCGTGCAGTGTCAAAACGAGCGGTCACAGCACAAGAACCGCGCGAGCGCGATCAAGCAACTGCGCGCGAAGCTCTACGAATATGAGCTGGAGAAGAAGCGCGTCCAGGATCAGAAGCTGGAAGATACGAAGCTCGAAATCAACTTCGGCAGCCAGATTCGCAGTTATGTGCTGGCGCCTTACCGGCTGATCAAGGATCACCGGACGAAGCTGTCGATCGGCGATGTGGATCGCGTGTTGGACGGCGACATCGATCCTTTCATTCACGCGTATCTGGTTTGGCGCAAAACGGGCAAGACATCGAGCGACGGCAAGGAAGATTTACCGGACTAGCATGGCCGGTGAGCTTGACGAGGAACTGAACCGTGCGGCTGAGTTAATTCGCCACGGCGGCCTGGTTGCATTCCCGACAGAAACCGTGTACGGTTTGGGAGCGAATGCGCTGGATGAGGCGGCGGTGGCGCGAATCTATGAAGCGAAAGGCCGCCCGTTCGCCAGTCCGCTGATTGTGCATGTGGCGGATGAAGCGATGGCGCGATCGCTTACTGCGGAGTGGCCGCAGACGGCTCAGCTTCTGGCGGCTCGATTCTGGCCTGGGCCGCTGACTCTCGTGGTCAAAAAAGCGGCTCTCATCCCCGATCTTGTAACTGCGGGACTCAATTCCGTGGGCGTCCGGATGCCGTCGCATGCGATGGCGCTCGAGTTGATTCGGCGAGCGGGCGTTCCGATCGCGGCGCCCAGTGCGAATCGCTTCAGCGAGATCTCGCCCACGACTGCGGAACATGTGCGAAGCGGGCTCGGCGATCGCGTCGACATGATCCTGGATGGAGGTCCGACGCAGGTCGGGATCGAATCCACTGTGGTATCGCTGACGCGAAATCCGCCAGTGGTGCTGCGGCCCGGAATGATTACACACAGTGAATTGGAAGCGGTGACCGGCGTACGCTGGGAAAGAGAAATTGACTTACCGCATGTGAGCGAATCCCCTGGATTGCATCCTCGTCATTATGCGCCGCGCACTCCATTGTATGTGCTGGAGGCCGGGGCCGAACAACCGAACGGTAAGGGACGGCTGATCGAGATGCCGGCCGATCCGAAAACATATGCCGCAAAGCTCTATGCGGAACTGCACAAAGCGGATGCCGAGGGCTGGGAGTGGCTGGCTGTTGAGAAGCCACCGGAAACCCCCGAATGGGTTGGAATTTTCGACCGGTTGAAGCGAGCTTCTATGCAGTAACGAGATCGAAGGCCTTGTGATAGTCCTTCAGGAACTGCGCGAGACCTTTATCCGTGAGCGGGTGTTCGAATAACTGCTCGAGCACTTTGAATGGCATGGTGGCGATGTGCGCTCCCGCTTTGGCAGCCTCGACCACGTGAAGGGCGCCACGAATGGAAGCAGCCAAGACTTGAGTCTTGTAACCGTAATTTTCATAGATGCTTACGATGTCGTCGATCACGTCCATGCCGGGCCAGCCGGTATCATCGATGCGGCCGATGAATGGGCTGATAATGTAGGCGCCGGCTTTCGCCGCCAGGAGCGCTTGGGCTGCGCTAAAACAGAGCGTCACATTGGTGCGAATACCCTCTTTCGCGAACGCCGAGACTGCGACGATCCCCTCAGGAATCAGCGGCACCTTGACCACGATATTCTTGTGAATCTTGGAAAGGCGGCGTCCTTCCGGGATGATTTCTTTGGAAGTTGTCGAAACAACTTCAGCGCTGATGTCGCCGTCGATAATGTCGCAGATTTTGCGCACCTGCTCTTCGATGGGAACGCCTTCTTTGGCGATGAGCGTGGGATTAGTCGTCACGCCGTCGACGATGCCCCAAGCGGCACCTTTTTTCACTTCTTCGAGATTGGCTGTGTCGAGAAAGATTTTCATTTCTGTACCTCTGGAATCTGCCAGCTAAATCGCGGGCTGTAGATTAGATGCCCTTCAGCCTTAGATAGTACCAGAAGGTTGCTTTTGCTGGCGATCTCGACTAAGATTTAGCCCAATGGAACCGATTCAGATCTCGCGCCGCGCAGCCGTCCGCTATTTGGCTTTTTGCGCGGGAGCGTTGCGGCTCAGCGCCGTCGTCCGGGGTGAGCCGGCGCCTCATTTCGTGGCGAAGACCATGGATGGCGAACGGTACACGAACGAGTCGCTGAAGGGCAAGGTGGTGCTGATCGAGTTCTGGGCGACCTGGTGCCAGTATTGCAAGCGGGATGAGCCGGCCCTCGAGAGCATTGGGAAGGATTTCGAAAAGGACGGACTGGTGGTGCTTGCGGTGGATATGGGCGAGCCGAAGCGCAAGGTGAAGAAGTATCTGGATGCCTCGCCGCGCTCGTGCAAGATCGTTTTGGCGGAAGATACGACTCTGGCGGCCATCTGCGAAGCAAGAACTTATCCTTTATATGTGCTGATCGACCGGGAAGGCATCATTGCTGGAACGCAGCATGGCGCAGGGGGCGAAGGGGCGCTGCGGCGGCTGTTGGCGAAGGCAGGTCTTGGAGAGAGTTAGCGGATGGGCGGGCAAGGAGAACCCCAATGACTCGATTGATAGCGGTAATGCTCGCGTCGGTTGTCGCGATCGGCGCGCAGGAGAAGATCGATCTCGCAGTCGTTAATCGTATTAAGGCGGAGGCGTTCCAGAATTCGCAGGTGATGGATCACCTGTTCTATCTCACGGATGTTTACGGCCCACGTCTGACTAATTCGCCGGGTCATCGCGCCGCGGGCGAGTGGGTGGTAAAGCGCCTCGAGGGATACGGATTGCAGAACGTGAAGCTCGAAAAGTGGGGACCCTTCGGACAAAGCTGGAAGCTCACGCATTTTTCGGCTCACCTGATTGAGCCGCAATACCAGCCGCTGATCGGGCTTCCACTTGCCTGGACACCGGGCACGAATGGCATTGTAACCGGCGAGCCGGTGATGGCGATTATCCGCTCAGAGGCCGATTTCGAAAAATACAGGGGCAAGCTGAAGGGCAAAGTGGTATTGACCATGCCGCCGAAGCAAGTGGAGATGATCACCGAGCCGCTGGCTCACCGGCTGACTGCCGAGGAGTTGCTGGCGCGCCAGACGGTGATGGATCCATCTCGCTTCGGACCTGGCGGCGGTGGTGGTCGTCCCGGAATTGCAGCGACGGTTCCAACGCCTGCCGAGCGCGAGGCAGCCGCGCGGCTCAGAAAGGTGACCACTCAATTCTTTAAAGACGAAGGCGTCCTGGTGGTGCTTCAATATGGACCGAACGGCGATGGCGGCACGGTCTTTGCTACGAGTGGAGGCTCGCGCGATCCTAAAGATCCGATCCCTCCGCCGATGGTGGCCCTGACTCCCGAGCACTACAACCGGATTGCACGCCTGGTGGAACATAACGTGCCGGTGAAGCTGGAATTCGATATCCAGGCGCAATTCCTGAACGACACGACGGATTCGTTCAATGTCGTTGGCGAAATCCCGGGCACGACCAAGAAGAATGAATTGGTGATGCTGGGTGCTCACCTGGATTCGTGGCACGGTGCAACGGGCGCGACAGACAACGGCACCGGCAGCGCGGTCGCGATCGAGGCGGTGCGAATTTTAAAAGCTCTCAATTTGCCCATGGCGCGCACGGTTCGCATCGCGCTCTGGGGAGGCGAAGAACAGGGCTTGCTCGGCTCCATGGCTTATGTTCAAGAGCATTTCGCGCGACGCGACACAATGCAGCTCGGTCCAGAGTACAAGGCGCTGTCCGCCTATTACAACGACGATTCGGGCACTGGGCGATTCCGCGGCATCAGCGTGGGCGGCAATGACATGGTGAAGCCGATTTTCGAGACCTGGCTGGAACCTTTTCACGATCTCGGCGCGACTGCTGTAGTGGGTACTACCGCTGCTCCGACGCGTCAACCCGGCGGTACCGATCACACCTCGTTTACCTGGATCGGACTGCCCGGATTTGGGTTTATGCAAGATCCGATGGAGTACGGCACGCGCACGCATCATTCCAACATGGATTTTTATGACCGCGTGCAGCCTGGAGACGTGATGCAGGCTGCGGCGATTGAAGCTTGGTTCGTCTACAACACCGCCATACGGCCGGACATGATGCCGCGTATGCCGATGCCGAAACCGACGAAGCAGGAAACAGCATCGCGATAGAGCCGAGCGCCAGGACAGCGTTCTGGCGCACCGTCACCCGCCTAGATAAAAGCAAGATCAACAGCACCTGGATTGCTTTCCGCAACTCTCTCGCGGTCGCGCTGCCGCTGGGGACCGGGATGGCGATGGGCAACGCGCTTGCTGGAGTTGCGATCGCGACCGGCGCGTTAAACGTTTCCTATTCCGATGGTCCGGATCCGTACGCACAACGAGCTCGGCGGATGCTGGCCTGGAGCTTGCTGGGAGCGGTCGCGGTCTTTACCGGATCGGTAACAGGCAAATACCATGGGGCCGCGACATTGATGGCTGCAGTGTGGGCGTTTGTGGCGGGAATGTGTGTCTCGATCAGCACCAGAGCGGGCGATCTTGGTTTGAATACGTTGGTCGTATTGGTTGTGTTTGCGGCCCGAGGAGCGATGTCGCCGCGGGGCGCTGTAGAGGCCGCACTTCTGGTGCTGGCCGGCGGATTGCTTCAGACCGCGTTTGCACTGTTGCTATGGCCCGTCCACCGTTACGAACCCGAACGGCGGGCAGTTGCTGGGGTGTATGTCGATCTCGCGAAGGAAATCGATCCTCATTCCGCGACGCCGTTCTCGACCCCGCTTACGCCGCCGAGCGCCCAGGTTCAAGAGACGTTAGCGGCTCTTGGACAAGACCATAGCACTGAAGGCGAACGTTACCGGTTGCTCTTCGATCAGACGGACCGCATCCGCATGTCGATTTTTCTTCTCAACCGGCTGCGAGCGGAACTGAAACACGAGGAGCGCAAGCAGAGCAGGGCGCAAGCGGAGGCTATTCAATACATTGATGGCTTGCTGGAACTCTCCTCAAAGCTGGTTGCGACGGTGGGTGAGTCGTTGAAATCGGGTGAGCGTTTGAAAGAAGAATCCGATCTCATGAATCGCTTGCACCAGCTCGTGGAGACAGCGCACAACGCAACTTTTACGTCCCCGTTGGCGAAAGAACTGGTCGCGGCGATGGACGTTTTGGAGGGTCAACTTCGCGCCATCGTGGAGCTTGCAAACCACGCCATCCCTTCAGGTCTTGAAGAGTTCGCGAAGCGCGAGGCGGCGCAGAGTTGGCGGCTGCAAACTCGCAACTGGTTTGCGACGATTCGGGCGAACCTCGATATGCGGTCCGCATTTTGCCGGCATGCGATCCGGCTTGCGATCTGCGTGGCGGTGGGGGATGCCATCGGGCGCGGCATAAGCTGGCAAAGATCTTATTGGATACCAATGACAATCGCGGTCGTTCTGAAGCCTGATTTCGCGACGACCTTCAGCCGCGGCGTGTTGCGCCTGGCAGGAACGTTTGCGGGTCTCGTCGTCGCGACTATCTTGTATCACGTTCTGCCACAATCGCCGCTAGCGCAGGTGTTCCTTGTGGGCACGTTCACCTTCATGATGCGGAGCATTGGTCCTGCGAATTACGGAGTGTTCAGTGTAGCGGTCAGTGGACTGATCGTGTTCCTGGTTGCTGCTACCGGTATTCCGCCTGCGCAGGTTGTTCTACTGCGAGGGTTGAACACATTTGCGGGCGGGGTTCTTGCGTTGATTGCTTACGCGCTTTGGCCTACGTGGGAGCGAAGACAAGTCTCGGAAGTCATGGCGGAAATGGCGGATGCGTGCCGGGCGTATTTCCATGCGGTGGTCCAGAGATTCGGGCGCGATGACGCCTTACTTGCGGCTGACTTGGATGAAAGCCGCCGGGCGTGGAGGCGCGCGCGTTCGAACGCCGAAGCATCTGTTGACCGGGTGAGCGCGGAGCCTAAAATCACGGCGGAGAAGCTGGCCTGCCTGAACTCGATGCTGGCCAGCTCGCACGCGCTGGTTCACGCAATCATGGGGCTGGAGGCAGGATTAATTCAAGGGCAGCCACATACACCGCCGCAAGTTTTCGAAACTTTCGCAAACGACGTGGAATTCACGCTGTATTATGTCGCGGCCGCTCTGCGAGGGTCTCCGGCGGCGACGAAGACGTTACCGAAGCTGCGCGAAGATCACCGCCGATTGGTGGAAGCGCGGGAGAAGCTCTCGCCGGCGGATGAGTTCGTGCTTATCGAAACGGACCGCATCACTACCAGCCTGAATACGCTACGTGAGCAGGCGATGCGATGCGTCAGCGGGTAAACCGGATGCCGTTTTACGTTATTCGTTCCGCAATGCTGAGGCAGGGTCCACTTGCGTGGCTCGAAGCGCAGGCACAAAGGCGGCCAGAGCAGCAGATGCGACTAACACCGCCACGATGAGAATGAAACTCAGAGGATCGCGGGCGGTTACGCCATGCAGCAGGCTAGCCATCACTCGCGTTACGGCAAGAGCTATGATCGAACCGGCGAAAACTCCTAGGAGTGCCGGTCTCATCCCCTGAATCGAGAAACAGTTGAAGCACTTCAGCCCGCGACGAGCCAATTGCCATACGAATTCCTACTTCGCGCGTGCGTTGCTGGACGCTATAGGCCGACACGCCATATATGCCGATAGCGGCAAGCAGCAAGGCGATGGTGGCGAACGCTCCGAGCAAGAAGGCATTGAACCGCGGCCGTGCAATCGCAGTTTCGAGCAGAGTCTCCATGGGCGTTATCTCCGCAACCGGCGCGCTGGGCAGGATTTCATTTATCGCGTGCCGGGCTGCGGTCGACAATTCGCCAGCGGGCGGAGATGTTCGCACCAGAAAGTACGTAAACGGGAGCGTGTTCTGTAATTGCGGCGTGTACATCTCAACACTCGCATCGGCATCTGAACCGCCGAGGTGCCTAACGTCGGAAACGATGCCGACGATCTGCCGTGGGATTGCCGGCCGAAAGCGGTTTGCTCCAAACGCCCGGGAGTAGCAGATAATGCGCTGGTCGAAAGGATCCTGGTTGGGGAAATATCGCTTGGCAAACGACTCACTGATGATGATCACCTCTGGCGAGCCGTGACGATCGGCCGGAGTAAACACACGGCCACGCAGCAGGTGGACTCCCACCGTTCGGAAGTAAGTTGGGCTTATGCTGATGTATCCCGCGCCGTGGAGTTCTCCGGGCGGCCACGGCCGTCCTTCGATTTCGAATCGTCGCCCTTGGTTCCAACCCAATGACGGCGCGTTTGTCGCGGCCGCCGCTGATAGGACACCCGGCAAACCTTGGAGACGTTCTATCACGCGAGCGAAATCGGAAGCTTCTTGCGCTTCGCTGGTATATTCCTGCTCGGCGATGCGAACGTTCATGGTCAAGAGATGATCCGGTTCGAAACCCAGATCGCCTCCCGTCAACGCAAACAGGGTTCGCATTAACAGGCTCGCGCCCATCAGCAGAACCATAGAAAGGGCTACTTCAGCAGCCACCAAAGCGTTCCTGGTACGGCGACCTCGCACTCCGCCGGCTGCTCCTTTGGAACCCTCACTCAGCGAGTCATTGATGTCCTCACGCACGGATTGCCGCGCGGGGATCACGCCAAAACAAATTCCAGCGAAGCACGAAATCACAAGCGTAAACCAGAGCACCGTTGCATCCAGATGAACTTCTTCGATGCGCGGAAGATTACCTGGATTCAGCGAGACTACCCCATGAATGGCAGTCCAAGCCACAAGCAAACCAAGAACACCGCCCAAAACAGCAAGAAGAACACTTTCGGCGAGCAGTTGGCGAGTGACTCGCATGGCCGATGCCCCAAGCGCTACACGAATTCCGATCTCGCGACGCCGTCCTGCTGCTCGCAACAAGAGGAGATTGGCGGTGTTAGCGCAGCCGATCAACAACAGCAGTCCCACTGCTCCAAGCAATACGAGAAGCGCGGTGCGCACTCCGCCGGTTATTTGTTCGCGGAGTGAAATGACTGTTGCTGTCCAAGTGGCGTTCGTGGTCGGATAGGCCCTCGCTAGTTGTGCCGCAATTCCGACGAGTTCCGATCTGGCCTGTTGGATTGTGATGCCTCTCTTCAGCCGCCCCACAACGAAGATTGTGTGAGCATGGCGGTCGTCGTTGTCCTCGAGTGTGAGCGGAATCCAAACGTCTGCTTTGTCAATAAGAAAGTGAAACTTGGGCGGCATGACGCCGATGATCGTGTATGGCTCAGCGTTCAAGACGATCTTCTTGCCGAGGGCATCTAAGGAAGCACCGAGTGCGTTCCTCCACATGCCATCGCTGACGATCACGACATGGTCGTGGCCGGCATGCTCTTCCTCCGGCAAGAAGGTGCGCCCTATGACCGGATGCACTCCGAGGACCGAAAAGAAGTTTGCCGATGCCATCAAGCCGTCATAAGATCGCGGCGTCTGCGAACCGGTCAAGTTGAAGCTGTCGGGCTTAACGGCGGCGAGGCCTTCGTAACTGCGCGTCTGCTTACGCCAGTCCTGAAAATCCGGTCCGGTCACATTATTCTTTGGTATCTCGGGCCGTCGCTGCCAAAGCACGGCTATGCGGTCGGCATCGGGATAAGGCAAGGGGTGCAAAAGTACTGCGTTCACGATGCTGAAAACGGCCGAGTTCGCACCAATTCCTAATGCCAAAGTCAGCAAAGCAAGGGTTGCAAATCCCTTGCTCCGGGCCAGCACCCGCAGGCTGTACCGCAGGTCCTGCCACAAACTCTCAAGTAGCCAATGTCCCGTTTCGACTGTCACTGCAGTTTCGTCTATATCACATCTTCGCGGATCTCCGCGCCATGCGTCGACTTATGTTCGCCGCGTTAGCCTGGGAGGGGATGAAGAGGAACACTCTGTGATCGGTCAAGTGCTCGGCCATTGCCGCGTCGTGGCCAAGATTGGCGAAGGGGGAATGGGAGTTGTCTATCGCGCTCATGACGAGGTATTGCACCGCGATGTCGCCTTGAAAGTCGTTAATAAAGGAGCTGGGCTTGATCCATCGGCAAGCCAGAATCTGCTGCATGAAGCGCGCGCTTCTTCCGCTCTCGCTCATCCGAACATCTGCACCATCTACGAAGTTGGCGAGACTGAGGGCGAGCTCTACATAGTGATGGAGCTGGTCGAGGGCAAGTCTCTGCGCGCGATGAGCGCCGATGGAGGATTGCCCGCGGCGTCGGTGCTCCGGTATGGCGTTCAGATAGCCAGCGCACTCGCCCGCGCTCACGACAGAGATATCGTTCATCGGGATCTGAAGACTGCCAACATTGTCATTACTTCTGACGGTCTGGTCAAAGTCCTCGATTTCGGTTTAGCCAAACGATTAAGACGCGGAACGTTCGAGGGCTCTACTCAGTCCTTTGAAACCACGCAGGACGCATCCAGCATAAGCGGCACTGTGCCGTACATGGCGCCCGAGGTCTTGCGCGGCGAGCCGGCCGACTACCGCAACGATTTGTGGGCGCTCGGAGTTGTGCTCTATGAAGCGGCTTCCGGGCGTCTGCCATTTGACGGACGCACCGCCTTTGAAATCAGCTCGGCCATCATGCGCGAAATGCCTAAGCCGCTTGGGCCTCCAGTGCCGCCCGGCCTTTGGGCCGTTATCCAACGCTGCCTGGCTAAGGAGCCGATACAGCGCTATCAACGCGCGAGTGAAGTGCAGGCAGCCTTGGAAGCCGTTCAGTCCGCTGCGGTCGTTTCCACTGATCCGAATGCCGAGCGAACAGGACCGCCCACTACGGTCTTGCATAATGTGCGGCACATTCATGTCAGGAAAGGGGATTTTCTTTTATTGGTGGGCACCACGAAAGGAGCATTCCTTCTGCGCTCGAATCTTCAGCGTGCCCATTGGGATGTTGGCGGCCCTTATTTCCACGGGCATGCCGTTTACGCGATGGCCTATGACGCCCGCGAAAGCCAACATCGCATCTGGGCGTCAACCCAGAGTTACTGGGGCACGATGCTGCGGTCGAGCGACGACTTCGGGAAGAGCTGGACCAATCCGCGGGAGGCGCCGATTCGATTTCCCGCCGACACTGGCGTTTCCCTGAAGAATATCTGGCAAGTATCGCTCGGCCGGCCGAACGAACCGAACGTACTCTATTGCGGAGTAGAACCAGCCGCGCTTTTCGAAAGCCGCGACGCAGGGGACACATGGTCGTTGGTGCGCGGCCTGTTCGATCATCCGCACCGGCCCCGCTGGGTTCCGGGCAACGGGGGTCTGGCCCTGCACACGATTCTGCTGGACCCCGGCGACAACCAGCGCATGTACGTCGCAATCTCAGCCGGTGGCGTCTATCGTACTCAGGACGGCGGACAAACGTGGACGCCGCAAAACCGGGGCATCCGCGCTATGTTCATGCCCGGCAAATACCCCGAATTCGGGCAATGCGTACACAAGATTGCCATGCACCCTACGCGTCCCGAACGCCTCTTCCTGCAAAATCATTGGGGCTTGTATCGCTCCGACGACTATGCCGAAAACTGGACCGACATTGCCAATGGAGTGCCGTCGGATTTTGGTTTTCCCGTGGTCATGCACCCCAAAGACCCGGACTGCGTGTATATTATTCCGGTCGAGTCCGATCAGTTTCGCTGCGCGTGCGATGGCCGATTGCGCGTTTATCGAACCCGTAATGCCGGCGCCTCATGGGAACCGCTCGCGCGCGGCTTGCCACAGAAGCGAGCTTACGAGACGGTCTTGCGTGATGCAATGACAGCGGATTCATTCGATCCGGTCGGAATTTATTTCGGCACGCGAAGTGGGCAACTCTTTGGCTCGCGTGACGAGGGGAAGACCTGGGAAAAGATAGTCGAGGGGCTACCGCCTGTGGTCTGTGTACGGAATGCAGTGGTTGAGAACGCCTCCATCGGTTTAGGGCCGCGCATCACCGGGAGCATCGTCATTGGCGACCGGATCTCAAACGAAATCTATTACGACAAGCAAATCGCGTCGAACAAGAAGCTAATCGTGGCGGTGACCTTTTACATTCCGGGCGCTCTGCGCGAATTTACTGATGGGCACAGTGCGATCCAGATCGAACAGTCGCCCGCTACCTTGGCAGACGCCTTGTCTGCCTTGTGGCTGCTCTACCCTGGCGTTCGAGATCGCATTGCAACGGAGCAAGGACAAATTCGGGAGCATGTGAATATTTTCATCGGAGACAAGAATATTCGATATACGGGCGGACTTGCGAGTCCCGTCTCCGCTGGATCTGAGATCTCGATCGTCCCAGCCATCAGCGGTGGCTGAGAGGCGGGAGATCTGGTCGTCTATTCGTATCGCAGAGCTATTACCGGATCGATTCTAGTCGCGAATGTGATCGATCCTTTGGGATTTGGACGTTATTTCTGGGCTGGGATAACAGCGACAGGGTTTCCGGCCTGGTCAGTGATCTCCAGTTTCGGGATAGCCGATTGTTGCCCCGGAGGAATCAACAGCGATATATTCTCCTTCTCGTTTTCGCCGTGCAGCAGCAAGCCAGCGCCCTTCTTTGGTATGAAGTACAGGTGAGCACGTTCCCTGCCGGCCTCATCGTCCATGCCGACCACTGTTGAGCCGTCATCCAAGATTGCGAGTCCAACGCGCTCGTTGCCACTGACATCGTTCACTTGAATTCCTGTGGCCGCGCTGCGGCGCGGCATGCGCTTGCCGGCCACCTGAGGATCTGGAATAGGGCCGATCACAATTCGGTCTGTCCCCTTATCGTCGACGACGATGAGTTGGCGAACTCGGAGAATGTCTGTTTTCGCCCCTCCGTTTTGTGCTGCCTGAGGGCGTGGCGTCCACGCAGGCAGCAGAAACACTGCTAGTGTCAACAGCCATCCATAGGCGGCAAATTTCAGCCGCCGTCGCAGGGTTTTAGTACGCATCTCAACGACAGCGAGTCTGGCTTGAATATTCAGGTCGTCCATGACTTCTCCCTTTTGAGAAATTACTCGGTCATTACATTCTCGTCTATTCATACCTTCGTGAAGATTTGGGAAAAGGGCGCAGGGATCTGGTCGTCTACTCGTATCGCAGAGCTATTACAGGATCGATTCTAGTCGCGCGCACAGCAGGAAGAAGGCTCGCTACAAGCGCAACCGCAACGAGAATCATCGTCACCGAAACGAACGTTACCGGATCAGTGGAGCTGGTTGCAAATAACAACCCTGAAAGTACGCGCGTCAGCAAAAGAGCGCCTGCATAGCCGATGGCAACTCCAGCCACAGCCAGAACAGCTCCTTGACCGATGATTTGTCTAAGCACGGTTCCGCGCTGCGCGCCGAGTGCCATTCGGATGCCGATCTCGTTCGTCCGCTGCGCCACCGAGTAAGCGATGACTCCGTAGATGCCGATCGCAGAAAGCAGTAGCGCCACGGCAGCAAAGCCGGCAATCAGCACAGTACGGAAGCGAGGCTGGGCCACCGATTGCGATCGCACAGCGTCCAGCGTCCCTATGTCACTGAGTGTCGCGTTAGGATCGATAGCGCGAATCTCTCGTTGAATCTGGTGCGGAAGCGCCGCGGCGATTGATGACCGCACAACCAAGTTTAGTTTCATGCTGTCGCCGTCGGAGAATTCGGTATACAGACGATAAAACGCCGGCTCGGAGGCGCTGTCCAGCCCGGTGTATTTCACATCGCTCACCACGCCGATGATGGGCTGAAAGCGATTGTGGTTATCCGGTCCGCTGGGGGCAATGTGGCGGCCGATCGGATCACTGCCTTGGAAATAGCGGCGCGCCAGGCTCTCGCTAATGATGATGGCGCCGGGCCCATCTGCAGTGTCGGCATCGGTAAAGTAGCGCCCCTTAAGCAATCGGATGCGGAGGGTCTGAAAATAATCGGGGCTGACGATGACCTCAGTCACAGCCGGGAAAGCAGATTCGGTCCACGGTTCGCCTTCGATCTGGAAGGTGTCGTAGTCGGCGCGGCGGTCTGGCGGCAGCGAGTCCGAAAGAGCGGCGGAAACCACGCCCGGCAACCTGCGTACCCGGTCCAGCATGCGTGCGTAACGTGTGTGCTGCGACGTGATGATGCCACGGGAATTCCCGCCATTCGAACGGCTGGGGGCAATGCCTATCGTCAACACTTGTTGTGGAGCCGCCTGAAATCCCGCATCGGCATTTTCGAGCTGTACGAAACTGCGGAGCAGCAGACCGCCTCCAATCAACAGCGTGAACGATAGCGCCACTTCGGCGATCACCAGCACGCCATGGGCGCGTCGCTTGGCAAGATCGGCAGTCCCAGTTCTGCCGCCTTGTTTTAGCGTGTTGTTCAAGTCTGAGTGTGAACTTCGGAAGGCTGGAGCGAGGCCAAAAACAATCCCGGTCAGGATCGAGAGGAAAAAGGTAAACGCGACAACTCGAAAATCGAGATGCACGTCCTCAATGCGCGGCAGATTGCCTGGATTCCATGCACGCAATGCCGCAATTCCAAACCACGCCAGCGCCAGTCCGGCCAGTCCGCCGCCACATCCGAGGAGCACGCTTTCGGTAAGCAATTGCCGGACCAGCCGTCCGCGCACGGCGCCCAGGCTGATCCGCACCGCCATTTCCCGCTCACGCCGGCCGGAGCGAACGAGCATCAGGTTTGCGACATTTGCTATTGCGATGAGCAACACCAAAAGCACCGCGCCGAACATCACCAGCAGCGCCGGCCGAGCCTTTCCGGTCACAGCGTCTCGAAGTGGCAGGACCGGCATGGTCATCGCGTGATAATTGCCGGGATTCGCGAGCTCGATCTGTCGCCCGATGGCATTGGTCTCGGCTTGCGCCTGTTCGAGAGTAATTCCTCGTTTCAACCGCGCGAGCCCGATGAAGGGGAATGGTCCGCGCCGGGTGGGAGGCCGGAGGCGAATGTTGGTCCACAGCTCTTGGCCAGCCGGAAACCGAAAGGTCGCGGGCATTACGCCGATAATAGTGGCCTGAGTGCCGTTGAGATTCACCGCGTGGCCGATAACGGCGGGGTCCGCCCCAAAACGATTGCGCCAGAGGGGCTCACTCAGTACCACGGCCGCTGGCGCTGCCGGAGCGCTGTCGCCGGAACGGAAGACGCGCCCCAACATAGGACTGGCCCGGAGAACAGAGAAAAAGTTTTCCGTGACTGCGCAGCCCTTGAGTTCAAGAGGCTCGCCCGCGCCGGTCAGATCGAATCGCCAGCTTCCGTTCGAGAAAATAGCCGGATCTTCAAAAGCATGATTGTGGGCCTTCCAATCCAGATAATCGGCGATTGACATGGTGCCGTACTCCGCGTTTTGCGGAGAAAAGCGCACGTGTACGAGCGCGAGGCGGCCCGCATCAGGATATGGCAGCGGACGGAGCAAAACGCCATAGATGACGCTGAACATCGCTGAGTTGGCGCCAATTCCCAAGGCCAGCGTCAGAACTGCGGCCAACGTAAATCCGGGATTTTTGAGCAGTGTCCGAATGCCATAGCGAAGATCCTGTCCGAGCCGTTCGAATGCTGTCCATCTGCCACATTTCGCGCACCTCCTCTTTCACTAAGGTTGTGTTGCCGAAGGCCCGGTGGGCGGCGTAATGAGCGTCCTCCGCTGACAGGCCGTTCTCCTGTTGCTCGGCGGTCTCGAGCTCCAGATCCGAGCGCAGCTCACGCTCCAGATCCTGCTCGCGATTCTTGCGCCAACGCCAACGCATTTCAATCTCTATTAATGCTGGTAGATATTCTACCCTGGAATGATCTAGTTAGGGTAGAATATCTTCTGAGATATGCCGAAGAAATTGCTTGACCGGATTCAGCTGTTGCAGGGGACGCTGGACATGCTGATCCTGCGCACGCTCGTATTCGGTCCCGCTCATGGTCATCAGATTGCAAAGCACATTCAACGCACAACTGACGATCTGCTGCAACTGGAGCACGGATCGCTTTACCCAGCGCTGCATCGTTTGGAGCGACGAGGCTGGGTGGCCGCGAAATGGGAACCGGCGGGCAAGGACCTGAAGCGCGAATTTAAGTACTACCGGCTAACTCCGGCAGGACGAAAACAGTTAACCGCCGAGGAATCGAAATGGAAGCAGATGGCAGGAGCGATTGCTCGTGTGATGTGGCCAGCCAAAGAGAGCTGACATGCGTTGGCGGCGGCACAAGCAGCGGGACGAAGATGCGGAGCGCGAATTGCGCTCGCATTTGGAGCTGGAAGCTGAGGAGCAAAAAGAAGCGGGCGTACCTGAGGACGAGGCGCGTTATGCCGCCCGCCGCGTATTGGGCAACACAACTATAGTGAAGGAAAACATTCGCGAAGTATGGAGCTGGACAGCGTGGGAAGTTCTCGCCAAAGACTTCGCTTACTCGTTTCGCAGCATTCGGAAGAGTCCCGGCTTTGCCGCAGTGGCGATCGCGACGCTCGCTCTAGGCATTGGCGCGAATACCGCGATTTTCAGCATTATGGACGCGGTGCTGCTTCGGCCGTTACCGTACCCTCAGCCGGAGCGCCTGGTTCGCGTATGGCAAAACGAGCCGAAAATGAGCGAACGCCGCCTGGGAACGGCCCCGCCGGAGTTTGTCGCATATCGCGAGCGGACTCGGGTATTTTCGAGCGTTGCGGGTTATCGGGGAACAAATTTCGACGTGACAAACCCGGATCATCCGGAAGAAATTCCTGCCTGTGAGGCGACAGCCAGTTTGTTTTCGACGGTGGGCATAGCGCCGCTGATCGGGCGCGCTTTCACTCGACAAGAAGAACTTCCCGATGCGGCAAAGGTGGTTGTTCTCAGTTATCAATACTGGATGCGCCGGTACACGGGAGATCCGCATGTGCTCGGAACAGTCATTCGGCTGAATGAGCGGCCCTACGAAATCCTCGGAGTCATGCCGCGAGGGTTCACGTTTCCTTCGACGGAAGCCACTCCCGGCGCTCCTCCGGATTTATGGGTTCCTCTCTCCTTTAACAGTGACCAACTGAAGGATTGGGCCAGCAGCTTCGATACCAGAATTGTGGGCCGTTTGCGAGACGGCGTATCGCTCTTGCAGGCCGGCGACGACGTTCGACGGGTCGCACAGCAGTTCCAGAGCGAGCACCCGAATATCTATTCCGGGAACATGGTGCTCGACGCGGAGGCAGAGCGTTGGGCTGCGGACTTCAGCGAAAGGATTCCAACCGTGCTCTCGATGTTATCCGGCGCGGTGGGCTTCGTGTTGCTAATTGCTTGCGCGAACGTCGCGAATCTGCTTCTGGCGCGAGCCGGAGCGCGGCAACGCGAGATTTCAATTCGGCGTGCCTTAGGAGCAAGCGCAGCCAGGCTGATGCGCCAAGTGTTCACGGAGACTGCAATTCTGGCGATTGCCGGAGGCGCGGTTGGTTGCGCCTTCGCCTATGGTTTGATTCGTTTTATCGAGGCGCTGTGGACAAGTGAGCTGAATCTGGCGGCGGTGAGAGTGGATCTGCGAGTGCTCCTGTTCACGTTTGGGCTTTGCAGTCTGACGTGCCTTATTTGCGGCATTGCGCCGGCTTGGGCAGCGCGAAACCCGGACGTGAACCATAACCTGAAACAGTCCGCAAGACAGTCCGGGCCTAGCCGGGGCCAACGCCGGGTTGCGCGGACATTGATACTTGCGGAGATCTCCTGCGCAGTTGTTCTGCTAATCGGATCCGGGCTGCTCTTCAGAAGCTTCGTACGCGTGCTTCAGATCCCGCTCGGATTCGATCCAGAACATGCCCTGATCCTACGGACAACATTCAACCGCCAACGCTACGCTTCTGCCGACAGGCGTCATCAAGCCGAACGCACAATCAAGGCGCGGCTTTCGTCTCTGCCTGGCGTCGATGCCGTCGGGGTGACCACTCACGTGCCGCTTGCCGACGAGCGCCAGATCGGTTTCGTGATCGATGGACGTCCTCCGGACGAGTTCCATTGGGCTGACAATGCGCTTGTGAGTGGAGACTATTTCGCGGTTATGCGCATTCCAATTCTTAGGGGACGGACGTTCTCCGGTCTTGAAACGCCGCAATCGCCCCTGTTGGCGATTGTGAATGAAAGCATGGCGCGCCAGTACTGGGGAAACAACGACCCTGTCGGGAAAGGGCTTAAATGGGGTGGCCGGCATTTGACAGTGATTGGGGTGGCCGGCGATGTTCATGTCGAAGCGCTCGACAAGCCATTGGGGCCGGAGATCTACAATTCGGTTTTTCAAATCGAGAGCGGGGCTACGACGAGCGGCGTCTTTGTGATCCGAACATCCGGCAAACAAGATCCAATACGCCTCGCAGCCGCAGCGCAAAGCACAATCTGGTCTGTCGATCGTGGGCTGCCAATTCTCGGCTTCAGCACTCTGCATCAGGTGGTTTCCGCATCGCTAGGGATGCGCCGCGCTTCGCTCTCGCTCGCGGGCGATCTTGCGCTGCTCGCATTGATACTGTCGCTGATCGGCATCTACGGCGTCCTCTCGTATGCGGTCACGCAGCGAACGCAGGAAATGGGACTCAGGCTAGCCATTGGCGCAAGGCCGATCGAGATTTCACGCCTCGTGCTCGGGGAAGGTGCCCGCCTGGCAGGGTGGGGCATCATTGTGGGACTCGCGGTCTCGGCAATAACGAGCGCGTTTCTATCGAAACTGCTGTTCGGTGTTCGCGCGCTTGATCCCATTTCGTACTTCGCAGGAGTGGCGGTGTTTTTAGCGGTTTCTCTGCTGGCAAGCTATCTGCCCGCCCGCCGCGCGTCGCGCGTCGATCCTGTGGTGGCGTTGAGATACGAGTAGCTATCGCGCTGTTGCAGGCAGACCGCAGGAGGCGATGCTGTGCCCCACCAGTCTTTTCGCATCCGCGAGGGCTTGTTATCGGACAATATGTACGTTTGAGCTTAAATGCTGAAAACGTTAGCGCTGCTTCTGATCTGTAGTGCGTTGGACCTTCCCGCGGCTGCGCAGCAGGCCGCGCCACCAATATCGATTCGATTTTTGCGCCGCTCACCGATGGAAGATCGCCGGGAATTGCAGTCCTGGTGCGGAAGAATGGCCGCACGATTTTTCATCGCGGCTACGGTGTGCGCGACCTGCGGACGTTTGCGAGGATCGATGCAAAAACGGATTTTCGACTGGCGTCGTTCACCAAGCAGTTCACGGCGATGGCGACCATGCTGCTGGTGCATGACGGAAAGCTGCGATATGACGAGACTCTGACCGATATATTCCCGAATTTTCCAGACTATGGACGGAGTATCACTGTTCGTCATTTGCTGACGCATACTTCAGGACTGCCGGATTACGAAGATCTGATGGAAGAAGTTGAGAAGGCAAAGGGACCGATCTGGAGCGCCACCCACCAGATTCAGGACGAAGAAGTGTTATCCCTGTTGAAACAACAATCGAGCGGAAAGTTCGCGCCGGGGACGAGTTGGGCGTACAGCAACTCGGGATACGTAGTGCTGGGGCTGATTGTCGCAAGAGTTTCCGGTGAGCCGTTCGGCCGGTTCTTGCACGATCGAATCTTCGAGCCGCTCCATATGAATGGCACGCTGGTTTACGTGAACGGCAAGAATGTCGTGCCCAACCGTGCATATGGGTACACACGCGAGCAAGGCAAGTTTGTCGAGGCGGACCAGAGTTCGACCTCGGCGACCTTGGGCGACGGCGGTGTATATTCCAACCTGGACGACCTGGCCAAGTGGGATGAGGCGCTGCAGAAGCACACGTTGTTGAGCGAAGAAGACATGCGGCTGGCGCTGGTACCCGTAAAGCTTGCGGACGGAACTCAGCCTCGCTGGCCGGCGGCGGCTGGCGGCGACAATTTAGATCCGGGCAAGCCGGTTTCGTACGGCTTTGGATGGTTTCTCGATCCTTATGAGGGGCACGCACGGATGTGGCATACTGGCACAACCATGGGGTTTCGTACCGCCATTGAACGCTTTACGGGCGACAAGTTAACCATAATCGTTCTCTGCAATCGCACAGATTTGGATGTGAGCAAGCTCGCTCTTCAAGTAGCTGATAGATTTTTTAGAAAAAGCTTGACTGATCTAGTCAACTAGTACACTATAGATGTAGTGAGCGTCGCATCGAACAAACGAAAGCCCTTCGAGTTCCACTTGGACTTGCGCAGCGGGGTTCCTGTTTATCGCCAAATCATGGACCAAGTGATGGGAGCTATAGCCGCAGGAGCGCTGGCTGGGGGCGATCAGCTGCCGACGGTTCGACAACTGGCCGTCGATTTATCCATTAATCCGAACACTGTCATACGGGCGTACCGCGAGCTTGAAATCCGAGGCGTGCTGGATACGCAGCAGGGCACCGGGACTTTTATCGGTGACCAGAAGGTGCAACGCGATGGCGTCGAGCGGCAGCGCAGACTGAATCAGTTAGTGGGTGAATTCGTGGCGCGAGCCGGTTCGAGCGGTTTCACCGTTGAGGAATTGATCGAGCAACTGGAAGACCTGCAAACCGATGCGGGAAAGAAGAGGAGATGAAGTCATGTGGCGGGATCGAAATAAGAACCAAGTAAATGGAGTCGCGTTGGCGCTGTTTGCCATTTCAATTGGGGCCGGTTTCGGACTTTCGGCCGCGCTCGGCAACCAAGCGCCGTTCATCGCGGGATTGGTGATTGGCGTGTACCTGCTGTTTTCAATCAAGGTAGCGGATCAGTGGGAAAAGGTCGCGGTGTTGCGATTCGGGCGTTTCATAGGGCTGCGTGGGCCGGGGATGTTCCATGTGATTCCGATCGTAGACAGGCTGAGCCGCTACGTCGATCAGCGAGTTCGCGTGGCCAGCGTGACGGCTGAATCAACGCTTACACGCGACACTGTGCCGGTCAACGTGGATGCGATCGTGTTTTGGCTGGTATGGAACGCGGAGAAATCGATTCTGGAGGTAGAGGATTTTGTGCAGGCGATCACGATGAGCGCGCAAACAGGTCTGCGAGAATCTATCGGGCGCCATGAGCTGGCGCAAATGATCACGGAGCGCGAATCGCTGGGACGCGAGTTGCAGCGCATTCTGGATGAAAAGACGAATCCCTGGGGCATCACCGTGCAGTCGGTCGAGATCCGCGACGTGCGTATTCCGCAGGCGCTCGAAGACGCGATGTCGAGGCAGGCGCAGGCCGAACGCGAACGCCAGGCGCGCAACATTCTGGGACAGGCCGAGACCGAGATCTCCGACAAGTTCGCGCAAGCGGCATTAACGTATCAGAACAATCCCGTTGCACTGCACTTACGCGCAATGAACATGCTATACGAGGCCATCAAAGAGCGGGGCTCGATGGTGATTGTGCCCTCGTCGGCGGTCGAAACCATGGGTCTGGGCGGGAGCCTGGCAACCGCTTCGCTCGCCGGGGCGAAACCGGCGTAACAACAATTTAGGCATCTCAAAAGGAGGACAGGCTATGTATCGTTTACTCGCAGTGTGTCTGTTTGTATTTGTATCGCTGTCCGGTCGGCCATCTGCGGAACCGATAGCAGATCAAGCCTCACAATTCGTTGGAGTATGGGACGGCGAAATGAACGGGCTTCCCGCAGTAGAAGTCGCGCTTACTGACGATGGCGGCAAGGTTAGAGGGACCATCGCATTCTATTTGCAAATGCTGGACAAAGACGGAAAATGGCACGTAGTCGGTGATAAGAATAAGGCTGCGCAACCATTACTTTCACCTCGCATAGAAGGCAACGTTCTGACGTTTGAGGTAACTCATGCCAAAAAGCACGGTAGCCCTGAGCTCGGCCCCAACAAGACATTTCGCGTTGAAGTGGCCGGCGCGACGACAGCGTATTTGCGCGAAGCAGGAGATTCCTCCGATGCGCCAGGGCACGGCTTGAAGCTCAGCCGCACGTCTGCTTCCGCACAGGATTCTGCGTCCCGGGGCGACCCATCCCAACACCAGGTCCAGTTCGTAATGGTGGAAGAAGGAATTCGGCTGGAGGTGCTCGACTGGGGCGGATCCGGACGAGCGCTCGTGCTGCTGGCGGGTTCCGGAAATACCGCACATGTGTTCGATGGCTTCGCGGAAAAATTAACTGACTGCTGTCACGTGTACGGCATCACGCGACGGGGATCCGGCGCATCCAGTCACCCCGATTCGGGTTACACGGACCAGCGGCTTGCCGACGATGTCCTTCAGGTTCTAGACTCGCTCAAAATTGTTGCCCCGGTTTTAATTGGTCACTCGATGGCCGGTAGCGAGTTGACAACCTTAGGCGACCAACATTCTGACCGCTTGGCCGGCCTGGTTTATCTGGATGCCGGATCGGATCCGAAGGATTTCCCGGCCAGTGACCCGAAGTATATGGAGCTTTTTCACAATTTGCCGCCTGCGATGCGCAATCATCCCGCGCCTTCCGCCGCGGACCGGAGTTCCCCCCAAGCGTATCGGGACTGGCAAGTGCGAAACGGAGAAGTTGCTTTCCCGGAGGGCGAGTTGCGCAATGCTTTCGAATCCAATCCCGACGGATCAGTCGGAAAATCCACCACTCCCGCGAGCGTCCATAACGCGATTGGTGAAGGCTCAAAGAAGCGAGACTACTCGAAAATTCGCGTGCCGGTGGTCGCGTTTTTCGCGATTCCCGGTTCCGTCGACGATCCGAAAAACCGCACCCCAAAAGGCGCCCAGGAACGGGCGGCAGCGGAGGCGTTCAATGCCGCAACCGTGGCCTACATTAAAAAGTACGAGTGGAGTCTTCTGGCTGCCCAACCTAACGCGCGCGTGATTGAGCTGTCCGGCGCCCATCATTACATCTTTCTTTCGAATGAGGCGGAAGTGCTGCGGGAGATCCATGCTTTTGTCGCAGGCTTGCACTCCAAGGAGTGACAAATGCGTCAGATGAACCGCGTCCATGGAACGTGAGCACAGCGCGCAAGAAGAAGGCTCTTGGTTCCGTTCACATCGGGACCTCGGGCTGGCACTACAAGCATTGGGTGGGCACTTTTTATCCTGCGAAGACGCCCGCATCGAAGATGCTCGCGTACTACTGCGAAAAATTCGACACGGTTGAGCTGAACAATAGCTTTTATCATCTGCCGAAGAAGAACAGCTTGGAATCCTGGCGCGATTCTACTCCGAAACACTTCTGTTTTGCCGCAAAGGGCAGCCGGTTTCTGACCCACATGAAAAAGCTGAAGGACCCGGAACAGGGCCTTGCGAGATTCTTCGATGCGATCGGTACACTTGAACACAAGCTTGGCCCGATTCTTTTTCAGTTGCCGCCGAATTGGGAGTTGGATTTCGAGCGCCTTGCCACTTTTCTGAGCTTTTTGCCAAGCGAGCATCGCTACGCTTTCGAGTTCCGCAACGCGACGTGGAGCGTTCCGGAAACGTATGATCTTCTCGCACGGCACAACGTGGCGTACTGCATTTTCGATTTGGCGGGAACCCAGTCGCCCATCCAAATCACCGCCGACTTTTGTTACGTGCGTTTGCACGGGCCGGGCGGCAAGTACCAGGGAAGCTATAGCGATGACGCTTTACAGGCTTGGGCGCGGCGCATACGCGAATGGCAGCGCGAATTAAAGGCTGTTTATCTGTATTTCGACAACGATCAAGCAGGCTATGCCGCTCACAACGCTCTTAGGTTAAAAGAACTCGTTGCCGGGTGAGCGGCTCTCAGGCCGTCACTCCATTCGCGTTGATGTTCGTTGTAATGACCTTCGGAATCAGCGATAGACCTTTTGTATATGCGTCGCTGAACTCTGGAAGACCATTCGAGCCTCCGTTCACAAGCCGACGTGCTTCCTTGAGATTGTTCGCGGCCAGCGCCGCCCTGATTTGGCTCTCGTGCGATTTCAAAAAGCTCGCCAGCAGCTTGGCTGCGATCGCTGGATCATGGGCCAAGGTCGGATCAGTGATCAGTTGGTCCCCCAGTCCTATGGCTTGACTGTGAATTGTGAAATTGCTGCGGCCCGTCAACTGGACAAAGCCGCGCCCGCGAAAGTTTGCGCCATCCGGGTGTCCTTGGTTGCCCAGATCGCCGAGGTTATCGTACAAATCGAATGGCTGGCCGCCGGGCGAAGTATTGAAATGCGATACACCTTCGCTGATCGGCAGGAATGAGGCCGTCTCAGCTCGAATGGTGGCCAGCGCCATGAGAATCATTTGTTGATCCGCTATTCCCAGGTCCTCCAGCGCGTTCAGCACGTAGGGCAGATTTGCCTCGATGTTCTCGATTGGCGTGCCCGGAAACATCTGCTGCACCGTCTGGGCGGCAATGCAATCGATCCCACAGCTTGCCGGCGCAGCTGTTCTGTATTCCCAGTGCAGCCGCCGTCTGCGGATCCACCGTGCCATTCGCTGGCAATCCGTTTGCATTTTGAAACGCGATAACGGCGGCCTGCGTACCCGGCCCAAACGAGCCATCCAACGCGCCCGCATAGAATCCCTTCCTAGCTAGTGCGACCTGGACCCGCAATGCATCCGGCCCGTTACTTCCCAATCTTTACTGGCGTCATGAAACTTCCTTCGCCGTTAATCGTATCTCAAGGCCACCATGGGATCGATCTTGGTTGCGCGCCGCGCCGGGATATAGCCTGCAATTGCTGTCACGGCGATCAGGCCGGCAGTAGCCAGACCAATGCTGAGCGGGTCCTGTGGCGTGAGTCCGTAGAGGAAGCTTGAAACCAGGCGCGTGACCGCGAAGGCTGCGGGCAATCCGATAGCCGCGCCTATGCCGATCATCAACAGAGTTTCGCGCAGAACCAGCCAGAGTACGCTCTCGCGTTTTGCGCCGAGCGCCATCCGTATGCCGATCTCGCGATACCGCCGCACTACGGAATGCGCCATCACGCCGTACAATCCGATTGCGGCCAGCAGTACGGCGAGGCTTCCGAAAAACCCGCAGAGCGTAGTCACAATGCGCTCCTGCGAAATGTTGTTGTCGAACTGCTCTTCCATCGTGAGCGTGTGCAAGATCGGGATCGCCGGGTCGATGGTCGCTACCTCGCGGCGAACAGCGCTGATCAGTTGCTCCGGTTTCACCGTCGACCGTATGCACAGCGTGTTCGAGCCCGCCCCGAATCGCCAAACCGGAACGTAGATCATGCTCTCTACGGCTTCGCGAAGGCTGAAGTACTTGGAATCTTTCACCACGCCCACGATTTCGAATGCCTTACCCAAATCGAATTTGTCGCCTTGCGTGAAATGCCGGCCGATCGGGTTCTGATGCGGGAAGAAGTGTTTCGCGAAGGCTTCGTTGACGATCGCGACCGGCGCCGGCGGGCCAAGTTTTTGATCGGCAGGACCCATCGGACCCAGCTGTGGTTTCGGATCCGGCGTTTCTGCGGGATTATCTCCTGCGCGGAAATCGCGCCCCAGCAGTATCGGGATACCCATGGTTTCGAAATAGCCCGGACTCGTCGAATTGAAGTCGACGAAAGGCTTCTCGTCAGTTTTCCGCTGATACCCTTCAACGGAGATCGTGTTGTTCCAACGAGAGCCGCCCAACGGCGTGATATTGGCCAAACTCGCCGCATGCACTTGCGGGTATTCGCGAATGCGCGTCAGCAGCCGCTCATAAAACATGCGCAGCCGCTGGCCCTTGTATCCACTTTGCTGTGGATCCACATTCACCAGCAAAACGCTTTCACGAAGGAATCCGGGATCGAGCGATCGCAAGTTCTGCAGACTTCGAACGAATAATCCCGCTCCGATGAGCAGCAACAGCGAGAGCGCCACCTGCACAACCACGAGGGCGCGACGCAAGTCGAATCGCCCCACTCTGCTGACCTCATTCTTCAGAGCCGATGTCAAATCCGGACGCGTGGCCTGCAACGCCGGCACGATTCCGCACACCAATCCCGCGGCCAGCGAAACGCCAAATGAGAACAGAAGCAGCCGCCAATCCGGCGATAAATTCAAGGCCAGAGGAATCTCCTGGTGCGGCATGAGTGCCAGCAGCACCCGCACGCCGCCCCACGCAAATGCCAAGCCTGCGACTCCGCCGAGCACCGAAACCACCAGCGTCTCGATGACCAGTTGCGAGATAAGTCGTACGCGGCTCGCGCCAACGGAAAGGCGGATCGCAATCTCCCGCTGCCGTGCCGCTGCTCGAGCCAGCAGCAGATTCGCTACGTTGCCGCACGCGATCAGGAGCACCAGGGTTACGACTATCATCAACACCGTGAGCGGCTTCTGGATGCTGTTGCGGAAGTACGAATATCCGCCACTTCCCGGGAGAAGGGTACCTCGGTTGCGCTGCTTATAATCCTTAATAAAGGCAGGAACAGGACGGCGCTCCGGGTCGTTCGCCAGGATCTGCTTCCACATCAAATCGACTTCCGGGATCGCCGCTTGCATACTGGCTCCGGGCTTCAGCCGAGCCATTATCGTCAACCACCAGTAATGGCGATTCCTCCATTCAGGGGTGCCGCGGCGGATCTCTTTCAGCATCATGATCGGCAGATAGACATCGGGATGGTTGCCGACTGTCGTGCCAGTGAATCCCGGGCGCGCTACGCCAACGATGGTGAATGGCGAACCATTCAGTGTGATCGGCCGGCCTAGCACGCGAGGATCTCCTCCGAAGCGACGTTGCCAAAAATCGTAGTCCAGCACCACCCAGGGGTGCCCATCTTCGACCTTATTATCGGAAGGCCTCAGGACGCGTCCAATCGCCGGCGTAACGCCGAGCACGTCGAAATAGTTGCCTGAAACGAGGCTTGTTGTTACCAGTTGACCCGTGGCGTGGCCGCCCTCCGCGGGTACTTCCATCGCGGCGGGCGACCCGCTTCCGCCATAGGCAATCACGCCAGAAAAGGACTTATTGTGATCCCGGATGTACTCGTAATCCGGATAATTGGACCCCACCGACGGCTTGTCCGGATTCAGCGCGAACACCACCAGCCGATCGGGATCGAGCACTGGAAGCGATCGCAACAGCACCGTGTCGATCAGCGTAAAGATCGCGGTGTTCGCTCCGATCCCGAGTGCCAGAGAAAGGATCGCGACTGCCGCGAAACCGGGATTCTGCCACAGGATGCGAATGGCATGCCGTCCATCCTGCCGGATTGTGTCGAATAGGCGCATTTTGCTCCTTTGGTTAGGAGATAAGACGAAGCGGGTCAGGCTTTCGTTGGCAAAGAATCAATGATCGCGCATAGCCTGAATCAACGCTTCCATGTGATCCAGATATCGCTCAAAAGCTTTGCGGCCGGCGGAAGTTAAACGGTATTCAGTTTTCGGCATGCGGCCTTCGAAGCTCTTCGTGCATTCCACATACTCGGCTTCTTCCAATCGTCTTGCATGGACGCTCAGATTTCCGTCGGTGGTCTGCAACAACCGTTTCAATTCATTGAATGTAAGGGAATCGTTGACGGCTAGGGCGCTCACAATGCCGAGGCGCATTCGCTCGTGAATGATGCGATCGAGGTTTGGCAGGGCATGCTCGACGGTTTCCTGCTCATGAGCTGCCTTGATGCTCTTGGTTGCACGCGCCATTGCGGGTCTAGCCACCATGCCTCCTTGCGATGATAACTCCGAAAGCGATGTGAAGGCCGCCAAAGCCCAGCATGAGAAACGCGTTTCCCCACGCAGCCGGAGCCATCAGAGAAGCAGCGCCCAGCAACATGAAACACAGGCCCATGACTGGAACGATACGCACCGAGAATGCGCCGCCAGTCACCACGGCCGCTCCATAGAGCAGCAACCATAATCCGGGAAGCATTCCGAAAACATTCAGCTGATATAACACCACTGTAAGGACGCCGCCAGCCAAAAGCGGGGGTACGAAACTCAGGAGCGCGCGCCGGGCCGCCCGGGACTGCAACGGCAGCGCGAGCCGCCTGGATTTCACTCCGACTGCAAAAGAACCTATAGCCATCGCCAGAAGCGCTTCTCCCAGCCAAAAGAAAAACTGTACACGCGGTGGATGTCCGAAGCAAAGGACTCCCGTGACAATCGCGGTTAGGCCGATGACTGCCCCGCCCCATCCGGGCACGGCTGTGAAAGAAGCAGCCCGCTCCATCGTGTCGCGGATGAAGCGTAGATTATCGGCGGCGCGACGGTCGATGGGGACCGGCTCGGTGAGAATTCGGGCGTGCTGGGCAAACGCCATATACGCCCGAGTATAAACCATGGGTCTCAGGCAAGCAAGTTCTTTGCACAGCAAAGATCCTGCCGGAACTCGGCCGGTTAAAACGTCAGATGAATGCCGCCCACGGCCCAACGCGGCGGAGTCCGGAATCCGTCCTCATAGAAATTTTGATCGAGAGCATTTGATACACGGGCATAGAAACGCGCTGACGTGCGATCGGTCATGCGCACCGAATAGCCGGCCGAAAGGCCCAGTTGGCGCGGTCCTGCAAACTGATAAGCGTACCCATAGAGCGGGTAAAGATAATTGCTGCCGGCGGTCAAATCCATGCCCACATCGAAGCGGCGTCCGAATTGCTGAGTCGCAACGATCGTAACCATATGCGGCAAGATTCGCGGTGATTGCAGCGGGTCGATGTTTGTGCCGGTGTAGTACTGCGAAAAGAGATCCTTGGCGTTCGTATACGTGTACGAAGCAAATATCGTGGTGTTCCGCGCAGGCCGGAAATCGCCGCTGACTTCCACGCCGCGCGAAATGCCGCCGCCGGTGTTGTAGTAACCCGCCGTCCGCCCATATGGGTCCACATACCCGGGTGGGAAGTTCAAAAACCCGATGATCTGCTGCAGATGGGAGTAGAAATATGTACTGCTAATTTTCAAGTGCTCATGGAAGAGGTACTGATCGAAGCCGAAATCGAGGGACACGGCACGCTCCGGGCTGAGTCTCGGATCGCCATAGACATACTCGACGCCATCGAATAGATTGGTCCCGAATCTTTCATAGAGTGAAGGAAGGCGAAAGCTGTTGCCCGCGTGTGCCCGCACCTTTGTCGAGGTGCTCTTCAGAAAGTAAGCGATAGATGCATCGCCGGTGTAGGCCGACGGCGGCGACGGCAAGTTTGGATACGCCGAAGAGCCGCCCACAAATGTCGGCTGGTTCAGATTCGCTTGGGTGAAGCGTCCTGAAAAAAGCAGTTCGAGCCGGCCATCGAGGAACCGAAGCTCATCCTGAGCAAACACCGCATTACTTCGCTGGCCGGCATTCGTTCTGAAGTATGCGCGCTGTGTAGGATCCGGATTCTGGTCCGTTGAGACGGTCCGATAGTGTTCTTGCTCGAACTCATATCCAGCGGTAATGAGTTGGTGAGCGCCAAGCGAATAATTTACGCGCGCTTGAACGGTATCGACACGGCCGACGAATTGTTGCGACGTGTTAAACAGCGGTTGAAAATATCCCGGACCGCCGGGCCCATCCGTATTGTTGCGATTTACCTGGACGATTCCATACGCGAGGCGGTACGACAAGTGGGAATTTACTTCGTGTTCGAACCGGAATAGCGAGTCCACGAAATGCGAGTATCGCCCCGCATCGGGATCGCCGAGCGAGGGCACGAATGTGGCGTTTCCAGGATCATAAGGTTGATTCGCATCAGCTAAATGGATTTGCGCAGTCGTGAGAGGAATTGCGGGAATAATTCCAGTTACAGGCGCGGTAGCGGTAGGCATCGGGCTGACATTTTCCTGCAGAAATCCGATGTTGCCGAAGACATTCACGCCGAACCGAATCTTCGGAGTGAGTGCATAGCTAAGGCCCGCTTGACCGCTCCAATCGCGCGCAGCCCCAGCATCGTCGACGCCTTCCGTTACATCCAAGTGTGAAATTCCAGCCGAATAGTTAAGGCGATTGTTCAGCCAGCCACCGGCCACGCGCGCAACACCGCGAAAGAGGCCCAGCCCGCCGCCTTGCACGTCGACATCGCCATGCACGGGACCACCGCCGGAATCGCTGATGACGTTGACAGTGCCGGACATCGAGTTCGTGCCATACAGCGAAGAGCCCGAGCCGCGGAGAACCTCTATGCGTGAAGCGTCCACCAGGTATAAGTCACCGAGATACGCACTGGCATCGCCTTGAATGGCGGTCGGATCACGAAAGCGAAAGCCGTCGATCAGCACGGCTGTGTCGTTTACACGGAGGCCGCGAGTCTGAATTGTGGTTAGACTGCCGGGCCCACCGCGGGTGCTGACGCGCAGCCCCGGAACGAACCGAATCGCATCCCCGACGGAAAAGATGCCGCGCCGTTCCGCGTCCCCCGCGTCCACCACATCCAGAGCTTTCGAAACTTCATCGACGGATTGCGGCTCCCCGGCAGCCGTGACAGTCACCTCGGTTTTCACGGCGGAGACAACCAGCCGCACTGGGATGTCTTTCTGCTCTCCCGCGGAAATAGTCACGGATTCCGATTGAGCCATGGTCAATCCTGAGGCGGACGCATCGACCAAATACTCACCAGGAGCGACCTCCCTAAAGCTGAAGCGCCCCGCGGAATCGCAGGTGGCCATCAGGAGAGCGGATCCGGCGACCTGATGCATTCTTACGGTTGCTGCCGCGACAGCGCTTCCCGATGCGTCTGTAACGGTTCCGGTCACCGTGGCCGGTTCTGAATGTGCGGATAAATAAATGGCGCTTACAAGAAGCGCTGAGGCGATCTGAATTGTCGAACGAAGTATAGAGTTCACTGTCGGCCCTCCCGCGAGGCGGCGAAATAAATTTCCGCTCCTTTCGGCGCGGGCTGCGGCAGGTCTTCGGACTTACAGGCGGGACAATCGTTACGACTGTCTGTCTACTAGCCCGGCTTCCCATCTCGCGTCTGGCGAGACAGTGCCATTTGGGCGTTCGTTCCTGCTTACCGCTGCGGGGCAGTTCTGGATTTCCACCAGGTTCCCTTTTCAACACGTCGACTCGCAAGCGAGCTTTCGTGTACCGTCAGCGATATAAAGCGTAGCACGCTCCGACGCTCAGTATGCGCCACCCGGGGTTCCTGCGCCGCTGGGCATGTTCGCGGATTTGCTGGTGGTGGTAGCCGTTCGGGCGGAGGCGGCGGAGGCGGTCATGCGGGCGGAGGTGGATCTCATCCCTAATTAACCCGTCAGACCTCGCGCTTTTACAAATTCAGTTTTAGTATCGAAGACTGAACCCCAACATCCGATAACACTGCTCCGTGAGAGCGGGGCGGTGAGCATCGAGATGGGCGAAATCCGCGGCCATTGCCTCAGTACAAGATTGGAGCCTTTGACGCTTCGGCTGGGAGCGTCGAAGAAAAACAGATAGATAGATCGCGCCTGAACGGCCAAGTATTTACCGCAGCAATTTCACTTGTCCGGTTCGTCGGCAAAACGTCGAGAGCACGGCCAAGCTCGCACCTACCGAA
>CAWFWH010000017.1:0-276150 GCA_963819405.1 uncultured Acidobacteriaceae bacterium | reverse complement strand
GTATCCACGCACCGAAATGCTCGATCTCATCGTCATTGACGATCATGCCCGCGGCATCGTCACGCGTAATCTGGTCACCGGTGAGATCGATATCCATCTCGCGGACGCAGTCATTCTGGGCACCGGTGGCTATGGCAATGTTTTCTATCTCTCGACGAACGCGAAGGGTTCGAACGCAACCGCCATCTGGCGCGCCCACAAACGCGGAGCTCTCTTCGCCAATCCCTGCTTTACCCAGATTCACCCGACCTGCATTCCAGTTTCCGGCGAATATCAATCCAAGCTCACGTTGATGAGCGAGTCGCTCCGTAACGATGGCCGCATCTGGGTGCCAAAGAAGAAGGGCGACAAACGGCCGCCGAATCAGATCCCGGAAGAGGAGCGCGACTATTATCTCGAGCGCCGCTATCCCAGCTTCGGCAACCTGGTGCCGCGCGATGTTGCTTCACGCAACGCAAAGTATGTTTGCGATGAAGGCCGCGGCGTGGGCGAGACCGGGCTTGGCGTTTACCTCGACTTCTCCGCCGCAATCCAGCGCCTCGGCCGCAAGACCATTGAAGACCGCTACGGCAATCTCTTCGACATGTATCAGCGCATCACCGATGAAGACCCATACCAGGTTCCGATGCGCATTTACCCTGCGATTCACTACACCATGGGCGGACTCTGGGTCGACTACAACCTGATGAGCACAATACCGGGGCTCTTTGTCATCGGAGAAGCGAATTTTTCCGATCATGGCGCGAACCGGCTTGGCGCCAGCGCGCTGATGCAGGGGCTTTCGGATGGCTACTTCATCGTTCCGTATACAGTCGGTGATTATCTGGCCACCAACAAGCCAGCCAAGATAAATGAATCCAATTCCGAAGTTCGAAATGCAGTAGCCTGCGTCGAGCAAACCGTCCAAAAACTCCTCTCGATTAATGGAAACCGGACGGTCGATTCGTTTCATCGCGAGCTTGGAAAAATCGTTTGGGAATACTGCGGGATGTCCCGCAACGGATCTGGACTTGAGACCGCCATTGAACAGATTCGAAGTCTTCGCGAAGAATACTGGCAAAACGTAAAGGTGCCGGGCAGCGGGGATGATTTCAATCAGAGCCTGGAGAAAGCCGGCCGCGTCGCGGATTTCTTCGAGTTGGCCGAGTTGATGTGCATCGATGCTCTGGAGCGAAATGAATCTTGCGGCGCCCATTTTCGCGAGGAGTATGAAACGCCTGAGGGTGAGGCGCAGCGCGACGATGAGCGCTATTCGTATGTGGCTGCTTGGGGCTATCGGGGCTACGGGAATAGAGAGGAACTGTCCAAGGAAGCGCTGGAATTCGAGTACGTTCATCCCAGCCAGAGGAGTTACAAGTAGTGCGGCTCACGCTGAAGATCTGGCGGCAGAAGAGCCGAAACTCATCCGGTAAGTTTGTCAGTTATCCCGTCGATAATGTCAATCCCGACATGTCGATGCTGGAGTGCCTCGATGTGCTGAATGAACAGCTCGCCGAAAAAGGCGAAGATCCCGTGGCCTTTGAGCATGACTGCCGCGAAGGCATTTGCGGCTCTTGCGGGTTCATGATCAACGGAATCGCGCACGGTCCGCTTCCGGCAACCACCGTTTGTCAGCTCACCATGCGTCACTTCAAAGATGGGGAAGAGTTGGTGCTGGAGCCATGGCGCGCTCGCGCATTTCCTGCCATCAAAGATCTTGTGGTCGATCGGCGCTCATTCGATCGCATCATCGCAGCAGGCGGCTATATCTCCGTCTCTACCGGAAGCGCGCCTGATGGGAATGCGATTCCAGTTTCTAAAGAGGCGTCCGACCGAGCCATGGATGCGGCGGCCTGCATAGGATGTGGTGCTTGCGTCGCCGCTTGCCCCAATGCGTCAGCGGCCCTATTCACGGGCGCAAAAATGACTCACCTCGGTATTTTGCCGCAAGGAAAGCCTGAGCGTGACATTCGCGCCATCCGCATGGTGACGCAAATGAACCTCGAAGGATTCGGCGGCTGTACAAATATTGGCGAATGTACCGGAGTATGTCCGAAAGAGATTGCGTTGGAAGTAATTGCGGCTATGAATCGCGATTATTTCCGCGCAAGCTGGCGCGAACGCGACAACATCGTTACGAGCATCCGTCCGTTCACGGAATGGAGCACGGGTTCGAAGCTAAAGGTCGACGCGCGCGAGTAAGCGCCGCTCCTACTCGGCGACTGTCATGGTCGGGCGTTGCCGGTTCTTGCTTGCGTTCGCTTTCTCAATCACCGTTCGCGCAAGCTTCTCGAATAACGTAACCTGTTTGTTCGCGTCTCTAAGTGTCGCGATCGGTTGCCCGGAATCTCCACCCTCCGCGAGTCTGCGGATCGAGCGGAATCTCTGCAAGCAGTGGCACTTTCATCAGTTCGGCCGTTCTCGCGCCCCCGCCTTTGCCGAAAACATAGATCTTCTCGCCGCCGTGCTCCAGGTAGCTCATGTTCTCGACTATCCCGAGCACCGGCTCACGCACCTGCTCGAACATGTGCACAGCCTTTCGCGCATCTTCGAGCGAGACGTCCGAAGGCGTGGTCACCACCACTGCTCCAGTCAATGGAGTCGTCTGAATCAGCGTGAGCTGCACGTCGCCGGTTCCAGGCGGAAGATCGATGATCAAATAGTCGAGATTACCCCACTCCACGTTGCGCAGAAATTGCTGCATGACGCTATTCAGCATCGGTCCGCGCCACACTAAGGGCTTATCTCCGGGATTGAGGAATCCCATGGACATGATCCGAACGCCATGCGCTTCCAGAGGCTGGATGCGCTGGCCGATTGCGTTCGGCGATCCTCGGACGCCCATCATCAGCGGTACATTGGGGCCGTACACGTCCGCATCCAATAGGCCGACGGCATGTCCAAGTTTGGCGAGAGTGATCGCCAGGTTGACTGCAATCGTGCTTTTGCCGACGCCGCCCTTACCGGAACCGATTGCGATGATGTTTTGAACTCCCGGAATCGGCAACTTCGGCTGCTCGCCAGGAGCGTGTGGTCCCATAACTCAAGCTAGCATCAGGCTTGCTTGTGCCTTTAAATCAAGTCCGGCAAATTGTTGTCGCTCGAACTTGGGAAACGCCGCGGCAGCAATCATCGCCGCGTTATCCGTTGCGAGTCCGGCGGATGGGAAATAGAATCGCAAACCGTGTTCCTGCAGAGCCCGCTCACGCAAACCTGCGTTGCAAGCCACACCACCACCTACAATGATCGATTCTGTCCCAATCTGGTCGGCTGCCGCGATAATATGGCGCAACAATTCCTCGATAATCGTGTGCTGAAAACTGGCAAGTAAATCGAGCGTCTGTTGAGGCGTGCAGGATAGCCAATCTTCCACAGTTGGATGCTTCAGAGCCTTCCGTCTTCGAATTTCTTCCGTGAGATCGTGCTGTTCCGTCCATCGAAGGACGGCAGTCTTCAGACCACTGAAGCTGAAATCCAGCTCGTTGCCTTTCATCTTCGATAACGTGAATTTGACCGCTCGCGGATTTCCATATGGCGCCAGCTTATCGATGATCGGACCGCCCGGATATCCAAATCCAAGCAACTTCGCGACCTTGTCGTAGGCCTCGCCGGCAGCATCGTCGCGCGTTTTGCCGAGCAGGCGGTATTCGCCCACCTGCCGAACCTCAAACAAGTGAGTATGTCCGCCGCTGACGACCAACGCCAGGGCAGGGAACTGAATCGCCGGATTGTCCAACAAAACCGAATGGATGTGACCCTCCACGTGATTCACTGCAATGAGAGGTATATCGCGAGTGAAGCAGAGCGCCTTTGCGTATGTAACACCCACGAGCAGGGAACCGACCAAGCCGGGGCCCGCCGTCACTGCGATAGCGCTTAAGTCGCCGAGTGAAACGCCTGCTTTTTCGAGAGCGCTGCCGGACAACGGGAACGATGGCGCGCAGATGCTCGCGCGAGGCAAGCTCCGGCACCACACCCCCGTATTGGGCGTGAGTGTCAAATTGAGACGCGACCACGCTAGAGCGAATTCGCGTACCATTCTCGACGACGGCCGCAGCAGTTTCATCGCAGGAGCTCTCGATTCCTAAAATAAGAGTTTGCAAGTTTCCGATTTCTATTATGAGCTTCCCGAAGAGCTGATCGCGCAGGAGCCGCTTCCGGAGCGGGGCGCCTCTCGCATGCTTGTGGTCTCGCGAGAAAAGCAAGCCTTCCACGATGATGTTTTTGCAAATTTCGACAAGTACCTCCATCGCGGTGACTGTCTGGTCCTCAACAACACGCGCGTGTTTCCAGCGAGATTGCACGGCCGCCGTAATAGCGAATTGGGAGCAAAGATAGAGGTTTTTCTGCTTCGCGCCCTCAACCAGGACGAAACTGTCTGGAAAGTTCTGGTCAAGCCAGCCAAGCGGGCGCGAATGGGAACGAGGATTGTTTTCGAGGAGAATTTCCGGGCGGAAGTTTTGTCGCAGGGAGATTTTGGCGAGCGCACTTTGCGCTTTTTCGCTGATCGGCCGATCAGTCAGCTCCTGGAGCAGTTCGGAGAGACACCGCTGCCGCAGTACATTCGTCGTGCCCCAATTCCTGCGGATCGGGAGCGTTATCAAACCGTGTTTGCGGAACAAAAGGGATCGATTGCCGCGCCAACCGCTGGCCTCCACTTCACGCCGGAAATGCTGAACGCCTGCCGTTCCGCGGGCGCTCAAATCGCTTCGGTTACGCTCCACGTGGGACTGGGGACGTTCGCGCCGCTTCGGGAAGAAGAGCTAGCTCGCATTCAATTGCACGAAGAGTACTTCGAAATCTCCGATTCGAGTGCCCAAATGATGCAGCGCGCAGACCGCCTGGTCTGTGTAGGTACAACGACCGTGCGGACCATCGAGACGGCGCTCCTCCGCGGAGATGTAAAAGCTATGCAGGGCGAAACAAATTTGTTTATTCACCCCGGCTTTCATTTCCGCGCGACCGGCGCTTTGCTAACCAACTTTCACCTGCCGAAGTCGAGTCTTCTCATGCTGGTCTCCGCATTTGCTGGGACCGAACTCACGCTCGCTGCGTACCGTCACGCCGTAGCTGAGAAGTACCGCTTTTTTTCGTACGGTGACTGCATGTTCATCGAATAGCGAGGTACTGCTCATACGCGCGCAACCCGTCCGCGACATACGCCTGCAGAGCGCGGAAACCGTCCTGAGCGGCTTGGAGATCGTATAGCAGACGGCGACCGACTCGCGCGATATCGAGCGCATGATCGACCTTCGCTTTCCAATCATCGGGCGCCCAATCGATCGCACTCGAGACAACCGAAGGAACGCCTTCCGCCACGCCATCGGCAGTCACCATATTGAAGGATTCCGTGTAGCTCGGCTGCAGCAACAAATGCATATGCGCTATAGTTTTCCGGAACTTCGGCCAGGGCTGCCAACCATTCAACACGAGACTCACGTGGGGGAGACCGTTCAGCATTTCTTTTATTGCGCCGATAACGCCTGCACCGCCAGCTTCACAACGACCCGCAGAGAGCCAGAGCTCCAAAGGCACGCGCAAGCCTTGTGAAATATCGAGCGCTGCGCCTGCTGCCGTCATCAGGTTCTTTAACGGCCGGGTTGCCCCAAAGACTCCGATCCGCAGAGTGCCGCCCGTGAAGGGTAGCTGTTGCCGGACGGGGCTGCCTTCCAGCCAATATAGATTGGGAAGATAGGCGCAAGGGGCTCCGAATGCAGCCCTCACCCAATCGCAAAAACGACGGCTATTCCCCGCAACGTGAACGTTTGCGGTTCCCATTTCGAGGTCGATCATTTCGCGCACGAGTCTCATGCCATTGCGATCAGCTTGCAAAAACCCCAGATTCGAATGGCAGTTTACTGCGAAACGAGTCTGAGGAAAGTCATTCGACAGGCATTGCAATTCCGAGGTGGGAATCCATGGTGCGGAGATGATTACATCCCTCACCGGTTCAGCTTGCAACCGCCTTCGCAGATCGCTGGCGTCTACGATGGGCCAGATGTCAGTTTTTATGCCGTCGCGGCGCAGCACCTTGGCCGTATTGATCGCGGCAACACCGAGGCCAATGTGGCTGATGTTCTGGTACGCGGCAAAATTCTTATAAGCAAGAATCACGCTCATTAATGGGCTCTCCTGGAATCGTTTTATTCCGTATCGTCGATCCTAGGATTCACTGTCGACGGCGCGACCGGATCAAAATTCCGGACGTAACCAGTTGATTCCGGGGAAGAAACTTTTTTTTAGAAACTTGTGATGGTGGGAGGATGCCCGGAATTTAGTTGAAACAGCGACTCTCGCCGGAGCCGTGATAGGCTCCGGCAAACCGATTATGCAAAGGAGAGTCGCAGTTGAACAGAACATGCCAGATAGAGAAGGAACATTGCGGTACAGAAGTTTCGCAGGCAAGCGGGCGCATCCGGACAGGAGAAGCCCTCCATGCGTTTATTAAGGAGACGACCGATTCGGCAACAGAACGCATTATTACTGACGAATGCCCGGATACGAAGGAATTGCGGACGAAGACACAAAGCATGAGACGGTCAACCATCGCGCTGAAGAGTGGGTTCGCGGCGATGTGCATACGAACTCCGTTGAGGGCGTATGGTCGCTGTTTAAGCGGTCCATCGTGCGTTCGTATCATCGCAAACGACCCAAGAAATTCAGCCATCGCAATGCTAGAATCCCCCATGGGACAAATGATGGGGGCGTATGGCGCGGTTCTTCTCCTGGTCACGACCGCGTACATGCCGCAGATTCAGCGCCCACCCGAACCCGGGCTGGTGATTCGTTCCACGACACGCCTCGTCGAAGTGGAGGTCCTTGTCTCGGACAAGCACGGACCGGTGAGAGACTTGACTCAAGACGACTTCTTAGTGACTGATCGCGGCGAGCGGCAACGCGCTAAACTCCTCAGTGCACACTCCGTTGAGCGACCCGCCAGCCACAGCGCGAATCTTCCGCGCAATACTTTTTCAAACCAACAGAGCGCGGCGGAAGGTACTCCTCCCACCGTTACGATCCTCCTCCTGGACGGCCTCAACACGCGCTTTGAGGACCAAAATCGCGCCAGGCAGCAATTTGTTCGTGCGCTCGGACAGATCGAGTTGGGAGAGAAAGACCGCATCGCGATTTACGTGCTTGGAAAGTCGTTGCGGATTCTCGCCGATTTTACGGACCCCGCGCAAAGCCGCAAGGTGCTGGCACGCTACAACGGAAGACTCAACACCGAAATGGACGCGTCGCAGCCTCTCGCCTGGGCCGTTGGAGATCCCCTTATCGACAACTTCATCGATTTCACCAATGAAGTGAGCGCACAGGCGGAGAACCTGGACCGTGCGCGAATCACGTTATCGGCGCTTGCGGCCATTGCCAGTCACGCTGCGTCAATTCCCGGGCGCAAGAATCTCGTGTGGGTGACCGGAGGCCTGCCAGTGTCCGCTGAGTCGGTGGCCAGTTTTCTGAATTCCGCCGATCTTTCGGTGTATCCGATTGACGCGCGCGGACTAATTGGTCTGCCGCCTCAGTGGACCGCGTCCTCGCCTGCAATTCTGCGGAATGCCACACGAGGACAGCCGACGTCTCTGTCGCCCAGCGGACTGGGCAACTTCGACGATCTCGCCAACGCTACGGGCGGGCGCGCCTGGATCAACGGCAACGACTTGGGGCAGGCGCTCCGAAACGCGCTCAAGGATTCCGCGGCAGCGTACACGCTCGGTTTTCAACCGAACACCGCCAGCCTGGATGGCAAGTTTCACGAGTTGCGCGTGAAACTCCGAGTCAAACGTCCGGGTGTGGAATTGCGTTATCGCAGAGGCTATCTGGCGACTAGGGACTCCGGCGTTTCCGACGCCGAGACGGCGCAACGCATGCAGAACGCGGTGTGGAGTCCGTTGGAGGCGTCTGGTCTGGCTCTTTCCGCGAAGGTCGCGAAGCCCGATCCACTGCACGCCGACATCCTCAAGATTTCATGCACCATCGATGCGCATCAAGTGATCCTCGATGCGCGGAACGGCAACTGGCTCGGCGCGTTGGACATGCTCATTGTCCAGGAGGACGGCGCGTCCAAGGTGCTGGATTCCGTAACCGGGGGCGTTGACCTGCGATTCAGTCAAGCGGAATACGACGAGCGTCTGAAAACAGGCGTGGCGTTTTACAAAGTGATCCAGATTAAGCCAGGGCTGGTGACGCTGCGGATCCTGGTTCAGGATCACGGAAGCGGGTTGCTTGGCAGCCTGATCATTCCGGCCTCGCGGATTGCAGACTTAGACGAGCGATGAGACGCTCTGCGCCAACCTTGGCTCTTGAGCAGATGGTCGGAGTTCCACAAAATCATGGACCATCGTGGCGTGGTTTTGAATTCCCCAATCGCGTGTTGGCGAATCTGGGCATCGCCCGCTCCTATGCTGCTCAGGGTGACATCACGAAGGCCAGCGCGGCGTGGGGCTTCTCCGATCCGCCCGGCCCCGCCGATTGTGGTCGTGAAGTGGGCTTCTCGTACAGTGGCCCCAAAGCGTATCACGCAGCCTGCTGCCGGCGAACCTGCCGCTGTTTTCGTGCCACCTCCAACTTCCGGTCCCTCTCGGCGCGTGTGGAGTACTAGCAGCTCTCAAATTCCCATCGTCATGCGTTACGTGAGTGGCTCCTAGCCCTGAAGCGGGCTAACCTTGCTGGTCTACCCGCATCGGCGGTACTCTTGCGTAATGCGACCCCTTCGGTATTCCATCAACGTCACATTGGACGGGTGCTGCGATCATCGTGCAATGTTCGCGGACGAAGACTTGCATCGTCACGCGGTCGAGAACCTCGACCAGGCCGATGCCCTCCTCTTTGGCCGGGTGACTTACGAAATGATGGAGGCAGCGTTCCGGCCGCCGGCGCGGACGGGAGCGAGGCCTGATTGGATGGAACCCTTCGCCCGGACGATCGACGCGGCAAAGAAGTACGTCGTGTCGAGCACCCTGGACCGGGTCGATTGGAACGCGGAGCTCGTGCGCGGGGATCTAGGGAAGGCCGTTCAGCAGCTCAAGCGGGAGTCGGGTAAGGGACTGTTCGTGGGAGGCGTGAAGCTCCCGCTGGCGTTGGCGGAGCTGGGATTGATCGATGAGTACGAGTTCGTGGTGCAGCCCAGGCTAGCGGGCCACGGGCCGACGTTGTTCGCGGGGCTATCGAAGCATGTCGACTTGAGGCTCGTGAGCCGGCTGGAGTTCGGCTCGGGGGCGGTGGCGATGCGGTATGAGCCGAGAAGGTAGCCATTGGGCTTGTTAAGCCCGAGTCGGCCGCATCATGGAGCGGCCTGAAACTGTTCGGCTTCGACCGAATTCCTCACGCTGCTCACGGCTTGGGCTGCAGACGGCGATAGCCAGGATGCACGCCCGGGGTGAGGCCTTGCTCGTCCGCTATTTTCTGTAGTAGCTCTCGGAGCTTCTCGCGTTCATCTTCGGTTAAGGAGGCACAGAGCGCGTCCTGGTGCTGCCGCGCAATCTGACCGATCCTGGCGAAGGTATCCCTTCCTTTGGCGGTGAGATGGAGAGCGTATTGGCGGCGGTCTTCGGCGTTCGGCTTTCTCTCCAGCAACCCACGGCTTTCCAATTCGTCGAGAATGGCGACGAGCCGGCTGGGGTGAATACCGAGCCTTGTAGAAAGGTCCTGCTGACTGATTCCCTGAGTTACCTGAAGGAGGCGGAAGATTCCGGCGTCGGGCGGGGTCAGTCCGATGGCGGCGATGCGTTCACCAAATTTCGAGGCCGCATGGGCTCCGACCTGGGCCAGCAAGAAAGCAGGCCCAGAGAGTTTCTTCGATAAATCCATAGGTCGCAGTTTATTATTGCATTCGACAATCATTTATGATATAAATGATTGTGTTATGCAACGAATTGAGCAGTCTCCTAGGTTTGCGGGACCGCCGCTGCTGCCGCTGGCGGTCGTCCACGTGCTGTTGTTCGCCGCAAGCCTGGCTGTCGGCGCAATATTGCGTCACGGTCCGAGCTATGCAAATCCCTACGGCCCGATCGAGGATGCGCGGCGATTTTTTGCCACCAATCCAGAAGCGCTTCGTTGGTCGGCCTTTTTCTTCTTTGGATCGGCAGTGCCGTTGGGCATCTACACGGCCACAATCGTAAGCCGGCTGCGGTTCCTTGGGGTCCGCGCGGCGGGTACCAATATCACGCTCTTCGGAGGATTCACAGCAGCGGTGGCTCTGGCAGTTTCCGCCCTGTGTTCCTGGGTACTATCTGTGCCCGAAGTGAATTCCTCGCTGGCCACGCTACGGCTGATGCACTTTCTCAGCTTTCTCGCCGGTGGGGTTGCTTTCGCGGTTGGGTTTGGATTATTGACAGCGGGAGTATCAGTGACCGGCTTCTTTGCGCATCTGCTTCCGCGCTGGCTGGTCTGGTTCGGCCTTCTCATCGCTGCCGCAGGGGAACTCTCGTCTATCAGCCTGGTTGCTTATCCCATGGCGTTTGCGCTTCCGGTAACGCGATTCGGCGGATTCGTTTGGCTGATAGCCGTCGGAGCACTGATGCCTAAAACGGCTGACAAACACGACATCGAAACCAGCAATTAGGAGTAATCATGATACTTAATCACATCGATCTTCAAGTGTCGGACATCGATGCCGCAACTAAGTTTTTTGAAACCTTCTTCGGACTACGCTGCACCTATCGGCGAGAGGGGCAGATTGCCTTCCTCGCGGACGATGGCGGGTTCGAGTTCGGCCTGAGCAATTTGCATAACTCGCCGCCGCCCGTCTATCCACCTGATTTTCATATTGGATTTGTTCAGGAGAACATCCATAAGGTACGCGAAATTTACGAACGGGTGAAGAAAGCTGGAGTGGCGATCAAATTTGACCTTCAGGAAGCTGGACCGAATCTCGCTTTCCAATGTCTCGCGCCGGATTCTATCCCGGTCGAGGTGCGAGCTCCACGCAATAAGATGTAAGCGATTGACCATGGTGGTTGCGAGTGCAAAAACGCGCGCCGGTGAACTCATTGTGGTCGCTCGGTGAGGTGGTTCAAAGTGACAAAAGCCATTCGGCTCTTCCTACTGTTTGAGGGCGCCGCGTTCATCGCTGCGAGCCTAACCCATTTTGGCGTGCTGCTGCACGGATTCGAGCACCGTATGGCCGGGACTGCTGAGAGCGTAATAGGCATCGTCCTGCTGATCGGTTTGCTGTTGACTTTGGTTTGGCCAAGATCGACGCGCGGTATCGGCCTCGCCGTTCAAATATTTGCTCTTCTGGGAACTTTTGTAGGGATCTACACGATCGCGATTGGCGTTGGCCCGCGCACACCTCCGGATATCGCTTTCCATGTCGCCATCGTTATCGCGCTCATATGTGGTCTCGTCGTGACCTTTCGGGCACGTGTTCACGCTCGGCATCGATCACCACAATCGTGATGTCGTCTGAGTGCGGATGCCTATTCGATTCGAGGTTGTTCGAAGATGCTGCGGTGAAGCGGCTCGGGCGGAGCGGAGGGGCTGAGCAGTTAGGTTAGTCGCCTACAGATTTCAATCGAGCCAGGCTGTCTGGGGCGGGCACGTCGCCTTCGGCTTCGTCGTAAATCTTGAACCAGGGGAAACCGCGCTCGGTGTACGTTTGTGCGGTGATTGGGGTCAGGGGCGGAGGCTGGCCTGTGACGGCTTGGAATTCTTCGCTGTTCAGGATGTGAATGATGACTTGGCCGGAGTTGTCCGGATCCCAAGTATCAAGACCGTAGGGGTCCGGGTAGATCTTCTGCTCGATTGTTCCGCCGGGCGCAAGGCCCATCTCCATCGCGGGTGCAAAGGCGTACGTGAGAGTTTCGGCATCACGCGGGGGCGGCACATCGGGAAAGCGGCCGGGCTTCGGCTCAAAAACTCCGATCTCGATTCCACCGATCTCCTCTTTGCCGGTTAATTGGCCCTCCACGCTGTAGCCGCTACCGAGCGGCATGGCAGTAAATTGTGTGACGCGGCCCTCGCCGCTGTTCAGACCGTCGAGCCAAAGCTGCTTGGGACAGACGATGTAATTCTGCGGATTATCACGAATCGTGTGGTCGAAAGGCAGGCCGGAAATCGCATCGATGCCGCCAACGCCAACTTTAACGGCGTTCGGTTTCCAAGCGGCGGCGGAAAACGCCATCCACATTGCCTCACGCTGATACATGGAAAGGAAGTAGCCTCCTGCTTCGCTCCATGCAGGGGGCAAGCGGTCGCGAAATTCTTCGACGGGAAACAGCCGATAAGGTCCAAAGCCGGGAGGCAATGGATAGGTTCGAGCATCATTTGGGATGCGGAGGGTGCGTTGGAAGGCGAGCGAGAAGCGGGGGCCGACACGAATCCGCAGGCCGTCGCAGGCAACAGCGAGCATCAGCTGTTTTCCGATTTCATCTGTTCCACCATGCCTTCCAATGTCGATCGCGGGACGCCAAGCGTGCGCACCAAGCGACCGAGTTTGGCGGGATCAAGGCTGATGGCTGGTTGCAGCGGACGGGGCGCGGTTGGCATTGTTTCACGGAGCTTGCGGACAGCTTCGAATGCGGAGGCGGAACGGACGGCCACCGGTGGAGCGGGCGCAAAATGCAGTTGCAGCGCCGTGTCAAAGGCGGTGGCAAGCTCAACGGTCCCAAGAGCTTCAAAAGCAGTATCCTTCATTTCCCATATAAGCCAAGGCTCGACCTCCCACAGGGTGCGGGCGGAACGGCCAGCGAGGGAATCGGAGGGCACCAGTTCGGGGCGATCTACAGTGGCGTTCACAATGAGCGTCCAACTGCGGCGAAGCATGGGCGGCACCGTAAACAAATATTTGCTGCCGATGCCCGCCTTCAGAGCGAGCGCCTCGACGTCAGGATGTTGGTCATTCAGGAGAAGCCTTAAATTGTTGACGACCTCGGTGAGCAGGGCCAAGTCCGGAGTTTGATCGAGGAGGAGCAGGTGGCCGCCGAGTATCCCGAGCATGGGGTTATCAAACTTGCCGCGCAGGATCTCAAGCAATTCGCTGTTGAGCAATTTCCGTTCATTGGTCAAAGCCATGCGCGCCATCTCGACGTATCTCAAGCTGGCATCGGCATTGTTGAAGCCGAGACCACGCACCATCAGGACAGAGCCTCTGGCGAGATCCGCGCAGCGCACGGTGTCGTAATCGCGCATGAGAAGAAAGAGCTGGGTTTGCCAGCCGGCAGCCGCCACAACGGTGCGCTCGTAGCGAGCTCCTGACGGAAGCGTCAAGCGCACGACGTAAATGCCGGGATCGACAGCGGTGTTGCAGGCACCCCAGACATCTGGGACAGTTGTATCGACCTTGGCTGAAGTTTCAAGATTGACGAGCTCGTTCTCCTGTTCAGTGGCTGCGCGCAGAGAAAGTCCCAGGATGGGATTCGTAGTGGCTGGAGAACCGGAGCGCTTTTCGGCTCCCCATTCGCGGGCGAAGATACAAATGCAACTACCTTGGCCAACGGAGGCGTGTATTTTACGACTCTCCGATTCCGCGGCGCCCATTTGGTACTCGTGCGTCTTGGCGGTGCCCGCCAGCGGCGCGGCAGAGGAGAATTCGAAGGGCGGAATTGTCACCTGCTGTCCGGGCTGAGTGAGCGTGACGTGTTGCTCCCAGGTTTGTTGGTTGAGTTTAGCCTTTACCTTATAAATGCCGGGACTGAGGGGCTTGGTGACCAATTTTCCGACACCGCGATCTGCCAGGTAGAAGTCACCGGTGATGACGAAGATCTCCGCGGCGATATCGGCTGCGGTGATTTGCAGGGTCAAGTTTTCAGAAGGAGACATTGACCGCTCCTGTTCCGCCGACTTCGAAAGCGGGCGTTTGAAGACCTGCGCCGAGGACTTGCGCGAGGTAAGTACCGGGCTTGAGCTGGAGCTGCCAGGTGGGCGGATTCGCCGCGGCGGCCGCGACCGGCTGCAGCTTGTCGCTGAGAATCTGCACCTGCTGACCGGCGATGGCGGCAGGCAGATTGATGATTACCGGATACTGCGGAACGGTGACGGTGGTGAACACGATGGGGTTGGCGGGAGTCTGATCGTATTGCAGATCGGGCTCCTTGGGCACATCGGGATCGGCCAGATCGTCGGCCGTGAGGAAAACCTTCATGTGGTTGTAGAGATAATTACCGAGAGTTGCGGCGGTGATCTGCCCGCTATTCGGATCACAAGCCTCACCGCGCAAGACCGGCGAGAACGGCCCAGGTGAAGATGCCATGCGGAAGGCCGTCGGCCATGACGCGCTCGCGAGAGAGACGTGACCACTTCGTGCCGAAGCCGTAAAAGGCGCGGGTTTTGTCCAGAGCATCGGGCCGGTTACGTCGATATAGGGCGGTATGTTGGGAGGCGCCTGGGGATAACTCTCGCGACAGCAATCCATAAAAAGGATCGCCTGATCGAAGAAGTTAGAGCGCAGAAACCAATCGGCGTAAAGCTTGCCGAGAATATGGTAACCGGGCCGAAGTTTGGTTGCATTGGCGGTCAACAGCGCCGAATCATTCAAGCGAGGGGCGCAGCCGTGGCCAGACAGGTAGATATAGAGCCGCCGGCCGACACGTCGACCATTTCCGGCGGCCGCGTTGTGTTCGGCCACATCCTGAAGATCCTCAAACGCTTGCTGAACGCGCAGGGTTGTGGGTTCCGCCCGGCTGGGCACTGGCGCGGGATCGTAATCGGATGACAGGATGAGCGCGATTTGCTCCGAAGGGACAGCGCCGCCTTGGGGCGAAAGGAGCCAGTCATGAAAGGCGCGCGCGTCATTCTCCGGGCCGTCGAGGTTTCCAAGATCGGGGTAAAGGCGGACGCCGACGACGACAGCCCAATCGTCATTAGCCATGGTCACGCTCGTGGTTATTGCGGAATACGGGGTGGCGAGGAGAAAAACCCGGGACAGACAGGCGCGCCTCCGGGGGTGATTGGGGTTCAGCTGGTGTAGTCATGGCGCTTAAGTCAGTCCCGGGTTTTTCAGCGTTGTTGCGGCATCGGAGGTGTGAAGGAGAAAAATCCGGGACAGACAGCCGCGCCTTCGACTGTGATTGGGGTTCAGCTAGTGTAGTCACGGCGCTTAAGTCAGTCCCGGTTTTTCAGCGTTGTTGCGGCATCGGGGGTGTGAAGGAGAAAAATCCGGGACAGACAGGCGCGCCTTCGGGGGTGATTGGGGTTCAGCTATTGTAGTCACGGCGCTTAAGTCAGTCCCGGGTTTTTCAGCCCGTTAAGGATATTGGGTGTGAATGAAGCTCTTATCCGTCTTGGATAACTCAGAGTTGAGGCCGACGCTGAATCCATCGAGCGTCCAGGAATCGGGAATGGGATACATCATGATGGAGTCCTGGTCGGTTTTGGTGAAGTTGGTCTCGGCCGCGGCGTACGGCTCAAACATATTGTGTTCGATGACGTCGAGTGACCAGCTATTGGGCGGAGCAGAGAGGTCGCGGATGACTGCGTCGCGATTCCACTGAATTCCTTGCGCGGGATTTTGATGCTCGTGTATGAGGCCCAGCGCATGGCCGAACTCATGCAGTACGACGCGGCGAATTTCCTCATCGTCTGAGCGTGGGGTCAGCCAGCCGAAGTTCATAGTGGGCTGCGTCTTGTCGGTAACCTGGCGGCAGGTGGTTCCGATGACCGACCACGAACCGGGATTTTGGAACGAGATTCGCACCAGCGTATCGTTGGTATTCTTGCGGAAATCGAGTGTAAGGTTCGCGAGACCGGAAGCAGTCCAGCCCTGGGCAACATTCTGCACTTTCTGTTGGACTCCGGGATCACCATCCAAGAAGGAAATGGTGATGGTATCGCCTGCATTCCAACGCGAGGCCTTGACTAAGGCTGCACGGTCGTGGCCCTCGACGCTGCGCCGGGCAGCGGGCCATGCAAAGCACCACTTTCGATCAGAGTTCGACATTTAGGTTCCTCCTGGTCTGGCGGACGCGCCGCTGTGAGAGACCAGCTTATAGCAGATTCGAACAGGGTGGCAAGGGAATCCTAGCCGGGTGTGAAAAAATATTCCAGATGCGGCGCCAAGCGGCACTTATCACGTGTTTTCTAGCAGTGTGTTCGGCCCTAAAGGCAGAGATTACTGTCGCGGCAGTGGCGGGGAGCAGTCCCGTGAAGATCGTGGGGAAAGCGGGGGACGACGCGAGCTTTAGCGGTGGAGTGGAATTGATTTCCGATACCGCGGCGCCGGACCTGCTCTTGGTCTCCGATGATTTGATGCGCGCAGACGGCCAAGCGCGCATCGGGCGGCAGCAGGTGGCGTTGGCCATGCCCGGTAAACTTGCGCTGGACGCCTCTACTCCTAAATACGTTGGCGTGAAGGTAACGGGAGTGAAGGACGGGGGCACATACGCCGGGAATCTATATTTCTATGAAGCTAGTAAAGGCTCAACACCAGCACTGACCGTGGCGATCCAGGTGATCGCGCACTCGACACCGGTAGTGACTCTGTGTAGAGGCTCAGAGGCGCTGACGATTCAGCGCGTGCGTTGTTGGCCAGGCGAAAGTTGGCTCGCGGAGCTGTTGGAACCCAAAGCTTTTCTTGCGTCGCAATCGGTCTGTTTGGAGAACAGCAGCCGTGAGCCGTTCACCCTAGCAGCCGCGATTGAAGGGCGAGGTATGACAACGCAGGGTGTTCTCGGCGATGCGTTGAAAGTCAATGGTCCCAATTCCCCAATACCGGTACAACAGAAAGTTATTAACGTGCCGGTGACTTTCGGCGCCACGCCGATTGCCGATCATTACGTTGGGACCATCCTGCTAACGGCTGGGAACGATGCTCTGGTCAAGGCGCCGGTGGACCTGAATGTTCGGACGGGTCCGATCATACCGTTGCTGGTTCTGCTAGTCGGCATTCTACTGGGCAGGCTGCTGAAATACATGAAGGACAAGGGTGGCCCACAGTCCGATCTGCTACTGGAGCTGTATGAGATGGAGGGCCGAATCGCAGGCTCGCCGCAGGATCGAATTCTGCTCCAGCCGATGATCGAGGCCGTGAAGGCACAAATTTACGAGATGCAGTTGGACGCAGCTAAGACGGAGCTGGCTGCCATCCAGAATCGCTGGTCACTGTTGAGCACGCTGCGAGGGCTGGAGAACACGCTAGCGCCTCGACAGAATGATGCAGCGGTTCAGGCGATTATAAATAGGATTCAGACGACGCGTACGCACATTCAAGCGAAGCAGGATCAGCAGGCAGCAGCGGAGGTGGCGGAGATTCAGACAGCGGTCGGGAACCTGCAGACTGCGCCTCCCGCAGGCGCGGCAGCGATGTACTCACTGGCGCGATCGCAGGCGAATACCGCGACGGTAGTGGCTAACCTGGCGGCGAACCCCGCGCCGGCCGTGCATGTCCCGTGGTGGGCGAGGGCGCTGGGATTTTTGACCGGAGTAGCGGGCGCTTTTCGCGCGGAGGTGACGCTCTGGCTAGTGCGTCCTCTGTTCTACCTGTTGCTGGTTGTGGCACTATGCGCGCTGGGAATGCAGCAGCTCTATTTGAAAAACGCGACGTTCGGGTCCGACCCGTTCAGCGATTACTTCGGAATTCTGATATGGGCCATGAGTTCGGACGTGGCAAGCCGGAGTCTGAGCGGGTTGAAAGTTGGATCGTAACGTTGCAACGAGTCTGCATTGAGCAGGCGGGTGGCCACACCCTCCTTTTTTATATACCTTGACACGCATATGCTCCGTGGAGTATATTGAGGGCGTGGAATCTGTGTTCGAAATCATTGCGGAGCCGAACCGCCGCGCGATATTGAGCCTGCTGGTCTCGTCACAACAGTCGGTTGGAGAGATCGAGCGTCAACTTCGTATGCCGCAGCCGACCGTGTCAAAGCACCTGCGAGTGCTGCGCGAGGCCGGTTTCGTAAAATCCACGGTGGACGCACAGCGCCGTCTCTACCGGCTGAAACCTGAACCACTTCAGGAGGTGGATGCCTGGCTGGCTCCGTTCCGTCGGTTCTGGTCCGCTCACGTAGATGCTCTCGAACGCCACCTCGACCACATGGATCAATGCGAACCGCGCACAACGGGCACCAAACGCCCTGTGCGCTCATCAACACCAACGAAAAGGAAGACAAGGAGAAGAAGACGCGGCCCAAACCGCGAACGCGACATAGGAGAAACGAAATGAAAATTAAATTGACCAGCGTATACGTGGACGACCAGGACAAGGCCCTGCGCTTCTATACGGAGGTACTAGGCTTTGCCAAGAAGGCCGATTTCAGTCAGGGTCCATATCGCTGGCTGACCATGGCCTCGCCCGAGGAGCCGGACGGCACTGAGCTGCAGCTGGCACTGAATAACAATCCCGCGGCCAAAGCGTATCAGCAGGCGATTTTTCAACAGGGCCAGCCCGCGGCCATGTTCTTCACGGACGACATCAAGGGCGACTACGAGCGGATCAAGGGCCGCGGTGCCGAGTTCACGATGCCGCCCACCGACGTGACCGCCTCAACCATTGCGATGCTGAAGGACACCTGCGGCAATCTCATTCAGCTCACCCAACTGACACGCCATTAGGGGCGGCCGTTGAGCAGGATGGCAAGAGCAGAGGGCGCCGACGGCCGCGACTTGAACGGCCGGCTGAAGCCAGAACCACTTCAGGAGGTGGATGCCTGGCCGGCTCCGTTCCGTCGGTTCTGGTCCGCTCACGTAGATGCTCTCGAACGCCACCTCGACCACACGGATCAATGTGAACCGCGCACAACGGGCACCAAACGCCCTGTGCGCTCATCAACATTAACGAAAAGCACACCAACGAAAAGGGAGATAAGGAGAAGAAGATGACCGATCGGGAGCAGTACGCACCGGGTCCCGCCAGCGGGGCGGAAGTACGAAAGGACGGAGAGAAGTGGACACTCATTCTCGTCAGAGAACTCCGCCACTCGCCGGAAAAAGTCTGGCAGGCGCTAACCGACCCGGCGCATCTGCGCGAGTGGGCGCCCTTTGAGGCCGATGGGAACCTGGGTACGGTTGGAAGCACCGCGAAGCTCACCTGGGTGGGAACGCAGCAGGTTACCGAAACAAGAGTGACGCGAGCCGACGCTCCCAAGGTGCTGGAGTACAACGATATGCGGTGGGAACTCGAAGCGTATGGCGGCGGCACGCGCCTGAGGCTGTGGCACGACATCGATCGCCGCTTCATCTCGTGGGGTGCCGCCGGGTGGCACATTTCTTTCGATGTTCTGGATCGGCTTCTCGCCGGTCAGCCCATTGGACGCATCGCCGGGCCCGAGGCCATGAAGTTCGGCGGCTGGCAGCGATTGACCACCGAGTACGCAAAGCAGTTCGGCGTTGAGACCCACGGTTAGCCGCCTAACGCCCAGAAGCCTTGAAGGAAGGAGGAAGAACCGATGGAATGGACCTGCAGAGGAGGCCCTATTGAACTGGAACAAATGGGTTCGGCAGACCCACCGCTGGCTGTCCATTGCCTTTACGGTGGCGGTCATCGTCAACATCGTCGCCGTGGTAGAGGGGAAGTATACCTCTAGCGTGGGGCTCTTGGCGGTGTTCCCGCTCGCGTTGCAACTGTTCACCGGTCTGTACTTGTTCGTGCTGCCGTATGCCGCCAAGTGGCGCAGAGGGCGACGCACCGACTGAACGGCGGCCGGCGGTTTAGGTCGTAGGAGTGCGAGGAGGCGGCGACGTTGGCGATGCTGAGCCCGTTGAGTCAGGATGCTGCTTCAGCATCTCTAGAGCAGCCTGCACGGCAGGCAGATCGATGCTTGCTCGTTGTTTTCGTCTGCCTTCTCGATACTGTCGAAATGGCATTATAAAGCGAGTCGTTCGCGAGCGCGGTCAATGCTCGCCACAGCGCTTGGGTTGTGCTGCTAAATCCAACAGCGCCTATTCCGACATCATCCCAATCGACTTTAGCCAGGCCTCCACCAACTGCGGCCATGCCGTCACTGGAAGTTTTGTCCGCCGCAGTCCGAACGCGTGCCCTCCCTGAGCATACAAATGCATCTCCACGGGAACACCAGCCTTCTTTAGCGCAATGTAGTAAGCCAGGGAGTCGTTTACATTGTCCACATGATCATCTTCGTTTTGCAGCAAGAACGTCGGCGGCGTCTTGCTGGTCACATGGAGATCGGGGTTCAATGCAAGACCCTCATCAGCGATTGAAGGATGATCTGCATGAGGAAGTACTAACTTGTTTGTGCCTTGCTTAGCATCCCACTCCGCTGCGGACAGTGACAAATGGCCCGGATAAATAGCGACAGCGAAATCGGGGCGGCAACTCTCTTTGTCGGCGACATCGAGAACAGGATAAATACGCTTCTCAAAATGCGTGCTCATCGCCGCCACCAGATGCCCGCCTGCCGAGAACCCGAGCACACCAACTTTATGCGGATCAATGTGCCGCTCGGCCGCGTGCAGGCGTACCAGGCGCATTGCCCTCTGCGCGTCTTCCAATGCCATCGGTGATTCTGGATATGGTCCCGATTTCGGATACGGCCCGACATCCGTTACACGGTACTTCAACAGCACACAGGTGATCCCCTTCGGCGTTAGCCAGTCACAGACCTCAGTGCCTTCAAGATCGATGGCCAGAGTCTGATAGCCTCCGCCAGGGAAGACAACTACCGCGACACCTGTGTTCTTCCCCGTGGGCGAATAGACCGTCATCGTGGGCTTCGTCACGTTGCTCACCCCGATCACCTGCTTGCCGGCAACCAAGAACGTATTTCCCGACGGCTCAAGAACCTCTGGCCCCCTGACCGGCTGCGGATCAGGGGGCGGACCAAGCCATATCGGTATCTGCGTATGTCCCGGCGATGGCTGCCATACGGCCTTCTGTGCGCTTAAGTCGACACACGCAAACAAAACACCGACAGCAAATAGCAATGACTTCATCACAGGGCTCCATAGCAGGATATAGCAAGACGAAGTCTCATCGGAAAGAGAGGTCGCAATGATCGCGCTTCCCGCACTCGGGTTGCCACCATCCTTCCGAACTGCTATCGGACCAGAAGAGGCTTCCACTTGCGGAAGGTGCAGGTTGCTCTGAGCGCAGCTATTTGAATCGCGCACAACGTGCACCGAAGGCCCTGTGCGCTCCCATTAGGTGCGAGAGTTGGAGGTGTACATGAAAAAGTCCGTCCCGGTGGAAGCCGCCTCTGCATTCATCGACGAGAAGATCAAGGAGCTTGGGGACTGGCGCGGGAAGACGCTCGCAAAAGTGCGCGCAATCATACACGAGGCAGACCCTGAGATCGTCGAAGAGTGGAAGTGGATAGGGACTCCCATCTGGTCCCACGGCGGCATCGTCTGCACGGGAGAGACGTATAAGAACGTTGTTAAGAGGAATAGCCAAGACCTGTGGATTGGCGTGCCACGATGAGGTGGCAAGATCAGTTGCAGGAGGGGACGAAGTTGTCGGAGCGATCAGGAATCCTCGCTGACGATCCGTTCAGTGGTCGGCACCCAACCAGTCACGAACGGATGTCGGGACTGCCCTGGGATGCGTCGTACCACGACGGCCCTGCGCCTTGGGATATTGGCCGGCCGCAGCCAGCAATAGTGCGTTTGGCATCCGAAGGCGGATTCGCCGGAGCGGTGCTCGATGCGGGCTGCGGGACCGGCGAGAACGCTCTTCACATCGCCTCGCTGGGATTGTCGGTTCTGGGCGTTGACGTGGCTGAGACGGCACTGGCGATCGCCCGAGAGAAGGCCGACGACCGTGGGATCGACGTTGAGTTCGCTGCGGCTGACGCGTTCCAGCTGGAGCGTTTGGGGCGCAGGTTTGAGACGGTGCTGGACTGCGGACTGTTCCACACCTTCGACGGCGACGAGCGACCAGGATACGTGGCGAGTCTAGCGTCGGTGACCGAGCACGATGGAACCCTGTATGTGTTGTGCTTCAGTGACGATGGTCCCGATACCGGGCCGCACCCCATCAGTCAGGAAGAGCTGAGAGCAGCGTTCAACCCCAGCAATGGATGGAATGTCGCCGCCATCGAACCGGACCGGATTCAGACGAGATACCACGACGACGGCGCACCGGCCTGGTTCGCGACAATCAAACGGATCTAGACTGGGTTGCCAGCATCTTTCCGAACTGCTATCGAACTAGAAGAGGCTTCCACTTGCGGAGGGTGCAGGTTACGCTGAGCGCAGCTAAAATAGGTGCGAGAGTTGGAGCTGTACGTGAAAAAGCCCGTCCCGGTGGAATCTGCCTCTGCATTAATCGACGAGAAGATCAAGGAACTTGGGGACTGGCGCGGGAAGGCGCTCGCGAAGGTGCGCGCAATCATACACGAGGCAGACCCTGAGATCGTCGAAGAGTGGAAGTGGGTCAAGCCGACAACGCCGGGGACTCCCGTCTGGTCCCACGGCGGCATCGTCTGCACGGGAGAGACTTACAAGAACGCCGTCAAGATGACTTTTGCCAAGGGAGCTGCGTTGAAGGACCCCTCAGGTCTATTCAACTCCAGCCTCGACGGGAATGTCAGGCGCGCCATCGACATCCACGAAGGCGATAAGGTCGATGAGGCGGCCTTGAAGGATCTCATCCGCGCTGCAGTGGCGCTCAATCTGTTAAAAAATCCGCGCAAAACGGCCGCGGTGTCGAGCGCGCCCCGCAAAGAGCAGCGGGTTGCTTTCCCTGCCTCGGGGCGCGCATCCGCGTCCTTTGCGCTCAAGGACAAGAGCAAGCCGAAGCCCCGGCGAGCGAGCAGCAAGCGGGCCGACTAGCTTCATCGCAGGTTCCGGCCATATCTCGAAGTCTGCTTTCGATTGCGTTGAGCGTGGGCGCGACGGCGGTGGTTTTTGCGGCGATCAAGGCCGTGCTTCTCAACCCGCTGCCCTACAGGCGCGCCTCAGAACTCGTTCAGATCCGCACGGATTTCGCCGGCGCCGGACGCTCCTATGGTGATTGGGTTTTTTGGAACGACACTCAGGAGATCATCCGGCGTACGCGCACGCTCGAGTCGGTCGGAATTTATGGCAATGCGGTTTTCGATCTTGGCGGCGGGTCATCTGGTCCACCAGAAGCGCTGTACGGGCTGCGGGTGACGGCGAGCCTGTTTCCAACGTTAGGCGTCGCGCCAAAGCTCGGCCGCAACATTCTTCCAGAAGAGGATCAGCCCGGTCACGCCAATGAAATGATTTTGAGTTATGGTTTGTGGACCAGGCGGTTCAAGGCCGATCGGAAGATCGTAGGGCAGACCGTGAAGATCAACGGCCATGACTGCCTGGTGATTGGAGTGATGGCGCCGGATTTCAACTTTCCGCTGCGAAGGGATGCGAATCACACTCCCTCACCATACGTGGAGTTCTGGGCGCCTCTGCGAACTGGCGGTCCTGCTTCTATCTCGGGCGGACTCGGTGCGGTCGCTCGATTGCGGCACGGTGTTTCATTGGTCGAAGCGCAACAGGACTTGGGCTCCATCAGTGTGGCGCTTGCCCGCGAATTTCCACACACGAATCGCGATCGCACTCTGGGGGCGGACTCTCTGTGGGATCGCACCGTTGGAAGTGCCAGCAATGCTCTTTGGTTTCTGATGATGGCTGCCTTGATCTTCTTGCTGATTGGATGCGCGAACGTTGCCAATCTACTCCTGGCGCGCGGCATGGTTCGGCAGCGTGAAGTGTCTGTGCGAATGGCAGTCGGCGCGGGAATTGTCCGGATCCTCCGGCAATTCCTTACCGAGAGCTGTGTATTGGCGGCGCTAGGAGGGTTAGGGGGCTTTGCGCTGACTGCAGTCGCATGGCGGATCTTACCGGCTATGGCGCCGGTGAGTATTCCTCGTCTGGCGGCCGCACGCGCAGACTGGACGATCCTTGCATTCGCTATCGCGCTGGCTCTGGTGAACGGCATCCTCTTCGGAATTGCGCCCGGTCTGCGCTCCGCAGGTTCAGGAACGCCCGCCGCGATAGGTGACTTCGGTACGCGTGGCGCTGCAACCGGAAGGCGGGATCGCACTCGCGCAGCGCTCGTGATTGGAGAAGTAGCAATAACCGTTGCGCTGGTACTCATCGGCGGCCAGTTGCTGGGAAACTTCATTGAGCTGCTTCGAACCGATCCTGGTTTTCAGGCCGATCGGATCGTCGCATCCGTTGTGCTTCCCGAGCCCGAACGATACAAAACTCCCGAACAGCGGGGGAGCGTGTACAAGCGGTTTCTCGAAGCGGTTCGTGCGATTCCCGGAGTGGAGAGTGCCGGAACCGCCGATGCATTACCTTTCAGCGAGAGAATCATGGGGGATTCATTAGTACGAGCCGGGCCGCTGCGATGGAGCCGAAGAGTCGATTGATTGCCGAGGTAGACGTGGTGGGCGGGCAATATCTGCAAACCCTGGGAGTTCATCTTGCCGCGGGTCGCTGGTTTCGGGAAGAAGAGATGAAGGAGCCGGGCGACGCCGCGATTATAAATGATATCGCCGCCAAGCGCCTGTGGTCCGGCGGCAGCGCCATTGGGAAGCAGATCTGCGTCGATTGCACCCCCGAGAATCCGAGCAATTGGAAGCCCGTGGTTGGTATTGTGTCCAGCGTTCGGCATGCCGATCTCGACGCCGGGCCGGGGCTGAACGTCTATTTGTCGGCGGGAGCGTTTGAGAGCGCGGATTTCCTGGTGGTAAGAACCGATCGGCCTATCGGAGATCTGGGCAAGCGAATCCAGCGAGCAATTGCCGCAGTCGATCCGGATCAGCCCGTCTTGCTCAGCGCTTCCATGCAATCGCTGGTCGCGGACTCAATTGCGGATCGGCGTTTTATTATGAGCTTGCTCGCTGTGACTGGTTGCCTTGCGCTGTTGATGTCTGCCGCCGGTATTTACGGCGTCACATCGTACACAACATCGCGCAGAACGCAGGAAATCGGCGTTCGCGTGGCGCTCGGCGCTACTCCCAGGAATGTTCATGCACTGATCTTCCGGCAAGGATTTCAGAGCGTGGTCACGGGTCTCGCTGTTGGAGTTGTGCTAGCACTGGCGCTGATGCGCGCGCTTCGCGGAGTGATCGCGGGGCTTGGGGCCGGAAATAGCGCAACCATTTGGATGGCAGCTGGCTTGGTCTCAGTGATCGCGGCAGCGGCCTGTTGGATACCAGCACGCCGCGCAACGAGAATCGATCCGATGTGCGCACTGCGGCAAGACTGAGGGATCGGCGTGCTGTCAGGCCGCGCTGCCCTTGAGCTCTTCGCGGATGATTCTGCGCAGAGTGTGTTCAATCCGGGGCACCTTGCCATCGAGATACTCGCGAAGTGCCGAGTTGATAAGCGTTTGGTATCCAACCGAACCGCCCGACTGCTCGGCGATCTGAAAGAAGCGGTCCACGATATCCTCATCGAGGCGGATCGTGATCTTAACCTTTCCCCGCTCGGGTTGCGGTTCAGGGATAACGCGAGATCGCTTTCCTTTGCTGAAGTCGTATTGATCTTTCATGCTTGTGCCTCGTATTGTTCTCGTTCGTGTGGATTCGCGGGACGCGTCCCACTCGAAACTCTCCGTCTTATTGTACATACATTATGTATGGCGGCCGAATTAGGATTCGAATGGTGAACGAGTATCCTGTCCCGAGTTACCGAGTTACCCGCCCCGAGTTACCCGCCGAGTTACCCGCGAGTTACCCGGTCCCGAGTTACCCGGTCCCGAGTTACCCGAGTTACCGTCCCGAGTTACCCCGCTTCGGAAAAGGAGTGAACAGATGGACTGTCCCCGAGTGAGGAGTCCCGAGTGAGGAGTCAGGAGGTGAGTTCAGGGCATTCAGGAGGTGCGGGAGCGGGCGATTTCAGGGGCTTCTTCGACGGGGTGCTGGAGAGCGCTCTCGGGCTCGAGATAGTAGCGCGTGAGGCCTTCTTTCAGAATTTGCAGGGCAGCCTCGGGCGTGTTCGCGAAACGAAACAGATTGAGGTCGGATTCCGAGATGACACCGTGCTTCACTAAAGCGTTGAAATTCAGAATTTCGTTCCAGTAACCGGAGCCGTAGAGGACGATCAGGATTTTGCTTTCGAGTTTTTGGGTCTGCGCGAGGGTGAGGATTTCGGTGAGCTCATCGAGAGTGCCGAAGCCGCCGGGGAAGACGACGAGGGCCTTGGCGAGGTAGGCAAACCAGAATTTGCGCATGAAGAAGTAGTGAAACTCGAAGCACAGCTCCGGGGTGATGTAGGCATTGGGGCGCTGCTCGAAGGGCAGACCGATGTTCAGACCGATGGTCTTTCCACCCGCATCGCTTGCGCCGCGATTGGCCGCCTCCATAATGCCGGGGCCGCCGCCGGAGCAAACCACGAAGCGGTGACGAGGCTCCGAGCACTCGTCGGGCTTGGATAGAGATGCTCCCCACTCGGTAACCAGGCGCGCGAGTTCCCGCGCTTCACCGTAGTAATGTCCAAGGGGCCCATTTTCTTGAATGCGGGCAGATCCGAAGAAGACAATCGTGTCTTGGATCTTCTCATCCTGAAAATGGGCGAGGGGCCACAGATATTCAGAAAGGATGCGGAGCGGGCGCGATTCCGCACTTTCGAGAAACGCTTCCTCGCGGTATGCGACGGGGCGCCGCAGCGGATCGGCCTCTGAAGCGGCTGCGGAGTCTTGATCTTCTGTAGAACGCAAACTTCGATTGTCTCATCGGATGGCGGGGTGAAGGGCTGCGGCGGGGCAGAATAGATTTTAGAAGGGGCGGATTTAGAGTGATGTTAAGCCGCCGGTGATATCTCAATTTCCTTAGCGACGCTGGTAGGCTCCGGAACGGGATCGCCAAAATCTCGCAGGGTTCTCAAATGCCCCGCAATCGCCTCGCGGATATTGATCTCGGTTTCTTCAAGCGTTTTGCCGGTTGTCATGCAGCCCGGAAGATCAGGAACGTACGCAGCCCAGTTGCTCTCGGCCTGCTCGAACAAAACCGCGTATTTGACTGTCATTTCTTATTCTCCAATCCTGCAGCTTTCAAGATCGATTTCAGAGTGCCTACAGGTACGTCGTCGCCTGGGTGTCCGGGGATCGTCACTATATTCGGCTTTGAGGAATGCTTATAGTGGCGATGGCTGCCAGTCGTTCGAACATGCTTCCAGCCGTCTGCCTCGACGAGCCGCATCAGCTCTCGAACCTTCACTCATTCCAGTCTAGGGCAGTCAAGACGCTTTGCTGTACTCGTTGAAGATGGTTATCTACCAATTCCTCCCAGGCTGCAATATATCCATCGCCCCATCATGAAAGTATTTTCTCCGTTCCCACAATATTTCAGGCGGCCGTTCGTCTACATGGGTAGATGGAGGAAGTGCTGAGCACAGACGGAATCACCACCGAACAGAATCGGCGGATTTCCGAAACTATTGCGCGGGAACAGGCTCGGCTGCGCCAATTTATCCGCAAGCGGGTTGCTGACGATGGCGACGCGGAAGACATCTTCCAGGAAGTTTTCTACGAACTTGTAGCTGCTTACCGGCTGATGAAACCGGTGGAGCAAGTGGGCGCTTGGCTGTTTCGCGTGGCGCGCAATAGGATCATCGACATGTTCCGGAGCAAGCGGCCGGCCGTCTTAGGGAACGATTCTGTGCTCATAACGGAAGATGGCGAGGCGCACCAGTGGGAAGACTGGCTTCCTTCGCCGGATGCGGGGCCTGAAGCCGCTTACGCGCGCAGCGTGTTGTTGGAAGAACTAGATACAGCGCTCGAAGAGTTGCCGGAAGAGCAGCGCGATGTTTTTATTGCGCATGAAATGGAAGGCCGAAGTTTTAGGGAATTGAGTGAAGCAACGGGCGTCAGCGTCAACACGTTGCTGTCCCGAAAACGGTACGCAGTGCTGCAACTGCGGCGTCGATTGCAAGCCATCTATAACGAGTTTGTAAAGGATTGAGGAGTAAGAGATGAAGAGATACCGGTTTTTGAGGGTCTTCAAGATCGCATTGTTTGCGACGGTAGCTGTAACGGTGGCCAGTTTGGTTGTGATGAGCCTCTGGAACGTTTTGATGCCAGGCATCTTTGGCATTCGAGCGATCAGCTTCTGGCAGGCACTGGGGCTTCTGGTGCTCAGTAAACTTTTGTTTGGAAGTTTCCGCCCATATAGGGGAGGCGGCTCGCGTTGGCGACGGCGCATGATGGAACGTTGGGAACAGATGACACCGGAGGAGCGCGAGAAATTCAAACAGGGAATCCGCCACGGCTGCGGTCGCCGAAACGTAGAAGCGCCGGACAAGGAAGCCGCGGTGCAGACGTGAGTTCCATGGACTTCATTAGGGCCGAGTTGGCCTCTGCGGTTGCCAGAGGGGTACGCCAGTGTGTCGTGATAGGTTCGGGGCCTCCGTTGCGCGAAACTTTCAAGAGCTCTCCAGAGCAAGCCTTGCAGGTATTTGCGGTGGATGAAGATCCACTATCGGATTCGGTGGCCACCTTCGTCCCGACGCAGTTTGCGTCCGAGGCGCTTGAAACGGCGCTTGAAAAAGTGGACTTCGACAAACTGAAAGCAAGTCTGTTCGTATGGCTCTGTGGTGCGGGATATCGCACCGTTGACGCTGTCATCGCCAGCCTTACGTTCATCGCCTCGCTGCCCAGAGGAAGTGGGGTGGTGTTTAATTATGCGGTGGAGCGCACATCTCTTGGGTCGCTGACTCACAGTGCTTTGGACGCGCTGGCCAGCCGCATATTACTGGCGGGCGGCCGGGTCAAATATCTCATTCAACCGCAAGCGGTGGCGGCGATGCTCCGTGGACTGGGCTTCCAGCAGGTAGTAGATCTGGTGCAGGAAGAATTCGCCGGAAGCGGCGGACATCTCGTCAGCGCAGTGGTCTAGCAGGCCGAAAGCGGTCGCGCTCGATTGCTAAAATTCTGGGGAATGGCAGGCCGCAACGTTTTTACGGCGCTCGAGGAAACGGCGAGGCGCGAGGGAGATGCGATCGCGCTTCATCAGCCGACCGGGACTAAAGCCAACCGGGGATACCGAACGTACACGTGGAACGAATGGCTGCGCAGCGCTCGGGAGATCGCTCTGGGGCTGCGCGCCCTGGGTCTGAAGAAAGGCGATATCGTTTGCATTCTGTCGGAAACGCGGGCGGAGTTTTACCTGGTGGATCTTGGAATTATGGGCGCGGGAGGAGTTGCAGCCGCGCTTTATACGGCGTACCCGATGCCGGATCTAGCGCGAAATATCAGCGGGGCGGCGCCGCGGTTTCTGTTTGTCGAAGACACGAAGAGTTTGGACGCGCTTTCGAGCGCTTTGAGCGCACAGGATGACACGTTACCGGAGCATGTAATTCTGATGACCGGCGAGCAATCCGGCGCACTTTCGCTAGAGGCGCTGCGGCAGCTTGGACGGGAAGCGATGGAGCGCGACGCGTCGGCATTCACGCGGATACAGGAAGAAGTGTCGCCGGACGACGCGGCCATTCTCTATCTGACGTCTGGAGCGACGGGCGAGCCGAAGATGGGACTCACCAGCCACGCAGCAATTCTGGCGAATGTCGACATGGGTCCGGACGTGCTGCCGATTACACCGCGGGATTCGACGATCGTGTTTCTGCCGTCGGCACACATCGCGCAACGAATTGTTCTGGAGCTTGTGCCGATGCGGATGGGCACGCCAGTCTGGTTTTCAGAGAGCCTGGCGCGATTGCCATCAGAGCTGAAAACCATACGGCCGACGGTTTTCTTTGCGCCTCCGCGGGTGTGGGAGAAGATGTACGGCACGATCCAGAACGAGATCAAAAAGAAATCGGGGATCGCGCGGAAATTGTTCTATGGCGCGCTGGGGCTTGGACAAGCTGCGACTCAATACAAACAGGCGGGCAAGCCTTTACCGGGTTGGATGGCGCTGCTGTTAAAGATCGCCGACAAATTAGTGTACTCGAAAGTTCGCGAAAGGCTGGGGGGACGCATTCGCGTGGCGGCATCGGGTGCCGCACCGCTGGGGAAGGATTTAGCCGAGTTTTTTGCCGCTATCGGCATGCCGCTTATAGAAGGATATGGGCTGACGGAAGCTGGCGTAATTTGCTTCAATCCTTTGGACCGGCCGAAACCGGGCAGTATTGGAACGGTGCTGCCGGGAGTTGAAATACGGCGCGCGGATGATGGGGAGTTGCAGGTGCGGACGCCATGCATTTTCAAGGGCTACTATCGCGATGAGGCGGCGACGCGCTCTGTGCTGAGCGAAGACGGTTGGTTTTCGACGGGCGACATTGCCGAGGTGGACAGCGACGGGTATTGGTACATCACGGGGCGCAAGAAGGAGCTGATTGTCTCGTCGAATGGCAAGAAGATTTACCCGGCTCGGATTGAAAGCCTGTTCAAGATGGAGCCGCTGGTGAACCAGGTGCTTTTGGTCGGCGACAAGAAACCATACGTGACGGCGCTGCTGACTGTGAACATGGCCCAGGTGCAGAATTTAGCGGAACCAGTCGCGAAGGCTGTGGAAGGCGCTGTCGGACGCGTGAACAAGCAGCTTGCGGATTTTGAGCGGATACGCCGATTCAAGATACTCGAGCGGGACTTTTCGATCGAACACGGTGAACTGACACCGACGATGAAGATTCGGCGTGGCCGGGTGCTGGAAAATCACAAGGCACTGGTCAGCGAGCTTTATTTAGGCCGACAAGAGAGTGACTGAGGCCATAGAGCTTCTGCCGATTTTTCGCGAGCGCGTGTGGGGACGCGAGAGCTTAGCCCCATATTTTTCAAATACACCGGCGAATCAGCGTATCGGCGAAGTTTGGTTCACCTTCGAGGAGAATTCGACTTCGGCTGGCGAGTCGTTGGGCCAGTTGATAAAGCGGAATCCGGCGATGTTGGGATCCGCCGCCGACCCGGAGCATCCAGGAATTTGCCCCTTGCTGGTGAAGCTGCTATTCACCACCGAGCGCTTATCCGTGCAGGTACATCCCGATGATGAATACGCGCGGCAGCACCACCAAAGTCTGGGCAAAACGGAGGCGTGGTATGTGCTGGATTCGCAGCCGCCCGGCGAAGTAGCGGTCGGGTTTCGTCAAGTGCTTAGCGCGAAGAGATTTAAGGCCGCGGCGGAATCGGGTGAGATTGAGCAGTTACTCGATTGGCGAAAGGTGAAGGGGGGAGATGTAATTTTTGTGCCCGCAGGTACGGTGCATGCGATCGGAGCGGGTTTGACGATCTGCGAAATTCAAGAGAACTCGGATATAACATACCGGCTGTATGACTATGGGAGGCGGCGCGAATTGCATCTGGCGCACGGTCTAGAAGTGTCTCAGTTGAAACCGAACGGCTTTAACGTGAGGAGTCGCGCATTGGCAGACTGGCGCGAGGAGTTGGTCGATTGCCGCTATTTCCGGATTGAAAGACTGAGGCCAAAGCAGCCGATCCAGATCGATGGCGGGTTGCCCTACTATCTGGTGCTGATCTGCGTGAAAGGATCGGGGACGATTGCGAATCAGGCTTTCGCGGCGGGACAAGCTTGGATGATTCCGGCGCAGGGCGGGGAGATTCGGATGACGGGAACTGGCTCGGAATGGATACTCACGTACACGGCGGATAAACCGGCAAGCCAATTGCACGAAGCGAGTTGATTCAGCGCAGGAAAGCGCGAAGAAGTAATGCGATTTTCGCACGGGTGGGGACGTTGATACGGCGCGTGAGAACCGAGTAATTGGCTTTTTCGATTTTGGCGAGCAGCCGGAGATAGATTTGCCGCAAAGCCCAAAGGGAGCGGCGGCTCTTCGGTTTGATAAGGCTGCTGAGCGGAGCGGATTCGTCGTAGCAGGCGTGGGCGCGACCGGCCTCGAAGCGCATGAGATCGCGGAAAGGCTGATCCTCTTTGCCTGAGCGCAATTGTTCGGTTGAGACGCCGAAGCGCTTGAGATCTTCAAGAGGCAGATAGATGCGTCCAAGCCCGGCGTCTTCCCGGACATCGCGGAGAATGTTGGTAAGTTGAAACGCGACGCCGCATTTTTCCGCAAGCAGAAGCGCCTTCACCGATTCAAATCCGAAAATATGCACGATGGTGAGTCCGACGACGGAAGCGACTTGATAGCAGTAGCGATATAACTCGTCGAACGTTTCTATTTCCCGCGGCTCCAGATCGGACATGATGCCGTCGATCATTTCGTGGAAGAAACGATGTGGAATCGAGTAGCGCCGGACGGTGTCGTGGAAGGCGGGCCAAATCGGATTACTGTCTACGTGACCGTTGAGGGCGCGGTCCAGTTCGACACGCCAGATGGCAATGGCTTCATATATTTTCGATTTCTCATTGATCGCGGGCTCGTCGCTGAGGTCATCGCACTGACGCATGAAAGCGTAAATAGCGCACATTGCATCGCGCTGCGCTTTCTCGAGGAGAAGGAAGGAATAATAAAAATTCTTGGCGCGGCTTCGCGCTATGCGGCGGCAGTGAAGGTATGACTGCTCGACGGTAATGGCGCTCAAAACGAGAGCAGTCGCGGCAGGCATTGAAGAAGAATACCCACGCGTTCCGCTTTTGAGATATGCGGGCGGCGCTTTAGAACATCGTAACCCTGGGTTCTGATCTTTTGCAGGATTTTCATGCCGCCGCGAGCTGAACAGCTCCAGATCGAGAGCGAGGCGGCGATCCACCATTTCGATCAGCGGCAGGCCTTTTTGAAAGAGATCTTCGGCGACAGCAACCGCGTCGCTCATGATGGCTTTAAAGCGGAGGTCGAATTTGAGAGCGAATAGCTCTTCGACAGTGTAGTCGTGCTTCGCGAAGAGATCGAGCGGCAGATAGATGCGATCTTTCTGCAGATCGATGGTGACGTCTTGCCAGAAATTGGCAAGCTGAAGAGCGGTGCAGGTGTAATCGGAAAATGCCTGGCGCTGCTCGTCACGGTAGCCGCAGAGATAGAGGACCAGATGGCCGACGGGATTCGCCGAGTTCACACAATAGCCAAACACGTCTGGAAATGTTTGGTAGCGGGTCAGGGTTTGATCTTGTTCGAAAGCGCGGATGAGGCGATCGAAGGGATCGATGGGAATCTCGTGGCGCGCAACTGTGTCCCGCAATGCCACAAATACCGGGTGTGAGACTTGTCCACCGTACATCGCTTGCAGCTCGCTGCGCCACCAAGCGAGCAGGCGAAGGCTTTCCTGAGAATCGCCAATCTCATCGCCGAGATCGTCCGCCCAGCGGCAGAACGCGTACACATTGTAGAAATCCTGGTGCAACTCCTTTGGAAGGAGAAAGCTGACGACGTGGAAGTTTTCGTAATGGTGGGAGGCCAGCCAACGCGTGTATTCGAGCGCGTCGGTTTCCGAATACGCGGTCGTGTCCGGAGGCATGTTCCGGACGTAGTCTTTCGGCTGTAAGTGGGCAACTGCCACGTCTTATTATTTCAAGCCCGGGTTTCCATTTTGACCGCTTACTTGATGCGTTCGGTTTGGAACGCGGTAAAGGCGCTCCAGAGCGCCTGAGCGACGCGCGGCACGCGTAACAGGAGGTTCCAAGGGAGGGAAAAATTTGTATATAATTCGATCTGCCGGGAGGTCAAAAATGGAACTCCCGGTTAAGTTGGCCTTTCGCCCAAGGAGGTACGCAATGCCACTTCACTCCTACTCCCCCCGCACAGTATTTTGTCTCGCCTCTGGTTTTCTCCTGGCGTTTTCGGTCCCCGTTCGGGCTGATCTTGTCCTGGATAGTTGCAACTCTGTGACTCTGCTCGAAACGACCGGCTTTTACCAGGTTATGAATTGCACGGTTACGAACACCGGGGATGTCGACGTGCAGGTCCAGGATGTTTTCGCTTGGGTAAGGCCGCCCGGCGTGAAAGATCCTTCCGACAGAGTGATCCATATAGACGGCGTCGGTAAGCAGCTAGATGCAATCATCGCACCGAATATGGCAACCACCTTTCAATACCAGCTGTTTAGTGACCTTACGGATGCTCCGGGAGGGACTCCTGATTTCGGCGTAAACGTCGTGAACATCATTCTCGATGCCGAATCCTGCGAGCTTGAAGAGGACGTCGACGACACCCCGTTCTGCTTTGGCGGTTTCGTGAAAGGTAGTGATCGGGGAGGGATAGCGATCGTTGTGGACACAAACCAGGTGAAGGTTCCACCCTCCGTTATGAAGAAGCGCGCGCCGAAGCGATCAATCCGTTCCAAGGACCAATACGATAGCATCGTCGCGAAAGTGGGAAACCGCGGATTTGTTAGCTTCAATACCTCGCCGGAACCCAGTACGTTTGTCCTGCTGAGCCTCGGTGGGGCCGGTGTCGGACTGCTCCGTGTTCGCCACGCCCGCGTAAGCGGGAAACGGAAGAGGGGCGGGCTCCTGCGCTAGCAGGAGACTGCGTGGCTGATCATTGCACTCCAGGCCTTTTGCCTTTGATTTGAAGAATCATTGTGGTTAGCTAAGTTAGGGGTCATCGCGAAACTTCGCTCTCGAGACTGAATACCCAGATTTCACCAGCAGCCAGGTTCTTGTGGAATTCGGCTCGTCCATTCTTCATTTGAAACGGAACGGAACTCTCATCGAATAGATCGTGAGCCTGACCGAGTTGCCACGGCAGATGAATGGATACAGTGGAATCGGCAGAACTCTTAGAATGATTGAATACGAAAACGAGTTGCTCGCGACCGCTCACCATGCGGCGCGCCTCTAGTTCCGAAGTTCCCTGCCCCGCAATTTCGAGTTCCTGCGATACCCCGGCGGCGCGGGCGAGCGAAATAAGAAATTGTTTTGCCGCATCGCTTGGCCCTGCGTTGTAAGCTAGCGCAACGAAGGAGCCGATGAGAATCGCTTTGCCTTTTCCCCATGAGTTCGCAACAACGGCAGGCTCACCGTCGGCAAACTGCCCGAGCACATGAGCTCCCGGGCGCGGCTCCAGCTCTTCTTCGTAAGCAGCTCCGGGAACCGGTTGAGCTTGCCCCTTGATGGTAAGGAGCGGATGCTCGACAGGACGGATGAGCTTCTCGCGCGCGCCAAAAACCTCATTCAAACCGAAGCCGGGTATGATGTCGCTTGCAAATCCACGCTCGTCATTCCAACCGAGGCGAGCTTCCGCAACGACAGTGCCGCCGCTCTGAATATAGTTTTTGATTCCCTCGGCTGTGACCTTCGAGAGCATAACCGGAAAGGGCATGAACAGGATTTTGTATTGGTTCAGCTTGTTGTGAATGACATCTTCCGGATGGACAAAATCGATGGGGACTTGCTGCTCAAAGAATGCGCGATATAGACCCGTGAGGGAGTCGCGCTCGGCGTTTCCGAGGTTGGAAAGAGACGGCTGTGAGCCGCCGACCATATATGACAGGCGGTTGTAGAGAATGGCGACCTGGGCGGGAGCAGGCTGCGCGTTCAGCAACTCGGAGGCGTGATGGTTGAGTATTTTCGCTACGCTTCCCGCGATCCGGGCGCGTTCTGTGATGGTCCCGTCCAAATTGATGAGGCCGTAACCATTCGATTCGAATCCGGAGCTCATTGGATACCAGGCATAGATGGCAAGCTCGCGAGCACCGTGCGCGACCGCTTGCCACATCCAAAACTGCTCGTCATCGGCCGTGACCGGGTCCGCAATGCGCATACCGGTTGCCCCTTGGCCCGCTTGAAGCTCGCCAATCCAAAATCCTTTGCCGAAGCTATGTCCGGCGGACCTGGTGAAATCGAGACCGGCAGCCAATTTTCCATAGCTCCAGGGCTGTGTCGATTGCGAATGTTTCGGATAAATGGATGTACCGAAGAAATCGGCGGTGTCAGACATTTTCCAATCGTCGGGCTCGCCGTACCCATCTGTTGGCGAAGTGAAGAGCGCGGGCGCGGCGGCGTGACTCGTGATTGGATGGATTGTATCGGCGGAACGAATAGCGTCGATGCGCGTCTTTAGATCGCCAGCGAGTTTGTCGTCGATGAAGCTGCGCCAATCGATGTAGTCGGTGTAGGAAAGGATGGTGGGATAGCGCGGCGGCTCGACTTGATTCCAATTCTCAAACTTTCTATACCAGGCAGCGTTGATTCGATCGAGGGTTTGGTATTTTGCTTTCAGCCACTCTCGAAAACGCGCCTGGCTGCTGGAGCAGAAGCAGAATTCGGGGTTGCGCAGATAAGGGAACTCGGCCCAATTGATGACATGCGGCTCACTCCAAACATCCCAGCCGTAGAGTGCGGGATAGCGATTGGCTTCGCGGGAGAGGGCGCCGAGGAAATTAACGATTTCCCTGCGAACGCCGGAGTGATCAATGCAGAATCCGGGCGCGGATTGCGTGTCGATGATTGCGCCGCTTCGATCCACGAATCGCCCGTCGGGATAGCGATGTCCCACCCAATCGGGCGCTGAATCCAAGTAGATCTGGACGATGACGCGAATACCGCGAGCTTGCGCTAGTTGCATGATCAGGTCCAGATTCGCGAATGAGAACTCGCCCGGCTTCGGCTCCGCGGTCGCCCAGTCTACCCAGGTTTTGATGGTGTTGAAACCTGTCGCCTTGATTTGATCGAGATCCTTGCCCCATCGTGCGGCGCTGGTGGAATCGATCGGCTCGAGCATGGGCGCTCGCGCTTTGCCGCCGCTGTACCAGACGGCTGCGGGATAGAAAGAATCGGAAGCGAAGGAACTAAGGCACAGGAGCAAGCCTGCAACGAACTTCATTTACGTTGTCCGGAAGAAATCAAAAACTGAACTTCGCAGCAAATTGGAGTTGTCGCGGCGTATTGACGGCGCTTGTAATCTGGCCAAAGCCAGCCATGTTGGCCGCCGTAGGCGCGGGATTCCAGAAGACACGAGGATAACCGAGCTGAGGCGTATTCGTCACGTTATAGGCGGCGAACTCGAATTGAAGATTCCGCTGTTCTCCCAAGCCAAAGTTTTTGAAAATGGAGGCGTCCAGATTATGGCCACCATCGGTGCGCACGTGAGTAAGATACGGAGGCGCTGTGCCTGCTGCAAACCGGCTCGCGGGTTGGGAGAAGCAAGTCCAGTTAAACCATTGCGCAGCCGTTTGCGTAGCGCCGTTCGATGGATCGCAGACCAGGTCCACACGCTGTGAGAAGTAGGGATTGCCTGTGCCGGTTGGCGCATTAATCGGAACTCCGCTGCTGAAATAGACAAGCGTATTTGCTGTCCAGCCCCCCAGAATCTTGTTGGCCCAGCCGCTCAGATCAATCAGGCGGTCCCTGCCAATCGGCAGATCGTAAGAAGCCTGCCAGGTAAACGCATAGCTGAGGTCCTGCGGGCTTACGGTTCGCTCGAGGTTCAGGTTTCTCCAATCCTGATAAGTGCTCGAGTGGGACCCGACAAACGACAGCGGGGGCTTCAAATCATCTGTGATCAGTTTGCCCCACGTGAAAGAGGCCAACATGGTGAAATGTTGGGTCAGCCGCTTTTGCAACTTCGATTGCAACGAGTGATAAATGGAATCGCCGCCAGGATAACCATATGCAGTTACACCACAGTTGGTTCCTCCGCAGGTGAATTGCGGATACGGCTCGAGTGCCAGAAACTGCGGCACTGTCGCTTTGCCATAGAAAGGCGACGTGGTTGGCAGCGCAGGCGCCCACTTGTTTGGTATCGGAGTGGTCAGCGCGGATTGATACTGCCCGATGGTGCTCAAAGAGAGTTGGTTCAGACTTACTGCGGCTAAGGGCAAGTACAGACCACGGCTGCCGACCCAGGCCGCGGAAAAGATATATTCTTTCGGAAACTGATACTCAAACCCAAAGTTGAAGTCATAGGTAGTAGGAGTCGGCTGCGAATGCAATTCAGTGGCGAGCGTGTTGCCCAGATTTGTCGCCGGTCCCAGCGAACTGTTCGTAGGCTGCACGACGCCGGTCGGAAAGGGGTTGCTTAGCGAGTTGACCATGACCGTGTTGTTGTCAGCATTGTAAGCGGTGGCGTTCCATGTGGTCGCTGCGAAGAAGCCGTCGCTGTTGAGGGCGGAATTCGCAACCATCTGCGTACTCGGGCCGTAAAAGATGCCGAACCCGCCCCGAACCACCATTCGATTGATCGGCTGATAGGCGAAGCCGACCCGTGGGCCGAAGTTTCTCATGTTCGTGGTGAAAGGGCTCCGATTCCCCGAGCCCGCAAACTGTTCTCCACCTACCAGCGGAACGCCGTTGACGGAATACTGAATGGCCGGGTCAAAGTACTCCAGCCGGTTGAAGCGCTCCGTGCGTCCTCCAAAAATGTCCCAACGCAGGCCTAAATTGACCGTCAGCTTGCGAGACAGGTGGTAATTGTCCTGAATGTAACTCGCATAGTAAGGATTGGATTGCGCTCCAAAAATATCTTTCGTGAAGTTACTCGACTCCGATCCGGGCGCTTCGCCCATACCCAGCAGGAAAGATGCAAAATCGCTGCCATTGCCGGCAAAAGTAGTGGAGCTGGTAGCGGTGTTGTCGAAGCTGTAGGAGCCACTCGGCGCAACGGGCTGACCCTCGTTCATGAATAATTTCTGGAATTCAAAGCCCGCGCTCAGATCGTGCTTGCCTTTGGTGCTGGTGAGCGTAACGATGAAGTCGTGATTCATGCTGGCGAAGCGAAATGTCGTATAAGGATTGGAGCCGAGATTGCTGGTCGTGTTGCTGAAGCCGACGAAGGGAATGTCCTGGTAAACCTGCTGCGCCGCCAAAGAGGCCGGGAAGCCGAGCGAGGTCATATCGAATCCCTTCTGCCGCGGGTCGCCGGTCTGATTCTCGTAGTGCCGCGTGAAGGAGTACCGCAGTTCCAGCACGGTGGTTGCACTTAGAGTCAGGTCGTCGGCCACCAAGATATTCCGCCCATTCGTGATGTTCTGGTAATAGTAGGGATCGTAAATGTTGCTGCTTCCGTAGAGATCCGCGTTACCAAACTTGAGCCGGTCGAACGAGAAGCGCCCGAAGAAACGCTGCCGGTCGCTTCGATAGTAGTCCAGGCGCGTGTCAAACTTGTGAGCGTCGTTCGGATCCAGAGCCGAAGAAAAGTAGTTGTTCAAGTGATAGGGTCCGACACCTGTTTGGTTTGGTGAAGGAAACTGCTGTGCATACTTCAGCGCGATCGAATTGAGATATTGCTGCGGAATCATGTTACCCGAGAATGCTTGCCGGTGGCCATTGGGCAGGTCCGGAGCAAATGGATTGTAAATCGTGAAGCTATCCCCAGAGAAGTTGCCTGAGCGTTCCGGCCCGGTAGGCACCGTGTAAGTGCCGGTTTGCAGAATTTCCTGCTGCGTTGCTTCGTAATCGCCAAAAAAGAACAGTTTGTTATGCAGGATTGGACCGCCGAGCGAACCGCCCTCCTGATAGCGGTGATAATCGGCCGGCTGGTTGGGTTGACCGCTGGCTAGTTGCCTGGCTTTGACGAATGTATCGTTCGCGCTAAAAGCGTTCGGGCGGATAAAAGCGAACCCGCCGCCATGGAATTGGTTCGTGCCGGATTTGGTGACCAGGCTGATTACGCCGGCCCCCGCGCTCTGATAATTGGCCGGGACGTTCTGCGTTTCCACGCGATACTCTTGCACATCCTCCAATGGCACTTGGAAAGCAGGGATGAGACTAGCAAGATTATTTTCGGCAATTCCGATCGGGCTGCCATCCAACAAGTAATAGGCAGACCCCTGGAGCGCACCGTTCATCGTGTATCCGGAAACGTCGGCGCCCGGACGGGAGTTGAAGACCGCCTGCGTATCGGCAGCGTTTGGAATCCCGTTCGCAGCATAGACACCGGCGCTCAACTGCACTAACTCATACACGTCACGCGTAACCAGCGGAACGCGATTGATGGTGGGCGCGGTAATGAGCTGGCCGATGGTCGAGTTGGTGGTTTCGATTAGGGACGGCGTTTCCGTTACGGTAATTACCTGATTCACCATACCCGGATGCAACATGATGTCCACCGCGGTCACTTGGTCGACGCTGACAGTCACATTGTTTTGGACAGCGGTTTCAAAGTTGGAGTGCTTGACGGTAATCTGATAAATGGCCGGCGTCAGCGAGACGAAAGAATACAACCCAGCCCCGGTTGTAACCGTCGAGAGAGTTACCCCGGTTTCACTGTTCGTCAATGTGACCGTCGCGCCCGGAACTACAGCGCCGGACGCGTCCGTCACGACACCGCTTACTCCACCGCGCCCAGCTTGGGCAAATGCGGTCACGCCCAATGCCACTATCAGAAATAATGGCCAAAGGACTCTCCGCAGCAGAGAATTGCTTGATCCTTGAATTCGCATTGGGCCTCCTGGTAGCAAATTGCAAAAATTAGCGCTAGCCATTCGTCCGGACCGCTTGCTTACGCGCGCGGTTCAGTAAAGGGGTTGCGAGCCGTGCTGTGGTTCAGAAACTATCACAGTGCGCGTTGCGCAGTCAATATATGAACCGGTCTTTATAGGGAGTCCCTGCCCGCTCGTCCGCGAAGGTAGTGATGAGCTCGCTGCCGTAGTTTGACGCTGCAGAGCCCGAAGACCTGTTGTACTAGCGGGCCGGTCTTAGCTAAACTGGATTAGCTAAGAATATATGAAAACGAGTGTAGTAACGATTCATCAGGCAAAGACAAATCTCTCCCGTTTGATCCGGAAGGCTTCCGATGGCGAAGAAGTAATCATTTCGCGCGGTTCAAAACCGGTGGCCCGGCTTGTTTCCATTGGTGAGACAAAGGGGCAGCGACGACCGGGCTCACTGAAGGGCAAGTTGCTAGTTGGGCGTGAATATTTCGACGCTCTTCCGATCGATGAACTGTCCGCTTGGGAATAGGTATGGATGCAGGCGCTTCTTGATACGCATGCGCTACTTTGGTGGCTGTCAGATGACCCCGCATTGCCAAAGCGGGCCCGCAAAATCATTGCGGAAACCAAGAACGTTGTCTTGGTGAGCGCAGCGTCGGCATGGGAGATTGCAACGAAGGTGAGGCTCGGCAAACTGCCAACAGCCGCCGATCTTGCGGGTGATTTTGTCGGTCACGTCGAGCGTGAAGGATTTCAGATGCTAGCGATCTCGGCGGAGCACGCTATTCGCGCGGGCTTACTTCCTGGTCCTCACAAAGATCCTTTTGACCGCATGCTGATAGCCCAGGCCCAAGCGGAAAATCTGCCGATCGTGAGCAATGAATTGCTATTTGACACCTACGGCGTGCGTCGTCTCTGGTGAAGGCGAGCATGGCCTTGCTGAGGAGGTACGTTTCAGACAATCATCATAGCTCCGGGAAACAGGTCGTTATATAGACTCTATGCTCGAATTGCCAGCATAACTTCTAAAGTACGGAAGCTTTCTTCCCGAGCTTTTCTCTTAGAATCTGTCTGAGATTAATAAAATCTTGGGCCCCCACTTGCGCTTTGGGGACCAAGTGAAAGCTTCCTCGTTGCATCTTGATGAATACGTAACGAGATGACTCAAAAGCGCCCAAAACAAGCGACCAATCAGCCACAGTGGCTCCGTTTACGTATTGGGCAGATACACCGGCGTCAGAAAGGCTGTATGTAATCGGGGCAAGAACTCCGGGGTTTTTGGCACTTGTTCGCGCGCTGCCGTAGGGAACAAGGAAAACGTAGCTCAGTACTGCGAAAACCGTCGCGTACCAGCGATAGGGGTTGTTGCCCAACAAATTTGCAACAATGAATCCGATGCCAAGAGGAGCAATCCAAAAAATCTTCGACCTAATCGCGTTCAGGAAACTGGCACGATATAAGTCTGCCTTCGTCAGTCTCACTGGCAAAAGAAGTTCAGCTATTTGATTTGGCTCTTCTTCGGACACGTTGCCCCTGGTGGTTCTCAGGGAATGATGGCGGTCTTGATTTGGCCGTTTCTGCGATGGGCGAGGTCGTGTAAGACTTGCGGGAGCTGGCTTAGCGGTTCCTCATGATTTACTAAGTGGCTGGCGTTGACCTTGCCTGTGGCAACCAACTCTAGCGAGCGCCGGATGTGGTCGGGCGTGTGATGGAAGCTGGCTTTGCAAGTGATATCGGAATAGTGCAGTAAGGCTGTCTCTAAAGTAATTTTAGTTCCGGTGGGGCAGCCGCCGAAGAAATTAACAGTCCCGCCCTTGCGCACAATTTGCGTGCTGAATTCCCACACATCGGGCTGGCCGATGGCTTCCACCACTACGTCAGCGCCATGTCCGGCGGTGCGCGCCTTCACTTCGGATATGATCGCGGCGCGGTTACTCAGCAGAATGCCTTCATCGGCGCCCAGCATCATGGCCCGATCAACCTGCTCGATACGGCGAGCCATCGCAATCACACGAGCGCCATACGCCCACTTGGCGACGCGGACGAACATTAAACCGATCGGCCCAAGTCCCATCACCGCGAGCGTGTCTCCGGGCAACAGGCGGCTTTCATCCAGGCCACGCAGAACGCAGGCGAGCGGCTCGGCCAGAGCGGCATCCTTATATTGAAGATGATCCGGGATGACGTACGTGTTTTTGCGGACTATGCGCTCGGGAACACGGATGAACTCGGCATAAGCTCCGTTGTTGAACAACAGATCTTCACAGAGATTTTGCTGGTTGTGGAGGCAAAAGAAGCATCGATCGCAAGGCGCCGAGTTGGCGGATACGACGCGCTGTCCAACATGGAATCTTTTGACATTCTCTCCGACAGCGACAATGTCGCCGGCCATTTCATGGCCGAAGAGGGCCGGAGGGCTGATCATCTTGGCGTGATATCCGCGACGAAAAACCTTGACGTCGGTTCCGCAGGTAAGGGCGGTTCGGACGCGCACCAAGAGTTCGCCAGCGCCGATCGCCGGGACCGGAACAGCCTCGAGGCGGACGTCTTCCTTGCCATACAGCACGGCCGCTTGCATGGTGTCTCTTCCTAGTTTGCTCGTTTCGGGCCGCAATGTCATCGCAGCGGGCATTAATTCTGCTCCTGCGGATGAACAACGATTTTGAGGGATTGCTCGCTCGGATGCTGCGCGATGGCGATGCCGCGAGCGATGTCGTCTAAAGAAACGCGCTCGGAGATAAGCTGTTCAAGCGGAAGCTCGCCGCTGAAGACCAGCCGGGCCGATTCAGCTTGCAGATCCACGTCGGCGCTGTAGGAACCCAGCAGCATACGCTCACCCATACAGACGTCTGCGCCGGAGAATTCGATTCGTTCGGCGACGGAGGTTTGCGCAAACAGCAGAATCTTCGCGCCGGGACGTGAGATTCGCAGCGCTTGCTCGACCAAACCGGGCGCGCTGGTCGCAACGATGACCGCATCCGCACCGCGGCTGTTTGTTAGCGCCTTGATAGCGGACTCGAATTTGTTCTTGACGCGGATCAAAAGCAGAAGCGCCGAAGCGTTCTGAAAGATTGCGCCGAAATTCGATTGTGTCGGTAGCGAGAACAATTGCTCCGGCCCGCTTCACAAGCATCGAGAAGATTAAGCCTATCGGGCCCTGCCCCAGAATCGCCACAACGTCGCCACGCTCCAAACCGAGCATCTCAACGCCCTTCAGGCAAGTATTTACGGGTTCGACCCAGCAGGCCTGATCGAATGAGACGCCCTCCGGAATAATTTCGACGCCGCGCCTCACAATCCAATCCATTACGCGCACGTACTGGGAAAATCCCCCGCCAGCCGGCTCGTAACCGGCGGTAACGCCCACCTTCTTATATACGGCGCATTGAGCGTAGAGCCGGCGATCGCAATAAAAACATGCGCCACAGGGTATGTGATGGAAGAAAATCACGCGATCGCCGGGCGCGTATTTCGTCACTCGCTCGCCGATGGCAACGACGACACCGGCCGTTTCGTGACCATAGATACGAGGCGGCGGAAGCAGGTTGTACTCGATCTTCTTGAGATCGGTATGACAGATGCCGCAGGTTTCCACGCGAACAAGCAGCTCGCCCGCCCCGATGACAGGCGTGTCGATGCGCTGGACAGCGATCTGGCCGTTTCCGGCATAAACGGCTGCCCGCATGGAGCGAGGTATTGGCTCACTCGACGCGAGTGGCGCCTGGCTCCGAATTGATTCGGCAACTGACAAGAAAATCTCCTAACGCTACTGCCGCATCCCTGGTTCGCCGTCTCAGACGAAGCAGCTCCGGGATAACCCGCGGATGTATGACAGCGTAAATAATAATTTTCCCACGTGCGAGGCGTCCTTCGGTAGTGCGCAATTGATTCAGGTCGATCCCGAAGGACTCGTCCGCACGGTCTGAAACTACTTTGATGCAGCAAAATGGCAATCCGGCGCGTTTTGCGTGAGCGGCAACACCCGCGGCTTCCATGTCCACGGCGATTGCGGCTTCGCTATCTAACTGTTTCTTCTCCTCTGTGTTCGATACGATACGATCCTGAGAAAGCACCAGGCCTGAAACACAATCGGACGTTGCGGTCACGGGGATGCAATCAAAAGTCTCATGAGACGAAAGATCGAGAACTTGCGTGGCCACGACGATTTGACTCTCGCGGAGATTCGGATCGATGGCGCCGCACCAGCCTGTACTAACCACCACGTCGAGCTTTGACGACGAGAGCTCGGCGGCAATCACAGCGCGGATTGCAACCTCAACAGCCTGAGCGGCTAATCGCGGACCTGCGCCATTGGCGGCGAGCATCACGCGACGGCCTTCCCAAATGCCTTCAAACGCGTAGTCGATGGGCCATTTCAATTTTCGCAAGCCGGTAAGCAGAGCGGCGAAGGGCTTCAGCTCAGCGGCTTCGGAGGCTACATAAAGAATGGCCATTGCTAGCAATATCCATTTGCATGGAACCAAGCGACGGCGCGTTGAAGCGCGGCATCCACCGGTCCGGGCGAGAATCCCAATTCGCGCGTTGCTTTGGCGTGACTCACGAACATTTTCTTGTGCGCCATCTTTACGCCTTCAAGAGGCGCAATGGGCGGCGCTCCGGTCAAGTTGGCCCAAGCTGTATTAACAACGCCGGCCGCATAGGCTAGCGCGTATGGAACCTTGATTGTGGGCGCCGTTTTATTGGAAATCGCAGCCACTCGAGTCAAGATTTGCTGTAAGCTCAGGTTCTCACAACCTAGAATGTAGCGCTCGCCTGGACGTCCGCGCTCGGCCGCCAAGAGATGACCGATGGCCGTGTCGCGCGCGTCGACGAGATTCAAGCCAGTGTCGATGAAGGCCGGCAACTTATCGCGCAAGAAATCAAGGATGATCTTTCCGGTCGGAGTAGGCTTCCAATCGTGATCGCCCACGGGCGCAGTGGGATTGACAATGATGACGGGCAGACCCGCGCGCGCCTTTTCGAGAGCAATCTGCTCAGCGAGCCATTTCGATCGTTTGTAGTGGCCAGTCATGTCCGCGATAGAGACGGGAGTGCTTTCATCGCCGATTTGATTTTTTGGCATGCCGATACAGCCGACCGTGCTGGTATAAACGATGCGCTCGATTCCAGCGCGTTCGGCGGCTTCCAATACATTCCGCGTACCGTCGACGTTTGAACGATACAGGTCGTCGGGATGTTTTGACCAGAGGCGGTAATCGGCGGCGAGATGGAAAACCAATTCGCAGCCGGTGACGGCGGCGGCTAACGATGCGGAGTCGCGGAGGTCGCCCACGATCCTCTCCACCTCGAGCTCATGAATTTGGCTATTCGGACGGCAGAGCGCGCGAACCCGGTAACCGCGTTCAGTAAGGACTTGGGCAACGTGCCACCCAAGAAAGCCGCTTGCGCCGGTGACAAGAGCGACCGGCAATTACGAAGACGCAGTCGCGGCCTTCGCCGCCGTATGAACAGCCGTCAACGGTCGCGCCGCGCTCTCGTCGCGCGGAACTGTGGCCTTCATATATGCCGACAGAGCGAGCAGCGGGAAGGTGTTGCGGTAGTCGGTATACGACAAGTAAAAAACACCCGGGAAGCCGGTGCCGGTCGAGTACTCCTCATCCCAAGTGCCATCGGGATGTTGCGATCGAACCAGGTAATCGACGGCGTTGTAGATGCTCTCGCTGCGGATGTCGCCGCCGGCGAGCAGCGCAAGAATCGCCCAGGCAGTTTGCGACGGCGTGCTGGGATTGGTTATGTAGCGGCTCTGGTCATAACTGGCGCAATTCTCACCCCAGCCTCCATCACGGTTCTGGTAAGCGCGAATGAACTCGAGAGCGCGTTGAATACTGGGCTCGTTCTCATTGACACCAGCGGAGCGCAGGCCGCGTAAAGCGAGAAACGTGCCGTAAATATAGTTCACGCCCCAGCGCCCATACCAGCTTCCATCGGGTTCCTGGACGCGGAGCAGGAACTCAACGCCGCGGCGAATGGCGGGATGGCTGGTTTGCAACCCGGCACCGACGAGCGCCTCAATGACGCGCCCGGTGATGTCTGGGCACGAGGGATCGAGCATGGCGTTGTGATCGGCGAAGGGCACATGGCTCAGAATCTTCCAATTGTTGTCGACGTCGAAAGCCGCCCAGCCTCCATCCTTTCCTTGCATGGCAAGCAGCCAATCGACAGCACGCTTCTCGCAGGCGCGATGTTTGACTTGATCGGAGGCACGAGCTTTCTGAAACGCAAGCAGCACCATCGCGGTGTCGTCGACGTCCGGATAATACTCGTTGTTGAACTCGAAAGACCAGCCGGAGGGTTCGGTGTTTGGACGCTTCGCGGACCAATCGCCTTTATGACGGACTTCTTTGGAAACCAGCCAATCCGCAGCGCGCTGCAGCGCGGATAGCGGAGGCTTCTCCATTTCGGCCAAGGCGAAGGCGGCAATCGCGGTATCCCAAACGACTGAAAAGCAGGGCTGGAAGTAGAAGCCGCGCTCGTCATCCACCATCAAATTGTCGAACTGCTTTTCGGCTTCGATGCGGAGTGGATGGTCAGGTCCGTAGCCGAGCACATCCAGCGCCATGACCGCATATTGCATCGAGGGATAAATGGCGCCCAGGCCATCGCAATGGTCAAAGTGCCGGATCATCCATTCGGCGCATTTCTTTACGGCGTGACGGCGGATGAAGCCAGGACCAACGCGCTCCCAGATCTTCAGTAAACGGTCGAGCGCCAGAAAACAGTTGCGCCAGCTAAACCAGTTTGGATCACGCGCCGGCAGCATTGGCGCGCCTGGAAGAAACAGCTCTTCCAAAGTGAACGCAGCAGGAACCGGGCGATGCGGGTTAGCAGCGTGGACGATGGAAAGCGAAATAACGATGGCGCGCGTCCACGATGACATCTGGTAGATGAAGTTGAACGGGAGCAGAATCAGCTCGGGAGGAATGGAGGGGCAGGCCGACCGAGGATACAGATCGAAGAGGCTGAGATTCGTGCGCACGTAACTGTTCGCCGCTTGAATGCCGCCCATCTCCAGGATGCGCGCGCGAAGACGCTGCATGCGCGGATCGAACCCGGAGAGGCCAGCCAGCTTCAAGGCGAAATAGGCTTTGATAGAGGCGTTAATTTCCGAAGGCCCGTGCAGATAAATATTGAAGCCGCCGTCTTCGAGCTGCCGCGCGAGGATGGCAGTTCGCGCCTTCTCCACTTGCGGACGAGTGGGCGGATTCCAGACTCCGGCTACAGGCGGATGCAACCAGAGCTGCATCATGATGTAGTCGGATTCGAGCGTGGTGTCGGCTCTGAGATCAGCCCACCAGTACCCTTCGGGAAATTGACGCTCGAGGAGCGAAGAGGATGCTTTGCGGATGGCGTCCGCGGCGGCAAAATTCAGCGAGTCGGAGACTTGTAGACTAGATCTCATCTAGACTAGACCTCATCGTTGTTTTGGCAATTCGTCACATCAGGTGCGTACTGTATGAAGGCGAGGCGTAAAGCTTTCGAGATCGGAGGGCAAGGTAAAGCGCACGTCCTCTTCCTTGATTTCAGCTTCTTCCAGATCGGTGTATCCTTTCATCTGCAAGTGACTGATCAACTCCTGAACCAAGTGCTCAGGCGCAGAAGCGCCGGCGGTGACTGCAACGGTGTCGACGTTATTTAACATCTCCGATTCGACTTCACTGCAATCATCGAGAAGGTAGGCCGGGACGCCGGCTTTTTGACAGACCTCGGCGAGGCGGCGCGAGTTTGAGCTGTTCTGCGATCCAACCACCAGCAGGGCCTGACAGAGCGGCGCTACGGCTTTGACGGCGAGCTGCCGATTCTCGGTTGCGTAACAAATGTCCTGAGTTTTGGGGCCGACAATCTTTGGAAAGCGCTCGAGCAAACGGCTGACGATCTCCTTCGTTTCGTCGAGCGAGAGAGTGGTCTGGGTCAAGTAGACGACATGCTCGGGATCTTTAATGTCGAGGCGATTGACGTCGTCTACATCCGAGACCAGGATGGTATTGCCGGGCGCTTCGCCGAGGGTGCCGATTACTTCGTCATGATCGCGATGTCCAATCAGGATGATGGTGTAACCCTGCTTGGCGAATCGGACGGCTTCCAAATGGACTTTGGTGACCAGCGGGCAAGTGGCGTCGATCACCTGGAGACGCCGTTCCTTCGCCTCGGCACGGACGGCCGGAGAAACGCCATGGGCGCTAAAGATCACGCGCGCGCCCTCGGGCACCTCGCTGAGCTCTTCGACAAAAATGGCGCCCGCGCGGCGAAGCTCGTCGACGACGTGGCGGTTGTGAACGATTTCCTTACGGACGTAGATGGGGCCGCCGTAGAGGTCGAGGGCGATTTTAACGACGTCGATGGCGCGAACTACGCCGGCACAGAAGCCGCGAGGCTTAAGGAGAATGATCTTCTTCTGGCTGCCGCTCGTCTTCCGGATGTCGCTCACCGGTGGAAATGCGGTGGGGATGGCGGTGTCGTAGGCAGGGCCGGTGAGTGGCATAAGAGGAAAGCACAATTATAACAATTCCTTGTGTTTTCAGCGATCCAGAAACGATAAGTACTGTTGAAAACCGCTCAACCGGCTGATTTGCCGCTGGTTAAAAAGGACGGGACAACCCAGACGCAGCGCCTCAAGATGGGGGTATGAAACGTACATTAACCCTTGTATTTCTCTCAGTTTTCGCTCTGGCGACTTCTGTGTCAGCGGAAGAGCGCCACATGCCTTCGTTCAGCGTCGATGTGGAAGGGCATGGTAAACCCGTAATCCTGATTCCGGGCCTGGGATGCTCGGCCGAGGTTTGGAATGAAACGGTGGCTCATCTCAATGCTGAGAACTTCGAGACGCATGCGCTGACGTTAGCCGGATTCGGGGGTACGGCACCCATACATTCGGATCACTACGTCGAAACCGTGCGGGACGGCTTGGCAAGCTACATCAAGCAGTACAAGCTGGACCACCCCATCATCATTGGGCACAGCCTGGGTGGGTTTATCGCGTTGTGGTTTGCAGCCAGTTATCCGTCGCTTCCGGGCAAGATCATCAGCGTGGATGGGCTGCCCTATCTAGCGGCGATCATGAATCCGGCTATCACTCCCGAGGGCGCGCAGAATATGGCGGCGAGTATCAGTAAATCCATTACGGATGCGTCTCCGCAACAATACGAAGTGAACGAGCGGCAGACGATCACATCCATGGTTACATCACCGGCGAACATCGATCGCGAGTTGAAAGTGAACCTCACGTCGGATCGCAATACCGTCGCCGAAGCTATGTCCGAAATGATGAAAACCGACCTGCGGAACGATATATCGAAGATCACCGTTCCGGTATTGGTTCTGGGGAGCTGGATCGCCTACAAGGATTACGGCGCCACGCACGATAGCACGCTGGCGCAGTATTCCAAGCAGTTCGAGAAGCTGCCCAGCGTGAAAATTGTGATGAACGACACGTCGAAACACTTCATCCAACTGGATGCGCCAGATTGGTTTTACGCGCAAGTGGACGCATTCCTCGGCAAGCGCTGAGCTTCAGGTGACCCAATGGAACAGCCAATGAGAGCGGGACGGCGGCTCCTCTACTGGTGCCTGCAGATTTTCGGGTGGGGCAGCTATTACGCGTACTCGGAAGCGTTTGTTGTGCTTTCGACCCACAATCGCCGGCTGGCGCTGACTTGGCCGGTGATCGTGCTGGCGCATCTATTCGCGTCGCATCTGATCCGAGCCACTATCCGCAGGCGGGGGTGGATCAGTTTGCCAGTGTGGAAGCTGATACCGCGTTTACTGGGCACGGTGTTCCTGCTGACCGTGGCGGTGCAGGTCGCGCTCGCGCCAGTGGTCGTTCTCGCCGGGGCCGCTACTTTAAAGGAGCAGATCGAGAACTGCTGGTATTACAGTATCTTTTCATTCATACTTTTCGCGCTATGGACAATGTTCTATCTGGGGTTTCAGTACTTCTTCCTCTACCGCGACAGCGAATTAAATCGCCTGCGATTAGAGGCGAATTTGAGGGATGTGGAACTGCGGGCGCTGAAGGCGCAGGTGAACCCGCATTTTCTGTTTAACTGCTTGAACAATCTCAGATCCCTGGTAGCCGAAGATGGCGAGCGGGCGCGTGAGATGCTGCTGCGGCTATCCGAGTTGCTGCGCTACTCGCTCGACGCGGGGCGTCACGAACGCGTGCCGCTAGCGCAGGAGCTGCAGGTGGTCAGCGCTTATCTGGACCTCGAAAAACTGCAGTTCGAAGAACGCCTGCGATGGAGATTGGATGTTTCGGACGAGGCTATGCAGGCGACCGTTCCGCCCATGCTGCTGCAACAACTTGTCGAAAATGCAGTGAAGCACGGAATCGCTGTGCAGCCGAGCGGAGGAGAGATTTCTATCCAGGGGCGAGCAGGCGGACGTCGCCTGGAGTTGCGGGTTGAGAACACAGGACAATTGGGCGGAGCGTCCAGCAACGGGGTCGGCTTGGCGAATGCGCGCGAACGCTTACGGCTGCTGTGCGGAGCAGGCGCAGCGTTGTCGCTGGATCGGGTGGACGAACGGCACGTGGCGGCGACGGCTGAAATTCCATTCGAGCCCGCATGAAAGCGTTACTGATTGAGGATTCGCGACTGGCACGCGTAGAGATGCGCCGCCTGCTGGCGTCTCATGCCGACGTCGAGATCGTGGGCGAAGCGGCAAGCGCCGACGAAGCCGAGCAAGCGATCGTCGAACTGAAACCGGACCTGCTATTTCTGGATATTCAGATGCCGGGCCGCAATGGGTTCGATCTGCTGGCGAGCCTGGATGCTGCTCCGATGGTCATCTTCTGCACGGCGTATAGCGAGTTCGCAGTGCGAGCCTTCGAGCGGAATGCGCTCGATTATCTGGTCAAGCCGGTGCAGCCGGAACGGCTTGCGCAGGCGCTCGATCGGGCGCGGCAGATGGTGCCGCATCAAACACAACAGATGCTGGCGCATCAAGCACCTGATAGCGGCAAACGGCGCGATTTTCTGCGCCTGACTGACCGCGTCTTCGTGAAAGATGGCGAGGAATGCTGGTTTGTGCCGCTCAGTGAAGTGCGTCTGTTCGAAACGGAAGGCACGTATACACGGGTCTATTTTGGCGCGCACCGGCCGTTGATCCCGAAGAGCCTGAATCATTTGGAAGCACGGCTCGATGCTGAAGCGTTCTTTCGCGCCAGCCGGCAGCACATCGTTAATCTACAGTGGGTGAAAGAGGTGGAACCGTGGTTTTCCGGCGGGCTGCGGCTGACCATGAAGGACGGCCAGCAGATTGAAGTATCACGCCGGCAGGCCCAACGGTTTCGAGAGTTGATGAGCCTGTAAGATAGAGATAGTCATAATGTTGCCTCTGGATAAACCATGAGTGTCCCCGCATCGCAGATGTGGACCGTAGCGTCCTACGTGCTTAAGCAAAAGCTCGCAGGCCGCAAGAGGTATCCGCTGGTTCTCATGCTAGAGCCTTTGTTCCGATGCAACCTGGCTTGCGCTGGATGCGGGAAGATTCAGTATCCCGCGCACGTGCTGAAGCGGCAGCTTACGCCGGAAGAGTGCTTCCGCGCGGTGGATGAGTGCGGAGCGCCGGCGGTATCGATTCCTGGCGGCGAGCCGCTAATGCATCCGCAGATTGCGGAGATCGTGGCAGGGCTGGTGTCGCGCAAGAAGTACATTTATCTCTGCACGAATGCGTTACTGCTTGAAGAGAAGTTAGACCTGTTCACGCCGAGCAAATATCTTAGCTTCTCGGTACACATGGATGGGCAGCGAGAGCATCACGACTTCTCGGTATGCAGGGAAGGCGGCTACGATGCTGCGGTGGCTGGAATCAAGGCGGCTCTGGCGCGTGGGTTCCGGGTTACGACGAATACGACATTATTTGACGGAGCGGATCCAAAAAGCGTTCGCGAGTTCTTCGACGAGATGATGGAGCTGGGAGTCGAAGGCATGATGCTGTCGCCCGGATATTCCTACGACAAGGCTCCGGACCAGCAACACTTTCTTGGCAGGGCGCGTACGCGGCGGCTGTTCCGCGCGATTCTTTCGAATCGCAAGTCTTCGTGGAAGTTCAACATGTCGCCGCTGTTTGGTGAGTTCCTGATGGGTCACCGCAATTTCACGTGTACGCCGTGGGGCATGCCGACGTATAACGTTTTCGGATGGCAGAAGCCTTGTTATCTGCTGCAAGACGGCTATGCAGATACGTTCGCGGAGCTGATTGCCGAGACAGAATGGGCGAGCTACGGGACGGAATCCGGGAACCCGAAATGCGCGAATTGCATGGTGCATAGCGGGTATGAAGCATCGTCGGTCGATTACGGATTCGGCTCAATTCGCGGCTTATGGGGCATGACCAAGGCAACGCTGTTCAGCCGCTATCAGGATCGCGATGCCATGGCATTATTGAACGAGGCTCAGAAGCCGGTACACTCCTATAATCCTCTGGTTCGCATTAAGGCTGCCGAAGAGACGCAAGGGTGAGCGAGGAATCTTCGAGCCCGGATGAATTAGAAGTCTCGCCGGGTTTTACTCACGAAAGGCTGCAGGGCTGGATTCCCTCATTAGCGACTGAGGAGGAAATTCGCACTGCGTTAGAAAAGGCCTTCGATTACCGGGGCGACGTGACGATCACGCGCAAGGATGGGAGCGTGGTCGAAGGTTATGTCTACGATCGACGGCAGGGCAAGACAACGGCGGATTCGCTGGTGCGGGTGCTGCCTTCAGACGGGAGTCCGCGGGTGAGCATTGCGTATACCGACATAGCTGCCCTGGCTTTTAGTGGGCGCGATACGGCTGCCGGCAAAAGCTGGGAAGCGTGGGTGCGGAAATACTGGGAGAAGAAAGGCGCGGGCGAAGCGGCTGGGATTGAGCCGGAGACGGATTGAAGAACACCGACTTGAAGATGCATCGTCAGGTCAGACGGCAATCTCAATCCCGTGGAAACCAGGATCTCTTCGGACATCCATCTTTAGCAGGAGGACGCGAGATTACCTATCATGAAAGGGCAGGAGGATCAATGATGGTAACGATTCCTGTAAGAACACGCCTGGAAGCCGACGGCGTCCTAAACTTATGCGTACCCACTGGCCTGCCGGAAGCCGACGTTGAGGTTGTCGTGATCGTTCAGCCCGTTGGCACACCGGTCAAAACATGGCCTGAAGATTTCTTCGCTGAGACCTATGGGGCCTTTGCGGATCATCCCATCGAGCGCGGCGATCAAAGAGCCTTCGATGACCGCGAGGCCCTCCGCTGAGCTATCTGCTCGATACGAATACCTGCATTCGTTACCTCAACGGCCAGTCGCGGCCAATCAAAGTGCGACTGGAGCAACTGACGCCCGAAGATATAACCCTGTGCTCTGTGGTGAAGGCTGAGCTGCTGTACGGCGCAGCCAAGAGCCGCGTGAGTGAGCACACGCTTGCGCGGCTTAATCGCTTTTTCAGCGTTTTCAATTCGTTATCCTTCGATGACCGTTCAGCTGTTGCGTATGGCACGATTCGCGCAGACTTGGAGAAACGAGGAGCGCCGATCGGACCGAATGATTTGATGATCGCGGCCATTGCCTTAGCGACCGATTCAATTCTAGTTACTCATAATAATCGTGAGTTCGGAAGAATCGGCAATCTTAAACACGAAGACTGGGCGTGAATTGGCGTCTGCGCTACTGTTAGGGCGTCATTCCTTCGTGGTGTTTGTAGTTCGCGTTGATGAAGTCGTCCACGTCTCTGTGCAATTTGTCGTCGGCTTTTTGATCGATGTAGACCATGTGGCCGGACTCGTAATAAGCGAAGCTGACATTCTTCCTAATAGGCGGCTCGAGGTTCATGTGACTGAAGGTGTACTCGATGCCACTGAACGGCGTAGCGAGATCGTAATAGCCGCATAGGACCAACACTTTCAGATAGGTCTGCTGAGTCATCGCGGCACGCAACACTTCGGCGACGGCGGTATTTCCGGTCTGATCCCATGGCCGGACATTGCCAGTGACGGTGTAATACGCGTCGCTATCCCATTTCAACTCACGACGGACATAGTCCTGAAATGTGGCGACGAACGCGCCCTCGTAGGAAGCTTCGCTGGCGTCGTATTCAACGCGCTCGCCTGCGGCATCGACATCCATACCCTCGAAGCGTGAATCCAATCGGCCAACTGTGCGGCGCTTGTCGCGCTCGAGTTCTTTGAACCAGCGGAAGGGGCTGACACGAAGATTGCTCTCCTCGATGTACTTCGGCGAGAGGCCGGTAAAGCGGGCCATGTCTTGAACAACCTTCTGGCGCTCAGCGGGCGTGAGCTGATCTCCTTTTTGCAGGGCCTGTGCGTATTCGCCGTGAGCAAATTCGCGGGCCTGTTCCGCCACTTGCTCGATACTTTCCGATTGCAGATCTTGCGGCAACAGATGGTGGTACCACGCGGAAGTGATGTAGGTGGGGAGGTAAAAAGTAGAGTGGTCATCGGCGCCGAAATTCGAGAAGGCGACGGCGGAGAGCAGCACAATGCCATTCAAATAAATCTGATGGCGATTCTGCAGAACACCGGATAGCTCAGCGGATCGAGTGGTGCCGTAGCTTTCGCCAATCAGAAATTTGGGCGAGGCCCAGCGCGCATTGCGCGTGATGTATTCATAGATGAAATCGGCAAAATAGTTGGCGTCCTCGATGACACCGTAGAACTGCGATGGGTTTTGGCCAGGGGCGGGCCGGCTGAAGCCGGTCGAAACGGCGTCCACAAACACCATATCGGTGGAATCGAGAAACGAGTCGCGATTGTCCTCAACCGTGTAGGGCGCGGGCATGGCGTGGCCATCGGGCTGCAGGACGACGCGCCGGGGACCGAGGCCCATGTGAGTAAAGAGAGAAGCTGAGCCGGGACCGCCATTGTAGACGAAGGAAAGCGGGCGACCCGCGGGATCGCCGGCGTGATCTTTGGTATAGGCGACGAAGAAGAAAGTCGCCTTCGGTGTACCGTCGTCGGCTTTGATGACGTAAGTGGCTGCGGTTGCGGTGTAGTTGATTTGCTGACCACCAATGTTCGCGGTGTGATGAGTGATGGAGGACTTCTCTTCGGGCGCGGGACCGCGACGGGCTTGCTCTGGTTGCGCCGGCTGCGTCGGTGTAAGCTGCGGCTGGCTTTCCGTCGGGCGCCGGGTGCGCTGCTCTGACTGCTGTGGCCTCTGGCCTGGAGGTATGGTGATTTGGTCAGGCGGCTCCTGTTGTGCCGGCTGTTGAGCTTGCTGTTGCGGCTGCTGCTCCGTGGGATTCGTGGGGCGCTGGCGTTGTTGCGGGTCCTCCTGCGCGGACGCCAACAGCCCAGCCAGGAACATTGTCAACCCTCCGATGACAATGCGGTTCGTTCTCATTCTTCTATCTCCTTTCGCGTAATCACCATTTATAAGATTACGCCTGTGGAATTGGGTTCGGGCTGAGATTCGAAGAGGTCGCTTACGCTTCCGGCTCAGTTCGGTTTGGAAGATCTCCAATCTTCACGCGATGCCGAGCTTTTCTTGCATTTGCTCGAGGGAGAGGTTTTTGGTTTCGGGATAGGCGATCAGAACGACGAAGAATTGAACGACCATCATCGCTGAGAAAAACACAAAGGGAGCGCCGCGGGATTTCGCTGCAATGACGGGGAAGCCATAGGAGATGAGCGCATTCATCACCCAGTGAGTTAGTGTGCCGAGGCTTTGTCCTTTCGCCCGGACGCGGGTTGGAAACACTTCACTGATGAACACCCAGATGACCGCGCCCTGTGAAAACGCGAAGCAAGCGATGAAGCCCACTAACAGCCAAACCAGAAGGCCTTGATTCGCCCCGGTGAAGAAGATTGCCGCTACTCCGGCGAGGCAGGCCGTCATGCCGACCGCGCCGATAAGCAGCAGTGTCTTGCGGCCGACGCGATCGATGATCGACATGGCGATGACTGTGAATACCAGATTCGTGAAGCCGATGAGGACGGATTGCAGATCGCCAGAGATTTTGCTGTATCCGGCGCGGGCGAAAATATCGTTCAAGTAATAAAGGATGGCGTTGATGCCCGACAGCTGATTAAACATGGCGACGGTCACGGCGAGGAAGATGGGGTAGCGATATTTCCAAATGAAGAGCGGCTCTTGGCCGTGGCCATGTTCGACGTCAATGGACCTGATGATGTCTTGTAGCTCAGCCTCGGCATTCTCCTCTCCAGTCACTTGAAGGACTGAGCGCGCCTCCGCCACGCGCGATTTCTGCACAAGCCAGCGCGGGCTGCGCGGAATGGTGAACAGCATTATGAAAAACAGCAACGCTGGCACACCGGAGATACCGAGCATCCAGCGCCAGTCCTCGGGCCCGAAGGATGCAAGGCCGATGAGGTAATTGGAAAGATACGCGAGTAAGATGCCGGCGACAATATTGAACTGAAAGACGCCGACGAGGCGGCCGCGCCACTTGGCTGGAGAGATTTCAGCGATATACATGGGCCCGAGAACCGACGATCCGCCGATGCCCAGGCCGCCGATAAAACGAAACGCGACCAGCGAATACCAGTTCCACGCCAAACCGCATCCCAATGCGGAAAGCAGATACAAGATGGCCATGACGCGGAGACTGTCGCGGCGGCCGTAACGGTCTCCAGGAATGGCCGCCGACATTGAACCGATGATGGTGCCGATCAGAGCTATCGCGACGGTCCAGCCAAGGCCATTCGGCGAAAGCGCAAAGCTTTTAGTGAGTCCCGCGGTGGTGCCGGCGATCACGGCAGTATCAAAACCAAACAGCAAACCGCCGAGGGCCGCGACTACCGTACCCTTGATGAGCGATCCGGAAAGTATCATGCAGCCTCGCTTCGTTTTATAGAATGATGCGCTAGCACAAGTGCACCGAGCACGCCGGCCTGACTCCCCAGCAGCGGTGGCTGTATGTATTCATCCAAGCGCTCGACGATGACGCTATGCCGAATGTATCCATTGAGAAGACGTGCGAATTCCGTTCTGATTAGATCGAACAAGTGAGGCTGCTGCATCACTCCACCTCCCATCAAAATGCGCAGTGGCGATAACGTACACGCGAGGTTCACCAGACCGAGCGCGAGATAGTGCGCCTCAAGATCCCAGCCGGGATGTTCGGCGGGTAAAACTGCCGCAGGCATTTTCCATCGAGCTTGCATGGCGGGACCAGAGGCCAAGCCTTCCAAACAATCGCCATGATAAGGACAGATGCCGGGGTAGGGATCTCTTGCCAGATCGTGCGGGATTCGCAGATGGCCCATCTCGGGATGCACCAGGCCGTGGACCACTTCGCCGTGAGTGATTGCGCCGCCTCCGATACCGGTTCCGATGGTGAGGTAAACGGCGTCGGCCAACCCCTGTGCGGCTCCCCAACGCGCTTCGCCCAGAATTGCTGCGTTCACATCGGTGTCGAAGCCGACGGGAACGCCGAGACGTGTGCGAACCGTTCCGACTAAATCGTAATTGGCCCAGCCTGCTTTCGGTGTCGATGTGATGTGGCCGTAGTTTGGAGAAGAGAGGTCGAGATCAACTGGACCAAACGAACCGATGCCGACAGCCTCGAGCTTGTTGCCCGCCTCTTGCTTGAAAAACTGAATAGCGCCGGCGAGAGTGATTTCGGGGGCGGAGGTTGGAAATTGCGCGATCTTGATGTCGTCAGGCCCCGTGCCAATACCGCAAACGAACTTTGTGCCGCCTGCTTCGATGCCGCCGAACATGTTCTTGAGTATATGCAAGTGGGGATTTCGACACTGGAGTGTGAGTGGTGGGAGGCGGACCAGCTTAGTAACGAGTTAGGCGGCTTTTGCCTCGCTGGCGGCGCGATTCATCGAGTATTCGAGATTGCGATTCAGCATTAATTGGTGATCGATCTTGGCTTCGGCGCGGCTTGCGTTTACATTCTTCAGTCCACGCCAGGCCAGGTTGAGCATAATCGAGCGGGAGCCTTACGCTCTCGAGGTGGAGCACCAAAGCCGAAGGGCATACGTCCTTGCGCGACGAAGCTCAAGAAGCGCCAGTGGCGTTGAATGTGCCTAATCGAACTCACGCCTCAGAGGATAGTCCACGATAATGGCCCGGCCGTCGGTGAGTGCTTTGACCGAATGGGGAATGCCACCCGGCACGATCGCTACCAAGCCCGCTCGGGCGATCTTCGACTCCCCGTCTATGGTCACCTCGAGCTCGCCCTCAATCACCTCATAGACTTCCTCCTGCGGATGGAAGTGCTCGTGGATGGACGCGCCACGCGTGAAGTCGTAATGCGCGAAGGTCAAACTCGGCGAATGGAAGTAGCGTCCAGACCAACCCGGCAAGCGCTCAATCACAGGAAGACTGCTGGTATCCACAAAAGGCATAGTCGCTCCTGGTGGAAGATATTCCCACAACCAGGCTTGCTAGTCAATGCGAAGATGATCGGCCTGAGGCGATGTATGACGTAGTGGTTCTGATCAGTTGGCTGGCAACTGGGAAGTTAGTCAGTGGGCAGAAACGTCAGCCTTAACCCGTAATATCGATAGCGTTCTCTTGCTTAGTGCTGCGTCAGCATCCGGCAACGGACGGCCGCATCGCGATAGCTTCAGGGTTGCGCGTGAGCCGACACGATTCGTCGACCGACTTAACCCCTGCGCGAATTCGATTTTGGAACGATCGCCTCCAGTGCTCGGCATTCGCTGTTGCGGTGAATCATTCGATGGCAGTTTGCACAGACAACCGCCAAGTCCGTCAGCGTCGTAGAAATCGGTCCATCGAGTTCAGCTAATGGCCTGAGATGGTGCACCTCAGCAAAGCCGCGGCCGAGATGTCCGTACACTGTTTCAAAATTGAAGCCGCAGCCCGGCACCTCACAGAATAGTCGACCGTGGTGTCCTCTGCGGAATGCGTCCAGCTTGGCGCGACGCAGGCTAATCTCGCGCTGTCGATGAATCGCAAGCCGCTGTTGCTTGCGGCCCTCGATGGCCCTTGGGTTTTCCAGTTGCGCGTTGACTGGGCGCGTAACAACGTCGTCCGCGCCAAACCACGCGAGTTCGCAAATTGCGGCCGCAAGCGACGCGTGCATAATCCGTTGGAAAAACTGAACGCGTTCGCTCGGCGGCTCAAAGAACGCGAGAATACTAGACTGCTGTTCCCCCGAAGCGAGAGTCTGGCCGAGGGCGTGCGACGGAGATTGGTGCAGAGCCGACCGTAGTGAAGATTCGTCATCTGCCACGGCTTGCCGGCCCGCCAATGCAATCTCCTCCGATGAGGCAGTATGGTTCGGTGCAAGATAATGTGCTTCCAGAAGACGCCACTGGAACGGGCTAATTTGGGCACGAATCTCCTCCAGCGCCGCACGGTATCTGGAAGCTGAAGGTACTCGCATAGGCTTATGGTCCAGAATGAACTGATAACATCAGCGTTGGGTCGCGCGATGGAGTGCAGAGTACGTTTAGTAGCCTCTCGCACATCTTCCGAACGGGTACCTGCTTTTCGGCCTTTGCGAGCGTGCACATCTTGTTGGAATCTATTGTAAGAACACGGGATTCCACCAGCGAGTTGTCCGGCCCGTACAACCCCACTGCGAATCGTGCGAACCCTCTTTCCTGTTTTTCAGCGGTACCTTTTGAAATTCTGAGCCGGCAAGAATCGGTCACTGATACGAGCATGAGGTGCCTCGTCCAGCTAAAGTGAACTTCTCCAGCTGCGCACCTGAAATGGTGGAGCATACGCTCAGACTCTCTGAACATCTCTCGACCAAACAACATCCAATTGGAATCAAGAAAGTCGCTGGATTCTCGAACGTCGCCGTCCATTTATGCCTATTCTACTAGTCCGAAGTAAATCGGAGCGATTAGCTGCTCTGTGCTGCCGTAGAACGACCAGGCTAATTAAGACACGGCCCGACACATTCTAATAACTGTTGATCTGTTTGCAGAACTTACTAGCGACTCTCGCTTACGTCAACGTTATTCGTCACACTGCCCTGCCCTGGTCCGAGTGCTTTGTACTGCCAGTTATTTGTTCTCACGATCCAGCTACCTGCATTTTTGGGATTGACCAGCCTGATTTGTTGAATCCACGCTCCGCAGGCTGCGTGTTTGGGAGCAACGGGGCAGAAAACGGTATAAGAACACCCATCACGTACGTCCGGATTGGGTGGATCCGCTGGGGTACTTTTACGATAACCGGACTCTCCAGCCGCAACAGATCTCTATTGGACCCGCGGAGCCACCGCGATGAAATAGAAAATCCCAAGCAGGCTGAAGGCAGCAACGATCGTGCCCATCGCTGTGAGAAGGTTTACCATCAGGGCGCCCCGCCCACACTTAGCACACGGCGTGCTATTCGATCCAAAGCTCCAGCTCACCACTGCCCCAGTCAGAGCGATTTCTGCAACGCACACTTGGTGTCGTCGGCAACCTTTCCACTACTCGGATTGTGTGTACGTGTAGCGCGTCATAGTAACCTATCCGTTCGCGTGCTGCTAAGCGGGCTAAAATGACATCCCCGAGCGTCGCAACTGGTGGCATTGGCGAAGTGTGCATGACCACGGCGCAGGGGAAGTGAGAAGCGCAGATTTCGGTACGATGAGCAATGGCAAATTGTCGCTACAGCCGTAGGGAATTCATAGGCGTTGGCGGAGCTGCGCTGACCGCTGTTATCAGCGCTCGCCAACTCGCCGCCGCGGCTAGCGAAGCGCAAGATGCCGATCTCGTCGTCTTCAACGCGAACGTCTACACGGTCGATCTCCGCTCTCCCAAGGCGCAGGCGTTCGCAGTCAAAGCGGGCCGGTTCGCCGCGGTCGGGACGAACGAAGACATCAAGGCGTTCATCGGCAAGCGGACCCAGGCTTTTGACGCCCGCCGGATGACGATCGTACCGGGGTTCATCGATTGTCACAACCATGCACCCGGGAATACATTGCTCTACGAAGTGGTCGTCGGCAACCCGTACGAGGTGGAGTTTGTGACGATCTCCAGCATTGTGGACAAACTCCGAGCGAAGGCTCGCGAGACTCCGCCGGGCACCTGGGTGGAGGGGTATTTCTTCGACGACACCAAGGTGAAGGACAATCGCCAACTCAACATCCATGACCTCGACCAGGTATCGATGGACCACCCGGTAATGGTGGAGCATCGCGGCGGCCACACGTCCTACTACAACAGCAAGGCTCTCCAGTTGGCCGGCATCGATAAGAATACGCCTAATCCTCCTGGCGGGACGTTCGACAGGGACGCTAACGGCGACCTCAACGGCCGTGTAACCGACCGGGCGAGGAATGCTCTCTCTCATGCCGGCAAACGGCCGAGCTTTACGGCGGAGCAGAAGCTGCAGCGCGACCGCGACGGGCTGGCCTACATTTCTAAACAGTTCGTGCGTTATGGCGTGACAAGCGTACATCATGAGGGCGGCGATCTGGAGGCGCTGCAGCAGGTGCGGGCACGGAGAGAATTGCTGCACCGGGTGAGCTATGAAGCCAGCGGGAAAGTGCTGGAAGCGATTATTAGCGCGGGTGTGGAGAGCAGTTTCGGCGACGAGTGTATCCGGTTTGGTGCAACCTCCGAACATACTGTCGACGGATCGTTCTCCGAACGAACGATGGCACTGAGCACGCCGTATCCGGGGGTCGTGCCGTCATATCGGGGCAATGTCATGGAGACGCAGGACGAGCTCAATGCGTGGATAGAGCGGGTGCATCGGGCGGGCATCCAGGTTAACTGCCACGCGAATGGCGATGTCGCTATCGATATGGTGCTTGCGGCAGTGGAGCGGGCGCAACGGCTGTTCCCGCGAGCCGACGCGCGCCCGAAGATTACGCATTGCACCCTGATCAACGACGATCTGGTACGTCGCATAAAGGCAGCCGGGGCGGTTCCTGCGCTGTTCACGACGTATGCCTATTACAACTCCGACAAGTTTCATTTCTACGGCGAAGGGCTTATGAAGCGATGCATGGCGTTTCGCACTCTCCTGGACGCGGGGGTTTCAGTAGCGGCGGGATCTGACTTTCCTCCTGGACCGTTCGACCCGCGTATGGCCATCCAGGGAATGGTGACACGCACAGGTTGGGACGGACAGACCTGGGGAGCTAACCAGCGGATCAGTGTGAACGAGGCGCTGCGGGTTAACACAATCAACGGAGCTTACAACTCGCATGAGGAGGCGATCAAAGGATCGATCACGGCGGGGAAGCTGGCGGATTTCGTGGTGCTGTCGGATGATTTTTTTGCCGTGGACGCAGAGAAAATCAAGGACATCCAGATCGTGCGCACTGTGGTGGGCGGCTCAACGGTCTACCGCGCGTAGTATGTCCGAGGAAAAAAATGAAGTCTCCAGGTTGAGGGAATTGGCCGGGCAATGTCGCTTTAAGTCGATCCCTGCCTGATCGTATACCGGCTCGCAAGAGCATACGAATGTCACGAAGCAATCTGCTCGATCAGATAAGAAACCTGCTTGCGCAGAATTTGGATCGGGTCTCGACAGCCCGAGCTATCGCTGAAGCGATTCGCAATGAGGGGCCCTATCGCTGGACAGGTCTTTATGATGTGGACATCGAGCGAGGCGTGGTATCGAACGTCGCCTGGAGCGGACCAGGGGCGCCAGAATACCCGACTTTCCCGATAACGAAGGGGCTTACGTCAAGAGCAATCGCCGAAAAGAAACCCGTCAATGTTGGCGACGTGGCGAGTGACTCCGACTATCTCACGGCGCTTTCCACGACACGATCTGAGATCATTGTTCCGATCTTGGACAGTCCGGGTGGTCGCGTAATCGGTACGCTAGACGTAGAAAGCGAACTCCCAGATGCGTTCGATTCTGCGGCGGAGAGTCTGCTTGAAGAATCTGCCGTTGTGCTCCGAAAGTTTTGGAGCGATCGCGGCGCCTGAGGCTTCTGGTCCTTACGGACTGAATGGCAGAGTTGCTCGGGCACGCGTATGCGGCCCGGCTTCTGCCATCATTTTGGATGCGGAATGATATCGCGGATGACGTACGTGTCGCCGAGCGTCAATGATACCTCGCTGAGCAAGCGTGTGCTCGTCCTCTGCCGCGGACAGGATCATCCTGGTCTATGAATGCGCTTGACATATAACATCACGCGGCGGTCATGCATGAGATCGCTGGGCTGCGTTTTCAGACCACGGCATGGAGGCCTAGGTGCTTCACGAAGGGATCAAAATCCTTGTCATTGTGCAGCAAGTCATACCCGCTTTCGATACATCGGGTGGCGATCACTGAGTCGATGGTCTTGCGCACGGTGACACCGGCCCCACGCAGCACTCGAAAGTTCTTCGCCGCTTGAATCGCAATCTCCTGGCCGCCCAAGTCCACGACGGTCAACGAGGTCAGCAGCTTGCTTGCCAGGTTGAAGTCTCGGTCGTCAGCGAAGCCTTGCAGGACTTCTGTCAAGATCAAGTCACCGATTGCCAACGGTTCGCTATCAAGTAAGCTGTCGAGCTTCTGCGTCTGCGGCGTTATCGTTCCCTTGAAGTAGTCGATCCACACGCTGGAATCGACCAGAATCAATGGTCGTTCCTCATCGCATTGAGGTCGCCCTGCCAGTCTATTTTGCCGCGCAGTCGTCGAATCTGCGCCTGTTTGCGGAGGCGGAGCAGAGTCCGCAGGCCCAGTTCAACGGCCTGGCGCTTGGTTTTTAAGCCAGTCGCGCGAAGCGTGTCGCGCATCAGTTTATCGTCGATTACGATATTTGTTCGCATGTGTATCCCAACGAGGTATTGTACACATTATATCTCGCGATGTGGGATACATGTCAGCGAGTGACGCGGGGAACTAGGCCATTACTTTCGCTAGGGCCGCTTTGAATTTACCCATTTCTTCGGGCGTTCCGATGGAGACGCGAACGTAGGTGGGCCAGCTCGGCCAAACGCGGCCGACGTAGATGTTCTCCTGACGCAACGCCTGGATGACTTCGCGGCCTGGCCGCTTCACGTCGACCATGAAATGGTTCGAGACCGAGGGGACATAGTGAAAGCCCTTTTTGTCGAGGAAGCTGAAGACGTCTTCGCGAGTATCCTTATTGATCTTGCGCCGCTCCGATACCACTTCCTTGGCCTGGAGACTGGCGGTTGCGCCGACCATGCTGGTGACTGGCATCCAGTTGATTCCGAACCCGCGCGTCTTCGCGAGAAGATCGGGACGCCCCATGGCCACGCCCGCGCGTAGACCGGCCATACCGTAGATCTTGGAGAACGTCCGCAGAATGATGATGTCCTTGTCGGCGGCCACCATATCGACCGCGCTGGGAATGCCCGCGAAGTGAATATAGGCTTCGTCGAGCAGCACGATGGATCCGGCTGGTTTATTGGCCATCAGGTATTCGAGATCCGCGCGTGAGGTGAGCGTGCCGGTCGGGTTATTCGGGTTGCAGACGTAGATCAAGCCGGTGTTCGGATCGGCTGAAGCCATGGCCTGGACGTCGTGCGCGTAATCCTTCGTCAAGGGCACGTTGATTACTTTCGCGCCGATAAACTTGGCGGTCTGCTCACCCGCTTCATAGCCGGGATCGGCTGTCACGAATGCTTTTGAAGGCGAAGTGAAGGAGAGAACGGCTTGGCATAACGCAGGACTGGACCCCATGTGGGCCTGGACGTAATTCGGCTTTAAACCCTCCTGCTCAGCCAGAACTTTCTGCAGGTCTCCTGGCAGGAAAAACATGTACCGGTTGCCGTTGGGAACGATGTTGTGCATGGCCTGCGCGGCTTCCGGGCACGGACCGAGTCGGATTTTCGTTGTTGTCGATCTTTACGGCGCCGGGCGGCATTCGGCGCGAATTTACTTCCTGCGCCAGGGCGAACTCGTTGTAAAACGGCAGCGTGGAGCCGGCCGTCGAGCATGGTGGCCAAACGGCCAAAACTCCGGCGGGAGAAACCACGCTGCAGGAAATCCTTCTTTTGCTCGGCACTCAGTGTCACGTTTACGTCTCCTTCCAGGCAACGGAGCGACGACATAACATACGAGCGTAAAATCGACGCCGCCTCGCGAAATCTTGAAATGGGTCTAGTGTGGGTTAGAATACTTGACCGCATAGGGAGGTCTGGATTTATGCAGAGTACGCGACGGACATTTCTACGTGGAGCGGTGGGTGCAGCGGCAGACAGCGCCTACGGCAGCAGCGAAAACTCCCGCAGCTTCGGACAACAAATGCTTGTTTTGGATAGCGGCTGCGACACCTTGCGATAAGAACTTGAAGTTCGATGAGGGCGTGTATCGCGACATGATGGCCTACTTCAAGGAGAATGGGGCGGACGGCGTGGTGGTGCTGGGCACGACTGGCGAATATCCATCTTTCTCGGTGGCGGAGCGGAAGAAGATCGCCGAGACGGCTCTCAAGCACAGGAACGGGCTCAACATGATCGTTTCGCCGGGCACTTCCAATTTCCCCGAGACGATCGAGCTGTCCCAGCACGCCGCCGCCAATGGCGCTGATGGGTTGCTGATTATTCCGCCGTTCTATTACAAGAATCCGCCGCTCGAAGGACTGACGAAGTATTATTCGCTGATCTTCGAGCAGGTGAAGATTCCGATCAATCTGTATCACATCCCGCGAACCAGCGGAGTGCCCATCTCGACCGAGCTGCTGCACAGTCTGGAAAAATACCCGAACCTCGCGGGAATTAAAGATTCGAATGGCGACGTTGAAGAATACAAAGCCTATGTCCGCGACTTTCCGAAGCTGAATATGAGGACCGGCACCGGCAATAACCTGAAATACGCGCTCGACAACGGAATGGGCGCGATTCTGGCGGAAGGCAATCTCTTCAGCAAACAAATCGCGACTGTGTTTGCGGCGAAGCGGGCGGGCCAGGATATCGAGGAACCGCTGAACCGGCTGCATCAGGCGCAGCAATTGCTACGGCCGGCTGGTGTTGGTTCCTACGGCCCTATGAAATACGCGCTCAGCTTGATGATGGGGACGCGCCAGACGTATCAGCGGCCGCCGAATCCCGATGTGACCGACGACCAGAAAGCAAAGATCAAAGACGCGGTGAATCAATTGAAGCAAACGATCGTGAGACGAGCCGCACTATGCGAACGTGGCTGATCCTCGGCTCGCGCTGACGGTTCCGGCGTTTGGGCAGTATCATGCGAAAGACACGGAGTGGCCCACCTACGCGGCGGATCTGGCGGGCACGCGATATCGGCCACTGGACCAGATCAACGCATCGAACTTCAACGATCTCGAGGTTGCCTGGCGGTTCAAGACCGACAACTTAGGGAACCGTCCGGAATACAAACTGGAAGGCACACCGCTGATGATCAACGGCGTGGTTTATGCGACTGCCGGATCACGCCGGGCGGCCATAGCGCTGGATGCCGCGACAGGTGAGTTGTTGTGGGTGCATGGCGAGCATGAAGGCGCGCGCGGCGCTGCTGCGCCCCGGCAATTATCCGGACGGGGACTGGCATATTGGTCCGACGGCAAAGAGGAGCGGATCCTTTATGTGACGCCGGGCTATCGACTGATCGCTCTGGACGCGAAGACCGGCACGCGCATACCGTCGTTCGGGCAAGACGGCGCAGTGGATCTGAAGCTGAATGACGACCAGACCATATTGCCGGATATAACTACTGGCGAAATCGGGCTGCAGTCGGCACCTGTTGTGGCGAAGGACACGATTCATCATTGGCGCCTCATTCCGCGAAGGCATGACTCCCAAGAGCATGCGCAACAACAAAGGATATGTTCGCGGATTCGATGTCCGAACGGGTAAGCGGCTATGGATTTTTCACACCATCCCAATGAAAGGCGAGTACGGCTACGACACGTGGTTGAACGGTTCGGCTGAGTACACCGGCAACACTGGAGTGTGGACGCAGATCACGGCCGATGAACAGCTAGGGTTGGTCTATTTGCCGGTGGAGTCGCCGACGGGAGATTATTACGGCGGGCACCGGCCCGGCAACAATTTGTTTGGCGAGACTCTGGTGTGTGTCGATCTGAAGACCGGCAAGCGGAAATGGGATTACCAGTTGGTGCATCACCCACTCTGGGACATGGATATTTCATCGGCGCCGATACTGGCGGATATCACGGTCAACGGTCAAGCTGTTAAGGCCGTGGCGCAGCCGACAAAACAAGGTTTCCTGTACGTCTTCGACCGGGTGACGGGCAAGCCTGTGTGGCCGATCGAGGAGCGGCCGGTTGAGAAAGGCGACGTCCCGGGCGAGTGGTATTCGCCGACACAGCCGTTTCCTACGAAGCCGGCCGCCTATAGCCGCAACGGAGTTTCGACCGACGATTTGATCGATTTCACGCCGACACTTCGCGATCAAGCGTTGACGATTGTGTCGAAGTATCATCTTGGGCCGGTGTTTACGCCTCCGGTGGTGAGCAAGATGGATGGCCCCATTGCGACGCTTACTCTGGGCACGGCAAGCGGCGGAACGAATTGGCCGGGCGCATCCTACGATCCTGAAACCCACAACGTGTATGCATACTCGTGCAACGCGTGTCTCACGCCGATCGGGCTTGTGCCTTCGCCGAAGGAGCTCTCGGACATGAAGTACGTGGCGGGGGTCGAGGGGCAGGAAGTGCGAATGAGAACCGGGCCGGGCGAAAACGCTGGTGCGGATTCTCCTCTGCCGGCGGCGAGACAGCCTCGAACTCCCGGCAGTGTTGCAGGCGGAGGAGGCGGAGGCTATATGGCTCTAAACGTCCAAGGTCTTCCGCTGATCAAACCGCCCTATGGCACCATCTCGGCGATCAATCTGGATAAAGGTGAAATCGTGTGGCAGATCGCGCATGGCGAGACGCCGGATGTCGTGCGGAATAATCCGGCGCTCAAAGGCCTGAACATCCCGCGCACGGGCCAGACCGGCTATAACATCGGCACGCTGGTGACCAAGACGCTGGTGATTGCGGGCGATGGTCAGGTGACTACGACGCCGGAACATCCGCGAGGCGCCATGCTGCGCGCCTATGATAAGGCCACGGGCAAGGAAGTTGGCGCAGTCTACATGCCGGCGCCCCAGAGCGGATCGCCCATGACGTACATGCTTAACGGGAAGCAGTACATCATCGTTGCGGTGAGCGGCGGGCCTTACTCGGGTGAGTACATCGCGTTCACGCTTCCCGACGAACTGATGAAGATCATAGCTGGCAACGGCGCTTGGAGTGATTCTGGCCGGCCCATTGATTTTTGCGCGGCGCGGCGCGGAACAGCCCACATCGGTTTGGGACGGAGTCTATACAGAGGAGCAGGCTAAACGTGGACAGGCGCTCTATGCCCGCGAGTGCGCCTCATGCCACGGAGCGATGCTGACTGGCGGTGAATCAGCGCCTCCGCTCACGGGCGGTGCGTTCCTGTCAAATTGGAACGGCCTCACTATGGGCGATCTTTCGAAAGAATTCGCACCACGATGCCGCTCAGCAAGCCCGGGAAGCTGAGCCGGGAGACGATCGCGGATATTCTTGCGTATGTCTTGAACGCGAATCGATTCCCTGACGGGACTACAGAGCTGCCTAAAAGAACCGAGATGTTAAATCAGATTCGGATCGAGGAGACTAAGCCGGACCGGGGCGAGAAAAAGTTGGCCGCCGATGAACGCCGATCAACGCGGATTCCGTAAAGCCGCTTCGAACTCGGGGAGCGGCTTGGTATTCAGCACGTCGGATGGTTCAAGCCAGCCGCGGCGCGCCATGATGACGCCGAAGCGCATGTTGTGGAGATGCGCCTGGCGATGGGCGTCGGTCGAGATCGTGAATTTACAGCCTTTCCGTTTGGCGGCGCGGACGAGATGGCTGGGGAGATCGAGACGCTCGGGACTCGCGTTGATTTCTAGAAAAATGCCGCGCTCGGCGGCTTTGGCAGCGACGCGGTCGAAATCGAAGGAATAAGACTCGCGCTGGAGCAAGATGCGGCCAGTCGCGTGGCCGAGAATTCTGAGGGATGGGGATTCGAGCGCTCGTAATAGCCGATCGGTCATTTCCTGCGGCTCGAGCGTCATGAAGCTATGGACGCTGCCGATCACAAGATCCAGCTCCGCGAGCGCGTCTTCCGCAATATCCATGGAACCGTCTCGCAGGATGTCACATTCCAGACCGGAGAAGACACGGAGCGGGAGGCCGTTGCGGTTGAGCTCGCGCACTTCGCGCGCGAAGGCAGTGACCCGCGCCTCATCCAGTCCATTTGCCATGGCGAGCGCTTTCGAATGATCTGTGATAGCGATGTATTCATAGCCGAGCGCGGCAGATGCTTCAGCCATTTCACGTAGCGAGGCTTTGCCATCTGTTTCGGTGGTGTGCATGTGGAGATCGCCGCGAATGTCGGATAGTTGAAGCAGCTTCGGCAAGCTTCCGCTTTGAGCCGCTTCGAGTTCTCCACAGTTTTCCCGCAACTCAGGCGGGATCCACGCGTAACCGAGGCGTTCGTAAACTTCCTCTTCACGCTCACCGGCTACGCGCTGATTATTTTCGATGGTGAATAGACCATACTCGTTTAGCGTGAGCCCTTGCTTAATGGCATTGGTTCGGAGAACGACGTTGTGCTCCTTGCTGCCGGTGAAGTACTGCATAGCAGCGCCAAAGCTCTCATGAGGCAGGGCGCGGACATCCACCTGCAAGCGCTCCAGGCCATACTTCACGCTGGCTTTGTTGACACCCTGGCCGAGGATTTCCTGAGACTTGGGATGAGCAACGATGCGGGTCAGGGCTTCGGCTGCGCCCGGACCGGTCACGAGTATATCGAGATCTCCGATGGTTTCGCGTCCGCGCCGGAGACTGCCTGCGGCTTCGACCTTTTCGATACCGGGCAGGGCGGCGAATTCCGCGATAAGCTCGTCAGCGGTGCTGCGGCCGAAGCTCAGGAGAAAACGGCCGGCGGTCTTCTTGTAGGACTCGATGGAGCGCAAGACTTTTTCTTCGAGCTTCGCGCCCATGCGAGGCAGCTCCCGAAGCTTGTGTTCGCGGCAGATGCGCTCCAGGTCGTCGACAGTCTTGACCCCGTGGTGCTCGTAGAGCAAGGCGATACTTTTGGGGCCGAGACCCTGAATCTTGAGCAACTCGAGGGCTGAGGCGGGATACTTGGCGAGCATCTCATCGCGCCGGTCGAAGGAGCCGCGCTCGCAAATCTCCGCGAGAACGAAGGCGAGTCCCTTGCCGATGCCGGGTATTTCGGTGACTTTGCGCTCGGGGTTGCAAACGATGTCCGCGATACGCTCGGGAAAACTGGCGATGACGGCCGCGGCGTTGCGATAGCTGCGGATGCGGAATCCGTCTTCACCGCCTACTTCCATGAGGTCGGCAGTCTCATAGAGGAGCCGCGCAATTTCTTTATTTTCCATCGAACTTTCTTCGCGCGATTTTGCGGGGAGGAGCACTGCTGGAAAGGTTCGACGGTTCGACATGAACAAGCACGTCCGCTACCCAGTGCAAGCGTTCCTTGATAGAGTTTTTTACCGCTGTTGCGATCTCGTGCGACTCGCGGACGGTCATCTCGGGATCAACTTCCAGGTGCAAATCGACGTGGTACTTCAAACCGGTACGGCGGGCAAAACATTTCTCGATACCCGCAGTTCCGCTGACGCTGAGCGCGACCTTGCGAATCTCGGCCATCTTCCCGGGTTCAGGCATAGTGTCAAGGAGCTGGCGAATGGTGCGGCGCACGACCTGGATAGAGAGAAAGATGACGATGACGCCGATGATGAGGCCGCCGACGTGATCGGCTGTTCCGAAGCGGAGCGGATTTGCGAGGGTGAGGATGACCGCCGCGAGAGCTACAGAGGTGGAGAGTAGATCGGTGATGTCGTGCCAGCCGTCGGCCTCCAAAGAGGTGCTGGCGATCTTGCTTGCGACGCGGAACTTCATGCCGGCCAGAGCAACCTTCAAGAAAACGGCGGCGATCAGCGGATAAAGCGCGTAGGCGCGCAATTCAGTGCGCTCATTCAGGGTGACGAAACCGTGCCAGAAGATGGCGGCTCCGGCGAGCAAGAGCATGGCGCCGACGGCGAGACCAGCCAGTGTTTCATAACGCCCGTGTCCGTATGGATGTTCGTAATCGGCAGGTTTCCCGGCGAGCCAGAGACCGGCGTAGACAACACCGGAAGAGAGGACATCGCCTATGGCTTCCAGGCCATCGGAGACAACGGATGTGGATCCGACCTGGGTGCCGATCAAGATTTTGGCGGCCGCAAGCGCGACTCCGACGCCCATGCTTATCAGCGCGATACGGCGGCCGATCAGCTCTTCTGCATCGGGCACTGCCGGTCTCGCGAGCATACCCTTAAGAGGATATCGCGTAAAGAAGGATGGCCGGGACTAACTCGCGAGTGAAACAAGGCATTTGGAATCAATATCCAAATAGTATGGAGATGCCAGCGGGCGCAGGTGTGGGCGCGAAGTAAGGGAACAAATGGAGAAGCTTGCGCAAAACATTCAGGAGGCGTTCCTAAATAACGCCAGGAAAGATAAGATTTTTTTAACGATTTACCTCATGAGTGGCGTTAAGTTATCCGGACGCATTAAGAGCTTCGATAAGTATTCAGTGATACTCGAGACGAACAATCAGGAGCAACTTATTTTCAAACACGCGATCTCGACGGTGGTGGTGTCGAAGCCGCTGCACAGCGGGGGGCACAATGCGGTTGGAGCGACGACGTCCGGCGCCCCGGTACCGGCGCCCGAGCAGCCGGAAGATGATCAGTAGTGCAAGCGCAAGAAGAACGAACACTGGTTGTCGGAATTGAGCTAACCGGCCGCCAGGGGGTTCTGGCTAGAAGTTCGGATGCAGCGCCGGATGCTGGAGGAATCGCTGGAGGAGCTGGCGACGCTGGCGGAAAGTGCGGGCGCCACGGTTGTGGATCGGATCACGCAAGCGCGGCCGACGCTCGATCCAGCCACTCTGGTAGGTTCCGGCAAGGTTGCGGAAATCAAAGAACGCGCTGGGGCAGAGGCGATCGATACGGTGGTTTTCGATCATGAGCTGACGCCAACACAGCTTCGAAATCTCGAGCGGCGCCTGGAGATTAAGGTTCTCGACCGGAACCAGCTCATTCTCGACATTTTCGCGAGGCGGGCGAGAACGAGCGAGGGGCAGTTACAGGTGGAGCTGGCGCAGCTCAATTATTTATTACCGCGTCTGGCGGGCCGGGGAACGCAGATGTCACGGCTGGGCGGGGGCATTGGGACGCGCGGACCGGGCGAAACGCAGTTGGAAACTGACCGGAGGCGAATTGGGCGGCGGATTGCGAAGCTGAAGACTGAAATCGAGCGGGTGCGCGCCACAAGAGGCGTGCAGCGATCGCAACGGCAGGCGGTGCCGCTGTCGACACTCAGTTTGGTGGGCTATACGAACGCGGGGAAATCCACATTGTTCAACCGGCTCACGGGCGCGGGTGTGCTGGCGGACTCGAAGATGTTCGCGACGCTCGACCCGACGGTGAGGCAGATCCGCTTGCCATCGCAGCGGCGCGTTTTGTTGAGCGATACGGTTGGATTCATCCGGAATTTGCCGACTACACTGGTGGACGCATTTCGCGCAACGCTTGAGGAAGTGACGGCTGCCGCGCTGCTGCTGCACGTGCTGGATGTGAGCTCGGCAACGGCTGGAGAGCAAACGGCGCACGTGATGAAAGTGCTGGCGGAGATTGGAGCGGAAAACACGCCGCAGATACTCGTACTGAACAAGAGCGACCGGTTGGAGGAATCAGAGCGGGACCAACATCTGGCCACATTGACACACCGGATGCTGGGTGAAAGAGCGCGGCAGAACGCGGGCTACGATGCAACCCAGGCAGTGCTTATTTCCGCGCAGACGGGTGCGGGAGTTTCGCAGTTACTGAATCTGATCGATAAACAACTGGTGCAGGACCCAGTCGCACGGCAGCGGTTTCGTTTGCCATTAGGCGAAGGGCGGGCGCTGCACTTACTGCACGACCGGGCGGCAATTATCTCAAAGCGGTATGAAGAGGAGTACTGCGAAGTAGTAGCGGATGCACCGCAATCGATCAGAGACGTACTGGCGGAATTTGCCGTGGATTGAAGGGAGGCGGAACAAGGGTCCGAAAAGTCGCGTATACTCGCTCATGATGATGCTGAACACACACCGGTCGATAATTCCGATTATTTTCCTTGCTGTGATCGTGCTTGCAGGGTGCGAGTTCGACCACACCGTAACGGGGCCGCTGCGGGACGATCCGGTTGCGATCGATCTTGGAAACGCCGATCACGCCAATGTGCAACTGAATATGGGCGCGGGCGAAATGAAGCTGCGTGGCGGCGCGGAGAAGCTACTCGAAGGAAGGTTCGAATACAACATTCCCGAGGGGAAGCCTATTGTTCGCAGCTCCATTGGCGGAGCATACGCCACAGTGACCATCAAGGAGCCCGAGCATATTCAACACGGCGGTAATCGGCGTTACTTGTGGGATTTGGAATTGAATGATAAGGTGCTGCTCGACCTGTCTCTGAATTGCGGAGCGGGACAGGCGCAGCTCAATTTAGGGGATCTCGATTTGCGAAGTATCGAGGTACATATGGGCGCGGGGCAAGTGGACCTGGACCTACGCGGCAAGCCATCGCGAGATTACGACGTCAATATTGCAGGTGGGGTGGGACAAGCGACAGTCCACCTGCCCGAAGGAGTTGGAGTCTGGGCTCAGGCTCACGGAGGACTCGGGAGTATCAGCGTATCGGGTCTGGACAAGCGAGGCGACCACTACGAGAACAACCTTTACGACAACTCCAAAGTGAACGTCCGCCTGAAGGTCGAAGGCGGTATTGGCGAGATCCGAATTATTGGATAGCTGTCAGGCGCTAACGACGGCTTTCTTGAGAGCCGGTTGCGGTGCTGCGTTGTCGGCGGGCTCTTCACTGTTCACGATTTCGATCTTGCCCTTGAAGTAAGCGCCATCTTCGATCACTATTCCGGGTGTTCGAAGATCGCCAATGAGGCGACCGCCCTTACGAACCGTGATTTTCTTGCTGGCTTCGACGTCGCCATCGATACTGCCGAGCACTTCGACTTCGCGCGCGGTTGCGTTCGCCGCCACTCTTCCATTGGAGCCGATGGTGAGACGGGACGTCGGCAGTTCGAGAGTGCCTTCGACCTGTCCATCCACGTGCATGTTTTCCTTGCTGGTTATGTGGCCCCGGATGATCATAGCTTTCCCGACCACGGCCAAGCTCGGGATGGCCGGCCCTACCGACTCCGAGGCAAAGTCTGCCTTATCGTTCCCTACGGAAGTTCTCCTCGATGAGTAATCTTCCTGTTTGCGGTCACTCCACATTCGGCGCGCTCTCCTACCAAGACTTTAGAATACTCGGCTTCACAATATTATCGCGCCGACAAGGATCGCTAACACTTCCGGCTCTGCAAAACAAAACCGGTGGTCCATGACAGACCACCGGTTTCAAGCCTCCGAAATGTCGCCCGGAAAGAGCGCTATCGCCTAGCGGTGCTTGAGCGCTACCGAGATTACAGCACTCATCTCAAGCTTGCGATTCTTCTCCCACGATGATTTGACCACGCCGTAGCCAACTCCCTCGTCCGTCCAGATCTGCGACAGAACGCGATCGTTACCATAGCAGCGGAACGTAAGCTTAGGATCGGCGGCGCCTAGCGTCTGCACGGGTGCCGAAAGGAAGATCGAGTGTCCAGACGCATCATAAATCTGGAACATGCCGACTGAGTTCAGCCTGTTGACGCTGTACTCGCCTGCGGGTAAGGTTGTGTGATTGGCTTCAAAGGCGAAGGGGATGTTCGCAACTTCTCTTTGATCCTGAGCGCTGAGCGTGAGGCTCCCTAATAGGGCGGAGAGTCCCGCGGTCAGAATGATTTTAGTGAAATGCCGGTGCATGTGAGCCTCCTGTGATTTTCGGAAATCTCTTCGATTTCCCATCTCTCTAGCGTTAGCGTTGAGTGACGCCTTCTCTAGAGCGAATGGAAGGCCATAGCGGGCGCGACGTGTTTGCAACGGTTTGCGAGGCGCCGCAAGCACGAGCATGGAAGGAGATGGTTAATCCGTGGTTAGCGAGTGGATAATAGCCGCCTGCTTAGCGGTCTTTCGAGGCGGCGGCTGCCGCAGTACTACGATCCGGCTGACGCTTCACCACGCTGAGGGTGATTTGCGACGGATAGCGCTGGGAGTGATGAACGGAGTTGTGCGCAACAATGCCTTTCACCTCGTCGTAATTGTTGCCGCCGGTATTCATGTTGCGATCGAAGCGCGGAAAGTTGCTGCTCGATATTTCGATGCGGATTCGATGGCCGGCCTCGAAATAGTTGCTGGTTGTCATCGGCTGTAAGGTCACTTTGTAGACCTTACCGGGTTCCATCCACACCATTGGCTTGTCATATCCCTCGCGATAACGAAGCCGTTGGATGGTCTCGTCCAGGTTGTAGGCGGTGCCGTCGGGATAAACGTCAAGGACCTTCACGGTGAAATCGGTGTCTTTCACATCCGATGACACGTAGAGCGTGACGCCGATAGGGCCGCTGACTTCAATGCCTTCCTTCAAGGGCTCTGAAGTGTAGACCAGAATATCGGGGCGGGCTTCCATTTTGCGCTGGTCGAGTGCGCCACCCTTGACAGCATTGCCCTCGCAGCAGACATTGCCGCCATAGGAGGGCACAGGATTCATGGGATCGTAGGTGAAACTGTCGGGATTATCAGCTTTGAGTGCGGCGGGGGTCAGCGCGCCATCGCCATTCAGGGTGTTGGCTTTTCCAGCGCTTGAAAGGAACCAGGTTACCGGCTGCGCTCCGGTGGGAGGCCAGGTGTCGGAGGTCTGCCACTTATTGGTACCCATTGTGTAGTAGCGAACTTTGGGCATGGTTTCGAGTATGTGATTGTCCTCTCCTTTGAGGAAATGATCGAACCAGCCGTAGGTAAAGGAGGCGTAATCGAGGCGTGCGTCGCCCATGCTGCGCTCGCCGACAACGGTGTTCTCGGTGGCGCGATTGTAGCCGCAGTGGAGGGTTGGCGCAATGATCGCGTACTGTTCTTTGGCGATATCGGGGCGCGCGGTCTCCCGCACATAGTTGTACGCGGCGAGATTCGGTCCGACCGACACGTCGTACCAAGTCATGAACCAAAGCCCTGGGACGTTGACGGGCTTGTCATCATGCCAGAGACCGCCGCGATACCAGGCAGGATCGTTCGGAGTGCGTTCGATCATGGCGCCTCCGGTAGCGACCGGCATGTGATCGGCGAAAATTCCGTGCGGCCCGTCGATCGCTTTGATGATGTCCTTCTCGGGGAGGTGCTGAAGCGCCTTCGACCAATCGACCGGCGGCAATTGTTGGGCGAGATCGAAGGATTTCGACGCGCGAATCAGGTCCTCTTGCGAGGTGTCCGGCGGAAACATCGGCCGCACTTGATTCTGCTCGCCGTATAGCCAGGAAATGAAGAGCATCTGGACTGCACCGCCGCGATACCAATTCCCCTGCTCATAATAAGGACGCACACGTCCGACGCCAGCGCCGAAGCTTTCCGGAATCATGGCTGCATAGGCAGGATTTCCCAGCGCGGCAACGCCGAGCTGCCATTCGGCGGTCGAGGAACAGCCGATGGTGCCGACCTTACCGTTGGACCACGGCTCGGACGACATCCACGAGAGCGCATCGTAACCGTCGCTGAGAGGAGGGCCGAGGATGTCGTAGTTCCCTTCGGAGAAGAAGTGGCCGCGCTCGTTCATTTCGACGTAAGCGTAACCGCGCTTCACCGCATCCAGCTCGGCGGTCATGTCACGAGGCGCGCCCAGCCGCACATCCCAATAGTTGAAGTTGTATGGAGTGCGAACAAAGATGATGGGGTACTTCTTGGAAGTATCCTTCGGCCGATAGATGTCGGCGGCCATGCGCTTGCCATCGCGCATGGTGACCATCACTTTGCGCTCGATGATAGCGACGGATTCGAGGTCCTCCTCAATGGCATTGCGCTTGGCGACGACTTTTGGATCGGGCCCGGGCCGTTGCTGTGCAAGGGCGCTGGGGAGTGCCGCGAGGGTTCCAGCTAGGGCGAGAAGAAAAACATTTGTGAAACGTGTAGGCATGGGGGTTGAGTGTACTTGCTCAGCATGTCATATTATCGTCGAGCGATTTACGTTCGAACCAGGGTAAATCAAGCTCGCTCACTTCCGGGGAGCGCGTATCAGTTCGCGCGTCAATGGGACACAAGGTTGATGGCCAGAATGTGAAGTGGATTCAGGTGTACACGGGCTGTGGTTTTCCCGGCGTCTTTTTTGTCCATTTGAGTGTTCGCGATGTAATAGAACTGCCCGGACTCCAGAGTTCCCGTTGTGAGGCCATCAAACAGAGGATTTCCTCGTTCGAGGACCTTCATGCCCCTGATCTCGTTAGTGTCACGTTCCAACAAGAAACGAGCGATCCGCGAAGCCATCGGTCCATTCTGAATTGCAATAAGACTGCCTTTCTGAGCATAGAGGCCGTCGATATAGGCGAGGCAGATCTCTGCTGGATGACGAATTGGCGTTGTCGATTCCGAGGCGAGATCAACTGCTGTGATTCCATCGGCGAAATTAGCGACGAAGAGCTTCCTCTCGTCCGAAGAGAGTGCAATACCATTTGCGGCCGTAAACACGTGCTTGGGCGCAAGGCGCTCGAGCGTGCCGTTCTCACCCGGCAACTTGTAAACGGCTCCTTCTTTAGTGTCGGTGATGAAGACCTCACCACGCGAGGAGACGGCAAGATCGTTAAACACATGCGCGCCCGCAAGCGCATAGGTGCCGAGGAGCCTTCCAGAGGCAAGGCTGTAATGACGCACGCTCGCGCCATCGTCAGTGTTGCTGGTCGCCCAAAGCGCCTTGGACGGCTTATCGAGTTTAAGCCCGAGCACATATCCTAAACCCTCCCGCCGAGAGGAAACGAAAGGTTCGCATGGTCGTTGGGACCGGCAACGGACAATCTCATCCTTAGATGTGCTCCCAATAAAGAAGGTCTTTGCCGATGGATCGTACGCCATATTTTCTGGAAAGAGTTCGGTTTCCGGAATTGTAGTAACCGCCTGACTGTTCGACACGGGAGGCATACTATCCCTAGCCTTCGTGTTAAGAGCTTCAAATTCTTTCCTGCCGGAAAAAGGGGCGAACAGCTGCTCGCGAGACGGATCAAATCCACAGTTTAAATCGACAACCTTCTGGAGCCATTCTATGGTCTCTCGGTACTGCCCTCCGGCGCCATAGGTTCGAGCAATCTCAAACTCAACCCAACATTGGTCGGCCCCCGGCCCAAGTAAGCTCTTGAGACGGTTTACTTCCTCGGTCATCCCTTTCAAGTCTTCTGAAGAGAGCTTTTGAGGCGGAGGTAATGCAGCGAGGGAGTGCATAATAGCGACCGCGGCCGGGAAGAAATAGCCAAAATTTCGGCGCCAGAAAATCACTCACTGATTCTATCCCGCACTGCCCTTCGCTTTCTTTTTCATTTCTCTGAGCGTCTGGCGAAGAATGGGCAGCACGGCAGCGTCCTTATCGTGACCCAGCTGCTCCTTCACCGAGATGAGCGTTTCGAGATCGAGAACGCGGACTCGCATTCCCTCACCGATGTCCATTTCGGAGGAGTGTGCAAGCAGGTCTTGGTATCCGAGGTTTTGACCTATGGTCGCCAGGAGATCTAGTGGGCCATAGCGGGTAAGTAAATTGAGATGGCCGGCCGCCTCCAGATGAGTTATCGCCGGTCTTAGCCGCCTTTCGGGCTGGGCGCGGAAAATGGCATCCATCGATGCCAGCACGTCCAGCAATCGCACAATGTTTGCCGGCTCACGAGAGTAGACCAGGTCGACATCGTAGGTTTGGATGGGGGCGCCGTTCAGAACGCCAGCGAGGCCGCCCACCAATATGAATTGCACCCTTTTCTGATGCAGAGTGTGTAGCGTTGCAACGAGCTTAGTCTCTTGCATTCAGCTCGCGAATCGCGAGGATTTCATTGATGCGTTCTTCGAGGAAACGCAAGCGCTCAGCAGGGGTGAGGGAAAGCATCCAGCGGATCAGGGTGAGATCGACGCCGTCTTCGCTGTAGTCCGGGAGTGGAGCGAGATCGGCGACACTCAGATCTGAATCCGCCATAAGGTAAGCATAGCCGCCGAAAAGGTCAGTGAGGCTTTTGTCCAGAGATAAGTGCGCCAGTAGCGGACACGAGTTCTTCAATGCGAGCGTCGACATCTCGATTGCGCTGCTCTGCCTCTTGCAACCGCTTCTCGTGACTGGCCACGTATTCGGCCTGTTCCCTGAGGGCTTGGCTCTGCCGTGTTTCGAGGTGCGTCATTACAATGAACGCATCTTCCAGTTCTTTGCGAGCAGCCTCGAGAGCGGTTAGGCGGGTCTCGAAATCGGGCATCGGATCCTCTGCTCTTATTCTATTGGAGTATGGCAAATCGCGCGCATGAAGAGAAGCTGGACCGGCTCGCCGAGCTTGCGGTCCGGGTAGGAGTGAACCTGGCAGGCGGCCAGGAGTTAGTGATGACGGCGCCGCTGGATGCCTTACCATTGGCGCGGCGCATTACGGAACATGCTTACAAGGCCGGCGCATCGCTGGTGACGACGCTGTTCACCGATGAGGAGGCCACGTTGATCCGCTTTCATCATGCGTGCGATGAGAGTTTCGATCGCGCAGCCGTGTGGCTCCACGAGGGCATCGCAGCCGCGTATCGGAGTGGCGCGGCCCGGCTGGCAATCACGGGGACGGATCCGTCCCTGCTGGCGCATGAAGACCCGAACAAGGTGGCGCGCGCGAATCTTGCTGTTTCGAAAGCAAACAGACCCGCGCTTGACCTGATCACGCGGCATGAGATTAACTGGGCGATCGTTGCCTGCGCCACGCCTGCGTGGGCTCGTGCTGTTTTTGCGAAGGAAACGGAGGATGTTGCCATGCAACATCTTTGGGACGCCATCTTTGCTGCCACGCGGATCGACGAGGCCGATCCTGTTGACGCATGGCGGGCTCACGATGCGACGCTTCAACGACGAGCGGAGTTCCTGAATGCGAAGCGATTTGCGGCATTGCACTTCAGTGGGCCGGGCACGGATCTTCAGGTTGGGCTCGCCGAAGACCACATCTGGTTAGGCGGCGGCACGACGGCCAAGAATGGCATTCGTTGCATTCCGAACCTGCCAACCGAAGAGGTGTTCACTACGCCGCACAAGGATCGCGCCGACGGCGTAGTAGCAAGCAGCAAGCCGCTTTCTTATCAGGGGACGCTGATCGAGAAAATCAGAGTGCGATTCGAGGGCGGGCGCGTGGTAGAGGCCGCAGCGGAACAGGGTGAATCGATACTCCGCAGCATGCTCGATACAGATGACGGCGCAAGGCGGTTGGGCGAGCTAGCGTTGGTGCCACACTCATCACCGATCGCAAAGAGCGGACTGCTGTTTTGGAACACGCTTTTCGACGAGAATGCGGCGAGCCACATTGCGCTTGGGCAGGCTTACAGCACGTGCATTCGTGACGGCGACAGCCTGGATCCGGCGGCTTTGGCGAGCAAGGGCGCAAACGAGAGCCTGATTCATGTTGACTGGATGATCGGATCAAGCGAAATGGACGTGAACGGTATCTTGCCAAACGGCAGCGCCGAGCCGCTGATGCGGCGGGGAGAGTGGGCGTAGGAAAATAGAATTTGGACGCAAACCGCGATTGAGGCGACACGGTGGTTCCCGGCAAGGACTTTAAGCACATACTCGAGCCAAACGGAACGGAAGTCAGTACATCGGCTGGCGGCGCGCGGCGCTATCGAAAGCCACTTAAGGCGTTCCGGTGGTGCGATATCAAAGTGCTGCTTGGGGACAGCTTTGCGGCCTGGAGCAGGCACAACGATACGCGTCTGGGCGCATCTCTGGCGTTTTACACGCTTCTCTCGCTGGCTCCATTGCTACTGGTTGTGGTTTCGATCGTGGGCTTGGTATTCGGCCAACAGACGGCGGAGCGCGACATCATGCAGCAAGTTACGCAGCTCGCCGGTTCCGCGGCGGCAACCGCGGTCAAAGCGTTTCTTCAGGGATCACGGAACACCGGCCACGGCGTCGTCACCACCATCATCGGTTTGGTGACGCTGTTGTTCGGCGCTTCCGGCGTTTTGATCGAACTGCGAGACGCATTGAACACGATCTGGGAGGTTCCGACTCCCACCATAGCGGGCTTTGCAAAGATAACGAGCTTCATCAAGCAGCGGCTTTTTTCCTTCGCGATTGTGCTCTCCATCGGGTTTCTGCTGGTGGTCTCACTCGCGGTCAGCGCGGCAATAGCAGCTCTAGGCGCCATGTCGGCATCGATCATTCCGGGAGAGGAAGTGCTTCTGCACATCGTGAACCTCGTCGTCTCCTTTGTAGTGATTGCGGGCCTGTTCGCCGCAATCTACAAGATCATGCCTGATACGCGAATCGAGTGGCGCGACGTAATACTCGGCGGCGCAGTCACTTCGCTGTTGTTTGCCATCGGGAAGCTGGGACTCGGTCTCTATTTGGGAAAGGCGAGCTTCGCGTCCACCTACGGGGCGGCGGCGTCGATTGTCGTTCTTGTGATCTGGGTCTACTATTCGGGCCAGATCTTTTTTCTCGGAGCGGAGTTTACGAAGACATTTGCGACCCGCTATGGCTCGCAACCATCGACGCGTCCCCAGGGCATGGTGAAAGCGGCCAACGACAAAACGCCGCCGCCCTCTTCAGAATCGAAAATTATAATACCGTCGGATGGGGATTGAGCCGGCGTACCAGCGGCTATTCAGCCGGAATTACATCCGCAAACACAAAGCCATCGCGTTCGACGATCTCACCGTTCTTAACAGCGATTGCGTGCGTAAACACTGGTGAGTCGTAGACGAACGTGTGGAACTCACCGTTTTCGCCACACGGATCTACAGTATCTGGAAGGTCATCGAGGAATGATCTGTTGAAGTCGTAACCGGCAAAACGTTTATCGAGCTTCGATGGATCTACGCAGGTGATTTTTGCCTTCGCCCCGGCGGCGAGCATGTCCAGAGCCAAGCGCGCTGTGGGAATCTGCCACAGGGGGAATATGGGCTTAAGCCCTGTACCTTGTAGTTGCTGTTCGCGATAATCGCGAATGTCCTGCAGGAACAAATCGCCGAAAGCGATGGCTGTGATCCGCTCCGCTGCTGCTCGCTGGCAGATGGGGCGCATCAGATCTTCATACTGCGTGTTCGAGCAAGGCCAGGGCAGGTCCACTTGCCACAAGGGAAGGCCGATTCGCTCGGCTTGCGACTGAACTAAACACCGGCGCACGGCATGCATGGCCACGCGATCGGCCGCACAATTGAATGTGGTTACGAGTGCCGCAACGCGCAGATCGGCGTGTTGAGACAGAAGATGGAGCGCCCACGCGCTGTCCTTACCGCTGCTCCAGGATAAGAGAATTGTTTCCAAAGATAGTCTCCGAGGTTCGTGGCCCGGAAACGCCTAGGCCTGGCGTCGTGGTGTCTTACGTTCCACGTCCTTCGGAGCGACGTTTAGCCGAAGACCAAGTACATCCAGAATCGAGGTGAGAGTGGCGAATGTTGGATTACCGGATTCGGCGAGCATTCTGTAGAGCGCTTCCCTCGCGACTCCCGCCTCCTTAGCAACTTTTGACATTTGCCGCGATTCAGCAACATCCCGCAACGCGGTTAGAAACATCTCATTCGAGTCCTCTAGTGCAGCTTCAAGATAGGATGCTGCTTCTCGCGGATCGCTTAGACTCTCTAGCAGAGTTTGCCGGTAATCCCTAATGCGCTTAGGCATTGTAGTCCATCCATCTCCGCTTGGCCTTCTCTATATCGGTATTTTGGCTGCCTTTGTCTCCGCCGCCGAGCAGAACAATAGAATCGCCATCGTTCCCGAAATAAACTCGATAGCCAGGACCAAAATCTATCTTCAATTCATGCACCCCCTGCCCCACTGGCGCGCAATAACCGGCATTTCCGTCTTGTAGGCGGTTGAGCCTGATCCTGATGACCGCGCGGCTTTAATGTCGCGTAGACCATTAAGCCACACTAAACATGGTTCTACGTCGTTGGCATCCCTGTAATAGACCAGCTTCTTGGGTTTCGGCTCCACGGTCGTGTGCTTGGAATGTCCCGAGTTGTTGTGATATAAAAATCACAACTCAATGATACCCACTCTCCTCGGCTGTGTCAAATTAGCGGCTGGAGCGGTGATGGGCGGGTTTGCTTTTCGCGGAATTGGTCAAGTTATGAGCGGTGTTTACCAGCGCCAGGTGCGAAAAGGCCTGGGGGAAATTTCCGAGCTGGCGGCGCTCTCTGGGATCGTACTCCTCCGAGAGCAGACCCACATCATTGCGAAGCGCAAGCAGCCGCTCGAATAAAGCGCAGGCTTCTTTGTTCCGCTTCTGCAACACGTAATTGTCGACCAGCCAGAAGCTGCAGGCCAGGAAGACGCCCTCGTTGCCAGGCACGCCATCCACAGAGCTGCGGGTGTCATAGCGGGCGACAAACCCGCTGTTCATGAGATGCTTCTCGACAGCGGCAACCGTACCGAGCATGCGCGGATCGTCTGCCGGCAAGAATCCCACCAGAGGCAGGAACAAGAGGCTGGCGTCCAGATCCTTGCCTCCGAAGTACTGCACAAAGGAGTTCAGATCCTGGCTGAAACCGAAGCGGCAGATTTCGTCGTGAATATCCTCACGCAGCTTGATCCAGCGCTCGAGCGGGCCTTCTTCGCCGAATTCCTGCATGGTGCGCACAGCGCGATCCACCGCGACCCACGCCATCACCTTCGAGTGAACGAAGTGCCGCCGTTTGCCGCGAATCTCCCAGATGCCGTCGTCGGGCTTAACCCAGATTTTTTCGATATGGCTGACGAGCGCGCGCTCGAGATCCCACGCTACGTCCAATCGCGCGAGTCCTTTTCGACGTGCCTGGTAAAACGCATCGATGACTTCACCGTAAACGTCGAGCTGCAGTTGCTCGGAGGCGGCATTTCCAATACGCACCGGCTGGGAGCCCTCGTATCCGGGAAGCTCCTTCAGATTAAATTCGGTTAGGCGCCGCTCTCCAGCCACGCCATACATAATTTGCATTTGCTCAGGGCTTCCGGCGACGGCACGCAGCAGCCAATCGCGCCAGGCCTTTGCTTCGTCGATGAATCCCGCTTCCATAAGCGCATAGAGTGTGAACGTGGAATCGCGAAGCCAGCAGAACCGGTAATCCCAGTTTCGTTCCCCGCCTATGTCTTCCGGCAGAGAGGTTGTCACAGCGGCCACGATTCCGCCGGTCTTGTGATGAGTCAGAGCCTTCAGCGTGATGAGCGAACGAAGGACCGCTTCGGCCCACGGACCTTTGGATTTATATTTGCTCGACCACTTTTTCCAAGCCCGCGTGACATTCTCAATGGTCGCGGCGGTATCGGGCGATTGGGGCACGGAGCCATGCGAATAAGACCAAGTCAGAGCGAACGGAATCTCCTGGCCCTCTTCGACGTCGAAGTTAGCGCGAGTGCGGAGGTCCTCACCTCGCAATTCCACAGGCGTCTTCAAGGTGATTTGATCGGGACCGGCGACGGCTCGCAATCGATCGTCGGACAAGCGGCTGACCCAGGGAATCACCGATCCGTATTCGAAGCGGATGACCAGCTCCATCTGCATGGCGACGCGGCCGCGAATGCCGCGCACCAGCCGCAAGACGTCCTGGTGCTCGCCGCGGCGATCCATGCAGTCCACCAAGACGACAGTTCCTTCGGGGGTTGAAAATTCCGTCTCGAGGACCAGCGTCCCCGGTCGATAGCGTCGAGTAATGGAAGGGCGTTCGCCCTTTGGAGAAATTGTCCAGTGACCGTGCTCGCGAGAGCCTAGAAGCGCCGCAAAACAGGCCGCGGAATCGAAGCGTGGAAATCCGAGCCAGTCGATAGATCCAGTCCGGCCGACGAGCGCCGCGGTGGCATTGTTGCCAATAAGAGCGTAATCCTCAATCAGCTGAGTCATCGATTCAACCAAGCCGCAGACGACAGAAAACGATCGTCCGCGCTACCGTTCAGTTGGCCGCGAATTCAATAACGACCTTGATGTCGTCGGGCCGGCGCTTCAGCGCTTCCTGCCAATTTGATAAAGGCTCTCTTCGCGAGATCATACGCGACAGCCAGCCGCGGTCCGCTTTGCACAGGACTTCCTCCGCCATCTCATAATGCCGCCGATTCGCGTTCACCGTACCGAAGATGACGCTATTTTCAAGCACCATGTTGCGATTGATGGCTCCGATGTCGAGGGTCTCTTGCTGCCCATGCGAGGAGACGCCAGCCAAGCATAAAATCCCATCGTTTCCCAAAAGATTTATGGTCTCGACGATCACCGAGGCGACTCCCGTACACTCGATGACTACGTCGGGACGAAAGCCAAGTTTATCAAGCGCTCCGGTGTGATACGTGCCTCCGAGGTCATCTACGAGCTGGGGTTTAGGCCCGCTCTGGACGCGATCCAACACGTGTACTTGCAGCCCGCGTTGAGCTCCGATTAGAGCGGCGAGCAAACCGACCGGGCCGGCACCGGTCACCAGCAGGGTCTTCGGTTTCCATAAAGCACGCTCTCCGATACGGGTGATGTGATCCCACGCCTTCGCCAGAATAGTCGCGGGCTCCATCAACACACCCAGATTGCCAAGCCCGGGATCGAGCCTTACCAGAAACGCAGGTTCAGAACGCCAACGCTCTGCGCCGAATCCATTGCGCTCCTTGATGCCTCGCTCGGTGTACTTGCCGTTACGGCACATGTCCCATTCGCCAACCGCACACGCCACGCAAGGGACCGGGTCGGGATGGCGGACGATGCCGACGACCAGGTCGCCTTTCTGAAATCCAGTGTTGGGCTGCGCTTCTTCGACGCGGCCGAGCGACTCATGCCCGAGGATCAAATGATCGCTGCCGGGAGGCGCCCAGCCGTACTCAGCGGAAATAAGCTCAAAATCGGTGCCGCAAATTCCCAATGCGAGTGCGCGAATCAACACGCTTCCCTCGCTGGCGGGAGGTTCGGGAACCTCCTGCACGGACGCTGAATTTGCCTTTCCGGGGACAATGGTAAGTGCTTTCATGAATGTTTGGCGGGTAATTTGAAATTGTCTGGGCGCAAAGGGCCGATTGCGCGGCTAGCGTCTCTCTGCCCATTTTCGTATATCGGTTGTGGGGAATTAGTTACAGCGGATGGCCTTGTGTTCAGGTGAAGAAAGCTCATGTCGAGGAGTAGGCGAATGGAAAGCCGACTCCTCGATAGGCGGGTCGCTGTAAGTAGATCAACCCGACGGACTGTCGAAAAGCTCCTGGGAAGGCGCGCAGTGAACTTATCAACTCAAGCGGAGCGCCGCCGACGGCGGACAAGGCCCAGCCCAAGCAGACCTGCTCCTACCAACGAGAGCGAAAATGGCTCAGGCACGGACGGCGTCGGAACTCCGGATACGTTAACGCCGAACATGGTCGCGAACGAAAAGGTCGCACTATTAACAGTCGTGCCGGCGGTGATCGCTGAGTCTGAAATGACAAAGGTGGCTGATTGGTTTAAAAACGGGTTATGCGGCCCATTACCGGCGATGGAGGCACTTGAAGTGGTGAACGGCCCCGGGCCAATAATCGTCTCTGACGGCGTGCCCGTTGCGGCTGTCGGAAGCGTCGAGTTACCACATATAATGCAAAGGATAAGATTGGTTCCATTCGTTCCGTATCCCCAACCCGTCGACGTAGTCGGCCCGAGAGTGGTTGATCCGTTTGAATTGACAGTGATCTGCTGGCCCGAACTGGATGTTAAAGTACTGGTTCCACCTACGCTCAGGGTGAATTCCAAATCGCTCAGTAGCTGACCTGCATCATGTACGCTCACTTGCAGGTTATTCAGAGTAACGTTTAAATTTCCGGCACTCGTTGTAAATGTTGCACTCGCACTCACAGCTTCGCCGTTCGCGGTGCTTCCTGAGGGCGTGCTGTAAGTGACTGTAGTGCCTTGTGCAGCAGGCAAGAATGCCAACAGGGCAAATACGCTCAGCCCTGTAACAGTATTTCTCATAATTGCAGTTATTCTCCTTGTCCTCCGGCGCAATAGGCCCTTCCCGGGACATGTTTTTATTTTTCGAGGGCTATGGTGATGCTAGCCGGTAAGTCCAATGAAATGCAAGCTTTAGCTCCAAATCGTTACTGCCCGTACCTAATAAGAGAGGGCTAAATTGCGGAGGTTTTCAGTTCCGCGAGAAACAGAAGTTACGGCTGTCACGCGCTTCATGCGCCCAGCATTTTTGCAGAGCGTGGTGGCTACTCTATGAGGGCTGCCGTAGGCTGCGATGGAATCCCGTTGCCGGGACTCTGAAAAGTGGCGGTTGTATTTCCCTTAAAGGAGACCATATCGGCAATAAGCTGCGTGACACCGCCCGAAGAGTCTCCCGAAAAGCTGATAGTGCTCTTTGGAAAATACAATGTTCCGTTCAGCGTAGGGCTATTATTCCCGTTGATTTTAGCTGTTCCGGCTGCGGCCGTCCGGTCCTCGAACATGAGAATTCCGGCTAAAGGCCCGCTGGTGGGAGCCGAAAGATTCACAACGCCATTTCCATTCATTGTTATGCTGCCCGGGGCCGCCCCATTGCATGGCGACGTAGAGCAGGTCATGTAAAATGTGACCCCAGTTCCCGATAAAGCGCAGTTTCCATGGCAATCCACGCCGGCGCCCATCATGTTATACACTCCCGGACTAAACGTCATTGTCCCGCTTAGACCGGAGCAATAGTTACCCGGATAATACGTGCTGCCGCTCGGAGCCGGATGCGTGCAACCGGTGGGTACGGTGGGAGCGGCCAGACCGGCCAGAGGGTCTGAAAAGGCCGCCACATTGGTAATTGGTGTTGGCGTGGTACAACTAGCCGAATCGCCACCCACTATCTGAATGGCGCCAGCCGTGACACAGGCCGACCCACCGACACTGAGCGCGGTAGTTGAGTTCGAGGCAATTTTCATGCTGCAATTAAGGAGAGTTACGGTGGGGTTTCCCTGAGCGGTCACGGCCCCGCTCGCCGTCGGGTCTAGTGCTGTGACGCAAGCATCCGGTATGGTGTCCACCATCGCAGCGGTTGCGCGAACGCCCACGTTGACGGTGCTCCCGCCCAGCACCGCCAGAAAGGTAAGCGGATTCTGCTGGGAAATCTCGACGGTAACCCAGTAGCTCGTGCCTACGCCTAAAACGGGACTAGTGGTGTTCGACTGGATTTTCACGCTCTGCCTTCCCCCCAACCCGGCGCTGGTGAATCCGTTCGAAGTTGCATACACGCACCCGTTCATAAGGTTGGGTATGGTTGTGGGACAGTTTGCCGGCGTCGTTTGGCAGGTCAACGAACCACAGGTGTAGGAGCCTCCGGCGGTCACTTCGTCCATGGCCGACCGGACGGCTGCGACCGCGGCAGCTTGGGCCGCCGCGTGAGCCGATTGCGCCGTGAAGTACCACCATCCGACATCGGTCACCAGACCCACCAGGGCGCAGATTGGAACAATCATCATCATTACACCCAGGAATACAGACCCGCGTTCAGCTTGTCGATGTATGCGCATATGTTTTCTCGTCCTAAAACAAAATCAGTTGCCGGCTGCTGGCTCCCAGCGTGAGAGCGGCGGTTTTCAGTGTGCTGGAGACCGGCAGGAACAGAATTGTCACCGGGTAATATGCCGCCACTGTGATTGGTTGCCCCACTTTGTTTGTTCCAGTCGGGGAAGTGGGCGGCCAGGTCGTGGCGTTTGTATAGCAAACGCTCACCGGATTGCAAGAGACGTTCCCGGCCGCAGACGTCAGGGTTACGTTTAATTGTCCGGGCACCAGACCGAGGCCGGCTGTGGCAACCCGCTGAGCAACAGCGGCGACGGTAACACCGCAAGTGTTTCCCGTGTAAGTGCAGCCTATCCCCTTAGTTGATGCAAAATGCGCTGCGTCGCCGACCGCGAACGCGAGCGTGTGATAGCTCCACATCGCCAGGCCCATCTGAACGAGAGAAACGACTAACAACAGCAGCGGAACGCCCGCCAGCGCAAATTCAATGAGGCTGGCGCCTTTCTCTTTCCTGCGCGCGCGCAGCATCAGCTTCTCGCCCTCATCTCTACAACTCGAGTAATCGTGAGCTGGCCAGTCAACCCCGGAATCGGTATCAATTGCAAAGTCCGATAGGTCACGGTTACTTTCGACGCCGGTTTCGAATCGGGACCGGTCACGGACTGCGCTGTTACTTGGAGCGGCAAAGCATTGCAAGTTGCGGGAAGAGAGGCGACGTTTGGCATCATATTCAGCTCGCCCAGCACGTCGGCGCAAGCCGTGGTCGTACTTCCGCTTGTCCCGGTGGAAAAGGACGTGTCAAGGGCCGCCATGGTCGCCGCATTTTGTACTGAGATTAGCGCGTAAATGAAAAAGCCTATGTTGAGGGTTCCGAAGAACAGGAAAATCAGCATCGGGAAGATCAGGACAAATTCGACTAGTGCCGTTCCCCGGCTTCGTCTCTTTGTCGCTTGACGGGACTTTGCCACAGTCCCGTTTCCTTTGGCCTTCGGTACATCGGTATCGTGTCGCGCCACGGCCGTTCGCATGGGTTCTCACCTTCTTGTCGGCATTTCGACAAACTTTCTTTAGAGCAACGCAAGAAAGCAGTAACAATTTGTAGCCGCAATCGCCTAGTCCATGTGTCTTGTAGTTGAACAGGCAGCCCACGAAGAACGATGGGCCGCCCTACTCTATCGCTCGCCCTTAATGGCTACGTTTGCGGGAGTAATAGCACTGCCCGCACCCCATACTGACTGAGCACCCCACACAGATTGCGCGCCCCAGACGGACTGAGCACCCCAAACGCACTGGTTGCCATTGAGAACAGAAGCACCCCAGACCGACTGAGCGCCCCAAACAGATTGCGCGCTCCAGACCGATTGAGTGTTCCAGATGGACGAGGCATCGTAGGACAGGTCTACCGTGCCGGTGTCGTTCTGATAAATGGCGATCGGGGATAAGGCGGTACCCGCAGGCACGGATTTGATGGACTCGAGCGCGGCCGCTATATCCAGGTATCCGGCGCCGACGGTGAAGATGTCGTAAAAGTCGGTGTAAGTACCGGTAGAATCGGTGACAGTGCTGGATTGCGGGAAGGTCTTGTAAGCAGTTTGCATCAGCAGGGCCTTCACCTGATCAGGAGTAAGGTTCGGTTGTGCCTGGAGGAGATCCGCAGCCGCTCCGCTCACGACGGCGGCCGCCATGCTAGTGCCGCTAAGGATGAAGTAGTCCTTTGAGGCTTGCTGACCCTGGGAACTAGAAAGGCCGGACTGGTAATAGGAGGCTGTTACAGCGTTGCCAGGATATTCCTGCTGAAGCTTTGAGTTACTGGCGAGCAGTGTGAGAGCGGCGGTTTGTAATGCCGGAAGTCGGCAGGAACAGAATTGTCACCGGATAGTATGCCGTCACTGTGATTGGTTGCCCCACTTTGTTTGTTCCAGCCGGGGAAGCTGGCGGCCAGGTCGTGACATTTGAATAGCAACTGCTCACCGGATTGCAAGAGACGTTTCCGGCCGTAGAAGTCAGCGTTACGTTTAGTTGTCCGGGCACCAGACCCAGGCCGGCTGTGGCGACCCGCTGAGCAACAGCGGCGACCGTAATACCGCAGGCGTTCCCCGTGTAAGTGCAGCCTATCCCCTTAGTCGATGCAAAATGCGCTGCGTCGCCGACCGCGAACGCGAGCGTGTGATAACTCCACATCGCCAGGCCCATCTGGAACGAGAGAAACGACTAGCAACAGCAGCGAAATTCCCGCCAGCGCAAATTCGATGAGGCTGGAGCCTTTCTCTTTCCTGCGCGCGCGGCATCAGCTTCTCGCCCTCATCTCTACAACTCGAGTAATACTGACCTGGCCACTCAAGCTCGGAATCGGTACCAGTTGCAAAGTCTGATAGGTCACGGTTACTTTCGATGTCGGCTTCGAATCGGGACCGGTCACGGACTGCGCCGTCACTTGGAGCAGCAAAGCATTGCAGGTTGCGGGAAGAGAGGCGGAATGCAGACTAAAGTTTCAGGGATCGCCGGCCGATTTGTAACGTAGCGGTATGACTTCCCATCCACCAGTGCGCAGAAAGCAAAGAGGAACTGCTTTTATCGAGTTTTTGCTCCTGTTCCCGATGCTTCTTTTTTTGTTTTTTGGAGTGTTCGACATGGGCATTTTTTCTTACGCGCTCATTGGAACACAGAATGCTGCGCGAGTCGCCGCTCTATTTACGTCTTCGACAGCAGCAACCAGCGCTGATTCGGCTGATGCTTGCCTGTACGTGGCGAGGGAACTTTCGACGATGCCGAACAGCTCTCAGTTTCCCGCTAACTGCGGGGCGGCTCCTCTCCAGGTGACCGCTCAGTCAACGACGGGCCCGGATGGACAACCCGCCTCGACGGTCACGGTTTCGTATCGGACTATGCAACTGCCTGTGGTTCCGATTCCCGGGTTTCCGCGGCAACTGACTATAACGCGCAGGGTTCAAATGAGAGTCAGAACCTGACTATGCGCAAAACGGGGCGTAATGAGAAGGGCAGCACGCTGATCGAATTCACACTGGTCGGCATTTCACTCATCTTCATGTTCATCTCGCTCATCGAGATGTGCATGACGATGTGGAGTTATCACACCTTGGCCTATGCGGTGCGGGAAGGCGCTCGATACGCCTCAACCAAGGGTCAGGGTTGCACTCGCGGGACGAATAGCTGCAGCGTGACCGTAGCAGCAGTGGCCCAGCAGATCGCTTCCACAGCCCTTGGCTTGATCCCTGGGCAACTGAACATCGATCTCGTCTCCGCGGCGAGCGATGTTCCCTGTCATCCGCTTAGCAATTGCTATTCGAACCCCGCCATTTGGCCGCCAAGCTCGAATTCGGCCAATGTACCCGGTTCGGCTATCTCGGTTTCCGGATCTTATCCCGTTCAAACGGCTCTTATTTTCATGTTCTTCCCGACGACAGGAGTGTCGCGCTTCGGCGCTTCTACCGTGTCAGCCTCAAGCCAGCAGATCGTTCAGTTTTGACTCGAAATCATATGCTCAGGTCTCAAAATCATCAGCGCGGATCAGCCTTCCTCATGGTGATGCTGATGAGTATCCCGATGTTTGTAGCGGTCGGCTTGGTGGTAGACGTCGGCTGGGCGTATTTCACAAGACAAGCCACTCATGCCGCGGCCGAATCAGCCGCGCTCTCCGCTGCTCAGTCCGCCATTGACGTAATCAACAGCGGAGGCACCTACGCCTGCGGATCGAACGGCCTTGGATGTCAGGCGGCCACCGCCTGTCCGGCAACTCCTACGAATCTGCAGAATGGGTGTGCATACGGTACGGCGAACGGATTCACCAACGGGGCAAACGGACAAACCGTCACAATCCAGGCGGGCGTCACGAGCCCTGCGCCAACGGTTCCTGGAGTGCTGGTCGATTATTGGGTGACCGTGCAAGTTTCTCAACAGAATCCGCTTACCTTCGGCGCAGTTCTGGGCGGCCGCTTTCTGAATGTCGGCGCGCATGCCACCGCTGCCGTGGTTCCAACCACGCCCTCGAATTGCATAACAGCTCTGGACCCGGCAGCCAGCCAAGCTGTCTCGATAACTGGGAACGCCACTTTTAATATGACGTGCGGAATCGCTGTTAATTCTAGCTCGCCCTCAGCTCTATCCCTTGTAGGAAACATTACGCTCAATACGACTGGCATCACGGTTGTGGGCGGGGCCAGCGAAACCGGTAACATTATCACGACTCCGAGTGCAACTACTAACGCAAAAGCGGTTCCGGATCCATTTGCCAACGTCCCGTCACCTTCGTTTACGCCGCCGCCGTGTAATTACCCGAATCCAAACATCACGGGAAACACGACCATTACTTTACATCCCGGAAGCTATTGCGGAGGCATTACTATCATTGGCAATGCCAACGTAACATTCAGCCCGGGCACTTATGCTTTGGTCGGGGGTGGTCTCAATACTACTGGGAACATCACGCTGACAGGTTCCGGCGTTACGTTCTACAACACCTTCAACACCGCGAGTGGATATCCCTATGCTCCGATTAGCCTGACTGGAAATCTTATAATGAATCTTTCTGCGCCGACAAGCGGACCATTGCAGGGGATGCTGTTTTTTCAGGACCGTAACGCGCCAAAGAAAACCGAGTCGATTACGGGCAACTCAACTTCAAACCTTACAGGGGCGGTCTACTTCCCAAACAGCGCACTGAATTATACTGGGAACTCGGCAGCTTCGAGCCAAGATATCGCCATCGTCGCGAAGACGGTCAATCTAATTGGTAACGCAAGCCTTCAGGCCGATCCAAACAATCCAGCCAGCCCTTCAGAGCCCAAAGTTGCCTTGATCGAGTAGGCGCTCAAGTTCCAGATCCCGCGGTAGGTGCCTGACAAATACCCAGTTGGCGCATAGTCTACTGGATTCGTGTTTGCGGTTGTCGAGAAGGTGGCAAGCCCAAGCGAATCGGATTTGGATCCTGCGTCATCCCGCTGTCGATGACAGCGACTCCAATACCCGCACCGCTCCAACTGGCGCTCCATGCTGCCAGCGCATTCACCGCAGCCGCAGTCTTGTCCAATTTAGCGCTCATTGGCAGCGGAGAAGCGCCACAGGCGGTTGGAAGCGAAGAGTAGTTCGGCATCATATGCAGTTCATTCAGCAATACGTGCAGGGCGGAGGTTGAGTTTGTTGCGTTCGTGCCGGGAGAAGCAGAAGCGTACAGTGCGGCGACTCGCGCCGCATTTTGTAACGTGATCGGCGAATAACAGAAGAACCCAAGATCGAAAGCTCCGATGAACATGAAGAAGAGCAGCGGGAATAACATTGCAAACTCCATGAGCGCAGTCCACGATTGCCGGTTGCGGCGCGATGAGCCAGACCTTGACACGGCCACACTTCACTTGTCGGCGCGAAGCTGGAGAATTCTTATGCCGAAGCTCGGCTAATGAAGAATCGGAATTCCCCGAAATCCGCGGTCACCTCTCAAAAGACAAATGGCATCAAAAGACAAATAGCAGCCGATGAACGGGATTTTGAGCCGAACCGCGGAATTCAAATGTCCAGCTAACTAAACTAGCTGCGAAGAGCGCTTGCGCATCTCCGCCAGGCCATCCCGACCAAGACAAGAAGTCCAAGACCAACGATGGAATAGGTTTGAGGTTCCGGAATTGCCGGCGGCGGGGTCATGTTCACGCTCCCTCCGGAAACAATCCGGAAGGTACCTGTGCTAAGGGCGATCAACTCACCGTTAATTGAACCGCGGGACATATGGACATTCGTACTGGCGCCGCCGAGCACAATGGCATTGATCACGGATTCATTGTTCAACCCGCCACTGGTCGCCAAGTCTCCGCTCTCGATATTGAAGAGAACATCAGTCGACAGCAAACCTCCTGTGAGATCGATCATGCCCGAACTAAGCCTCAAATCGCCGCTAGTGATATCGAAAATGAACTGACTGTTAGCGTCGCCATTGAGTGTCAAGACATTACTGCCAAGAGTGGCGTTACTTATATGGAATATGTTGGTCGCGCCGGGTCCCGACGAGTTTATGGTCTGCGTGGTGGTGAGCGCACTCAAAGCGTTGTTCGCGGCGAGCCCAGTGAAAAAGGCTGCGGCATTTGTGGCATCGGTCAAAACCTGGGTCATCAAAGCTTGATTGGCCGTGATACTTCCCGTCACTTCAGCGGGATGCGAAACGCCACTGCCGGTCGACAACACAACGTTGCCGTCGATGGCAAACGGATTCGAGCTGTGCAGCGACAGAACGGTTCCAGGCTTCGTGACCGCCACGTTTCCATTAATAGTTCCCGGCACATTAAGATGGGGGCTGTTTGAGTTTGTGACAATCGCCCAGAAACTTGGTCCCGCCGACCCGAATTCGCTGGCAATTGTAGCCGCCGGCAAGGGCATGGCGGTTACACAAAGGAGGCCTGCCGCGATTGCGGATAGGCCCCGAATGTGTCTTGATCGATAGCTGGAATGAGAAAGAGTGTCCACAATAAGTCCTTTAATTTTGGGCCGCCCCACTCTATCGCTCGCCAGTAATGGCTACGTTTGCGGCTGTAATAGGACTGCCCGCACCCCATACTGACTGAGCGCCCCACACAGATTGCGCGCCCCAGACGGACTGAGCACCCCAAACGGATTGAGAGCTGGAAGGACTGGAAGCACCCCACACGGACTGAGCATCCCAGACGCACTGGTTGCCATTGAGAACAGAAGCACCCCAGACCGACTGAGCGCCCCAAAAAGATTGCGCGCCCCAGACCGATTGAGTGTTCCAGATGGACGAGGCATCGTAGGACAGGTCTACCGTGCCGGTGTCGTTCTGATAAATGGCAATCGGGGATAAGGCGGTACCGGAGGTGGGCACGGATTTGATGGACTCGAGCGCGGCCGCTATATCCAGGTATCCGGCGCCGACCGTGAAGATGTCGTAAAAGTCGGTGTAAGTACCGGTAGAATCGGTGACAGTGCTAGATTGCGGGAAGGTCTTGTAAGCAGTTTGCATCAGCAGGGCCTTCACCTGATCAGGAGTAAGGTTCGGTTGTGCCTGGAGGAGATCCGCAGCCGCTCCGCTCACGACGGCGGCCGCCATGCTAGTGCCGCTAAGGATGAAGTAATCCTTTGAGGCTTGCTGACCCTGGGAACTAGTAAGGCCGGACTGGTAATAGGAGGCTGCTACGGCGTTGGCAGGATATTCCTGCTGAAGCTTTGAGTTGCTGGCGAGCAGCGACACAATGAGATTACCGGGCGCCACCAGATCTGGCTTTGTAACGTGGTCGACTTGCGTCGGTCCTTTGGAGCTGTAGCTTGCGATCAGATCGTCCGTGCGCGTATATGTGCCCTCCGTTTTCATCGCGCCGACAGTGATGACGTAAGGATCATTGCCAGGAGCGTTAATGGTGCCGTAGCCTTGTTCGCCAAAGGAGTTGTCGCGCCCATCATTGCCGGCCGCGACGGAGACAACAATTCCGGCCTTCCAGGCCGCTTCTACTGCCTGGCAGAGAGGATCGAGCGTGTAACTTTCATACACTGGCCTGCCAAGCGACAGATTAATGACTCGAATGTTGTAAGTGTTCTTCAGCGAGATTGCCGCCTCGATCGCAGCGATGACGTTGCTATCTGTGCCCTGGCCGTTCTGATCGAGAACCTTCAGGTTGATTAGATTGACACCGGGGGCGATGCCCTGGAAGCGTCTGGTGCAGTGCGAGCATTTCGAGCTATAGCCGCTGGATGCGATGATTCCCGCGACGTGTTGCCCGTGACCAAATTGGTCCGGGGCCGGATTCTGCCCAAGCAGACCGCCCACCAAACCCCCGACAACACCTAAAAGACCATTCTGAGCGGTGAAGTCATGCGCGAACACAATTTTTCCGCCAACATTTGAATTCGGGTCTATGCCGCTATCGATGAGAGCGATGCCGATGCCGGTGCCGATCCAGCCCGCGTTCCACGCCGCCGTCGCATTCACTGCAGCCGCGGTGTTATCCAATTTGGCGGCGATTGGCCGGTCGATCGAGATGTACGCCACGTCCGGATCGTTCGCGAGGTCTTTGGCCGACCAGGCCGGAACCGTAACAAGGCTGGCTCCGATGGAGTTTAGCCTTAAATGCACGATGCCTCCCCGATTCACTACCTTCTGCTCTTTTGCATCATCGGGACCATTGTTCCACTGAACAATGACTTTTACGCTCGATTCTGCAGTCGCGGCTTCCAAATCCTTGGACACCTTCGAATGCTGTGGTGGCGCGGCCGAGCAAACCAGTGCCGCCAGCGCCGAAAACAGAGCTACTTTTTTCATTTCTTTTCCGCTCCTTCGCGTTAGCAACCTGCTTGCGCCTTCGGAGATCCTGGACGCAATTCCAGCCGCTCAAGACGCTTATCGGGGACTAGATCGCGGCTCTTGAGGATGCGGAGGACTTAGGCTGTCCCGTATAGGTACTGCTAAGGGATCGGGCGAGCGGTGGTGTCGATTGGTCCTACTGCTTGGGTTTGGTCACTTGTACGCTGCCGAACTTCTCGAGGGATTTTTGAATTTTCTGTGCATCGCCGACCACCACGAGCGTGGCATCACTGGGATCCCAATACTTGCCGGTGGCGCGGATCTGATCGGGCTCCACCGATCTGACGTGAGTGGTGAACATGTCGAGATAATCTTTGGGGAGTCCCATGGTTTCCACTCTCACCAGCTGGTCCGCGAGACCCGCTTGCCGTTCCAAGCGGAGGATGAAGGTGCCGGCGTAAGCGTCTTTGGCGTCGGTCAGTTCGACAGAGGTAACGTCCTGCTTCGAAATCGCTTGGAGATCGTCATCCAGCGCTTGCACCGCGGCTTCGACCACTTCATTCCGAACCTCGGTCACGGCACTTACGACGCCGGCTTCCTTTAAGGACTGATCCTCGGCATGGGCATCGTAGGCAAAACCGCGCTTTTCGCGGATATCGGCAAAGAGCCGCGAATTGGTTCCACCACCCAACACCATCTGTCCCACAGCTAAAGGAAAAAACTCCGGCGCTCCGTAAGTGGGAGCAAGATGCGACGAGAAGATGTCGGCCTGGACCGAGCCCGGCCGGTCTACCAGAACGATGCTCTTCTTGTTGGCAGGAACCTCGGGCGGGCGATAGGCCGGGAGATCTTTTTTCTGCCAGGAACCGAAACCGCTCGCGATAATGCTTCTCAACTGTTCTTTGGGCGGCAGCTGCCCCACGATCACGAGATAAGCATTGTTGGGTATGAGATAGGTGTCACGGAAGTTTTCGAGCGATTTCTTATCGAGAAGGCTGAGCGCATGTTCGGTAGGACCGATGTGCGAATAGGGATGCTCGCCGAAAAGCGTTTCGCTGAGTTGCTCGCGCCCGAGATAGCTCGCGTCAGAGCGGGCGGCGCGCAGCACTTGCAACCGATTCTGTTTCTGTAATTGAACCTCATCGTCCGGGAAAGAGGCATTACGCGCCACATCCGCGACCAGCGCGAGGAATGGCGCCGTGTTGTCCGAAAGGCAGCTTCCTGAAATTATCAACGTATCGCGCGAGGTCCCCGCGGCGATCTGCCCGCCAAGATCCGCCGCCTGATCCGCTATTTGCCGGGCGGTTCTGTTCGTGGTCCCCTGATTGAGCAGAGCTGCGACGCTATCGGACAAACCGGGCAGGTCTTTCGGATCGAATTTCGATCCGGCCTGGAACGAGACGCGGAAAGTTATGAGTGGAAACCGTCGATCTTCGGAGGCAATTACCGCATAGTCCATTGGGAAGTTGGAACCGATCGACGTTTGGAATTTTCACATTTGGAATGGGCGGAGTCTCGGGCGGCTTGGTGCGGTCGACCTGAGCAGTGGCGAGGAATCCGCTCGAGATGAGAAATCCGAAGAGGGCGGCGGCGCGATATGGACGAGTCATCTATTGATCTCCTTTGGAGCCCGACGGCGCACCGGACTTTGCTCCGGGATTAGGCTGGATTGCAAGCACGAAGCGCTGGTTTGGCATCAGGTACTTCTTGGCCACGGCCTGCACCTGGGCAGCCGTGACAGCGGCGTAGCGGTCGAGTAAGGTGTTGATCTCTTGCGGGATTGCCATCCAAAACTTCAAAGTTTGCGAGCAGTGTGGCTCGCCCGAGACAGGTTTGCACTTCGTTCAGCTTCGCCGCCAATAAAGACATTTGGGCGCGGTGAAGTTCAGCCTCCGCAACTCCCTGGTTCTGAATTTTCGCGATCTCCTCTTGATATTGGTCGACGATCTGATTGGATTGAAAGCTCGGATTGTAAAGCAAGAAGCTCGCGTAATCGCCGGGACTTTTGTAGTCGTCGGCGGACGCGAACGGCCAGCCTAGATCGCCCTCATATCGAATGACCGATTTCTTGCCTTTCACCAGATCCTGTTGCAGCCGGGAACTATCGCCGGCGGTGAGGATTGCATCCAAGACAGTCATGGCGTAATAGTCCTCCGAGCCACGCGTCGGGCCAGGATAGCCGATCACCACTCCGGGAACTTTCGCCAATGCATCCTTATATACGTCGGCCTTAGCGGTTTTCGAGCCCGGTTCGCTCAAGTCCGGCGGCTTTGGTTGTGGCTGGGAGGGAATATCGCCGAAGTAAGTCTCGATCAGCTTCTTTGCTTCCGGAATTCGGATGTCTCCGACGATGGTCAGGACCGCGTTATTCGGAGCATAGTAGGTCTTGAAAAACTTCGAGACGTCTTCGATCGTCGCCCCATTGAGATCTTCGAACGATCCGATCAATGAATGGGAGCTTTGCCAATTCTGGAAAACAAGTTGCGGCCACTTGTCGACGATTGCAGTCGCATAGGGCTGATTGTCGAAGCTGAGACGGCGCTCCTGCTTGACAGCTTCCTTTTGATTCGCCAGATTCTCGGGAGTAATCGCCAGGCTTCGCATCCGGTCGGATTCGAGCCACAGCGCCACGGCGAGCTTATTGGAAGGCATGGTCTCGAAATAATTTGTATAGTCCGGATGCGTGGAGCCGTTGAAAGAGCCGCCGTTCGATTCGACGTATCTCATGTGCTCGCCCTTCTTCACGTTGGCCGACCCTTCGAACATCATGTGCTCGAAGAGGTGGGCGAAACCCGTACGGCCCTTTTCTTCGGCGCGCGCGCCCACGTCATAGACGATGTACACCGCGACGACGGGCAGTGTGTTGTCCTGCGATAGGACTACACGCAGTCCATTATCGAGCTTGTATTTTTCAATCGGAAGATTGATTTTTGCGGCAGCCGCGGCGAGGCCGACGGCGCAGAACAGACCCACTAGAGTTTTCATCGACGGTATGATACCCCCACTGAAGGCTTAGAACATCTATTTCTCGCAGTATATCTTGACCGTGAACTGGCCTTAGTGGAATTGCGGGGCTTTCAAAATTTGGAGCAGATTGTTGTAATCGTCGGTCCAGGGGCGAAGGCCAGCGCGCGACGCGATGGGTGCGGAATGCACTTTCACGGCTGGATTTTCGAGCACATCGTTGTTGTTGGTGACTAGCACCCAATCGGCGGCGAGGATCAGTTCGTCATCGCTCGCGTGATTCTTGACCAGGACCGCGTGGTAGCCGGCCATCTCAGCGAGTTGGCGAACAATGGGCGCGAGATCGAGGTAATTATTCGAGACGTGAAAGGCCAGGACTCCGTCAGGCTTCAGGTGCTTGCGGTAGAGAGCGAGCGCTTCTTTGGTGAGCAGATGTACGGGAATCGCATCGCCTGAAAACGCGTCCAGTGCCAAGACATCGAAGGGTGGGGCGGCTTCGCGTTCGAGAGAAAGCCGGGCATCGCCCTCGACGATCTGCACTTGCGCTTGCGTCTCGCGAAGATAGAAGAACAAGGCCTGAGCGATGTCGACCACCTGGTTATTGATTTCATAGAAGCGGAATGTGTCGCCGGGCTGCCCGTAAGCGGCAATGGTGCCGACGCCCAATCCGACGATGCCGACGCGCTTCGGACTTGCGAAGCATTCGCGCAATACAATGCCGATGCCGGAGTCGGGTCCGTAATAGGTGGTCGGGCGAAAGCGGGCGGGCGGCCACAAGAATTGCGCGCCGTGCTCGATGGTGCCGTGATACAGAGTTCTATTCTGCTCGAGACCGGCGTGCGGCGATTGAACGACGCGGAGGGAGCCATAGAAACTGCGGCGGAGCGACAGCGAGTTCTCGCGGTAGGCCTTCACGTTGACGGCGAAAACCACGACCATGGACGCAGCGACGCCGATCCATAGGAAGCGAAGTGGCCAATCGGCATCGCGCCAGGTCAGCATTAGCGCGAGAGCAGCCGTGATGATGAGGGCGAGCGGAAGCTCATAGATTCCGCTGAAAATGCGTGGCGCTATCAATCCGACAAAAATGGCGCCTGCTGCGCCTCCAGCGGCGATGATGAGGTAAAAGCCAGTCAGGCCGTAAGCGCCCGGGCGCAGCCGGTTCAGTTCTCCATGACAGAACATGCAGCAAGCGAACAGGCCGAGGAGAAAAACGGGCAAGCCGACCTGAATGGCCTCGACGGAATTGATGTTGAAAATGGCGTAGCCAAAAATCCCGAGCGCGAAGGCGAGAAGGCGAATCCAGAGGGACCTCCGATAGATGGTTCGCGTGCCGAACGCGAGAACGAAGGTCAGCAAGTATAGGGCGAGCGGCAATACCCACAGGAGCGGCACAGCGGCCACGTTCTCATCGATGTGATTGGTCACCGAGAGCAACAGCATGGATCCAGCGGCAGCAAGCGCGAACCAAACTGCTTTGCGCATGGGGCTGACCCACTCAAACTCCGCTGCTTCGGTTGAGTTCCTTCCCTTCGTCAGCCCGCTTCGCGATGCAACCACGGCGCACATGACCGCGAAGATGACATAACCCCACGACCACCACGCGCTTTGAGCGGAAGTGTCGAGCGTGGGTTCGATGAGCAGCGGATACGCGAGTAGCGCCGCCAGAGAAGCGAAGTTTGAGACTGCAAACAGGCGATATGGAGTCTTGTGCCCACCGCGAGCGAGCCAATCCTGCAACAGGGGTGTTGTGGCCGAAAGAGCGATGAAGGGCAGCCCGATGGTGGCGGCGAGCATGCCAACGATCAGCCAGGTTGGATCACTGATGGGCCCTGGTTTCCAGCGGTCACTCGGGCCGATTGGCAGCAGCGCAAGCGAGCCAGCTAGAAGCAGGATATGGACGGCTGATTGGGAGCGCGAAGACAAATAGCGCGCGATCAATCGCGCATATAAATAACCCAGAAGCAGAGCGGTTTGAAAAAAGACCAGGCAGGTTGACCAAACGGCTGACGAGCCACCGAACCAGGGAAGAATTCTTTTTGCGACGAGCGGCTCGAGAGAAAAGAGCAGGAACGCACTGGCGAAAATAGTAACGCCGAACAGAGTCTTCAACAGACTTCAGACTACCGAACAGCCAAGCGTTGATATACTGGCGCGATCCACCACAATGGCCGCAGATAAGCAGATCATCATCACCGCTCAGCAGCACATTCTTCAGCAGCAGGAGGCGCACTTCCCAGAGGCGGGCGGTACTTTTTCATGGCTGCTTTCCGGGATCACGCTGGCGACCAAAATGATCCAGGCGAAGATTCGTCAAGCGGGTCTGCTGGACATTCTAGGGAGCGCCGGCGATACGAACGTCCAAGGCGAAACGCAACAGAAGCTCGACGTCTACGCGAATCAAGCCCTGCTGCATTGCCTGGGCATTCGAGATATCGTCGCCATACTCGTATCGGAAGAAAACGAAGAGCCGGTTACGTTCGATCGCGCGCCCGAAACAGGCAAGTACGTGATATTTTTCGACCCGCTGGATGGGTCATCGAATATCGACGTGAATGTCAGCGTTGGGACGATTTTTTCGATTTTTCGGAGACCGGGCGAGCGAGGCGGCGATGCGAAGCTGGAGACCCTGCAGCCGGGATTGAAGCAGGTGGCGGCAGGATATGTGGTGTACGGGTCTTCGACCATCCTGGTCTATACCGCGGGCAGAGGCGTGTTTGGATTCACTCTGGACCCGGCGGTCGGCGCGTACGTTCTGAGCCACGACAATTTGCGCATGCCGCAACAGGGCAACATTTATTCGGTGAACGAGGCGCAGGCGCAAACATTTCCTGACCCGTACCGCGACTACCTGAGCCGTCTGCGCGAGGGAGCGCTAGGGCGAGAGTACAGCTCGCGCTATGTCGGATCGCTGGTAGCGGATTTTCATCGAACCGTGCTGAAGGGCGGAGTCTTCATTTATCCGCCGACCAAAGGTTATCCCGGCGGCAAGCTCCGGCTGTTATATGAGGCCAACCCGCTCGCGTTTATCGCAGAACAAGCGGGCGGACTGGCTACGGATGGAGAGCGCCGGATCCTCGAAATTCAGCCACACGATATCCATCAGCGGACGCCGCTGGTGGTGGGCAGCAGAGTGGAAGTGGAAGAGTTCCAGAGGTGCTGCGAGCACGCCGTAGGTCGTGCCGCGAGCATCGTTAGAAAATGATCTTGGCCGCGAGTTGCAGAATTCGCGGATCGCCGGCAGCGCTGCCCACGGATGGCGTGAAGAACGTCGTCAGCGGAACAAAGGTTGTGCCGGTGTAGTTGTACTGAGTCGTCCTCAGATTGATGAAGTTGGTGCGATTGGTGACATTGAACGCCTCACCTATGATCTGCAGCCTCAGCCGCTCTGTGCCGAGCGGGAAATACCGTGAGAGCCGCACGTCATCCTCCAGAAAATTCGGCCCGCGAAGTGCGTTGCGCCCTTGACCCGGCGTGCGATCGTTGCGAGTGTTGCCGTCGTTGTTCAGATCGGGGTTCTGACCAATACTTGACGTGTAGGGGCGGCCGCTTTGCAGTGTAGCGATGGTCGAGAGCTGCCAACCATTCAATATGTATCGCAACACCGGGTTCGCACTGCTCGGGACATAGTTCAAATCCAAAACACCGGAGAAGACAAACCGGCTACGAATATCTGCATTCGCATTGCCGCGATCGAGATTCGGCTGCAAGCTGTCCTGAACGCTCTTGGCATCATCGGTGCCGACGACTACCTGGGTAGCATCCGGATCATCATCGATAGCGTGCGACCAGGTGTACGAAGTTTGTAGAAGGAAGTGATGCGAAAAGCGCTTGGTTAGCTGGACGAAGCCGGCATGGTAAATAGAGTCTGCGCCGCTGTCGGCAAGCATGATGCGTTGATAGTTCGGATCGGGCCGGCCATTGGGGTGCCGGCCGAAGGTAAGGAATCCTCCGCCCAAAACCTGGGCTGTGACAGGAACTTCGGGAAATAGATTGATGTCGCGGTCGCGCGGCAGGTGTGTGCCCTTGACGCCTAGATATCCAACAGTAATGGAGTAGTTATTGCCAAGTTGGCGCTCGAAATTGAGGTTCCATTGTTGTGTCTGTGGGTTCTTGAAGCCGTTCGCGAAAACAAAGAGACTGGGCGTACGATTCACAGACGGGATGGAAGGCAAAACATTCGGATAGGTGACAGGAATGTTGTTCAACCCGTTGAACGTGAAAGTCTGGACTTGGATGCCATTCTGAGTGAAAGCGGTACCGGTGAAGATGGAGGGCGTGACGGCGTAGAAGATGCCGTAACCGCCGTGAATCAGCGTCTTTCCGTCGTTGCCGGGCGAGTAGGCGAAACCAAAGCGCGGCGAAAAGTCCGTGCGATCAATATTGATTTTATTGGTGCGGATGGACAGCGCAGCCAGGGTCGGGTCCGGATTCAACACAGGGGGTTGCGCGTAATCGAAGAGGTCATACCGCAGACCGTAGTTCAACGTGAGCTTGCTTGAAACGCGCCAGCTATCTTCGACGAACGCGGCATACTCATTCACGTTGGGATGGCTGGTTGCGCCGGTAGTGTTCGGCCCCGCGAATGCTTGCGTGAAGGTTGCCGGCTGGTTCAGCTCGAACGCATCCAGACTATTGAAGATGAATGAGCCGCTAAAGTTGCCGGGAAAAAAATTGCCAATTTGTTGAACGATGATATCTACTCCGGCCTTCAAGGTGTGCGAGCCGCGGGTAAGCGAGAACGTCACCGTTGGTTGGTACGTATTGATATTCGTATAGCGAGGGCTGAAACTATTGCGGCCGAAGGCGATGACCTGCTGGCCGTTTTGCGAGATGATCGTTTCCGGGGCAGAGGAGTTGGCTTGACCCGGTTCGTTATCGCGCGTGAAAAAGAAACGGCCTTCTAACACGCTGCTTGGGCTCAGCGCGAAGGTGTAGATGGCTCCGATGTTATCGGTCGTTACATTGCTGTTGCCGGTGTGGCCGACGGCGCTGGTTGCCCCTGCGTTCTCGTAATCCTGGCCGGTGAACCGGTTGGCATTGTAGCGAAAGCTGAGGTGTTGATTGTCCGTGATGTTCCAATCGACTTTGCCCAGGTAGACATTGTTGTTCAGCGTGTTGGCATAGGACACGAAATACTGTTGGAGCGATGCAAGAGCCTGGACACCCAGCGTGTCGGAAGGCGCGGGAAGCACACCGGGCGCAACGGTATTGGGCGTGGTATTGCGCTGGCCGTCGTAATCGAAGAAGAAGAATAGTTTGTTCTTGAGAATGGGGCCGCCGATGTCGCCGCCGAACTGATTGAAGTGATAAGCGCGCTTCGGCTTGCCCAGCGTGTTGTTGTCCCAGGTGTTCGCATTGAGTGACTTGTCGCGGTAGAACTCGAAGGCGTCTCCATGAACAGCGTTGGTGCCGGATTTGGTGATCACGTTGATAACGCCGCCGCCTGCGCGCCCGATCTCAGCCGCATAGTTGTTCGTGTTCACTTGCAGTTCCTGAATGGCATCTTCGCTGAAGGAATATGGATTTCGGCCGGTACCTGCGCGCCCAGTCGATTGGCCGAAAAACGTGTTGTTTGCGTCTGAGCCGTCGATCAGCAGGCTGTTGGACGTGCCACGCTGCCCACCGAAGGACAGATCGCCGGTCCGGGTCGGGTCGCGAACGACGCCGGGCGTGAGCAAGGTGAAGTCGAGAAAGTTGCGGCCGTTGATAGGTAAGTCCTCGACCTGCCTCGTGGTGACCGCGGTGCTCGTTTCCGAGCGGGTGGTCTCGACCAAAGGAACCTCGCTCGAGACAGTTATGGTTGCAGTGGACGTGCCGATTTGCAAACCGATGTTCAGAGTGGCGGCGGAACCCACGGAAAGATGGACCTGCGGAACGCGAGTGGTTTTGAATCCCTGCATCTCAACCGTGATTTCATAGGTGCCTACCGGCAGCTCCGTGAGGCTGTATAAGCCTGCGCCGGTGGTTGTGGTCTGCCGCACGAAGCCGGTGTCCGTGTTCTTCGCTACCACCTGGGCGCCAACGACTGCTGCGCCGGATGGATCGGTTATTGTTCCGTTCAGCGCAGTCGTGCCCACTTCGGACTGAGCGAAGGCGATAGATGCGGTCAGCACGAGGCACTGAATCAACTTTGAAGACATTGGCGGCTCACTTTTTTCCATTGCCGGAAAGTTCCGGCGGTGGAAGTGGTTTGGTATCGCTGTATTCTTGCGACAGATAATCGAGCAGCAACTGACGATCGGGCACGACTGCGCCCCAGCCGATCATTTTGTCGATCTCCTTTTTCCAGGCGGCTGCGGAAATGCGCTGGCGGTCGATCAGTAGCAGGCTGTGGCATTGAACGCAACTGTGCTGCTCCTCTTGCCGGCCGCGTGTGAGAAGCTGCGGATCGGCTGCAAAGGCGCTCATAGCGAGCAAGGTCAAGCTGAGCAAAGCAAAAAAGATTCTCATGCCGGCTGCCCCACAATCACGCCGATCTGATCTATCGCATTGTACAGATATCCGGAGGGATTCCAGGTGGGAACGACCGGTTGCACGTGTCCAGCGGAGTCGGTGGCTCGGGACATCACCGTGTAATATCCTTGCTGCGACGGGGTCCAGTCGAGGGACCACAAACGCCAGGCAAAGGGAAGGTTGGGCGTTGAGAGCTTTGCGTCCATCCAGTGGCGGCCGGCATCGGTTGAAACTTCCACTCGCGCGATTCGCTCTTCACCAGCCCACGCAATTCCTCGAAGCACCGTGGGTCCAACACCCATTCGCTGTTGATCGGATGGGCTGGTGATGTAGGACTTCACGGGCATGCCTTCGATTACTTCAAGGTCCGCAGGGTTGGCGGGCACGCCGGGTGGCCCAGGGTGTTTCGGGAAGCGATAGCCGGGATTCATGAAGAACCCGGTGTTCGGCTCTGTGGCGATAGTGAGTGTGGTTACCCACTTCACCCAACTTGTGCCGTCCCATCCGGGCACGATCAAGCGGACTGGAAAGCCGTGTAGGTCCGGAAGAGTCTGGCCATTCATTTTCAGAGCTAAGAGAGTGGCGGGATGCAGCGCTTTCTTCATCGGAAAGGAACGAATGAAATCGGGCGTTTTCGCCACGCCTACATCGGCTCCATTCACCGTCACATATGCTGCGTTCAGGTCCGCGCCGGCTTGCTTTAGAACGTCGCTCAGCCTGGGGCCGCTCCACTCGGCGTTTCCAATTGCGCCGCGTCCCCACTGAGCGCCGGGCACACGAGGCCGGAAGAAACCGCGTCCATCACCGGTGCATTCCAGTGTGGCTGGAACGGTGTATTGAGACAGCTTGCGTAGATCCGCAGCTCTTAGCTGAAGCTGCTTGGATACTCTTCCGTTGAGGGTCAGGCGATACGTGCCCTCGTCCACTTTCGGACGCGGCAGGTGCTGTCTGACGAAGAAGACATCATTCGGCGTCAGCCAAGTGTTCAAGTAGCCGACCGGTGTTTCCAGGTCTTCGGGCCGATCGTTTTGAAGCAGCATGGGCCGCTTGCCGGGAATCGTGACCAACTGTTGGGCGCGCGCGAGTCCTCCTGCAGCCAACAAGTAGGCCAGCAGTTCTCGCCTGCTGGCACGCGCGATCGATTTCGAGATATGAGGTTCGGTGTGCATCATAAGGCAATCCAACCAGAGCGAATTAAGAACAGACTAGTTGTAGCTACGATAAACCACAAGGCGATGCCTTGCGCGAGCGGCCTCCACCCAAGCCGTTTCAATCCGGGCAAACTCAGACCCGCGCCTATCAGAAACAGCGTCACAGAGAAGCCGATGCGGGCGACAGCGGCGATGCGATCAAACAGCCCATGCTGCGCCGGCAAGATGGAGCGCAACCATGCGGCTAAAAGAAAGAACAAGATGAACCACGGCCAACTTGTTTTTGCGCGAGTACGAAACCAAGCCGCAGCCGCTAATGTGAGCGGGACAATCCACAGCGCGCGCACAAGCTTGACGGTTGTCCCCACAATCAACGCGACCGGACCATATTTCAACCCTGCGCCCACGACCGAACTGGTGTCGTGAATGGCCAATGCGGCCCACAGCCCGAACTGCCTTTGCGAAAGCCCGAGCACAGTACCAATGATAGGAAACAACAAAAGTGCGATGGAGTTCAGCACGAAGACGGTGGTCAATGAAACCGCCGTCTCTTCTTCGTTAGCGTCGACAACGGAGCGAACCGCAGCGATGGCGCTTCCGCCGCAAATCGAGGTTCCGGCCGAAATCAAGAAGGCGGCGTTTTGCGGCACGCGTAGAGTCTTGCCTAACAGCATTCCCAACGCCATCGCTCCCACGATTCCCAAACCTGTATAGACGAAGCTGGTCTTTCCGGTTTGAAGAACACTTCCCAGATCCATTCCGAAGCCCAGGCCGACGACGCTGATTTTTAGCAGTTGCCTAGACACGAGCTGTGTTGCATCGGTCCAAGGATTTGCGCCAACCAGCCCAAAAACGAGTCCGACAGCCAATGCCAACGGCGGTGAGGACCAGGGAGAACAGCAATATAAAATCGCCAGCACGAAGGCGGCTTTTTTCAGCAACAAGCTTCTTATTGTGGCAGGGCGGCCGGAACTACTTGGGAAGAGTTCACGATTGGCCTGCTCGTTCTGGAGCAGAGAAAGCGTCGTCGCGAAGTAGTAGGCGCGCAGTGCAATCGCGTTCGCAACCCCGAATACGCGGGCGCGTGGATTGAAATAGGACTGCTGCCCACGGGGTTGGAGATTGTGCGGGGGTGAGGGCGCAGTTGCGGCGCTGTCCTTGGCTTGCACTGTTTCCTTGAACCGAAAATTCTGTTTTTCAGGCTGCTTCGGAGTGCTCCTTTTGCCGAACGAACTCGGATTCGGGTGGCGCGGGGGTGGATTCGGGGGTCGGTTTCAGCGATTCGCCGGGTTCCTGCGGAACGAAGCCAGATTTTGCGGCGGCACGGTTAGCACTCTGCGAAGCGAACCCACGTGCCTGCTCTTTCTTTATTTTCATCAGCGTGGTGAGTGCTTTATGGAAGGCGCGCTCATGGGTGGTGTGATAGCGCATATATAAGGACAGGCGTTTGTCGTCGACACCTTCGTCTGTGAAGCATTCGTTCTGGAGGCGCAGAGCACGTTGGGCCAGCCAGTAGGATTGGGCCATTTCGTTGACCAGGAGCTCTTCGGTCGCGGCGGTGGGTTGATGTTCGTCGAGGAGCGCGGTGAGGAGAGCTTCGAATGCGGAGGGGTCTTCGCCAGGGATAATGACTTCGCCCGAGGCGAGACCGTGCTTGAGGGAATTGCGGGACGAAGCCAGTTTCCCGATCGGGGTACGCGGACCGGTACTGTGTTGCGCGTTTTGACGGTTGATTTCTGCTTTGTATTCGGCCTTCGCCTTGTTGAACGACGCAAGCTCGTCCGCTGTCGGGGTGTGTAGCTCGAACGGGGAAGCCGCGGATTGCGGAACGAACCCGGGAGGCGTAACGGCTCCCTTACCGTCGCGGTTCTGATCGAGGCGATGGGCCGCCATCTTGAGAGCGACTTCGCGTTCGATGGAAGCAACGGTGGCGCGGGTGCTGGCGATGAGTTCCGGCGAGAATTCTTTTTCGAGTGAAAGATCGTCATCCAGTTCGAGCTCAGCCTGTTTGTTGCGTCTGATTTCGGCTTTCTTGGCTTTGCGCTCGGCGGCGCGGCGCTCGGTTCGAGCTTGTCGAGGTGTCATGGGGTGCTCCTGTTCTTCCTTTGCAAATAAAAAGGGCAAGAGACGGTGCATGACCGTTCTTGCCGGTTTGAGGGTAGCACGCGGGAGCAAGGGCGGAAGTGTCGCGAAGGGGCAAGAATTGGCGTAAGTGGGTGAAAAGAAGCGACGGGGAATTATTTTATCGGGCTGTGACTGACTGGTCGGGGATATCCGGAAGGTCGTAGAAAGTGGGGCGACTCTCGCCCAGAGCCTGTGATAGGCTCTGAGCAATTTTTGGCAAGTGTAAAGAAAGAGTGTCAGAGCCAGAGAGCAGCGGCTGAGGAGTTCAGGGTCGCGAAGGGGTTTCGAGCACTAGCCTCGGTAGAGGCGATATAAATCAGTGACCTTGGGGTGGCGTTGACTTTTTCTTTTCTCCCGGATTTCTTGAATGAGTTGGGAACTGCGCTTTTCGGCACGGAGAGAACCGTCTTCAGCCCTTTAATGAATCGCGTTTCTGCTTCTGGGCCTTCGATCATTTCGGCGTGGGCCTTCACTGTTGATATTTTACTAATTGTGATGAGGTGCCTAGAAAGGAGACTGCACAATGAGCACAGAGAGCGGAGCGCTTAGCCGCCGGAGTTTCCTGGCCGGTGCTGGCGCAGTTGTTACCAGTGGGAACGAGCGCAAGCTCGACCGGAACCACACCAAGCATGGATATGTAAAACCAAGCATGGATATGTAAACGGTCGCGTCTGGAAATCCGCAGAAGAGAATCTTCGACTAGGTATGGTGATGGGCATTGTAGACATGTCCTTCTGGTCGAGATTTGCGCTGCTCGAGCTCCAACTGGGTGGGATGAAGATAGAGCCGAGAGCGTTTGATATTTTCGAGCCGTTCGGATCTCAAAAAGTCACTAACAGCGAAGCGTCGGACGGGATCACGGCCTTCTTTGGTGATCCGGCAAATCTAAGCATTTCAGTCATCGACGCTCTCATGATTTTCTTTTTACGTGCGAAGGGCGCATCCTTTGCCGACCTAGAGAAGCGCATCGCCGCGTTGCGCAAAGCCGAAAGCAATTAGTTGAAAAATCGTGAACTCGCGAACCCGATTAGAGGATGTTGGCCAAATGGGCAGTAAAAGCCCTCACGGCCTCGTAAATTTCATGAGCTTGCTCTAGGGTGTATGACTCCCTGGGATGCATTATCGGATTACGCCACGCCACCTTTACGTGGTGAAGGAGGGCCTGTGCGGCGTTAAGCTCGTCCGTCCTTTTAGATCTTGGTACGGCTCCAATTTTACGCTTTAATGTTTCGAGAATCCCGTGCCAACTCTCCATCTCAAGGCGCTCGATGCCAAGAGACTTACCAAAATATTGAACTGTCAGTTCCATGGTCCGCATTAGATGAAACACGCAGGACGTCGACCGTTCCAGAGCAAGGCACTTCGCGGCTTCCTCGATATCAGCCACTCCCTCGGAAAATTTGGCGCTCACTTTTTCGCCGAACGGTTCCTTGGCTGAATAAAGAGAAGCTTGCTGGCGATTAAGATGCTTAAAATAAGCGCTTCCCAGTTCGTTTCTAAAGACCCGATCTACACATCTAATCGTGTCTCTAGTAAACACTTCAGTGGGCTGGACTCCTTGCTCCAGCTCGTTTACTAAACCCCTGACAAATAAGGCGCTCTGCTCCAGCCCAAGGGCATCTGCGAATCCAGGTATTTCTCCCACCGCAACCGTTAGATTTAGTCTCGTTTCTGGTTTCTCAAGAAACCGGATGTCATCGGCAGCGTTGATGACTTGCGCCAGAAATTGAGCGATCTTATATAACTCTTGACCGTATTGCCTGACCATGTGACTTACTTCGGATCGGGAACGTTGGGGAGTGTATAAGTTTTCTCTAATGCTTCCTGGTATTCGGCAAAAAGCGCCTTGATGCCTGCGAATTCCTTCTTGATCTGCGCGAGGTACTCGGGGCGCGTGGCGACGTCGAATAAAAGAGCGGCCATGGATTGCGCGTCGGTAACGAAGCCATTGTGGCCGACGGAGGTCAGCGCATCGGCTTCCATTTCGTAGGTGTGATTAGCGGCATTCGAGGTCTTGGCCGAGAAGCCGATGCCAGGAATCTCGCTGGATACGGTACCAGTTTCCTCATACCCTTGAGGCTTCCCAGGTTGAGCTTGCACGCCGGTCGCGCCATACATCTTCATATAGGCGAAGGCCGGCTCGCTGAGGGTCGACACGGAGATTCCATCCCGAGCTTTTCCATAAAAATCGATTTTCACTTTCGTTTCGGTCGAGAGCGCAGCGGCCTTCGCGGCATTGTCGACGAACTCGCGCACCTGCCGAAGATAAACCGCATCGGGATAACGGATGTAGAAATCGGCGACAGTTCTGTCCGGCACAACGTTCGGTGCCGCGCCGCCTTCCATGATTACGCCTTGAATGCGCGCTTCCGGGCGGATGTTGCTGCGGACGCTATCCACATTGTTAAAAAGGTGGATGACAGCTTCCAAGGCATTGCGGCCGGCCCAGGCAGTCAACTGATGCGCGGGAGCTCCGCTGAAGGTGTATTTGACGCCATCGATGTTCATGCAACATGTGCCGAAGCCCGGCGCGGGCCGAGTTGTTGCGCTGGTGGAATGACTGCGCATCAGCACGTCCATTCCGCGAAAGACGCCAGCATCGTTCATAACGGTTTTCGCGACCGGCGGCATCATCTCCTCGCCGGGCGTGCCGAAGACGACAACGTTGCCCGGCAACTGCTTTCGATCGAGATACTCCGCGATGGCAATCGCCGCTGCCATTCCGATTGGCCCTTGCGTGCTGTGTTGATCGCCGTGAAAAGCGCCTTTGGTTCCGCGCAAAGCGTCGTATTCAAGGATGACGCCGAGATTCGGTCCAGTGATTTGCGGCTGTCGAATTCTTGCGGCGATAGCGGCCAATGAAAGCCGTGCGCAGGCCGGCGATTCCGACCTCAGTCTCAAAGCCATGCTTCTGCAGAACCTGAGTCAGCTTGCGGACCGCGCGGTCTTCTTGAAAGCCGATTTCCGGATCGCGCGTAATCTCATCTCCAAGCGCCAGCATCTCGGTATCCATAAGCTGCTTGGCGCGAGCGACGACCTGATCGCGCTCGGCGTTGGACGCGGTTAGATGCGTGACCAGATCAGGAATGTCGAGCGACTTTTCAAGCGCGTCCATTTTGCGCAGAACATCGCTTGCGGCCTGACGTTCAGTAGGTGTTTCCTGCGCGAGAAGCGGAGTAACTGTCAAAAGGACAAGAAGCAGTTTCGTCATGTTCAGCTCATTAACTCCTTCAGCCGAATATATCCCGCGCGACTGACGGGAACTTGCGAGCCGTCCGCCAGTATGGCTAGACGCGTATCCTTTGTATACGGCTCGATCTTCGCCACGCGCTCCAGGTTGACCAGGAAGGAACGATGCACGCGGATAAAGCGTGCGGGATCGAGCGACGCTTCGAGACTCGAAATAGTCTGCTGCTTGAGATAGCTTTTTCCGGCGCTGTGAAGCGCCACATAATCGTCCTGCGCCTCGGCATAATCGAGCTGGGCTACTGGAATAATATGGACGCGGGTACCGTCCTTCACCACGATGCGTTCCGCATATTGTCCGGGAGCGTGGGCGGCATTCTTCAGCTCCGCTGCGGCAGGCGTTCGCGCCGTTTCTCCCAGCCGCCGACGAACCCGCTGAAGCGCGTTACGAAAACGCGACAAGTCGAAAGGCTTGAGTAAATAATCCACTGCCGCCGCATCGAAAGCTTTCATCGCGTACTGATCGTAAGCAGTCACAAACACGACGGCCACTTCATTGCCGATCAACTCCAAGACTTCGAAGCCGTCGAGCTTGGGCATTTGCACGTCCAGAAATAAGAGATCGGGCTTCTGCTCCGCGATGATCTTCACCGCATCGAAGCCGTTGGTGCATTCCGCGACGATCTCGATATCTTCTTCGTCGCGCAGATACTCGCGGAGAATCTCGCGCGCAAGATCCTCGTCGTCGGCAATGACAGCGCGAATCTTCATTGCTCGCACCGATTCCTGGGTTGACTCCTGGGTTGACTCCTGGGTTCCGTTGCACGGTAATGACAGAATCACGCGGTAACGGTTCTGTTGCACCTCGACTTCCAATCGCGCCGCAGTTCCATAGCGGGCTTGCAGGCGATTGCGGACGTTGATCAAGCCCAAACCGCTCTTCCGGGTGGCGGGCGCCTCGGGATCGAACGGGTTCTCGATGGTGACCCGCATGGCATCTCGAGACCGGCGGCCCGTCATCGAAATCTCCCCGCCCTCTGTGAGCGTGGCGATTCCATGCTTGATGGCATTCTCGACCAACGGTTGAACCAGCAGCGGCGGAACTTCACAATCCGCGCAGAGGGAATCGAAGTCTTGCGCTACGCGCAGGCGTTGTCCAAACCGGACCTGCTCGACGTCAAGATAGGTCCTGGTCAGTTCCAGCTCTTCGAGAAACGGGATACTGACACGCTCGCCGAGCCGGAGCGAATTGCGCAAGAACTCAGACAAACGAACGCACATCTCGCGGGCTCTCGAGGGATCGATGGTAGTGAGCGCGCTGATGGAATTCAAGCAGTTGAAGAGGAAATGTGGGTTGACCTGAGCCTTCAAAGCTTTCAATTCCGCTTCGCGCGAGAGAAGCTCGGCTTGACGGGATGATTCGACAGCGAGCAGCACATAATGGAGCGCGATGGACAGTAAATAAAGGAGAGCCACCATGCCTGCGAGCACCGGAATCGCGGGCTGGAATTTTTGATCGAGTCCCGGAAATGCACCGCTAAGAGTCGCCACCAGAATTCGGGCGATCACCAGCACGATCGCACTGACACACATCGCCGCGACGACATGGTGCAGAAGCAGCTTCCACATTGGAGTAGAACGCAGCGGCAGAGGACGGCAGGAATACCACGGAGAGAGACATACAAATGCGAGGACGAGTGTGAGCGGGGCCGTAATGGACGCACTCTCGGTCCACCGTAGATGGCCGGACACGCTGAGCACGAAGCCAAGCATCGATCCGAGCGGGATCCAAGCGACGAGGTAAGCGAAAAAGCTGCTGCGGCTATTGAATATAGGATGCATGCCGTGGAGCGACTTCGCGGTCCCTTTAGTCTTCTATCTCTACGGAGCCAAATACCGAATAGCCGGTGATGGTCAGCACGGGCGCGCCGGCTGCGGTGCTGGCAGGGGGAATGGTCTTATCCTCATATGATCCGAGAATCGCAGCGCCTTTGATATTGATTGTCCAGTTTTCCGGAACTCTTATCTTGACGGAGCCGAACAAAGCATTGATGTCGAGGGTCACCGATGCGTCGGTCAGAGGCATTTGTGCTCGCCTCAAATTCAGGTCGACGCTGCCGAAGATCGCGTTCACGTCTCCACCCTGAAAATTCGTCGTTTCGATTTTCCGCTTGATCTGAGCCAAAAACCGCTGCATCGTGTATCAAATTATCGGAAGAAACGGGAGGTTGGCTGGAAAATCCTACAGCAGGCTTTGCTCCTCTACCGGCTTCGAGTGTTTTGATCAGGGCTATGGCTCCAAAGGCGATCAGCAGCAAAGACAACGGCCAACTATCGTCTCTGGCATTGATGTGAAAGATGCCGAGAGTTACGGTCAGAAAGAGAGCGCCAAACACGACCAGCAGCGCACCCAGCGCTTGGCCTGCGGCGTGGCGCGCGCTGAGTAACTTTCCGACGCCCACTACTACCAACCAGAGTGGCCAATAATCCCAGATGTTGCGAACGGGAAACAGGCCGAGATTGCCGAGGAAGAGAAGGGTTCCGGCAATGATTAAGAATGCCGCGAAAAATAGGCGCGAAGACTGGGAACGGTTGCGCCTCCGCCTGCCCCTCCAGTAGGTAGCAGTACTGCCGGATTCTTCGTCGTTCGACACGCCCGGCGATTGATCGGGACGTTTGTCATCACTAAAGTTGTCTTGCATGGGATTACGACTGCTTTCCGTTCGGCGATGGCATTAATTCAGTCAGCCCGATCACGATAACAGCCATGGGCCAGAGGTTCTGGATGCCATCAAGAGATAGGACACCAAAATAGTCTCCGCCCACGAGAATGAGTCCGGTCATCATTAATATGATGGGCAACGCGATGCTCTCCCAATCCATGTGGCGGGAACTCGATTCGTTTTTCTTCATTGGTTTTGCCTCTCGACTTCGATGGTAGGGAAAGAAAGCGCGCGACTCACGCGCAAATCGGCGGACGGCGTGTGGGAATCGGTGAATGCCGAAAATCGGTCCGGTAATTCAGCGTGCAGAAAAGCGCTTGAGAGGCTCCTATGCCGCTTTGGAGGCGGCATTTTGCCGAACGAACTCCCCCTCGGGCCGGTGCCGCGTAGCAATTTGTATCCGAAGTCGGCTCGGGTTGCGAAACGAAGCCAGCGCGGTGGCACTCTGCGAAACGAACCCACGGGCCTGCTCTTTCTTTGTTTTTATCAGCGTACTGAGTGCCTTATGGAACGCGCGCTGGTGCGTGGTGTGATACCGCATAAATAAGGACAAGCGCTTTTCGTCGATTCCTTCCGCGGTGAAGCATTCGTTTTGGAGGCGGATGGCGCGTTGCGCAAGCCAGTAGGATTGAGCCATTTCCTGAATGAGCAGGTTTTCCGTGGTGTTGGCGGGCTGGTGCTCGTCGAGGAGGCCGTGCAGGAGCGCTTCGAAACCGGCGGGATCTTCGCCAGGGATGATGACCTCGCCGGACGCGAGACCGTGCTTTAAGGAATTGCGAGACGAAGCCAGCTTCCCGACGTCGCGTGCGAGGGCCGGTAGAGTGTTGCGCATTGGCGCGGTTGATCGCGGCACGCGTGGGGGAGGTGTGCGAAACGAACCCGGACAATGGCGGCGGGGCGGCGGATTGCGAAACGAACCCAGGATTGGGGGCCCCTCCTTTACAGTCGGGGTTCCGATTGAGCGCGGAATCGGGTACGCCGAGACCGGCTTGTTTGTTCGGTCTCATTTCGGCCTTCTTGGCTTTGCGCTCTGCGGCGCGGCGTTGAGTGCGTGCTTCGCGAGGTGTCATGCTAATTTGTGCCTCCAAAAAGAAATTGGGCAAGAGACGGGATTAGCCGTTCTTGCCCATTGCGAAGTTACCATGCGAAACGAAGCCATCTGTAGGGCCGGAGGCGAATTTTGGCTCTAAGTTGTTGAAGGTAAGCAGGGGGGAATATTTTTGGAGGGCGTCACCGGCGGATGCTGCGTTGATTTGGATCGGGTAAACGGGGAGCCTAGTACGAGAAGTCGGTTTGGGGCTAATCTTCGTGCTTCACTCTCAGCTAGTGGAACGTTCGCGTCCAGCGGTTCTCCTCTGCTGATGTGTGGACAAACTTCTGGCCTCCGGGCCTGTCCGCGCTCCGATGAGAGGTGGACTATGATATCCTGCGAGCCTTCTATGCCGCTATGAAAGACGTAACGGTTACCTCGTTCGGTCTCGTCATCGCTTATCTCTTGCCAGGTTTTAGCCTCCTCTATACGCTCGGCTTCTGGTTCCCGGAAATTCACGCAGAGGGCTAAGCGTGCAGCCGCAAGCAGTGGCTTCGTTCCGCAAGGACCCGGCGAATCGCTGAAACGCGCTCCCGAATCGACCCCCGCGTCACCCGAATCCGAGTTCGTTCGGAAAAAAGAGCACTCAGAAGCCGCCTAAAAAACAAAATACACGACGCAAACAGAACGGAACCGCGACCGTGAGGGAGCGTTGTCTTCCTGGACAGCGGGTGAACTGTGCCCTGCCCGCTTGACACGCTCGTAACATACTATTTATGAGTTCTTGATACAGTCGGCGTGTTCGGGGGTACATAATGGATCGATCTATATGGGGATCAAGCTATGAAACTCGTTTTGGGATGTCTTCTTTTTGCCTCGTGCGTTTTCGCTCAGTTTGAAACAGCCGAAGTCCTCGGCACCGTTCGCGATGCATCCGGCGCCGCCGTGCGTCACGCCACCGTGACTCTGACCAACGAGGAAACCGGCGTCCAAGTAAAAACATTCTCGGACGACGCCGGCGATTACGATTTCTTCAACGTTCACGTAGGTCGATACACCGTGACGGCCGAGCTCACCGGTTTCGAAACGTTCAAGACTTCGGGTATCAACGTGGCTGTGAATGCGCGGCAACGCGTTGACGTCACCATGCAGGTTGGCGCAGTCAGCCAGACCATCAACGTGCAAGGGGCCGCCGAGGTGCTTGAAACCGACTCGAGCGAACACGGGCAGGTGATTAATACGCAGCAGATTGTAGAGCTGCCTCTCAACGGACGCAATTATTCCGACCTGGCCCTGCTCTCCACAAACGTGCATCGTTCGCCCATGTCGGTCTTGTTTTCGGCCACCGGCACGCCGCGCGAAGGCGCATTCAACGTGAACGGCATGCGCAGCACCTACAACAATTTCCTGTTGGACGGTTTGGATAACAACGCCTATTCGCCCAGCAACCAGGGATATTCGAGTCAGGTAGTACAGCCTTCGCCGGATGCACTCTCCGAATTCAAAGTGATCACAAGCAATTTCAGCGCGGAATACGGACGCGTCGGAGGCGGCGTGATCAATGCCGCCATGCGTTCCGGAACCAACGGATTTCACGGCACCGCTTATGAGTTTCTGCGCAACACGGCTCTGAACGCCACCGGATTTACTTTCAGCCCTACCGTGTTTCAAAAGCCCACGCTTCAGCGCAACCAATTCGGAGTTACTATCGGCGGCCCCTTCATCAAAAACAAGCTGTTCTTCTTCGCCGATTACGAAGGATTCCGGCAGCTACAGAAATACCTGAATTTCGACTCGATTCCAACTTCTAACGACCGCAGTGGCGCTTTACCGGTCGCCGTCTACGACCCTCTGAACCATACCGTGTATCCAGCGAATTCGCAGATTCCGATTAGTGCGCTAAATCCGTTTGCGGCGCAGGTCTTGAGCGGACTACCGCCTCCGAATGGCCCCGGTCGATCCAATAATCTCGAAGCGCTATTGCTGGTTCGTGATTACAGCGACAAGTACGACGGGAAACTCGATTACCAGATCAATGACAAGATGACTTCATTCGTTCGCTTTAGCCAGCGCAAGGATCTGCAGTACTATCAGCCCGACATTTCCGGGCCTTCCGGCGGAAACGGCAACGGCTACATCCACGCCATCCAGCAGCAAGCGGCTATCGGTTACACCTGGACAGTTACGCCATCATCATTGTTCGATGCGCGCTTCGGCTTCGACCACGTGTTGGCAGGAAAGGTTCCTCCGTACCTGGGAGGCCCCAGCATGCAGCAGCTTTACGGCATCCCCGGCCTTCCGACATCGCCGAATCTGACCGGCGGTTTGAACTCGCAAAACATCAGCGGATTCTCTCAACTGGGCCGTCAAACGAGCAACCCGCAATTCCAGAATCCGACCTCCTATGACCCCAAGTTCAATTTCTCGCTGATAAGAGGCCGCCACGCCCTCAAGATGGGCTATGAATTCGAGGACATCCATACCGAGGTTTTGGATATCAACCCGCTTTACGGTGCGGACACCTATGCCGGCCAGTTCAGCAAACCCAACTGCGCGGTGCTCGGGCAGCCTTCCGGGTGTACGATCGCGAGCGATCCCACCAGCTACAATCTCGCGGATTTCATCTTCGGTCTTCCGAGCACGATTCAGCTTGGCAACAATCTCGTCACGAATCTGCGGCAGCACATCAACGCGCTTTACATCCAGGACGACTATCGCGTGAGCTCGAAGCTCACCCTGAATCTTGGCCTCCGCTGGGAATACGCTACGCCCATCTGGGAGCGCGACAATAACTGGTCGAACTTCGATCCAACCACCAACACGTTGATCAGAGCGACCGGTGGCAGTATCTATAACCGCGCGCTGGTGCATCCCGATTATAAAGATTTTGGGCCGCGGCTTGGATTAGCCTATAGCATCACGCCGAAAACCGTTATGCGCGCCGGATACGGCATCAGCTATTCGTTCTTCAACCGGGTTGGAAGCGCGCAGGAGGGCATCAATGCTCCCCAAGCGCTGTTTGGTTTGCTGACTCAATCGATCCCTGCGGGCGGCTCTGCACCTGCAGGGTTTCTGACTACGCAGAACAGTTTCACCACAGGCATTGCGAATCCTGCCAACTTCAATCCGATTGTCTCGAACATCGACTACATTCCGGCGGACACGCGATGGCCGTACATACAGTCATGGTTCTTCTCAGTGCAACAGGAACTCACCCATGACACAGTGTTGGAGCTGGCCTATAACGGCAATCACAGCTTGCGGATGCCGATCATTGCGGATTACAACCAGGCTTACCCGAATGCTCCGGGTCAAACGCTGGGAGTCCAAGCGCGCCGACCGATTCAGAGCTTCGGCGCGATTACCTGGCTCGATCCGGCGGGCGACAACGATTACAACGGCTTTTCCGCCCGCCTGGAACACCGCTTCGGCGCCGGTCTGTATCTTCTGAATTCGTTCACCTGGTCGAAGGCGCTAGGCGATTCGGAGCAAGGGCTTGAATACTATGCGGGTTACTACCAAGCGAATCCGCAGAACATTCGCAATCTAGCTGCAGAGCGCGGACTATCGAGCTTCGATGTAGAGTTCATGAACGTAACCAGCGTGGTCTATCAACTTCCGTTCGGAAAAGGCCGCAAGTACGGTTCGAGCATGAATCCCGTGTTCGATGCAATTGTGGGCGGATGGGAACTGAACTCCATTAACACGGCGAACACGGGCACGCCGATCGACGTGTCTTATTCGCCTTCGACCGCGAATGACGTTACCGGATTGACGAACGACTATCGCGGCGAAATGATTTTGCGCCCCAACGTTTCAGGCAGCTCCATTAGTCAGAGCAAAGGCGCAATGGTGAACAACTATTTCGCCGGCTACACTTTCACCACGCCGCCGGCCGGCAGTCCGTTCGGCAACGCTGGCCGCAACTCATTCCGCGCGCCAGGGTTGGAGCAGTGGGATCTGGCTGCAGACAAGAACTTCCATATTTGGGAGCGGACATCGCTCCAGTTCCGGTCAGAGTTTTTCAACGTGCTCAATCACACCAACTTCGGATTGCCGACCGCCGTCAGCACGAGTTCAGCGTTCGGGACAATCCGCACTACATACCCAGCGAGGCAGATCCAATTTGCGCTGAAGCTGCTGTTTTAAGCTCGACGCGCCACAATTCGGAATACCCGAGCAGGCCCGACTCGGTCAGTTGGACGGCGGTGCGCCGGCCCGACTCCTCGGTTGCGTTCGCGGTGGAATCCACGTCGATCAGCTTGAGGCACTCATCGCGTAAAGCGCACGAGAGATCATCCACCGTCTCGATCGCGAAATGTTCATCCGTGAGCGCATCGATCCACGCTCGCTGGTCGACCAAACGTGACATCCAACTTTGTTCAAGGATTTCGAGAAGCTCCGTCTCAGCGCTCGAACTTGGCACGCGCTTCAGATAGGCATCTTCCGCAGCGATGCGTCCTCTGGATCGCAGGCAGGGAGCCCATTTGCGGATGAATCCCTGCTTATCCGCGAGATGCACCCAGCTCCCCTGGTCCCACAAGACATCGAATTGCGTCGGCGGGAGCGCTAGTTCGGTCATATCTCCAAACTCGAACGTGACCAGGTGCTGCAATCCAACCAGCTGCGTAAGGGATTCGGCCTCGCTGCACCTTTCAGGGCTCAAGTCGACGCCATGCACACGGCAACCGTAGGTGTGCGCGAGGTATCGTGCGGATCCTCCTAGACCTGAGCCGAGATCCAGCACGCGAGTGGCGGGTCCGATTCCGCTTTTGCGCGCCAGCTCCTCTACAAATCGTGTGCCGCCTACGTGGTTTTGATCCGTGACTTCGGTCAACGGATCTTCCGCGAGATCCTGCTCCGTGATTCCTTCAAGGGTTCCGCGGCGCGTCAGAATTCGCGCGAGAATCCGGCTCTCCCGCCGCGGGTGTTGCCTATAGAGTTCCTGAATCTCCGAGGTGCTGAAGCGGTGCGCAATGCTGGCAAGCATAGCAGAAGCGGCCGACGGTAATAATAGTGCGGTAGACAGTGCGGCGGGAAGATATCCTTCGGCAGATTGGCGCGACAGGCGAATGGGACGTCATCGTCGTGGGTGGCGGCGCTACGGGGTTCGGAGCCGCTGTCGAAGCAGCCTCGCGCGGATATCGCACGCTGGTGCTCGAAGGTCACGACTTCGGTAAGGGGACGTCCAGCCGGAGCACCAAGCTGGCGCATGGCGGCGTCCGTTACCTGCAGCAAGGAAACATAAAGCTCGTTCGACAGGCGCTTCGCGAACGTGGCCGCATGTTGCGTAACGCTCCGCATCTGGCACAGCGGCGCGCCTTCGTGATACCCGCCTACTCTGGTTGGCACATTCCATACTACGGAATCGGGCTCACCTTTTACGATTTGCTGGCGGGCCGTGAAAGTCTGGGCCGTTCGCGCATACTCTCGAGCGGCGAAGTTCGCGAGGCGCTGCCAACCATCCGCGGAAAAGGACTGAAAGGCGGCATCCTGTATTACGACGGGCAATTCGACGATGCGCGGTTTGCAATCGCTCTGCTGCGAACGCTGCTCGATTTGGGAGGGGCCGCGCTCAACTATGCGCCCGTTACGAGATTGCTCAAACGCAATGGCCTGGTGAGCGGCGTGATTGCGGAAGACAGCGAAACAGGCGCACAGATCGAATGCGACGCGAAGATCGTGATCAATGCGACCGGGGTGTTTTCGGACGCATTGCGGCGCATGGATGATCCGCAAACTCCGCCGATTGTGAGGGTAAGTCAAGGAACGCACATCGTACTGGCGCGCTCGTTTTTGCCAGGCGAATCGGCGCTGATGGTGCCGCGCACTTCCGATGGCCGCGTCTTATTTGCGGTGCCCTGGCACGATCGCGTGATCGTAGGAACGACCGACGATCCGGTTCAAAGACCTGAATTTGAGCCGATGGCCATGCCCGCCGAGCGCCAGTTCCTGCTCGATCACACCGAGCGTTTCCTGGGACGAAAGCCGGAGCCCCACGAAATTCTTAGCGTGTGGTCCGGGCAGCGTCCGCTGTTGCGCGGCAGCGAGAAATTGACCACGGCGGCGCTTTCCCGGGATCACACGATTCTGATCTCTAGCTCAAATCTGGTCACCATCACGGGCGGTAAGTGGACGACTTATCGCAAGATGGCCGAAGATGTCATCGACCGGGCGGCGCCGCTCGGCCACCTTGCTGTGCGGCCTTCTCGAACAACGGAGATGCGGCTGCACGGCTGGAGTGACCAGCATGAACTGAATGCGGAAAATGAGTGGGAGCGGGTGTACGGAGCGGATCTGCCAATGCTGCGCGGGCTTGCCCAAGAGGACGCGGGATTGAATGATTTGCTGCATCCGCGATTGCCATTCCGCCGCCGTGAAGTAATTTGGGCGGTAAGGCACGAGATGGCGCGCTGCGTTGAGGACGTTCTGGCACGCCGCACGCGAGCCTTGTTTCTGGACGCGAAAGCCAGCATCGAAGCCGCGCCAGATACTGCACACTTGATTGCGCAAGAGCTAGGCAGAAACGCGCATTGGGAGCAGGAGCAAGTAATCGCTTATAGTAGGCTGGCTGAACAATACGCGTGGAGCGCGTGAACCGAATCCCTTAGTTCATTCCTGCTTGCTTGAGCGCCGCGACTAGCTCGCTCTCCGGGCGTTCGCCGACGAAATGCGCCACGATTTTGCCGGCAGGGTCGATCACCATCACTGTCGGGATCGAATAGCAACCATAGAGCCGGTGTACTTTCCCTTCGCCGTCGTGCAAAGTTTCCAGGTCCGGATGGTGCTGTTCGAGGAAGCGCTTTGCGGTTTTGACTTCTTCGTCATTGATGCCGAACACCAGCACGTTTCTATCTTTGTACTTGCGGCTGAGCGCTTCTATGGTCGGCAGCTCATGGCGGCACGGAGGACACCAGGTTGCCCAAAAGTCGAGCAACACGATCTTGCCTCTCAGATCAGCCAGGCGCACCGGCGACCCATCAACCGTCTTCAGAGTGAAATCTGCCGCTTGCCGCCCGACCAAGCTGAGGTTCCGCTCACTGGGCAAGGAAACATCACTGACCTCCTTGCTTCCATTCGGTGGCTGGAATTCGAAAAGATCCGCCGGGGGCGCGCCTTCGCCGACGCTGTTGTAATCCGTCCTGATTTGCATCTCGCCGCCATTTTTGGTCGACACTTCCACATGGCGCACAATGAGGAAGCTGTCTTTCGCAACATACAAGCGATTCTTCGATTCCTTCACGGGAATCGTCAACACGTAGCACTCGACCTTGCTGCCGTTGAATTTTAGCTTGTCGTTCTTATCGATCGTTGCTATACCTGCATAACGGGTGAGGCCCGAATACCGCGTGACGAATGATCGTTGGGTCTGACTGAAAAGATCTTGCGCCATCGATTGGCTCGCCTCTTCGCCACTGCTGTCGAGATCCAGAATCTGACTGGATTCCGTCTTTGACCAGACTTTCTGCTTCGGCAATGCCTTCCAGGTGATCTTGCCATCGCTTATGCGAACTTCGACATTTCCGTTCGTGTTTCGCTCGACGCGGAACATTCCCTCTTTGCCCACTGCCAGCAGCGTCTTGTCTTCCATAACGCCATTTTGGCCAGCCTGCGTAATGCTGATTTGCGTGTCGGCGTTGATTTCGTATTCGGTGAGGTGTTTATACCGTTCCGCGACTTTTTGCAGCACATCGGCCGGAGACGCTGGTTTCACTGCCGCTGCGCCCTGATGGAGGAGTAGGCACAGTATGCCCAAAAGGTTTGCCCGCTTCATGATGTGTCTAAAATCTAGCGCACCGCCGTGGCGTTATCAATATGGCATCCCGCCGGTGGTGGTACAGCGGCAGTCACCGGCAGTGCTGGAATTTTACGCTGCTCGAGCATCGAATTGAACCTGGAGAGATCTTGGCTATTGAGCTGCCGCCATTGGGCGAGGTTGTCGTCCAGCGCTTTACAGGATTCCTCGACCGCTGAGTGGGCGGTTTCGGATGGGCGAGCATCCGCGCTCTGTATCGCCGTGGCGTATCTTGTCAGATCCCGATTTACCGGACCGAGGCCCGGGCGCGGTACGGGTGCCGCTCTCTATCTGTTCGAGCTTCTTATCGAGCGCTTTTGCAGCGTCGACTGCCTCTTTCACCTGCGCCGCCCCTGCGAGATTCTTTTGCCGCTCGGAAAGTGTGGTCCGCAGATCCTCGACCTGATGAAAAGTGTCGTAGCTCACCGCCATACCAGTGATGATCTGATTCTCCAAATCGAGTTGTTCCGTGAGATCAGACGCCGACGCCGGGACGCGTGGGTCAAGCTTGACGGAAAGCGGCTGGCGATAAGTTTGGCCATGGACGTTCAGCTCGACCGTATAGTTCCCCGGCAGAACAAAAGGCCCCAAAGGTTGGCGGCGTGGAGTCTCGCCAGGAATGGCATCATCGGCCAGCGTGTATTCCGTATATTTCAACATCTGGCCGTAATAGCTGTATGGCAAAGCCAGCGGCGAGGGATAGCGGAGGTTCCAGACAAAGCGGTTCATTCCCGGGCTTTTCGGCAGCGCTTCCGGCGGGGCGAACCAATAGCTTGGAACGTTGGGAAGCGGTAAATCTTCAGGCTGCGGCTTGCTCGAGAAACGCCTTACGGCTTTACCCTGCTCGTCAATGACAGTGAGCGTTATGTCGCCTGCTGGGGCCGATTTTAGGTAGTAGTTCAGAATGGCCCCATCCGGCGGGTTTTGGCCTGCGGGAGTTTCGGGAGGCAGCGGCGTGTCCGGGTTGTTGTCCCAGTGCATTCGCCAGGCGGTTTCCGGAAGTAACAGAGAGGCTGTCGAGCCAGCGATTCGATCGTCCATTTGGCGCAGCGGGCTCAGATCGTCAAGGATCCAGAGAGCGCGTCCGAAGGTGGAAGCGACGAGATCGCTTCCGTGAATCGCGAGATCCGTTACCGTCGCGGTGGGCAGGTTCAATTGAAGCGATTGCCAGTGGTCGCCATCGTCGAACGAGACGAATACGCCGGAGACGGTTCCAGCATAAAGCAATCCTTTGCGGAACGGATCCTCGCGCACGACGCGCACGCCTTCGGAATCGGGAAGACCGGCGACGATCTTTTGCCAGGTCTGACCGTAATCATGGGTCCTGGCAATGTAGGCCGTGGTGACCTCTCGCGTAGAGCCACCCGCAACGTAAGCCGTGCCTGGGTCGTGGTGAGATGCGTCAATGATTTGAATTCCGGCGCGCGGTGGCAGACCCGTAGGAGAAACGTCCCGCCAAGTACGCGCCGCCGTCCCGTGTGAGTTGGACGCGGCCGTTGCCGGTGCCAGCCCAAATTTCTCCGGATTCGAGCGGCGAAGGCGAGAGCGTTGTAATGGTGCCGGATCTCGGCCCGTTTGGATTGGAAGATTAGCGCCGCGTTTCTCGGCGGGCACTTGGGTCAAGTCCGGGCTCATAGTTTGCCAATGCATTCCGGCGTCGCTAGTCTTGAGCAGAAACTGGGTTCCGAAATAGAGCGTGTGCGAATCCTGCGGCGAGAAGATAAGTGGCGCTGCCGCGGCCGTACGATATTTCGTGCCGCCCACGAACACGGTTGCAACCTGCGCAGTCACTTTGTCGAAGCGCACCACGCTGCCGTACCAGCCGCCGCTATAGACGATGTTCGGATTCGTTGGGTCGGCCGCGATATAACCATTTTCAAATCCGCCGACCGGATACCAGTCGCGCGAGGTGATCTCGCCATAATCGCTGCGACTCGCCACGCCAGCCGTGCCACTATCCTGTTGCTGCCCGTAGACGCGATATGGAAACGCGTTATCGGTGGAGACGTGATAGAACTGGCCGGTTGCCTGGTTGTACCAGGTACTCCAAGTCCGGCCTCCATCCACGCTGATGATCGCGCCTTGATCGACGCCCAGGATCATGCGCGCGGAATCTTGTGGATCGATCCAAAGGACGTGATAATCGTCTCCGCCGGGAGCGCCTCTGAAAGGCTCGAAAGTATGTCCGCCATCCGTTGAGCGATACAACGAAGTTTGAGCCACGTAGATTGTGTCGGCGTTCCGCGGGTCCACAAAAATACGGCTGAAATAACCGCTGCCCAAGATGCGTGGGTCTGCGGTCGAACGCTGCCAAGTGGCCCCCGAATCATCGGAACGGAAGAAGCCCTGATTGCATATCGCATAGACTCTTCGTCCGTGATTGCCCGGAGCCACTGCAACGCCGATCCTACCCATGTCTTTCGGCGGCAGGCCCTTACCGTCGAGAGGCTTCCACGTCGAGCCTTCGTCAGTCGATTTAAAGATTCCGGAGTACGATGGTGTACCGCGTGCTGCTGGCCCGGAGACGCGACGTGAAAGTGCAGCGTAGAGAGTGTGGGGATTGTCCGGGTCGAAGCAGAGATCGACGACACCCGTTGTATCGTCCTTAAACAACACCTTCTTCCAGGTGTTGCCAGCATCCGTCGATTTAAATATGCCGCGCTCGGGCCCCGGAGAAAGGTCGCCCGTCGCGCCGACGATCACGATGTTTGGATTGCGCGGATCAACCAGGACCGCCTGGATATAGCGAGTGTTCGCTAGCCCTATGTTCTGCCACGTCGCGCCGGCATCAGCGGATTTGTACACACCGTTGCCAGCCGTTTGTTCACCCGTTCCTATATAGACGACCCTGGGATCGGATTCCGCTATCGCTAGAGCGCCGATGGAAGCCACGCGTTGCTGATCGAAAATCGGCTTCCAGACTCGCCCGCCGTCAGTGGTCTTCCAGACGCCGCCTCCGGGAGTTCCCATGTAGTAAACCGCAGGCTGGCCTGGGATGCCGGCAACCGCGGTGACTCGTCCGCCCCGAAAGGGACCGATCAACCGCCAGCGCATAGCGGAGAAAAGCCTTGCATCTATCTGCTGCGGCGCGGCCGGCGCAACGGAATAAACATCAATGACAAGGTGAGGCAGAAGCGCAGCGTAGTTTTCAAGGTCCTATTTTGTCATCGTCCTGTTGCATGAGAATGCGACCATGAACGGATGGCTTTTCGCTTCGTGGTGCTGCTGGGTTTGGCCCTCGGCTGCGCCGCGCAGGAACCACAAGACCCGCCCCAGCGGTGGAATCTTTTCTGGCAAGCCACCTCGATCGGTCAGTATCATGGAACGTTTCGCTCGCTGTACGAAGGCGCAAACAGCTTGCAGGATTACCCGGAACGCAGCGTTTCGCTGACAAGTACGCTATTTCTCGGTTTCCGGTTAGACAATAACACGCAGATCTATATCAATCCCGAGCTGGCGGGTGGTCGGGGTTTCAGCAATGTCACGGGCATCGCGAACTTTCCGAACGGCGAGTTGCCACGAGTCCTCCAAGTCACGCCGACACCATATCTAGCGCGCGCGTACATTCAACACGACTTCGGATGGGGAGATGAGCGTGAGTCATTCGAAAGCGACGCGAACCAACTGCGGGGGGAGCGTCCCATGAACCGCTACACGATAATTGTCGGGCGTTTCGCGGCGACGGACTTCTTCGATAATAACCGTTACAGCCATGATCCACGGGGACAATTCATGGGGTGGGCCATTATGTACAACGGCGCATGGGACTATCCGGCGGATACGCGCGGTTACACGTGGGGCTGGTTTCATGAGCTGCATACAAAGAACTGGTCGTGGCGCTACGCGGGCTTGGGAGAACCAAAAGTTGCAAACGGAGAACAGTTCGACCGCCGTGTGTTTCGCGATCGCGGAGACATATTCGAGAGTGAGCGTCGATATACGCTGGGTCGCCATCCTGGCGCAATTCGCGCGCTTGGATTCCTTCTTCATACCGACTCCGGCAACTATCAAGAGGCGCTCAAATTGGCCGCAGGAACGGGACAGCCGCCGGATGTCACGAAAACGCGGAGAGTGGGAACGCTTAAGTACGGAGGAGGGTTGAATTTCGAACAGGAAATTACTTCCGATGTGGGTGTCTTCTCGCGCCTGGGCTGGAACGATGGCAGGACCGAAAGCTTTGTCTTCACGGCCATGGATCGCCTAGCCACGGGAGGTGTCTCCGTAACGGGAACACGCTGGCATAGACATTTCGATACGGCTGCGACGGAGCTGACCGTCGGCGGCCTCTCTAACGTTCATGCGCAGTATCTGGCCGCGGGCGGACTCGATTTTCTTATTGGCGACGGGAGATTGAATTACGGGCCGGAGTATGTTTGGGAGACCTATTACAGCGCGCGTCTATTCCGCGGGTTTTTTACGACAATAGACGAACAATACGTCGTGAACCCTGCTTACAACCGGGATCGCGGTCCGCTGTGGGTTTCAAGCGTACGACTGCACATTGAGATGGGGCGGTAAAACCGTGAGACTTTACAGGATGGCCCAGGGCATTTTCGTTGAGGAGAACGGCAGCTTCTATCTTGTATCCGCTTCAGACTGGGACGAACTGATTTGCGACTCCGAATTCCACACGCGCATTCGTGCAGCGGCCGCGCGGCGAGGCTGTAAAGGGATTCGATCCTGCAACTGCCCTTGCGCCGATTTTGAGCCAGGAGGTGTGGGCGGCAGGGGTGACGTACTATCGCAGCCGCAGTGCGCGGGTCGCGGAGAGCGAAGATGCCGGAGGAGGCGACTTCTACGACCGTGTGTTCGCAGCCCAGAGACCGGAGCTCTTCTTCAAGGCGACCGGCCGGCGCGTCGTCGGACCCGGAGGCGCCGTGCGCGTCCGATCCGATGCTAAGTGGTCCGTGCCGGAACCGGAGTTGACGCTTCTCATCAACCCGGCTGGCGTGATCGTGGGTTACACCATCGGCAACGATATGAGTTCCCGCGATATCGAAGGCGAAAACCCTCTCTATTTGCCGCAGGCGAAAGTGTACGACGGCAGTTGTGCGCTTGGTCCTTGTGTCCTCCTCTCGACCGAGCCTTTAGGGAAGACGACCACCATCGAATTAGCGATCGCGCGGCAAGGCCAAACCGTTTTTACTGGAAGCACTACGCTCGCAGAACTCAAGCGTGCGCCGCAGGAGCTAACCGAATATCTTTTCCGCAACAACAGCTTCCCCCAAGGCGTGTTTCTGATGACGGGGACAGGCATCGTCCCGGGAGACGACTTCACGCTGGCAAGCGGCGACGTGATCAGAATTAGTATCGATGGAGTCGGGACGCTCGAGAACTACGTGGCATAGCGCCTTGGGGGCCTGTGTGCTTACTCGTGGCGAAGCGCGGTAAGAGGATCTACTGAAGCCGCACGCCGGGCCGGCAGGAAGGTTGCAAGCAAAGCCGCGATGCTGAGCGTCAGCACGACTACTACGTACGTCGATACATCTGTCGCTGTAACGCCATACAGCAGACTTTTCAAGTAGCGCGTAAGAATGAGCGCACTGCTGAGGCCGCCCGCCAGCCCTATCGCGAGAAGCAGCGTTCCTTCTCGCATTACTAGCCCGAATACCCGATGGGGCTCCGCGCCAAGTGCCATGCGGATTCCGATCTCCTGCGTTCGCTGCGTCACGGCAAATGCGAGCACGCCATAGATGCCAATGACGGCCATCAAGAAGGCGATACCGGCGAAGCTTGCGAGCAGAATGCTGTTGAACCGCGTACCGGCGGTGAATCGGCTGATCCCTTCATTCAAGGTGGTGAACGTCGCGAACAGGGCGGGATCGAGCGAATGTAATTCCGTTTTAAAATCCGCGACGACTGAATGTTCGCTGCCTACGGTGCGAAGAAGAAAGCTCAGATATGGCATCGTCTTCAGCTCCAAGTCATTGACGAACATCTCGGGCATCGCCGGCTGGGTGAGCCCCTGGTTCTTCGCGTCAGCGACAATGCCGATGATCGTTTTCCAGTGGCCTTCGCGATCGCCTCCAATCTGTTTCCCGATCGGATCTTCTCCTGGGAAGTACGTTCGCGCCGCCGCTTGGTTGATGATCGCGAGGGTACCAGGAACCCGGAAATCGTCATCGATGAAGGTTCGGCCCTTCAACACAGGAGTCCCCAGGGCTTTGAAATAATCGACGCCTGCCGGGCAAACGGCAATGTTGTCGCCGCGATGGAACGGCTCCGGCAAGGGACGGTCCGAGCGCGCAAACGATGTGACCATGTAGAGGCCAACCGGCGGTGCGCAGATACCTAGGGCCGCCGCTTCCGTGCCGGGCATGCGGCGCGCATAGCTGAGAAGATCGTTTGCCAGCGCCTCATGGTCGCGCTTTTCGTATGAGGTGCCTTTCAGCGAAACCAGTACGGCTAGCGCGTGCTCGGGCACGAATCCGAGATGGTCGTTCTCCATATGCCAGAGCGTTTCTAGCAGCAGCCCCGCTCCGGAGAGGAGGACCAGGCACAGCGCCACTTCAGCGGCAACCAGGGCGCGTCGCAGAACGCGATATCCTCCCGCCAAGCCGAGCCGTCCAGCGCCTTGCAGAACGGTCTGGATGTCGACGCGTCCAGCGCGCAAGGCCGGAAGTCCGCCGAAGAGCAGCGTGGTTAACACGGAGACCAATAGCGCAATCGCGAACACGCGGCCATCCAGCGTGACCTCGCTCAAGCGCGGCACCTCGGTGGCGGCGAAATGCACGAAGCCGCGAAGGGCGATGGTAACGATGCCGATGGCCAGAGTACACCCCAGCACCGTCAATAATGCTGTCTCAGTGAATAATTGACGGACCAGACGTAGCCGCGGCGCGCCGATCGCGGCTCTAACGGCAAGCTCCCGAGCGCGCGTGGACCAGCGGGCTAGTAAAAGATTTGCGACATTGGCGCAGGCAATCAGCAGCAAGCATCCAACAGCTCCGGTCAAAACGAACAAGAGCAAGCGCGCGCTTCCAATGCGGTGTTGCTGCAATGGCTCAACAACCGGGCGCGCATCCCCAGCAAACATGCGCGGCTGGTCAGCTTTGCTTGATTCGAACAAGACTCTTACGTTGGCCTGTGCTTGTGCGAGCGTCACTCCCGGTTTCAATCTGCCGATGGCGGACCAAACGAACATCGCCCGGTCATGATGCGTGGCAGCGGGCGAAATACTCAGAGGAGTGAGCGCATCGAGCTTTCCTTCGAGCGGGAAGACGAAAGACGGAGACAGGATTCCGATGACCGTATACGGTTGTCCATCCAGCGTGATGGATTTTCCCAGAATTTCGCGACGCGCCGCAAACTGTGTCCGCCACAAGTGGTCGGTCAAGATGATCGCCTTTGGCCCATTCGGAAGCTCCTCATGGAGAGTGAAGCTTCGTCCCAGAATTGGAGTGACTCGAAGCGTGTCAAGAAAGTTGGCCGAGACGCGCTTAGCTACGATCTCCGTAGGCTGAGTGCCACTGAAAATCATGGGATAGCTACCAGGACCGGTGGCTGCCAACTGATCAAAGACGCGATTATCGCGGCGCCAGGCAACAAAGTCGGGCGACGGAAGGTATTCGGTCTTTGCGGCATTCGGAAAACGAACAGAGACCCAAACCAATCGCTGTGAGTCGGCGTATGGTAGCGGCCGCAGGAAGACTGTATCGGCGATGCTGAAAACGACGGTGCTTGCGCCAATGCCTAAGGCGAGCGATAAAACGGCAGCGGCGGCGAACCCAGGGCTCATGCGCAACATACGCGCGGCGTAACGAAGATCTTGCGACAGCCCGATCATTCTCCTCGCGCGTTCTGGGGCGGAAGTAATGCTGCTCGACATTTCGGAGGTACCTCAGCTACTCTGGACAACTAGCGTAGCTGTTCTTTACGCATCGCACAACAAGGAGGAATTAACTGTGAAATCTCTCGGATTGATTTTTCTGGCGCTTACAATTCCCGTAGCGTTAATGGCACAGAAGGAGCAGAACAATCCGTTCGTCGGAACGTGGAAGCTGAATGTGGCAAAGTCCAAGTTCGATCCTGGGCCGCCCATAAAGAGCGAGACAGTCACCATCGAATCGGATGGCAAGGTGACGGTAGATGAAATCGGAGGTGACGGGCAAGCGGAAACTTGGTCGTATACTGCCGTATCGGGAACCGAGGTGCCGATTACCGGGATGCAGGACTCAACGGTTACCGAAACGAGATCCGGCAACACCGTAGAACACACATGGAAATTCGGCAAGGCGACCTCCAAAGGCAAGGGCACGCTCTCGAAGAAGGGCACCGTAATGACCTACACCTTGGATGGAACGGACGACCAGGGCAGGCATGAGCACGACGTAATGATTTTCGAAAAGCAATAGAGGGCGGAAGTAACAGAAACGACCATGCAACGCCGGCAGTGGCTGCAAACCGCAGTTTCGCTGCTGGCGTTTCCCTGCTCCACGTTTGAGCGCGCGGCAGAGTTCGCTTGCGACGTCGCTGTGTTTGGGGGCAGTACGGGCGGCGTGGCGGCCGCACTCGCGGCTCTGCGAAACGGTATGCGGGTTGTACTGACCGAAGAAAGCGACTGGATCGGCGGTCAGCTAACGGCGCAGGCAGTGCCACCAGATGAACATCCTTGGATCGAGCAGTTCGGCTGTACGCGCAGTTACAGGGCGTATCGCAACGCCGTTCGCGATTACTATCGGGCGCACTATCCGTTGACCGCATCAGCCCGGGCGCGAACGGACCTGAATCCCGGCAATGGATCGGTTTCGCGACTGACGCATGAGCCGCGAGTCTCTCTAGCCGTGCTGCAGGCGATGTTAGCGCCTTACGCCAACACGGGTCAGTTGACCATTTTGCTGGAGCATGTACCGGACGCGGCGACGACAGCCGGTGATCGCGTTACGAGCGTCACGGTGCGCGATCTGAAGACCGGCGCCAAGCGGACGGTCATCGCGAAATATTATCTGGATGCGACCGAGCTGGGCGACTTGCTGCCGATGACCAATACAGAATTCGTTACGGGAGCGGAATCACAGGCGCAAACTGGCGAGGCTCACGCTGCGCCACATCCTCAGCCGGGAAACAACCAATCGTTTACGTTCTGTTTCGCCATGGATTATCTCGACGGCGAGGACCACACCATCGAGAGGCCACAAGAATATGAGATGTGGCGCGCGTATGTGCCGCAACTGATCCCGCCTTGGACCGGGGCGCTTTTTAGTTGGACGGTCTGCGATCCGAAAACGCTAGGGGCGCGCAATGTTTTTTTCGACCCATCGCCAAATGGAAACACGAGAGAGGGCCTGAACCTGTGGACTTATCGCCGAATCGCCGATCGTGCGAACTTCACGCCAGGTTCTTACGCAAGCGATATCACGCTTGTAAACTGGCCGCAGAACGATTACTGGTCGGGAGATTTAATCACCGGCACACCGGAAACAAGGCGCGAGCACCTCCGGCACGCCAAGCAACTGAGCTTGTCGCTTCTTTATTGGATGCAGACAGAGGCTCCTCGACTGGATGGGCATCACGGATGGAAGGGATTGCGATTGAGGCCGGACATCGTTGGAACGCACGACGGACTGGCGAAGAGTCCGTACATCCGAGAGTCACGGAGAATTGAGGCGGAGTTTACGATTCTGGAGCAGCATGTCGGTACTGAAATGAGAATGAAAATAACCGGCAAACCGCGTGAAGAGGTCTCAGCCGCGGTATTCGATGATTCTATTGGGGTGGGGTGCTACCGGATCGATCTGCATCCCTCGTCGGGCGGCGCCAATTACATCGACGTCAGTTCGCTGCCTTTTCAAATCCCGCTCGGCGCGCTGATTCCGCGCCGTGTGACTAACCTTCTGCCTGCGTGCAAGAACATTGGGACCACTCACATTACGAACGGGTGCTATCGCCTGCATCCTGTGGAGTGGAACATCGGAGAAGCCGCGGGAGCGCTTGCTGCACATGCGATAAAAACCGGGGAATCGTCCCGAGCGATACGCAATAAAGAGAAACTGCTGGATGATTTTCAGGCCAGCTTACGCGTTCAAGGCTTCGAGCTGGCATGGCCGACCGGACGCACTCATCCGGTGTAGCGGGACTGATTTGCGGTTAGAAGCTGAAGCGCGCGCCGAACTCGCCGGCGAACGATTTGGGAACAATCACCCCGGAGGCCGTAATGAAGCCGGTCGGCTGTTGAAACGTGCTGGTCCGGATGTTGCCCCCGTAGCTGGTGCCAAAATTGGCGCGATTGGTGAGATCGAAAGCCTGGAAGAAGAGTTCGAGCTTCGCCTTTTCCCCGAAATTAATGAACTTGCCGAAGCGCGCATCGAGTTGGAAGAAATCCTCGCCGCGCATGTAGTCGTACGGCAACTGATGGCACGTATTGGCCGCGATGCAGGCTTGCAGTTGCGCTGCCGTGTAACCGGCGGTCGCCAGAAGGTTGGTCGGAGCGCTGTTAAGCACGATGTCGTGAGTTGCGGCGACACCGCTGCCGTAGCTGAAGACATCCGTGATGCCTTCCGTGAGGTTATAAGGACGGCCCGTGGCCCACTGCATGATCGGCGTAAATGTAATACCCCAGGGAAGGTTGACCAGGCCGCTGACCGTAATCCGGTGCCGTTCATCGGCCGGTGTCGGACCGAGATCGTGCGGCGCGAACCAGTTGAGTTCATCCGTAGGACCATTTCCGAACGCGGCCGAGTTGCCGTTGTACGCCAGAGCCCGCGATAAAACGTAGCTCGCATTGACCGAGAATCGCTTGCTCAGTCGCCTCCGGTAAGACAAGTTCATGGCGTCGTACCGGCTGCGGCCGATCGACATGTAATCGCGGATTCCGCCGAGCACGGGCAGTTTGAGAGCCTGGAATGCGGCTGTCGTGTTGCGGACGCCGTTGATGGTCGGGTTGATGACGATGGTCTTGCTTTCATGCAGGCCGAGCTCGTGTACGTATTCGGCTTCAATCACCGAATCGCTGGTGATCTGCCAGCTATATCCGCCGTTCCACTGTTCGCTATACGGATTGCGATAGTGCGGATCCATCATCTGTCCGGTCGCCCCAGTGGGCAACTGCGCGGCGCCCGGTGCCTGAGGCGGGATCGGATCGACGCCGAAACGCCATGCCGAGAGAAGCTGGCCGCTCGGCAGAACGCTCGCAGTCGGGCTGCCGGGGCCAGAACTAGTGTAGGCAACGGTGGTGAACAGGCTCGTGTTGGCCTGCTGTTCCATGAACAGCGGAATGTTCTGGAAGATCTGGCCGTAGTACAGACCGTAGCCGGCTCGGATGATGTGTTTGCCGGTACCGGTCAGGTCGTAAGCGAGGCCGAACCGGGGGCTGAAGTCTTTGTTCTCGTCGTGCGGCACACCGGCATAGGGACTTCCGATTGCCTTCAGTTCCAGATAAGCGCGCGATAACGGCTGGACGGACCCGCCGTTCAAGCCCATGTCCTTGTCCCAGCGCAAGCCGAGATTCAACGTGAGGCGCCGCATCACTTTCCAATCGTCCTGGAAATACACGCCGAACATTTTGTTGTGTTCGTAGTAGTACGAATTGCCGGTGGTGGCCTGCGTGATCGATTGCACCGAGCCAGGTGTCGCGAAGCCCTGCGGATACTTGGCCGTATTCGTCAGGATCGTGGTCGGATCGTCGAAGAACGAAATCACGGGCGTCGGGTCAGTCAGGAAAAAGCCGCCCAACACCGGCTCCCAGAGATAATCGACGCCGGTCTTGAATGAGTGCTTGCCGTGGTTGAAGGCAATATCGTCCTTGAACTGCCACTTCTTCTGGAAGGTATTCTGTGGAACATTCGCATTGGTCCCGACTTGCAGGTCGGGGAACGTCAGGTTCGGCACGTAGCTGTTGGTGGCGATCAGGTTGTTCCAGTACTGGTAGCCAAAGGTGAGCGAATTCACGATCGTCGGAGAAATCACCGAGTTCAACGTTGCATTCGCAATGATGAGCTGGTTGGTGGTGAAATTGTTCTGCGAAAGATCGCTGCTCGAGCCGTTCTGATCGTTCAGACCGCGATTGTTCTGGTTGGTGTAGCTGGCCGAAAACGTGTTGTTGTCGTTGATGCGGTGATCGATGCGGCCGTTGTATCGCCAGTCGAAGTACGGCGTCGGGATGGTTTGTGTCGGGTCGCGGCGTCAGCGGAAGCCCGGGCACCTTGGCGAGGGCCTGATCGTTGGTGTAAGCCGGGCCATTGACGTTGATGCTGGTCTGTTCGCGCGAACGCTCGATCGCGAAAAACAGGAAGGTCTTGTCCTTCTTCACCGGCCCGCCGATGGATCCGCCGAATTGCTGGCGGCTGAACGGAGCCTTCTGCCCGCTGCCGCCGTGCGCGGTCTGCTCGAAGTAGTTCAGCGTGTCGAAGATTTGATCGCGGTCCTGAAAGAAGATCGACCCGTGAAAAACGTTGGTGCCGGACTTGGTGATCACGTTCACCGCCGCGCCTTCGCTGCGCCCGTTGGCGGCCGAAAACCGTTGCGTGGAGATATTGAATTCCTGAATGGCTTCGAGGGGAAGCTGCATGACGGGCCCGCCCACCGAGTTGTCCTTGTTGTCGACGCCGTTCACGGTCATGTTCACGTTGCGTCCGCTGGATCCATTGGTGGCGAAGACGCCGTAACGGGCTTTGGTTGGGTCGTAAGACGTCACTGGACGGGCGCCCGGCGCGAGAATCGCCAGATTGACGAAATCGCGCGAGTTAAGCGGAAGATTTTCCACTTCAGATGGCGTGATCGGTTGACTGACATCCGTTTTTTCAAGATCGACCAGCGCAGCGCCGCTGGATTCAACCGTTATTGTCTCGGTTTGCTGGCTCGGCGAAAGCTGCGCATCAATGGTCGTCGTGCGACCGACAAAGAGTTCCACATTCTGATAAAGCCCGGTCGCGAATCCCTTCACCGCGACGCGAACCTCATAAATGCCCGCTGGCAGAAGATTGAACACGTAGAAGCCGACGTTATTGCTTACTTCCGTGCGCTGCAAACCGGTCGACTTATTGTTGATGGTCACCTCCGCGCCCGGAATCACCGCAGCCGTTTTGTCGGACACGGTGCCTTGCAGAGTGGCCGTCGCTGTCGCCTGGGCGAACACGTTCGTGGTACTCAAGCACGCCAGTGCGAGAGCAAGAGACAACAATGGAATTCGGTTTCGCATGTAAATGACCCTTTCTGAAGTTCCTATCCCGAGACCTGAGACGTCAGGGATCCCCTTGGAGCTTTAGGTAAATATACACCCAACGGCCTCGTCGCGAAACTAGCAGCATTGGGTCACATAGACGGAGCCCGTGTTCAAGAGCCCTGTTTCAGCAGAGTCTTCCAGCGGGCCCAAGCCTCTGTTCGAGCCTTCACGTTTGCGGCGTGCGTGGCTTCGGTGCCGCTCGGATCTTCTCCGGCTCGCATAAAACCGTGTCCCGCCCCTTCATAGATGACTGGGTCGTAGGTTTTCCCGAGTTCCTTCATGGCCTCTTTCGTGGCGGGAATCGTTGCGTCGATGCGAGCGTCGTTGCCGCCATAGAAACCGTAGACGGGAGCTTTGATGCGCGCCATTGCGTCCTTATCCGGCGGAGGGCCGTAGAAAACAAAAGCTGCGGATAGATCGGCGCGGTTCGTCGCGAAACGGAAACTCTGGCCACCACCCCAGCAGAAGCCGGCGACGAAGAGCTTCCCGTTCGCGGCGGGAATTTTCATGGCATAATCGGCGGCAGCGTTCAGATCGGCTGTGACTTGGTCCGGATTAAGCCCGCTCACCGCCTTCGTATTCTCGCCTTGCGCGAAACTCGATGTGCCGCCGCCATTCGGGCCCATCCCTGACAGAAGATCGGGCGCAACCGCGATATAGCCTGCCGCTGCCACTTGATCGGCGAGATCCTGAACCCAATCCGACATGCCGAAGATCTCGTGGATGATCAGAACGACCGGCGTTTTGTCCTTCGATTCCGGATAGACCACAAACGTCTGGACCGAGCGGTCGCCATGTTTCACAGTGACCCACTCGCGGTGCCTCGACGATTTTTCTAGTTGCTGGCGCGCCCAGTCCTGGGCCGAGAGAGAAATAGCAGTTAAGGTGAGAAGCGCAACGATTCGTGCCATCTCACTGTTGTACTACCAATTAGATCCGGCGTTCTAGTGGTGGCCGAGCGCTGGAGTTGTCTACGAAAAATCTTAGAAAAAGGTGGCTGAAGTTTTAAGGCTCGTAACCCGATGAGTTCAATAACGGGTGTAGCAAATGACATATCGTTCCATCTTCCGAATGTTTTCCTCCGATTTAGCCATTGATCTGGGGACCGCGAACACATTAGTCTATGCGGCGGGAAAGGGTATCGTGCTGAACGAACCCTCTATTGTCGCTGTAAATAGGAGCACCGGTGAAATGGTCGCCTGTGGAACCGATGCAAAGGAGATGCTCGGCCGGACTCCGGCGAATGTTGTCGCGATCAGACCGCTCCGGGATGGCGTGATCGCCGATTTCAAAATGGCGGAAAGGATGCTGAATCACTTCATCCAGCGCGCGCATAAGCGAAAAAGCATGGTACACCCTCGCATTGTGATTGGCATCCCGAGTGAAACGACCGAAGTGGAGAAGCGGGCGGTGCTGGATTCCACCTACCGTGCTAAAGCTAGCGAGGTCCATCTGGTGGAGCAGGCGATGGTAGCCGCGCTTGGCGCCGGTCTTCCGGTTACAGAGCCGGGCGGCAACATGGTGGTCGACATTGGCGGTGGGACAACCGATATAGCGGTTATTTCGTTATCCGGCATCGTGTACTCGCGGTCGCTCCGGGTTGCCGGGAATCAGATGGATGACGCCATCATGGATTTCGTGAAAAAGAAATACAATCTCCTGATTGGAGAGCGTACAGCCGAGAAAATCAAAATCGAGATCGGTTCGGCTCATCCTCTCGAAGCCCCGAAGTCAATGGACGTAAAAGGGCGCGACCTCATCGCCGGATTGCCGAAGACCATGGTCCTGAGAGACGACGAAATTCGAGGAGCTCTTTCCGAATGTGTAACCGCAATTGTAGGGGCCGTTCGGGCGGCTCTCGAGCGCACGCCGCCGGAGCTAAGCGGCGATCTCAGCGAACGCGGCATTATTCTGACAGGCGGCGGGTCCATGCTGAAGAATCTGGACGCGAGGATCCGTACCGAGACCGGCATGCCGGTACTGATGGCCGATCAACCGCTTGCTTCTGTGGTATTAGGTACGGGGAAGATGCTCGAAGATTTCAAGCTGTTGCGAAAAATGGCCGTGAATTAGTCTGAAGATCGGAACTTAGGTTCGATTGTTATACTCGTCTTGATTCTGCACACTGCTGGAGTGGCGGAACTGGCAGACGCACGGGACTCAAAATCCCGCGGGATTCACTTCTCATGTGGGTTCGACCCCCACCTCCAGCACCAAGATGGCCTACGACCGTTGGCTTGAACTCATCGAGCTTGAGAAAGCTTCCGGCACCGGCCACATTGGTCCTGTTTTGGGACCTCACCCCTCCACTGAAGTACAGTAAATCGAAGTATGCGCACCCGACCTCGACCACTTCTCGCACTCGTCTTCTCGGTGCTGCTCGGTGCGGCGCTCTATGCGCAGACCGCGGCTCCGCAAACTCAAACTCCGTCGATTCTTGAATACGTCAAGCAGACCTGGAGTGTCCTGACCCGTTCCAATAAGGATCTGGCGACCGCAGCGGTCGATCCGAAGTTTCATCCGGGCGCAGATGGCAAATGGCCGGTCTATGTGCCGCGAAGCGACGATCTCCAAATAGTCGAAGAAGGACTGCGCCGCGAGATGCCCGCCGCCGGCTTCAAAACCATTCACATTCTTTCGCTTCCGGAAGATTTGGATTCTCTTCGTGAGCAAGGCCTGCTCTATCTTCCCCGCCCTTACGTTGTTCCCGGCGGCCGCTTCAATGAGATGTATGGATGGGACAGCTATTTCATCCAGGTCGGGTTGCTGCGCGATGGCGACCTCAACCTCGCCAAAGACATGGCGGATAATTTTCTTTATGAGGTGAAGAACTACGGCAAGGTGTTGAACGCGAACCGCACCTATTACCTCACTCGGTCGCAACCGCCCTTCCTCACGCAGATGGTCCTCGGTGTCTATCGGAAAACGCAAGATCGCAAGTGGCTCGAAGATGCTGTACCGATGATCGAGAAATACTACGGCGTCTGGTCCACCGAGCCGCATTTGACGCCCGAAACAGGATTGTCGCGCTACTACGATACGGGCGATGGCCCCGCGCCCGAAGTGGTCTCAGCGGAGCGCGATGCGCAAGGCAGAAACCATTACCAGCTTGTAAAGCAATATTTTCAAACGCATCGCATTACCGATTACGATGTGAATCAATATTTCGACCGGACCATTGATCAACTGACGCCCGCGTTTTATAAGGGCGATCGCTCGATGCGCGAATCGGGATTCGATCCTTCCAATCGTTTCGGTCCATTCAACATCGACATCATTCATTACGATCCCGTTTGCCTCAATTCCCTCCTCTACCTGATGGAGACACAAACCGCCGAGATTCTGGAAACGCTCGGACGCGATAGCGACGCAAATACTTGGCGCAAGCGGGCGCAAGACCGGAGCGAACGGGTGAACCGTTTGATGTGGGATGCCAAAGACGGCTTGTATTACGACTACGACTTCGTGAACAAGCGCGTGCGGCACTATCCATTCCTCACCACGTTTTATCCGCTCTGGGCCGGCTTCGCAACGAAAGAGCAGGCCGCACGCGTCGTAAAGAATCTGCCCTTGTTTGAGAAGGTCGGCGGGTTGCAAACCAGCACCTACGTCAGCGGCAATCAATGGGATTCTCCCTTCGGGTGGGCTCCGTTGCAGATGATCGCCGTCGAGGGGCTGCGCCGCTATGGATATCGCGAAGATGCGGAACGAATCTCAATGAAATTTCTGTCGCTGGTCCGGCGCGAGTTCTTGAGGCAAGGCTACATCGTCGAGAAGTACGACGTCGTTAATGGCGGTTCGAATGTCAGCGCCAACATTCACTTCGGATACAGCGCCAACCAGGCGGGCTTCGGATGGACCAATGCAGCGTTCACAGAACTGTACGATCAGCTGACGCCCGAAGATCAGCGAAAGCTACTTGGTAATTAATTCCCCGTGCCCATCCGCGAGCTGTGCCGGTTCGTTCCGCTCGCTCTGCGCGGCTGAATCGGCGTCGGCCATGGTCTTCTCGTGAACGGCGATCTGAACTTTCTCGCGCTTAATGTCGAGCCGCACATGGGAATACAGATTCATGTACACGTTTGCCACCCAGACCAGCGCGAAGGCGGAGACCAGATAGCCGCGCCAATCCGCGTAGAGCAGTTTGAAATGCGTAATGAAAAGAAAAATAACGGTGATGTAATGGCTGAAGCAGTATTCGCATGTGAACAAATAAAAGAACTTGCGCTTCAACAGCCGGTTGCAGGTTTCGCTGCGTTCCCTGCACCACTCCCGCGGCTCGCGAAACACTTCTTCGTGAGTGATGGTCCAGGCCACGGACGCAATGGGGAGCGCCAGGATGAATAAAAAGGCCAGTTGTTCCCCTATCGTCATGTGCCCCTCTACCAGTATTGACGATCGCATCGGGCGAGAATAGAAGCCATGGCAGACAACAAACCGGGCAGCGCCAAACCCGCCGGACCGTGTTCGATGGTCATCTTCGGAGCGGGCGGCGACTTAACCCATCGGCTGGTCGTCCCCGCTCTTTATAATCTGGCCTGCGCCAAATTGCTTCCGGAACAGTTTGCGATTGTCGGGTTCGATCTTGCCGATCAAAGCGACGAAGCTTGGCATCAATCGCTGGAGAAGATGACGGCGGAGTTTGTGAAGGCTGCCGGAGACAACGCGCAAGTAAACCAGGACGTCTGGAAATGGCTCACCAGCCGCATGTCTTATATCAAAGGAGACCTGAACGATCCAGCCGCCTACCAGACGCTGAAATCGAAGCTCAGCGATCTGGACAAGCAACGCGGGACAGCCGGAAATTATCTGTTTTATCTGGCCGTTGCTGACCGCTTCTTCGCGCCCGTCATCGAACACTTGGGCCATAGTTGTCTCTCCTGCGAAACCGAAGGCCATTGGCGCCGTGTCGTGATCGAGAAGCCGTTTGGGCATGATCTTGAGTCTGCAAAGGCGCTGAACCAGCGCATCCTGAAGATCCTCAACGAAGCCCAGATCTATCGCATCGATCATTTTCTGGGTAAAGAGACCGTTCAGAACATCATGATGTTCCGTTTCGCGAATGGTCTGTTCGAGCCAGTCTGGAATCGCGACCGCATCGACCACGTCCAGATTACGGTTGCGGAATCCGTCGGCGTCGAGAGGCGCGGCTCGTTCTATGAGCAGACGGGCGCGCTGCGCGATATGGTGCCGAACCACGTCTTCCAGTTGGTAGCCATGACCGCCATGGAAGCGCCCAATTCATTCGGTGCAAATGCGGTTCGATCGGAGAAGGCTAAAGCCATCGATGCCATCCGCCTCTGCACAGCCGACGAGGTCGCTTCCATTGCTGTGCGGGGACAGTATGGCCGGGGTCAAATCGCCGGTCAGCCCGTTCAGGCATATCGTGAAGAGCCGGATGTCTCTCCCGACTCGCTCGTCGAAACCTATGCGGCCCTGAAACTCTCTATCGAAAATTGGCGATGGTCGGGCGTGCCGTTTTACATTCGTACCGGCAAACGCATGGCCAGGCGCAAAACCCAAATCGCGATACATTTCAAGAACGCGCCCTGCCCTCTTTTTAGAAACACCTCGGTCACGGATCCAGCGCCCAACTGGCTGCTGCTTCGCATTCAGCCGGAGGAAGGTATCGCGCTCGAATTCGGAGCTAAGATTCCGGGACCGGTAGTCAAGCTAGGCGATGTTCGAATGGATTTCAAGTACGAAGACTACTTCGGCACCGCTCCCAATACCGGTTATGAAACGCTTATTTACGATGTCATGGTCGGCGACGCCACGCTCTTTCAACGCGCCGATAACATTGAAGCCGGCTGGCGCATCGTTCAACCGGTTCTCGATGCGTGGGGCTCTAAGCGACCGGATGATTTTCCCAATTACGCGGCCGGTAGTCAAGGCCCGGCAGCAGCCGATGAACTGCTCGCTCGCGACGGGTACGCCTGGCGGCCCATAAACTGATGCCCTATATCGATCACTTGCGATCGAGTCCGGCGCGCTTCCATAATTCGTCCACTCGCTTGACTACCTCGGGAGACATCTTGATCACGTTGGGCCATCGGCGCGTGAAGCCTTCCGACGGCCATTTGGTAGTGGCGTCAATGCCCATTTTCGATCCGTAGTTCGGCATGCGGCTCGCGTGATCGAGCGAATCGATAGGGCCCATGACAAACTCGATGTCCCGTTGCGGATCGATGTTGTTTAGTGCCTTCCAGGTGACTTCGGGAACGTTTTGCACATCCACGTCTTCATCGACGATCACGATGACCTTGCTGAACATGGCTTGACCGAGCCCCCAGATGGCGTGCATGACTTTTCGGGCCTGTCCTGGATAGGACTTGCGAATGGAAATGAGAATCAGGTTGTGAAAGACACCTTCGGCGGGCATGCAGACGTCATGAATTTCCGGCAATTGCATGCGCATCAATGGCAGGAAAATACGTTCGATGGTCTTCCCCATATAGAAGTCTTCCATCGGAGGCGCGCCGACAATAGTTGCCGAATAGATAGGATTCTTTCGATGCGTGATGCACTCGATGTGGAAGACCGGGTAGTCGTCATCGAGCGAATAGAAGCCGCGGTGATCGCCGAAAGGACCCTCGCGCCGCAGCTCGCCAAGGTTGACATATCCTTCGAGCACGATCTCCGCATTTGCGGGCACCTCGATGTCGCAGGTTTCGCAGCTGACCATCTCGACGGGCCGGCCGCGCAGAAAGCCGGCGAATAGCATCTCGTCCACGCTCGGCGGTAAAGGCAGAATTGCCGAATAGATGGTCGCCGGATCCGCGCCAATGGCTACCGCAACCGGCATTCGCGTTTCTGTGCCTTGGGCTGTAAGCCGGCGGTAATGCTCTGCGCCTTGCTTGTGCTTCTGCCAGTGCATTGCGGTGGTCTGGCCATCGAAGACCTGCATCCGGTACATGCCGCAATTGCGCTTGCCTGTTTCCGGGTCCTTTGAAAAGACCATGGGCAGCGTGATAAAGCGGCCGGCATCGCCCGGCCAGCAGTGCAGAATAGGAAACTCATGAAGCGAAAAATCGGAGCGGTGTATGACCTCTTTGCACGGACCACTGGAAACCGTCTTCGGAAACATAGCGCTGACTTCGGCCAGCTTCGGCAGCATCTTCAGCTTGTCCAGCAATCCTTCCGGCTTCTGCATTTCGAGAAAACCGACGATGCGTTGGGCGATATCTTCTATGTCGCTGACTTGGAGAGCGATCTCCATCCGCCGCATGCTCGCGAAGGCGTTAATCAGCAGCGGCACTTTGGAGCCCTTCGGCTTCTCGAACAGCAGCGCCGGACCGCCGGTCTTCACGGAGCGATCCGCAAACTCGGTGATCTCGAGATACGGATCCACCTCGAAGGACACTCGCTTCAGCTCGCCCTGCTTCTCCAAGGCGCGTACAAAATCGCGCAAATCGTCAAAGGCCATGAGTTACCGTACACCCATTATCATGAGAGTGAATCATGAGTCGTAGAACCGCCCTGATTACAGGAGCGAGCCGCGGTATTGGAAAGGCTTGTGCGCAGGCACTGGCATCGGCCGGGCATCGCATTGTGCTGGCGGCGCGTTCGGTCGAAAAACTTCAGGAGACCGCCAACACAATCGCGGGCGACGATGTTGAGACGTTTATTCTCGACATGGATCTTTCGAGCCGTGACTCGATCGCGAATGGCATCTCGAAGGCCGCGAAAGAATTCGGCCGCATCGACATTCTTGTGAACAATGCCGGTATCGCGAAAGATGGTTTGGCTGTTCGCATGAAGCAGAGCGATTGGGAGAGCGTGCTGCAGACCAATCTAAGTGGCGCCTTCTACGCCATCCAGCAAGTGCTTCCCGGCATGATGCGGGAGCGCTGGGGAAGAATCGTGAACATCTCTTCTGTTGTCGGCGAGATGGGAAATCCTGGACAGGCGAATTACGTGGCATCGAAGGCGGGTCTCATTGGATTGACAAAATCACTAGCGCAAGAGCTGGGAAGCCGCAACGTCACGGTGAATGCCGTGGCGCCCGGCTTTATCGAGACCGGGATGACGGAAGGTTTGAGCGCCGAGCTGAAGCAGAAAATGATTGATCAAACGCCATTGAAGCGGATCGGCACTCCGGAAGATGTCGCGGCTGCAGTCCGCTTCCTGGTCAGTGATGACGCTAGTTTCATTACCGGTCATGTGCTCGATGTCAACGGCGGCATCTACATGTGATGAAGGATAGCCCTTTCAAAATCGGCCTCATACAGATGTCTTGCTCGACCGATTCCGCGGCGAATCTGGAGAAGGCGATAGCAGGGATTCGCGAAGCTGCGTCACAAGGCGCGGAGATTGTCTGTTTACCGGAGCTATTCCGCTCGCAGTATTTTTGCCGCCAGGAAGATGCCGCGTTGTTCAACTTGGCGGAGACAATACCAGGCCCCTCGACCCAAGCGCTGAGTTCGATTGCCAAGCAGCTCGAAGTTTCCATCGTTGCGTCCTTGTTTGAGAAGCGCACACAAGGCCTGTATCACAACACCGCAGTCATTCTAGATGCGGATGGGTCGTTGGTTGGCATGTATCGAAAGATGCACATTCCCGACGATCCTCTGTACTTTGAGAAGTTTTATTTCACGCCGGGCGATCTCGGCTTCCAGAACTTTGAAACCCGCTACTCGCGAATCGGAGTACTGGTTTGCTGGGATCAATGGTACCCCGAGGGCGCTCGAATCACCAGCTTGCAGGGCGCGAACGTTCTCTTCTATCCAACCGCGATCGGCTGGCATCCTTCTGAGAAGGCGCAATATGGCGAGGCGCAATTAGACGCATGGCGAACCATCCAGCGCGCTCACGCAATCGCGAATGGAGTTTTTGTCGCTGCGGTGAATCGCACGGGATACGAAGGACCACCGGAGAGCGGCTTGGAATTTTGGGGTAATTCGTTCGTAGCCGATCCGTTTGGGCGCGTGTTGGCGCAGGCTTCTGCAAATGAAGAGCAGGTCATCGTCGTCGAGTGCGATCCGAAGCAGATCGACGAAGTCCGGCGCAATTGGCCGTTCCTACGCGATCGCCGGATCGACGCTTACACGCCAATACTGCAGCGTTGGCTCGGCTGACCTGGATGCGAGCTGGCGACCCCACTCCCGCTTCGCTGGGCTTCCGTATGCCTGCGGAATGGGAGACTCACGAAGCGACTTGGCTTGCGTGGCCGCACGAAGTGACCGACTGGCCGGGCAAGTTTGCGCCGATCCCCTGGCTTTATGCCGAAATCGTTCGACACCTCTCGAGAGTCGAGAAGGTTCGAATCCTGGTTGAGGACGCTGATGCGGAGCACAAAGCGCGGCGAATCCTCAAGAAGTGCCACGTGCAAATGGAGGCCGTCGAGTTCTTTCACGTCTCCACCGACAGAACCTGGACGCGCGACTACTGTCCCGATGTTCGTTCGCAACGATCAAGGCGAGCGCGGCATCTTGAATTGGCGTTTTAACGGCTGGGCGAAATATGAGAACGCGATGCGCGATGATGCCGTTACGGACAGATTGGCACCTCGCCTTCGTTTCAGAACCTGGACTCCATTCCGCGAACGCAAGCGCGTCGTTATGGAAGGCGGGAGTATCGACGTCAATGGCGCGGGGTCCATTTTGACGACGGAAGAATGCCTGTTGAGCGATGTCCAGGCGCGCAACCCCGGATTCACACGACACGATTGGGAAGACTTGTTTCGCGACTTTCTCGGCGCGCCGCATACGATGTGGCTGCGGAACGGAATCGCAGGCGACGACACGCACGGGCACGTGGACGACTTGGCCCGGTTCACGGACCCGCACACTGTGGTAACAGTCCTGGAACAAGATCCATCGGAAGTGAACTACGAGCCGCTGCAAGAGAATTTGGCGCTGCTGCGCGATATGCGAGATCAGGATGGCGAACGCCTGCGCGTCGAGATTTTGCCGATGCCCGAACCGGTGTTCTTCAATGGACAACGACTGCCTGCCAGCTATGCAAACTTCTATATTGCGAACTCGCTCGTGCTGGTACCGACATTCAACGATGCGAATGATCGCATAGCGCTGAACAAATTGGCTGAGTTGTTTCGGGATCGAACAGTAGTAGGAATTGGTTCGACAGATCTCGTATTAGGCCTCGGGACGTTGCACTGCATGACTCAACAGCAGCCCCTTTGAGCGAAATCGATCGTGCTGCTGACCGCCATCGCCGCGATTCCCTTACTGATCTGGGTTTACTTAGTAGCGGGAAGAGGCGGCTTCTGGCGCGTTTCAAAACACCTCGCGTCCAACGGACCGGAGACCTCGAGCAAGCGCGTAGTCGCGGTTGTTCCTGCAAGAAACGAGGCCGACGTTATTGCGCGATCGCTTAGCTCCTTGTTGCGGCAGGGCATCCATGTCGTCTTAGTTGATGACGGCAGCGTTGATGGTACAGCGGAGATTGCGCGCGCTGTTCCAGGCAATCTGACCATCCTTCAAGCCAAGCCGCTCGCGCCGGGATGGACTGGCAAGCTCTGGGCTCTGTCCCAAGGTGTTGCGTACGCCGAGACGCTCGCGCCCGATTATTTGCTGTTTACAGATGCGGATATTTCGCACGGGCCGGAGAGCTTGGCCGAGCTCGTCTCCATTGCGGAAGCGCGCCACTGCGATCTTGCCTCTTATATGGTCAAGCTGGCGTGTGCGACAACGGCCGAGAAAGCTTTGATCCCTGCCTTTGTCTACTTCTTCCTACAGCTTTATCCACCTGCGTGGATCGACTCGGACCGATTTCAGACTGCGGGCGCGGCGGGTGGGTGCATTCTGATTCGTCCTGAGGCCTTGCAAAGAATTGGAGGATTAGCAGCGATCCGAAATGAGGTGATTGACGATTGCGCCCTGGCGCGAGCTGTCAAGCGGAGTGGCGGACGAATTTGGCTGGGACTCACGTCATCCACCCAGAGCCTTCGCTCTTACGGTACGTTCGCGGAAATTGGCCGCATGATCTCACGCAATGCATTCAACCAACTCCATCATTCGGCACTGCTGCTGGCAGGCACGCTTGTCGCGCTCTTTTTCACGTACTTGCTGCCGCCGCTTTTGCTTTTCACGCGCCAAACGTTGCCGGTTGTTCTTGGCGCGACGGCATGGCTGTTGATGAGCATCAGCTACTTGCCGATGGTACGCTTTTATCGGCGCTCAATTCTGTGGAGTTTCTCGCTGCCTTTAATAGCGCTGTTCTACATGGGCGCTACCGTTCACTCGGCAGTTCAGTATTGGCGCGGTCGAGGGGGCGAATGGAAAGGCCGCGTTCAGGATGTGCGGACGAAGTGACCGGTTCTCTTCGGTGCGAATTACCAGCGGTTCTTGCTGCCGCCGAAATCGCGCTGCCGGCCGCCGCCACCCGCGCCACCGCCGCCTTGAGAACGTTCGCGCCGCTCCGGAGGTCGAGCTTCGTTCACCACCAGAGCGCGTCCCATCAGTTGTCTACCGTTGCAAGTTTGAACGGCCTGGGCGGCCGCTGCGTCATCATTGATTTCTACGAAGCCGAATCCTCTCGCTTCACCGCTAAAGCGATCGCGAAGAATATTCACGCTGTCTACATGGACACCGGCTTCATCAAAAAACGCCTGTAAATCGGCTTCAGTAGCCTTGTAGGGCAGGTTCCCCACGAATAGCTTCGTCACTTAAATCTTTTCTCCAAACTGATTCCTTTATAGTCCCATAATCCGCGCTGAGAAGCGCTAACGGGGCGTGATGAGGCCTCCCAGCTTGTCCTGCTCGCTTGCGCTCTGGCGTGGGAAACGAGTGGAATAGGCTTCCAAATATTTCAGGCCCGAACCCGTGTTGTAGATAACGATCTGGTCAGCAGACTTGAAGAACCCTGTTTCTAGAAGATGCCGTGTAGCCGCAACGCACGCTCCTCCTTCCGGCGCGGCGAAGATGCCTTCGCGCTGCGCGAGCAAGAGTCCCGCATCGAGCATTTCTTCATCCGAAACAGAAATCGCCGTTCCACCGCTTTCCCGGATCGCTCTAAGCACCAGAAAATCGCCTAGCGCTTTTGGTACCCGCAGTCCGCTTGCCACCGTGTGCGCATCCTGCCAAAACTCACTCGACTCGGCGTTCTGCTCGAAGGCGCGAGTGATGGGCTGGCAACCCTCTGCTTGCACCGAGATCATTTTCGGGCGTTTGCTACCGATCCAGCCTAGCTCCTCCAGTTCGTTGAAGGCCTTCCACATTCCGATTAGCCCAACTCCTCCACCGCACGGATAAAGGATCGCGTCAGGAACCTGCCAATCGAACTGCTCGGCCACTTCATAGCCCATGGTCTTCTTGCCTTCGATACGGTAAGGCTCTTTCAATGTGCTGACTTCGAACCAACCTTCACGCTCTTTTCGCTCGGCCACCATCTTTCCGCAATCGCTGATCAGCCCATCGACCAGCGTTACGTGCGCACCGAAGGATTTGCATTCCACAAAGTTGGCTTGAGGAACGTCGCGAGGCATAAAGATGTAGGCTTCGAGACCTGCGGCGGCGGCATATGCAGCTAAAGCGCTTGCTGCGTTGCCTGCCGATGGAATAGCCAACCGGCGAATACCCAGTTTGTTTGCCATTGTCACCGCGCAGGAGAGACCGCGCGCTTTGAAGGAGTCGGTCGGATTACGCCCTTCGTCCTTGATCCAGAGATTCTCGGCGCCTATTTCGCGGGCAAGCGCCTTAGCGCGAATGAGCGGAGTCCAGCCTTCTTCAAGCGTTACCGCCTCGTCAAGCTCGGCTGGCAGAACCGGCGCATAGCGCCACATACTGGAAACTGCGCCTTTCAGGTCGTCCTTCCGCCAATGAGCACGAATGGCGGCCAGATCGTAGTTGACCAGCAAGGGCCCGCCGCATGGACACAGATTCAGAGCTTGACTTGCATCAAACCGGTTGCCGCACCTGCTGCACGTTAAGTGCGAAGCTTTTCCCATTTCCTGCTAATGGTAGCGCCGCCGGTCTGCCTGTGTGAAAATACGGTTATCCGTTTCAAGATCTTCATGAGGTTGGCTAGCTTAGCGCTCTGCGCCGTCGCTCTCTGCCCCTGTTTCGGCAAAGAGGTGTTTTACTTGACCAACGGCTTCAGTTTGCAGGCGCGGTCGCACACAAAAGAAGGCGACATGCTTGTCTTGCGCACAGCCATGGGTACGGTAGCGCTGCCTAAAGCTGAAGTAGAAAGTATCGAGAGTGTGCCCGATGTTCCGGCTGTAACCACAGCGGTTTCAAGAAGCGTTACTGCAGCGAGTCCGGACGAGCTGCTGGCTCAGGCCGCAAACGATCAGGGTCTGCCGCCGGAATTCCTTCGAAGCGTGGCGCGGATAGAATCCGGATTGCGGCAGAACGCCATTTCGTCCAAGGGCGCCATTGGTTTGATGCAGCTTATGCCCGGAACCGCCGCCGAATTGGGAGTGGAACCCACTCACCAGCAGGACAATGCTCAGGGCGGTGCGAAATATTTACGAAGTTTATTGATCCGATTCCACGGGGATTCTGCGCTTGCCCTAGCTGCTTATAACGCCGGTCCAGGCGCAGTCGAGAAGTTCGGCGGCGTGCCACCCTATGCCGAAACCAGGCGGTATGTACAGTGCGTTTTGGACGAATATAGGCGCGAGCTGAACAGGGGCACTAATAAGCCCAGCGCCACAAATTGACGCCGGCCGTATAGCCCGCGCCAACCGCAGCAAACAAGACTAAATCACCCTTCTTTAGCCGGCCTTGCGAAATAGCGTCCGCGGTGGCGAGGGGAATTGTAGCGGCCGTGGTGTTGCCGTATTTGTCCAGGTTGATGACCACGTTTTCATCGGGAAGGCCTAAACGCTCAGCCGTCGCGGTTATGATGCGCTTGTTCGCCTGATGAGGAATCAGCAGCTTCACGTCCGAAGGCGAGAAGCCGTGCTTCTGCAGCAGCGTGTCGCAGAGCTCATACATTTTGCGAACTGCGAATTTAAATACCTGCCCACCTTCTTGCTTCACGTAATGGAGCCGTTGGGCGACAGTTTCCGCGCTCGCCGGCAGCCTGCTGCCCCCGGCCGGCATGTTGAGAAAGGCGCCGCCCGATCCGTCTATTTCGTTCAGATAGCCAATGAATCCTTCCTTGGGATCATCGGAAGGCTCAATCAAGAAAGCGCCGGCACCGTCTCCGAATAGAATGCACGTTGAACGGTCGGTATAATCCAGGATCCGCGACATTGTATCGGCGCCGATCACCAGAACTTTGCGATGCGATCCGGCCGAAACCAGGTGAGCCGCCAGGGTGATACCGTAGACAAAACCAGAGCAGGCGGCGACCAGGTCGAAACCCCACGCGCGAGCGGCGCCGAGGTGATCTTGCACAAGGCAGGCGGTAGCGGGAAACATCATGTCGGGCGTCACCGTGCAGACAATGATGACCTCGATCTCGCTTGCTGGAATGCCCCTTTGCGAGAGCAGGTCGCGAGCCGCTGCCACAGCCATATCCGACGTCGCCACGCTCTGGTCCGCGATATGACGCTCGCGAATGCCCGTCCGCTCCACAATCCATTTATCGTTTGTCTCGACCATTCGAGACAGGTCGTCGTTCGTCAGCACGCAGGGCGGAACGAAGCAGCCTAAAGCGCTGATCTTTGCTGTTTGCAAGAGTACCTCTCGAGTCGAAACTTACTCGAAACACCATGGTACAGTTGGGAAAAATGCAAGTCGAGACTGCTCTGCTGTTTGAGACGGTCGATCAAATTTATGCGCGCGTATTTCGCAGCCTCAAGCCGCGCACTCCCGTACCGCATATCGCCATCCACTTTCGCAAGTATGCAAATGCGAATAGCCGGATCAGACTCGAGAATGGCCATCTTCGGGTGGATATCAGCGATCTACTCGAAGAGGCTCCCGCTCCCATTCAGGAGGCATTAGCATCGATCCTCATTTCGAAGCTTTATCGCAACTTGCCGGAGAGTGGCGCGGTAGCGCGCTACAGACGATATATGAACCGGGCCGACGTTCGTCGCACGCTACAGCTGGTGAAGCAGAAACGCGGGCGGAAAGCCTTTCAAGATCCGTGCGGTGAGGTACACGACCTTTGCGCGATTTTTGAGGAACTGAACTTTGCCTACTTCCATGGCCTGATGGCTCGCCCCCGCTTAGGCTGGAGTCTTAGGCCTTCGCGCACAACCCTTGGGCATTACGATCCATCTCACAATGCGATTGTCTTGAGTAGTCTTCTCGATTCGCACGCGGCATCGGCATTCCTGGTGAAATTCATTATGTTTCACGAGATGTTACACCTGAAATATCCGACTGAGCATCGGGGAGCCCGCCGGTGCGTCCACACCAGAAATTTCAAGGAGGCCGAGAGAGGGTTTCAGGGATATGCGGAGGCGAAGCTAGAACTGAAGAAATTTGTGGAGCTTGGAACTTACGCCAGGTGACTTGCCGAAATCGAACTCAACTGACCATTCATATCTTCGAGGCGCATTATCAAGTGCCGAACTGCCAGGCCTCGAAATCCCAAGCAGCAGAGAAGATAGCTGCCCTCGGCCCTAAAGACCGCCACTGCGAATCTGACCTTCAACCAGATCAGTCCGGCGAGGAGATCCGAGCGGTCCTCAGGGGCGCTGCTGATAACCATCCGCGCCGCCAAGTGAAGCCGATTGAAATCAAGGATTAAGCGGCTTAGATACTGGCGAAAGATATACAAGCGTTCGCGGCGCAGCTTCCGGTAGAGCGAAAAATCAAAGCCCGGTTGACCCAGAAGGAACTTGAAATCCTCATCGCTGAGGAGGCCCTGCATTGGATAGTAGGAGGATACCGTGAAGTTTTCCAGCCACTCGGGCGTAACTTCCTCACTCTTGCACTTTCTGCAAAGCCTGCCCAGAATCGGCAGGGCGAAGCCGAGGCTTAAGCCGAACAACACCAGTGGCATTAGCATCAGGGCGGAAGTCAAGTCCTCTCCGAAATCCAAACGGTATGAGAATACCGCAATCTATACGGTACAGGAATACCGCAACTCTTTCAAGCCTGTAGACACTCTTTTTTGGGGGAAGAAAACATTTTATCCGGAAAACTCTCTGATTAATTCCGCTAAAGGAGCCGGATCCGCGGTTTGTCCGCTATCTTCGAGCCGCCCGGCTTAGGGCGGTGTTCATGGCCTGCAATTCACCGACAAGACGCTGTTGCTCCTTGGGATGCCATTTGTGGCCGACTGTGACCACTGCGGTTTCCCCTTCGGCATTTATGAATAAGAGCCAACAGGCCAGGCAGGCGCCAAGGACAATATCCAGGATGTTGCTGAACAAGGTTGCGCTGTCGGGCGACAAATAGCTTCGGGCAAGCAATAGAGCCGTCTTTGCGGCAAAGTACACAACGAAGCCGACACTGAAGACAACCAGATTCCTGGGCATGGAGACGGGAAACCACAAGACGAACGCGAGCATGGAGAGCAAAACGAGGAGCGCTGCCATCGCAATGACACGCTCCGACACGAAAACAATCACCAAGGCGCGTCTAATGGAGTTCGTAGCCTCCGCCCGTCCCGGGCCGAAGTATTCAGCTTGGGCTGTGAGCAGCGCGAGGACTATGGCCACCAGAAACGTTACGTTTAGAACCCTCCGAGAAATGCGAAGGATGCCGGGCAGCTTCGTCAGCATCGCTTGCAGAAGCGCATAAACCATCCACAGTGAGAGCGCCCAGGCGATTGTGCGCGTGCATATCCACGTAATGCGATAGTCAAGATGCGGATTGTGGGCAAACGCCTCCGCGAAGGCGACGGAAGACGTAAAGAGGTCCCAAAGCAAAAACAGACAAAAAACACGGTAAACCGTATGAAGTCGAAGAATTAAGAACCGTATAATTAGCGCAATGGCGAGGACATCGCTGATCGTTTGCGCAATACGGCTCCAGTTCATCCGGTGTTCTTCGGTTTTATTGGATAGTAGCCCAAAATAGCAGTCCTAAGCAACTATTTGCCGAGCCCATTCGTCAATAGTCGGGCAGATGCCGAAATAAGTGAGACAGATTACGGTTATAACGCACACACCAAGCCGGATCAAAGGCCGACCCAGCTGGCTGCCGATAAGCTACCGGTTAACGGCCGTTCGGAGCGACGAATTGAGAACTTTGCCCTGGAGGGGGGCATGGTGGCGGATAGGGACTATCCATACACGGCCACGGCGGATCGAATTTCAAGGTGGTTGCCGGAGACGAACTTTGTGCATTCGGCAATAGGCGGTCGGCAGCGCTGAGCGTTCCAACCAAGCCTAGAAGAAGAAAAGAAGCGGTCAATAATCGTTTCATAGTGAGGATTTCCTTTACCTTTCTTGGGGTGTTTTTGGGATACTGTCAAATGTACGATAACTTAGCGTCTAAGTAGCTCTGTCAGCTACTTCTCATGTTTTCCAATATCGGAACGAATACGGGTAGTCCTATTGGTACTCCTGTACCTTGGTGCGATGAAATTATGAGTGTATTATTGAAGCTACTGCGGAATGTCGCGGGCCAAGGTAAACATCGACGCACGAGGGGTATCCGATGATCTCTGGCTGAGAGATCTGTCGCACATCGAAACGTCATATGGCCGTCTCGTTTATCTCGCGGGATTGCGAAATGCTGATACAGGTAAATATGAACATTACGGTTCTTCCCGTGATGCAGCCGGCAGCCGACGCCAGCTCGGCCTTAAAGCGAATTCACGAACGGATCTTCAAAGAGTGGGTGAGTTATCCCCTTGAGAAAAAAAAGACCGACATCGAACTCTATATTGCCGGCATAGATCACGTGGGCCGGGCCGAGTTGATCGATGCGTGGCTGCGACTGACCCCATATAAGAATCTTGTACCTGCCTCCATTCAGGGACCCGAACGCCAGAAACATATTTCGGACTTCGAAGCAATCCTGGGCCTACTCAAGAATGTGTATGGCGTCGCTTCCCCAGATCCAGGCGCATAGCGACACCGACCACTTGCCCTATTACTTCCGCCTGTTCAGGATAGCGAAAAATCTCGGGCGCGAGGTGGGATGTGGAATGCGGCTGAACGATTAAAAGCCGACCCCGCTGCGTACACCAACCACAGCGATAACCATCGCGATAGTTCACAAAGTAAATCGGCCTTTCATACTCGTGTACCCAGCTCTCGTTTGTAACCCGCCGCTTAGTCTCGTCGATTTGGACAAACGAGCCTGGCGGAAGAATTGGGTACATGGACCAGTCGTCGACACCAACAAATCCGTAATGCTGGCGCTTTAAATCAAGACCATTAAGTAAAAGGATGGGCAATTTCCCCCACCGCTGGATGTGGGTAGCCAAATAAAGGGTCTTGCGCAAGTCGAATGCCCCATCCAATTTGGCCGGAAATTCGACTTCAGCCCGGTCCGGGCAACGAATATCGACTATGCGCGTTACTTTGTGGCCAAGCCTGGCGGCGTCGCCCGGCAGTTGATGCAGCTCGATTCCGTACCAACCTAGCACGGTACTGAACTCCAGTCCGTATATCGCACAAAGCGAATAGATTCGGTACAGAGAGGGAATTGTGCCTTTGTTTTCTATATCGGCGAGTCGGCTAAGCCCTATGAAGAACTCCCGGTTTCCGCGCCGGTCCGCAATTCTTTGGCTTGCCTCCTGGACGTCGCGATAGCGCAACCGGAGGCGTGCTCTTGCCTCCCGTAAATTATGACCTGGTTCTTCCATCTTGGGCTTCGGAAATTACCTTCGAGCCGAACCATTCCGGCTTCTCGGCGCCGGGCGTCTTTTACAATCTAAAGTACCATACTGGCCGCGCTGTTCCGATTTCGGAACAGAAACCGAAAACACAGACGCCATAATCGCTCTGCGCTGCTTGTTTTTCCAGAGAAACCGCCACCGGTTAGTACGTCTGAGTACCCTTCAGTGCGTTATCGCAAGTTTTCGCAAAGTGGAACGGCATTACAGAATAAGTGGCTCCTCGCCTCGAATTAAATAAATCGGACAATTAAATGTCGTAATATAAGGCAAATTCATATGGATGAGGACGAAGCCGAACAGCTTCGGCCTCGGATTTTCGCTTATAGGAGACAAAAGTTTCAATCAGCTCTTCGGAGAAGACATCCCCCTTGGTCAAAAAGGCATGATCTTCCTCCAGGCATGTCAGTGCCTCGTCCAGCGAAGCGGGCATCGATGGCACTTTCTTCAACTCTTCGGGCGAGAGGTCGTAAATATCTTTGTCGAGCGGCTCACCAGGGTCGATTTTGCTTAGAAGGCCATCGAGGCCGGCCATCATCATCGCCGAAAAAGCCAGGTAGGGGTTTGAAGCTGCGTCGGGTGGCCGGAACTCAATACGCTTTGTTTTCGGGTTACTGGAGTACATCGGGATGCGGACGGCGGCGGAACGGTTGCGCCGGGAGTAGGCCAGATTGACCGGCGCTTCGTAGCCGGGCACCAGGCGCTTGTAGCTGTTGGTGGTGGGCGCGATGATCGCGGACAGCGCGCGCGCATGCCGCAACAGGCCGCCTATGTACCACAGCGCCATCTGGCTCAAGCCCGCGTAATTGTCTCCGGCGAACAACGGTTTGCCCTCGCCCCACAGGCTTTGGTGCGTGTGCATGCCGCTGCCGTTATCGCCGAATAGCGGTTTTGGCATAAAAGTGACGGTCTTGCCGTACTGATACGCCACATTCCGCACGATGTACTTGTAGAGCATCATGTTGTCGGCCGACTTTACCAGCGTGTCGAACCTCTGATCGATTTCGCATTGGCCGCCGGTAGCTACTTCATGGTGGTGGCATTCGATGGTCAATCCGCATTCGGCCATCGTGGCTACCATCTCGCTCCGGAGATCCTGATAGTGGTCGGTTGGGGGAACCGGGAAGTACCCTTCCTTGTAGCGCGGCCGGTACCCGAGATTGTTGTGCTCGCGACTGGAGTTCCAGCGTCCTTCCTCGGCATCAATGAAATAGAAGCCGCTGTGTTGGTTCTGATCGAAGCGGATGTTGTCGAAAATGAAAAACTCGGCTTCCGCCCCGAAGTATGCAGTATCCGCAAAGCCGCTGTTCTTGAGATGCATCTCGGCCTTTTTCGCAATCCAGCGGGGATCGCGATCGTAATGTTGCCGCGTGACGGGGTCCAGGATATCGCCGAGCATCACCAGCGTTCGGGTCTCGGCGAAGGGGTCCATGAAAGCTGTCGTGGGATCCGGGATCAGCAGCATATCGCTCTCGTTGATCGCGGCCCACCCGCGTATGCTCGACCCATCGATTCCGAATCCATCCTCAAATGAGCCTTCGTCGAGCATATGGATGGGATAGGAGATGTGCTGGCTCAGGCCGGGAAGATCGGTAAAGCGCAGATCTATTTGCCGCGCGTCATTCTTTTTCGCAAACTCAAGGGCTTCTTGTGGGGTCATCGATACTCCAGTAAGAGATCATTAAAAGTAAGGGATTTGGCCGAACAGGGGAACCGGATGCGAACGGACAAAAAGTTAGAATAGCGCATTTAGATGCTGGCAAGAACGACTATTGAAAACGGGCAGATGACGCTGAAGCTCGAACCGGAGCGCAGAGTCTTCCGGGTCAGCGAGCTGAACGCTGCGGTGCAGCGTCTGTTCGAGGACGATTTTCGCGGCATTTGGGTGGCGGGCGAAATCTCGGGTTGCCGGCTGCCTGCGAGCGGCCACTATTACTTCACTTTAAAAGACGAAGAGAGCCAGCTGAAGTGCGCGCTGTTCAAAGGGGCTGCGCGCTTTGCGAAGTTTAAGCCAGAAGACGGACTTGCGGTCATAGCGAGGGGGAACCTCGAGGTTCGCGAGGACCGGGGCGAATATCAGTTGATCGTGGAGTTGCTTCAGCCGCAAGGAGCGGGGGCGCTGCAACTCGCATTTGAGCAGTTGAAGCGGAAACTGGCGGCGGAAGGATTATTTGAAGCATCGCGGAAACGACCGTTGCCAAAATTGCCGCGACGCATAGGGATCGTGACTTCTCCGAGCGGCGCGGTCATCCGGGACATGCTCAACATTTTGGGGCGGCGTTTCCCGGGTCTACACATCCGGCTATTTCCGGCTCAGGTGCAGGGCGACGGTGCGGCGGAACAGGTCTGTCAAGGCATTCACTACTTCAGCAGGAGCGGTTGGGCGGAAGTGGTAATTATCGCGCGCGGCGGTGGATCGCTCGAGGATCTATGGACGTTCAACGAAGAACAGGTCGCGCGGGTGATTGCCGGATCTGCAATCCCGATCATCTCGGCGATAGGGCACGAGACTGACTTCACGATTGCGGACTTTGTTGCGGACTGCCGTGCTCCTACTCCTTCGGCAGCGGCGGAAATCCTAGTCTGCACACGCGAGAGCTTGCTGGAGCAGATCGCGGGATGCCGGACCAAGTCGCTGCAGGCGATGCGATATCGGCTGCTGGTATGCGCGCGCGATCTTCAACAGCGTGGGACGGAACGAAGCGGAACGCTGATGCATAGGGCCTTGAGGCGACGGGCCCAACAAGTAGACGACCTGGAGTACCGTCTACGCGATCTGCAAAAGCGATTTATCGATGCGCAGTGCAGGCGTTTTGCCGATCTTCATCGCCGCCTCGAAGCGAACAACTTGCGGCTACGGTTCGCCCGGAACCATCATCAGCAGGAGTTATTGCGGCAGCGGTTGCAGAAGGGCATTCGTGAGACGCTGTGGCGAATACGGCGGCGGCAGGAATCGCTTGAGGCGCACCTCAGCCAGCTCAGCCCGCTGACTGTACTCGGCCGGGGCTATGCCATTGTAGAAAACGCTCGACACCACATCCTGCGGGCTGCGGCGGAAACGCGGACCGGCGAAGAACTGAAGATTCGCCTGCACAAGGGTGAAGTGGATGCCGTGGTATCGGCGGCGCGCGAGGAGACATAAACGTGGCAGGCGGGCGCGCGATCTGCTTATTGAGCGGAGGGCTCGATTCGAGCACCTGCCTGGCAATCGCCCGGGAGCAAGGCTTTGATTGCTACTGCCTCTCATTCGATTATGGGCAACGCCACAGGGTGGAGCTTCTGGCCGCAGGGCGAATAGCGGAGCAGCTAGGAGTAAAAGAACACCGAATCGTCAAGATCGACTTGCGCGTTTTTGGACGATCCGCGCTCACCGACAATATCGACGTGCCGAAAGGCCGCAGCAAGGACGAGATGAGTCGCGAGATTCCCGTCACCTACGTTCCGGCGCGCAATACGATCTTTCTGTCCTTTGCGCTGGCGTACGCGGAGGTGACAAGAGCGAGCGACATTTTCATTGGCGTGAATGCGATCGACTATTCGGGGTATCCGGATTGCCGCCCGGAGTTTATCGAAGCGTTTGAAAAAATGGCGGCTTTGGCGACGAAGGCTGCGGTGGAGGGCGGGACGAAGCTCAAAATCCATGCGCCGCTGATGAGAATGGCCAAGGCGGAAATCGTGCGTAAGGCGATCGAGCTCGGCGTCGATTTGAGCCTGACGCACAGTTGTTATGATCCCGATGAGAGCGGCCGGCCCTGCGGAACGTGTGACTCGTGCCTGTTGCGGCGCAAGGCCTTTGAAGAAGCGGGCGCGGTCGACCCTGTGCTGGCGTGACGATATCCGAGATTTTTTATTCCATTCAGGGCGAGGGCGCATTAGCCGGTGTGCCATCGGTGTTCGTGCGCACGTCTGGGTGCAACTTGCGCTGCGTCTGGTGCGACACTCCGTATACGTCATGGCGTCCAGAAGGACAGGAGCTTTCGTTGGATCGAATCCTCGAAAAGGTGGCCACCTTCCCTGCTTCTCATGTGGTTGTCACCGGCGGCGAACCGATGATCTCGCCAGAGATTGCAGACCTGACCAGCAAGCTGCGTGAAGCCAAACTTCACATAACGATTGAAACGGCCGGAACTAAATATGTGCGCCTCGATTGCGATTTGATGAGCATCAGTCCAAAGTTGGCCAATTCGACGCCTCATGAACGAGAAGGCGGCAGATGGTCAGTGCAGCACGAACGGTTACGGTATGAGCCAGAGGTTCTCAAGCGCCTGATGCGCGAACACGCATATCAGTTGAAGTTTGTGGTTTCCTCACCGGAGGATCTCAGCGAGATCGACGCCATGCGCGAAACGTTGGGAGCTGACCGGCAGCACGTGATTCTGATGCCCGAAGGCACGGATCGCGAACTGCTGCGCCAGCGCGGAGTGTGGCTGGCGGAACTCTGCAAGAGCCACGGTTATCGGTATGGTCCGCGCCTGCATATAGATTTATGGGGCAACGCGCGCGGCGTTTGAGAGACTGTTACTTGGAAGAACGACGGTCAAAATTCCGCGTTGGAGCGGTGAGCTACCTCAATACTGTTCCGCTTGTTTGGGGAATGCTTCACGGAGCGCAGCGCGAAGAGGTTGACCTCTCCTTTTCGCTTCCCTCGGTCTGTGCCGATGAAATCGAGCGAGAGCAGATCGATGTGGGGCTCGTTCCCGTGGCGGAGATCGCCAGACAAGGGCTCGATATTGTGCCTGGGGTGGGGATTAGCTGTTTTGGCGCGGTTCGAAGCATTCTGTTGGTGTCCCGCGTGCCATTCGACCGGGTGCGCACATTGGCGGCAGATTTGAGTTCCAGGACGTCTGTCGAGCTTGCGCGAGTCATTCTTCGCGAGCGGTACAACAGTGAGCCTGAGATCACGCGCCACGAGCCGAAGCTGGCGGAGATGTTATCGGCGGCCGACGCGGCGCTCATCATTGGCGATCCTGCATTGCGCGTCGATTTGAAGGAGTTGCCGTTTGCGTGGCTCGATCTGGGTTCGGAGTGGCTCTCGCTGACGGGCCTACCGATGGTGTTCGCGGCATGGGCAGGCAACCCGGGGATTCCAATCGAGCGTTTATCCGCTATCCTGCTGGGCTCATACGCGTTCGGGAAAGCTCGATTGGATCAGATTGTTGAAGGGGAATCCAGAGAGCGTGGAATCGGCAAAGAGCTGGCGGATCAGTATCTACGGCGGCACATTCGCTTTGAGCTTGGCGCGGACGAATGGAAGGGCTTGAGCACCTTTTTAGAACTTGCGAAGCTCGGGAGGCCTATTTTGGCATGATGACTCGACAACAAGCAGTCGACATGTTCCAGAGCGATGACTTGGTGGGCATGGGCATGGAGGCGGACGCCGTTCGCAGGAAGCTCCACCCAGAAGGCATCGTGAGCTACATCATCGACCGGAACATCAATTACACGAACTTCTGTACCGAGTACTGCAGTTTCTGCGCCTTCTACCGGCCTCTCGGCCACAAAGAAGGCTATATCCTGCCGAAGGACGTCATTCTCGCGAAGATTCAAGAGACCATCGATCTGGGCGGGACGGGCATTCTTATGCAAGGCGGTCTGCACCCTGATCTGAAGATCGAGTGGTACGAGGACCTGCTGCGGACGATCAAAAGTCGCTTCGACATCTGGTGCCATTGCTTCTCAGCGCCGGAGTTGGTGAACATCGCGGAAGTGAGTGGTCTGTCGCTTCGGGACACCATCGCGCGACTCCGGGATGCGGGACTCGATTCAATTCCGGGCGGCGGAGCTGAGATTCTCGACGACACTGTTCGGCATCGTATCAGCCGGCTGAAATGCTCCACGAACGAATGGATTGAGGTTCACCGGACGGCGCACGCTTTGGGCATGCGGACTACCGCTACGATGATGTTCGGCACGGGCGAAACGATCGAGGAGCGAATGAATCACCTGGAGATCGTCAGGCAGATTCAGGAAGACACCGGCGGTTTTACGGCCTTCATTCCGTGGTTCTTTCAACGGGAGTACACCTCGCTCGGCCGTTTTGTGAAGCAGGAAGCAACCGCGGTGGAGTACCTGAAAATGCTGGCGCTTTCGCGCGTCTACTTGGACAATATACTCAACATCCAGGCTTCCTGGGTGACGCCTGGTCTGAAGGTCTGCCAGTTAGGACTTCGATTCGGCGGCAACGACGTAGGAAGCATTATGATCGAGGAAAACGTGGTGTCGGCGGCCGGGACGCATCACCGGGCCACCGAGGAAGAGCTTCGACGGCTGATAAGAGATGCGGGGTTTGTTCCGAAACAGCGCGATACTCTGTACCGGACCTACTTCTTGAACTGAGCGGCTCGCAGAGAATAACCGTGAGTAGGCGGACTGTCCCCAGCTTCTAGCTTTCGGTCTTCTTCGCGGGACGGCTGGCCTTGATTTTCTTCATTTCGATGTATTTGTTCGACCAGTCTTCGGCTTGCGCAACATCGGCCCGCGCCGCGTCAGGGGAATCCTCTAAATCCGCCTTTTTCCGAAGCAAGAGACCCATGTAAGACATTGCGTCTTCATTCTCCTTATCGATTGCCAAGCACTTCTTCAGATCTTCGATACCGTCATTGATGAGGTTCCAATACTTAGCCTTCAACTGCGCTCTGACCTTGGGATCCTTCAGCGGCCCTGAATCGTCCGGTCTCATGTGCTCCTCGACGCGCGCCGTCTGGAGCGGGGTGAAAGCTTCAGCCCAATTGATGACGCCGAGATAGTAATAGGCTTCGGAATCCTTGGGATCGACCTTGATACGCCGGTCGTTCCATGTCTTGGCCTCTTCCAAGGCCGCAGTTTTCTCCTCCGGCGTGCCGGCGGCCGCGGAATTGTAAGCCATCGAGGCCATGGAAGCCAAGGCTAACGAGTTGTTCGGCTCCTTCTTCAAGACATCTTGGAAGGTCTGTCGAGCCATGTCGTAATTCTTCTTGTTGTCCGGGGATTCGGCCCCGGGCACCCATTGAATCATGTATGAGGTAGCCAGATACAACTCTGCATTTTGATTACTCGGATCGAGTTCTACCGCCTGCTTGAAATGGTTCACGGCCTCAGTATAGTGGTTGTTTCTATAGGCTTGAACGCCTTGATTCATTTGGTCGCGCGACTGGAGCTTGGCGCAACCGGTGGCGGCAATAACCATGAATCCGGCAAACAGGGCGACGGTGAGCGACTTAGACCTTTTCATGGACGGGATCATCCTCTCTCGTTAAGTTGCGCTACTGCCCTGCCTCGACTTTGGGAGTCATGATGCCTACCTTGTCGAGGCCAGCACCCTTGGCGTCGTCGATGGCTTGCGCCACATACCGGTAGTCGACGTCGGGGTCGCCTTTAACGAAGAGAACCTTGGTCGCGCGAGTCTTGAAGATGTCCTCCAGGCGCGCCGTCAGATCTGTTTCTTTCACCGCTGTCCCGTTGATCTGCAGGCTGGCATCCTTGTTGACTTCGATGACCACCGTCGGATCTTGATTGGGAGGGGGTGGAGGCTGATTAGGCGGTGGTGGTTGAGGCACCAGCGTGTCCAGCCCATGAGGAGTCAGCGGCGTAATGACCATGAAAATGATCAAAAGCACCAGTAATACATCGATCATCGGGGTGACGTTGATATCGGCCATCGCCCCGCCCTTGCCGCCTACTGCCATTGCCATAAATTTAGAGTTCCTTTCAGGTAAAACTACAGGCCCAGACTGCCTTTCCTGTTCTTGTCCTGGATCTCTTCTGTAATGAGACCAAGCGAATCCACACCAGCCGAACGCAGATTGTCGATGACGTCGGTAACGCTGGCAAATCGCGCCCTGGCATCAGCCTTGATGTAAACCGTCTTGTCGGAGCGATTGACCTGTAGATCTTTCACTTTGCCGGCCAGATCGGCGGGCTGTATGAGCATGTTGCCGGGACTCAGATAGGCCCTGCCATCGCGCGTGATCGCGATAAGGATGGCGTCTTCTTTATCCGCTTCCTGCATTTTGATGTCGTTGTGGGTCTTGACCAGATTCACGGTTTGGCCCTTGGACAACATAGGCGTGATGACCATGAAGATGATGAGCAGAACCAACATCACGTCCACCATCGGCGTAACGTTGATATCTGAAACCACGGGTGGCGCTTTCATTAATTTCATTGGGAACTCCTTTATCCAAAAACTTGCTTCAAATGCCCAATAGAGGGCGGGAGCGGGGTCAAGCCGCTCCACGCCATCGATTCAACTTTGAGTCAGCCGTTGGCCTCTACGAGCGTAGGCTTCCGGCAGCGCCGACTTTTTGACTCCGCTTCAAGAAGTAGTCGATGAGCTCCGAGCTGGAGTTACCCATCTCGACATCGAAAGCTTCAATGCGGTTGGTGAAGTAGTTGAACATCCAGACCGCCGGAATGGCTACGAACAAACCGACGGCTGTCGTGATCAGGGCTTCGGAAATACCGCCCGCGACTGCGCCGAGACCGGTCGACTTGGATGTGGAAATCGACTTGAACGCGTTCATGATTCCGACGACCGTCCCGAACAGACCGACGAACGGAGCGGTGGAACCAATCGTAGCCAAGCTGCTGACGCCGCGCTTTAATTCGGCGTGAACAATGGCTTCAGCGCGTTCCAGAGCACGACGCGAAGCCTCGATGTCCTCGCCAGGAATTTCAGAGCTCATTTGATGCGCCTTGAATTCCTGCAGACCGGCAACGACTACCTTGGCGAGGTGGCTCTTGTTGAAGCGGTCGGCAATCTTGATCGCTTCATCCAGTTTGCCCTCGCGCAATGCTCCGGCAACGGCAGGCGCGAAGGCCCGCGATTGCTTCCGAGCTGCGTTGTACGCAATGAGACGGTCGATCATCACACCAATCGACCAGGCGGACATGATGAACAGAACGAAGACAACACATTTGGCCATGACGCCCATGTTGTTCCATACCGATCGCGGATCGAAACTAATACCTTCCGCTTCCTGGAATAGCCAGAAGGCCCATACGTGAAGTTGTAATACCATGCTTATCTCCTAAAGTTGAATCGAACTAAAAATCAAAACTAGCCAAACCCTTATTGGCTCAACGTGAAGTTAACGATGATATCAGTGATAACTTCCACTGGTTGACCGTTAAGCAACGTTGGCCGGTACTTCCACTGCAAGACTGCCTCTTTAGCCGCGTTGACCAGCAGCGGATGTCCGCGAACCAGGGTCAGATCCTCGATGTTCCCCTCCTTGCTGATTTTTGCGGTGAACTCAACTGTACCCTGCACGCGCGCGGACCTGGCAAGCGGCGGATAGACAGGCTGAACCTTCCGAATCAAGTTAGCCTCAGCGACACGGCCGCCGATGGCCACCGGGCCGGTCGGCTTTTTAGGTGGAGGCGGAGGAGGCGGCGGAGCGCCAGGGACACCGCCGATGACGCCGCCGATGACTCCACCGGCTACGCCACCAGCCTCACCCGTACCGCCTACGACGCCCATGCCCGTATCCGGCGGCGCTGCGGCTTCTTCGATGTGAGCGACAGTTTTGGGGATCACCTTCGGCGCAATCAACTGATTCGATATAAACTGTTTCACCACCGGCTTCGGCTGCACCTTGGGCGCCTGCGGCGGTGGCGGCGGCGGGGGTGGCGGTGGTGGCGGTGGCGCCACCAGCATGCTCTTCAACTGCGCGCTTGGCAGCGTCTGCGTGTAGATGAGGGGAATCAGAATGAAAATAAAGAGTACGCAAATTTCCAGAATCATTGACAAAAGAACCGTATATGGTTTCTTGGTCTTCGTTGTCCCATCTACGAATGTCTGATCGAACATAAATCCCTCGCTTTGGCCTTATATAGGCACATTATCTTGTTACTTTACTGTCTTCACTGTCTTAACGTTCTTGCCAACGCCCGCCGGACGGCTACTGACCACCGCCACGCGCGCTCTTCTCTTCCGGCCTTCGGCCAAATTCTGCCAAACTATCAAGATCGGACTGGCTATGAAAATCGATGAATACGTGCCGACAATGATACCTACTACTAACGCGAATGAAAAGCCATTCAGTACTTGCCCCCCGAACAGAAACAGGGATAGCGCAGTCAAAAAGGTCAGACCCGAGGTAAGTACCGTGCGGCTCAGGGTCTGGTTAATGCTGAGATTCACAATGTGAGTGAACGAGCCGCGGACCTGCAATCTCAGATTCTCGCGGATACGATCGAAGGTCACAATGGTGTCGTTCATGGAATAGCCGACCAGGGTGAGCAACGCGGCTATGACGGTCAAATCGATTTGCTTATTGAAAAGCGAAAAGAGGCCAATGGTGATGATCGTGTCGTGGAAGACGGCAATAACGGCAGCGACGCCGTAGATCCATTCAAACCGGAAGGCAATGTAGACAAGCATTGCGGCGAGCGCGATCAAGACCACGTTAATGGCCTGCTGCCGCAGATCCGCGCCTATCTTGGGACCTACAAACTCAAAGCTTCTAATGTTGAACGTGCCGGGGAAGCACTCTTGTTTGATGACGTTCAGAATCTGGGGCGTGACGCCGGGCACCGAAGAGAGCTCATCGAGATTGCGAATGAGGCCGGAGCGCGGCGGCGTGTCGCGATAATTTGTGATCCGCTGGGCAAGAGCGTTGACCTGATCGTCGGAGAGCGCGGCTCCAGCTTTGGCGAGCGGGTCGCGCAGCCGGTCTGCTAACGCAGCATGGCCGGCGTTGTTGATATCGAGCTTATCGCCGGCGCCCGGATTGAAAGTAGCGTTCAGAGTGGCAATCATATCATTGCGCGCAATCTGAAGCGCGGCTTCGTCGCGCACGCCCGTCGAGATGAGGTCTTCCTGAGAGTTGCTTACCTCCTGCACCTCAATATCACCGGCAATCTTTCGGTGAAGCACGGAACGGATGGTTTCCGCCGAGGGCCGCTTTACAAAGTTCACATCCATAAGCGCTCCGCCGCTGAAATCTATTCCATATCTGGGGCCACCCTTAATAAAGAGGCTGGCGATACCAGCCGCCGTAAGCAGCAGCGACAGCGTAATGAACGGCCACTTTTTGCCGAGGAAGTCAAAATTCGTGCGCTTGAAAATTTCCATCTAGCTCTAGAGGCCAGCATCCATAGAAAATAGACACCGGCCATTTCCAAATGTTCCCAACTTCACAGCGTCGAAAGGCCTCAAGGCATCTCGACGTACTTTCTAAATACTGAGGGCGGTTACCGGCTTTGGCCGGGATAGCTCCCAATCAAAAATAGCCTTCGATACGAAGACGGCCGTAAACAAGTTGGCCCCCAATCCGATGACGAGAGTTACGGCGAATCCCTTCACCGGTCCTGACCCAAACAGGAACAGAATGGCACACGAAACGATGGTGGTCACGTGCGTGTCAATAATTGTAAGCAGCGCTTTGCTGAAACCCGTGTCCACGGCGGGCAGCGGGGTTTTACCGGCACGCAACTCTTCGCGTATCCTCTCAAAAATAAGCACATTGCTATCGACGGCCATACCGATAGTGAGGATAATGCCGGCTATACCAGGCAGCGTAAGCACTGCATCGAAGTAGCTTAAGCACGCTATCAGGATGATGGCATTCAGGATAAGAGCCAGGGTCGCGTTTATGCCACTTTTTTTATAGTAGACCAGCATGGCGACGATGACCGCGAGGACCCCGGCGATGCCGGCGATGAAACCTTCCCGAATGGAATCCGCCCCAAGTGACGGGCCTACTGTGTTTTCCTGTTCATATTTGACGCTGGCGGGGAGGGCGCCTGCCTTTAGATTCAGAGCTAGATCGGCGGCGTCCTGCTGGCTCGCTGCGCCTTCGATTACTCCCTGATCGCTGATCTGGTCCTTAATCGTCGCAGCTTCCAGCACCTTGCCATCGAGCACAATGGCCGATAGATTCCCGATGTTTGCGGCGGTGTACTTAGAAAAGTTCTTCGCCGCGTCCTGACTCAATACGAACGCGGTGTTCCATCGGCCCGGCATTTGGCCCTGCTCAGGCCGGGCATCGCGAATGTCCGCGCCGCGAACCACCGGGCTGCGCGTCACTAGATAAATTCCACCGCCCCGGCTATTCGAATCAGTCGACGGAAACCCGATCAACTTCGTGCCCACCGGCAGAACCCCGTTATTTTGCGCGAGCGCCGCTTCCCGGCTTGGGTAGGGGCCGCCTTTGACCGGGTACCATTCGAGCACTGCGGCGGTCTGCAGAATCTGTTTCACGCGGGCGGGATCGTCCACGTCGGGCAACGACACTAACAACTCGGAATCGGCGTCTTCGCGGCGCTGCTGTACCGTCGCCTCGCTCAGCCCAAGCGCATTAATCTTCTTGTCGATGGTGTTCTTGCTTTGCGCCAAAACCTGCTGCCAGCGTGTCAGTGCGTCGGAGGGCCGCATGGTCAGGCGATAGTCGGTTGCATTCTGGGGAGTAAGAAGCCACTGCCCAAATTGATCGTTCACGATCCCGCGGAAGGTGCCTGCTTGCGTGGCGGGTACGCCTTTGACAACAATGGCCACCTTGTTAGCGTCTTGCAGGGTCTTGGCTTCGTCCACCTCGATGTCGGAGACCTGCACTCCGGCTTTGCGAAGCGCGTCCTTTAGCCTATCGGCATCGGAGCCGGCCTGGGCATTGAACGCATCCTGCTGTTGGACCTGTACAACCAGGTACGTTCCACCCCGCAGATCGAGGCCGAGACGAATATTGTTATGCCAATTGGCAATCAGTTGATCCTTGCTCCTCGGAAGGCCAATGATGCCGTAAATACAGGCGAGAATTACCGCCAGGATAAGGAAGAATTTGAGGCGAAGATGACGTTTCATTTTCTAAGTACTGGATCGTTTCCCGGGAGCGGCTTCATTTCTTGACCTGTTCGTCTGCTCCGATTACGCTGGTCACCGCGCTGCGGGCGACTTGAATCTTAAGATTATCGGGCTTAATTCGCAGTATAAGCGTATCATCGTTCACTGAAACGATGGTTCCGACAATCCCGCCGCTGGTGAGCACGGTCTGTCCGTTCTGAAGGGTCTTTATCATTTCCTTTTGATTCTTTTGCTGCCGGCGCATGGGCACGAAGACTATGAAATAAAAGATGGCGATCATCAGGACGATGGGCAACAGACTGCTCAGGAACGAACTGGATGGCGATGGCGGCGTGGCGGTTTGCAGGAGAATCAGCGCGTAGGGCATGAATATTCTGATTCTACGTGAGTGCGCGCCGGAATGATTTCAAGAATTCAGGAAACCGGCCAAGAAGAATAGACTGCCTGATGGCTCGCATCAAACCCAGGAAATATCTCACGTTATGGAGGGTTGCCAAGGTGGAAAACAGAATCTCGCCAGCTTGGAAGAGATGCCGGAGATAGGCTTTGCTGAAAGTCCGGCAGGTGTAACAATCGCAAGCTGGATCGAGCGGGCTCTCATCCTCTATATACTGCGCCTGTTTGATGACCACCTTGCCTCTCGAGGTGAAGAGATATCCGTTGCGGGCATTTCGGGAGGGCAGAACGCAATCCATCATGTCTATGCCCTGGGCAACATATTGCGGGAGTTCCTCGGGCATGCCGACGCCCATGACATAGCGCGGCCTATCGGCGGGGAGCAACGGCGCGGTCCCAGCAACCATTTCGAGGCTCAATTCTCTGGATTCCCCAACCGAAAGACCGCCGATCGCGTAACCTGGCGCATTCAGTTCCAGCAGAGCTTCGGCGCAGGCGGTGCGTAAGTCGGAGAACATAGAACCCTGGACGATGGGAAAGAGAGCACTGCCGATTTCCTTTTCGCGATCGAGATAGTGAGCGTACCCCGCGCGCGCCCAGCGGATGGTTCGTTGCATTGACTCGCGCGCCACGTCGTGGGTGACGGGATACGGCAGGCACTCGTCGAGCATCATCATAATGTCGCTTCCGAGCGCGAGTTGAATGTCGACAGTGCCCTCCGGCGAGAAAAAGTGCTCGTCGCCATTGAGGTGCGAACGAAACAGCACGCCGTCTTCGGTTACCTTTCGAAAGCTGTCGAGGCTGAACACCTGAAAGCCGCCGGAATCGGTCAGAATTGCGCGCGGCCAGGCCATGAAGCGGTGGAGCCCTCCCAGCCGCTCGATCACTTCGTGGCCGGGCCGCAGAAACAGGTGATAGGTGTTGGCGAGAATGATGCGGGCATCCAGATCGTGTTCGAGATCGCGCGGAGTGAGTGCCTTCACGGTTCCCTGCGTGCCGACCGGCATGAAAACCGGCGTTTCAACCGTGCCATGCGCCGTGTGCAAGAGACCTGCCCGAGCACCAGTTTCGGCACACGTCGCCTGTATTTCAAATGGCGAAGGAGACATTAAAGACCTATTGTTAACGATGCAGCCGAGCGGATATGCCCATCTCGCTAAACTGAAGACAAATGGAAAAGCGGCTTCAGGCAGTGTACAAAGCAGGCGCTCTGCACCCTATGGAGCCTTTGCAACTACAAGACATGCAGCAAGTGACCCTAACTATCACCGATGAACCTACTGTCGATGATGATCTACAGGGATACTTCACGCCAGAAGAGTGGGACGAGGCCGTGCGCGACCCTGTAACGTGGGACGAGGTGCAGCGCGCGTTGGCGGGAATTTCCGGATCCCTTTCAGACGCTGTAGTCGCCCAAAGATAGCTATCCTCCGTCCAAAGCCGATTGCTGAAAACGAACACGCGCCGGTCATGCGGAACTTTAAGATAGAATTCATCGGTCGAGACTCCGATACTGGATGCGCAGAGGGGTTCGCGCAACTGCTCGCGTGTCGAGTGTGGATCTGCGCCCATGCGGAAGAACATGGGCACTGCGTCTGCCACAGGCATTCCGCCGATCCAATCGTCGCGCTGGCACCAGGAGACCAGCGCCGTCATTTCGAGAGCTGTTCCGGGCGGGACTTGGCCGCGCAATCGAGACATGAGCTGCCGATAATAGGCGCGCTCGGAAGCGCGAGCGTCGAAATCGATCTGCAAGGCTCGAATGGGCCCGCGGCTAGCGACACGCGCGATTTCGTGCGCGACACCAGCGATACCCGGCAAATCACCGCCGTGCGACTCGATGCGAACAACGGCAATGAGCGGGGTCCGGTCTGGAATCCAAAGAGGCTGCAGGCGCGGACTTCGATGGATAGACCCGCTGGCGAGCGTCAGCGTTTCGGCAAGATACGCAACCCCAGTGGCGCTCGGGACAATGTAGGACAAATTTTCAGGCCGCTCCCATGCCCAGAGGACGATTCGAGGAAAACCAGGGAGTGGATCAACGAAGCGGCGGCAGGAATTTGAAAGCATCGCGGCCACGATGAGACATGAGGCGACCAGGCACGCGGAGACAACGGTGGGGCAGACGATCGGTTTTCGTCGTCTGCCGATTCGCGCATGACGCAAATCGACCGCCCGCCGATTTTCGTCCTTCGTTGTTGCCCGAAAGAGCCATGCTTTGCGCGTCACCAGGCGATTCGCGGAGAGCGGAACCGCGATCCCGCGCGCACCGCGGCCATCGCTTCTAATAGCTCGGTCGCCGCCGCCTGCTTCAGCACGTACCCAGCCGCTCCACACCGGAATGCCTCCTGCACATAAGCCCTATCGCTGTTCTGACTAACAAAAATAACGCGTACTTCAGGAAAGCGTTGACCAAGTTCACGAGCGGCCGTAAAGCCATCCATCACCGGCATCGAAATGTCCAGCAGCACCAGATCGGGCCGCAGCCGCTCGGTCTCATCCACCGCCACGCGCCCATTCTCGGCCTCGCCGACGACATCGGCATGCTCGGATTCGACAATCGATCGCAGCATGCAACGGATGGTTGAATCATCGTCGACGATGAGCAGACGTTCTGAAGCCACGGCCTGAGATGTCCCGACATAGCTGAAGACGTACCCGTGCTTCAGTTCGAGACACTCGAAATTATAGGAGGTCTTGCCCAGCTGGAAAATACCAAAACCGGTAAAATTTCTGATCCAGGCGCGGAACAGGCCTTTATCGGCCCTGACGGCAAGCTTCGTCCTATCTGGCGGGCCGCGATCTATTACGCAGCGGGGACGTGGCTCGTTTTTCCGCTGTTGGATCGTTCTGTGCGACGCACAGGCTGTTTATTTTAGAGCTTCGCGCTGCGCGAGCACCTTACGCAGCGCATCCTCAAGCGACCCCTTAAAGATCAGAATTTTTATTTCATAGACGGCATGCGCATCATGAGGAAGGGGCTTCTCCGGGTCAACGTGCTGGCACGTGAGCTCTGGATTGCTCCCCACATTTCCTGGATCGCGCGCAAAACTCGCCGCAACCCAAGTGCGATCTGCAGAGAGCGTCGCGACCATCGGCACATCCGCCGGTCGCGACTTGTAATAGTACGTGATCCCGTCGTCGCGATGTTGCACGCGTTCTGTCGGGACAGGCACAGTGTAGGACGCTAGATAGCGGACGGGGAACCAATGTTTCAAAGACATGGTGAGTCGTGCCGGCGTTTCCGACGCCAGAAGATCGAAACCATCCTTGTGGTGAACATAAGTCCGCTCCAGCCGTGGGTCGTAGAAGATCGTGCGAAAGCGCGGGTCGGTGATAGCCGTTACCATGTCGTAGTCAACCGCCGAGTAGTTAGCAAACTCGTAGCGGAAGACGATGCCGTCGTCCACTAGCGAGGCCCGCGCAACGAAATGAATCTCGCCAAAGTCGCTTGCATACTCAAGCGCGTTATCGACTTTCGTCCAGCGCGGCGAATCGCCCTGCCGCCCGGGACGGAAGATATAGAGATGCTTCTGCTCACTGCGACCATGCGCGCGTACTGTTACGTGCTCGGGAAACAGGATCTTGGAGCCGCGCTCGCTCTCCCGTCCGTCCGGCACCACAAGATTCAGAGCAGGGTTGCGGTCGTCCGCGTCTATTGCGATGCGCAAACCCGAGGGATTGCGGACCTCGAGCGTCTGCGCCTGAGCGGATAAAGCAAGTCCACCCAGAAGCAGTACCAACTGTGACGACTTCATCGGCGCGACAGCTTTTGAGTGTAACAGTTGCCGCCTGAATGTGGAGAGCCGGATTCGTTCGCGATAGCAAATTCAACTGAATCCAGTTTTTCCATTGACGAAGAGTGAAGAGAAAGAGACGATCATCAGTATGCGACCGATCCCCATAGGCCAAATCGCAGCGACGACAATCTCTCCCAACGACGACAACACCTGGACAGAGGTGGCGCCGTCCGCTGCGGGCATGAAAGCCGACCGCTTGGAGCAGGTGACGGACTGGCTGGCATCTCGGCTCAGCGACAGACACTTCGGTGCTCAACTGGTCGTGCTCCGCGGCGGCCGGGTCGTTCTCGACCGTTCAGTCGGATTTACCAACCGAGACCACGCCCGAGTGACGCCTCGTGATCGCTTCATTGTCTGTTCGTTAGGCAAACCGTTCGCAGCCCTCTGCGTGCATTTGCTGGCCGAGCGAGGACTTCTCGCACTCGACAAGCCGGTGAGTGTGTACTGGCCGGAGTACGGGCAGCATGGCAAACAGGGCGTGACGGTCCGGCAGGTTCTGCAGCATCGCACGGGGTCACCCATGGCGGGCCGGGGAATGCGGGGCGTGCTGGCGGAAAGCTTTGCCATACCTAACTGGGCTAAGTCGATACGGCGCATCGAAGAAGCCACGCCGTGGTTTGCGCCTGGGAGCGCCCCGGCCTACCAGTTCTTCAGCTACGGTTTCATTTGCGGGGAGCTCGTATGCCGGGTCACGGGGAAGAAGATTCAAGAGTTCTTCGATGAGAACTTCGCTCGCCCCCTGGGACTCACACGGACATCTTTCGGCCTTCCGCGCTCGGCGTGGGGGGAGCGCGTGGTGATCCATGGGAAGGCGGCTTTCCTTTTCAATTGGCGCCGCATGCGCGAGGCCGTGTGCCCATCGGCGACGACCTCCACGACCGCCAGGGAGGTTGCGGTCCTCTACGAGATGCTGCGTTGCGGTGGATGCGCCGGCAGCGCCCGGCTCCTGGGCGAAGGAACGATCCTGGCGGCACGACAGCCGTCCTCCGATGGGGAGGTGGACCGGTTCATCAAAGCGCCCGTACGTTGGTCACAGGCGTTCATGCTTGGGGGCGTCAGCAGTGACGAGGACCTTGGACGTATCATGGGCAGAAAGAGCAGCCGCGAGACGTTTGGCTGTGGTGGATCGTCATGCTGCGTCGCTTGTGTGACCCGAGCCGGGAACTCGTTGCTGTCTACCTGTGCAACGAGTCCGTCCCAGACCCGATTGGATTCGCCCAGCTCCTTGACTTGTCAGACCTAATCCTCGATGCCTGTGAGTGAGTTACAATCGGCGCGATAATGCCGGCCCATATCTGCGCCACAAACTCGCGCGCATCGCAGCACCACGGTAGTCTCTATTCAAGTCCTTTCTCTTCCAGATATCGAATTTTTCTGCTCATTTGTTTTACGTAAAGCCGTCGCCCAGCGCTTGGACAAAAGAACGCGATGGCGACGCAGGAGGCGCCTTAACGGGTTCTTGCTCCTCCAGATCTCGAACAAACACAAGTAGCAACGCCTTGCAGCGCGCCCTTTGTGCTTAATCTATTAACTCGTCCGCTTCAACCGCAGCTTCGCCGACATCTTTTCACCGCCGTTACCCGTGCCGGAGCACGTGCCTTCAATTACCTCACCATCAAAGGTCAGATTAAATACGAGCAGCCCGCCATCCTCGCTAAGAACTTCGAAGGTCAGTTTCTGGCCATCGAGCTTCCCTTTGCGAAGCGACCATTGTTTTTCGCTGTTCGGGCCGGCAGTACCGGTTACCACACCGTCTTGCTGCTCTAAGTCCATGTAGGCTGAATCGGCTTTGGTCTCCCCGTTAGAATTCGTGATATCGAAGCTGCCTGACCATTTACCAGTAAGGTCTGCCGCACCCAGTGCCAGTGCAGAAAGCAGCAAAGCGCAAAAGAGTCTCTTCATAAGTTCTCCAGTTCGTCCGCGAACTACCTTCGCAGAGACGCACATCGCGCTATTTTGTTCCGGGCAAAAGAAGCGACCATCCATCCGAGAAGGTTTCGGCGGAAAGTCATTCTGAACGCTGATGTTAATCCAGATCGTCCGGATAGCGGCCGAGAAACGCCCGCCAGCGACGGTCACACTGCTTTGCGTCGATGTGACTGCCTGCCGGAAATCAAGGCGGCCGTCGTCACAGCTACTGCGGCAATGAGCCACGAGGCGAGCGGTACAACAAGGAAAATGAACCCGACCTTCGCCTTGGTGTACCCGAAGGCGACATCTCCGTAAATAGCCAAAGAACCCAGCGTAAGAACGACGATGACCATACAGAGCGTCGCTTGAGTAAGGGCCGCCCAACGCTTCGAAACCGAACTAGCCACTACTCCGGCGACAAATGGGGAGAGCACCCATATGCCAAAAAGTACAATCAGAACTCGGGACTGTTGACGACGACCTGCATGCAGCATTAACGTGACCGAACCGGCAGCCCCAGTTATCATCGCAATCAAGGCCGCTCTGTGCAGTACGCTAAGGAACCCGGTGTCGAGCATTCCCCGGCTCACTCCAGAAGTTATGTGATCCTTCTCTGGCAAACTCGCGCCTGATTGTCGCACATATCGACTACACGTGGCGCAGCGCAGTTGTGAGTGCCCGAGAGAGTCGAGCCTCGGACACGGAGCCTTATTGGGACACGGTTCCCGATGCGATGCCGACTTCCCGGCAGTAGTGTTGTGGAAGACGTCGGATTCTGTCCGGCTTGCCGACGATCCTGGAACTCTGGCCGACGCGATGGCCTCGGGTGGATTTGCATTGACAGTCGGTCCATTGTTTACGAGATACCCGGGTGCAAGTTTGGGACTTCCTGTCAGGCGGACTCCGACTCTGAAATGGTATTTTCCCTGTGTGGATGAAGCGCAGCGGCTACGCGGAGTGGTGCTGGAATCGCTTGACCAGGAGCAGGATGCAAAGAGCCTTGCCCGCCACGCCTATCGAAGCCGGACGCAGTTTTATCGACTGTTCCGGGCGATCATCGAGGAGACGCCGGTGGCTATGCGCCGGAGGCTGTTGCTGGAAAGAGCCGCATGGCAGTTGTCCTGTACACAACTGTCGGTGACGGACATCAGTCTCAACGCAAACTACGGATCGCTCGAAGCGTTCACCAGGGCGTTCCGAAAGGCGTTTCGCATCTCCCCCAGCCTGTATCGCCGAATGGGTGCGACACATACTCACCTGCACGCGGCGAACGGCATTCATCATTATTCCGGTAAAGATGACACGAAAGGAGCGTGTCAATCTATGGACCTTTTCGATATTTTCTCCGGCCAGGAGTCCTGGCACACCCGGCGTCTTCTCGATCTGGCGGGGACGCTTACAGACGAACAGCTTGACCGTCCTTTGAAAAACCAGGTGAAGATCTTTCCCTGGGATGGCCCCGATCAGAGCCTGCGCCAGATTCTGGACCGGATGGTCCAGACTAAGGAAGTCTGGGCCGCGGCACTTACTGGCGCTAGCATGCCCCTGATGGACAAGGCCCTCCCAGAGGATCGAACTCCTTCGGCCATGCTGGCGCGCATGGAGGAAGCGGATGCAGCGTTCCACAGTGTACTCACAGATGTACACAATCGAAGCGCCTGGGAGGACACGTTTGTCGATGCCCTCTGCGAGCCGCCAGAAACCTTTACCTTTGGTGGTACGTTCGCACATGTGATTACCTTCAATTTCTACCGGCGCATGCTCGCCATAGATGCGCTGCGACGCCTGGGAGTGACGGTGGAAGGCTTTGGCTGTCCCGAGGAGTATCTGGCGAGCCTGGCGAGCGTATAAGAACCCGGTGAAGTAAGTGGAGCGACAGAGAACGGAATTGCTGCGATTCAACGGTGCTGTCGAGCGGGATCCCGCCATCGACGCCTGGATGAAAGAGCATGCAGGTGAATTGGGAGCCATCGCGCACCAGTGGTTTGACGTGATGCGAAAATGCGGGGACGAAGTCCGAGAGCTTTTGCATGACGGTTGTCCGGTTGCATGTTTGGGAGATGCGCCCTTCGGCTACGTCAATGTATTCACTTCCCACGTAAACGTGGGGTTCTTTCACGGCGCCGCGCTGCCGGATCCGGCCCGCTTGCTGCAGGGCACAGGAAAGTTCATGCGCCATGTGAAACTGAGACCGGGAACGGCCACAAACGCCGCAGCCCTAAGCAGGCTCATCGATATGGCGTACTCGGATATAAAGGCGCGCGTTGAAAACGGCTGGCTCAGAGAAACGCCTTGAGAGGCCGACGCGGATGCGCAAGCCGGAAGTTAACAGCTGCAAGCTGGTCTCACAGCCTCTGATTCTTGTTCACCCATGATTAGATATCTATTCATCGAGGATCATTGCGGCGGGACACGGAAAATAAACCACTGACGATAGTGGTGCGGCAGCCGTGCGTTGGATCTGACACGTGTTTCGCCACCGGCCCTCTTGCGGATCGGGAAAGTCGCTGGTGTTCAGTCTCGAAAGTTAGCTAGAATGTCTCGATTATGCCGGCGTTGGACGTTCAAGGATTCAGATCGGCGTTTCACGGACAGGTTTTTGAAGCCGCCGACGCCGGCTATCATGATGCTCGCCGAATCTGGAATGCCAGTGTCGACAAGTATCCGCGCGTGATCGCTCGATGCTCCGGCTTGGCTGATGTCATCACGGCCGTGAACTTCGCGCGCACGAATGATCTGGTGACTGCGATTCGTGGGGGCGGGCACAATGTCGGCGGCAGAGCACTTTGCGAAGACGGCATGGTCATCGATCTGTCCGGCATGCGCGCGGTCTATGTTGACTCCGCTCAGCGCATAGTACGGGTGCAGGGTGGTGCCACTCTACACGACATGGACCGCGAAACCCACGTCTTCGGTCTTGCCGTTCCTTGCGGCATTGTCCCGAAAACGGGTATCGGCGGTTTGACACTGGGTGGCGGAGTGGGGTGGCTGATACGGAAGTACGGCATGACGATCGATAATCTGCTCTCCTGCCAAGTAGTCACGGCCGAAGACAGCATTCTCACAGCCAGCGCATCGGAGCAGGAGGATCTTTTCTGGGCATTGCGCGGCGGCGGCGGCAACTTCGGCGTCGTTACATCCTTCGAGTTTAGAGCGCACCCCGTCCACACCGTTCTCGGCGGTCTCCTTGTGTACCCTCGTCAGGCAGCAGTGGACGTCATCCGTAACTTCCGCGATTTCATGGAATCAGCTCCCGACGAACTTACGGCTTACGCTGCGCTGCTTCACGGTCCAGACGGCAGTTCGATTGTTGGCGTGATCCCCTGCTATTGCGGCGACATCACCGTAGGTGAACGACTTCTCGAACCGCTACGCAGGTTCGGCAGTCCCGTAATGGATGCTATCCAGCCGCTACCGTTCCCCGCGATGCAGTCGCTCTTAGCGCCCGCTTTTCCCGACGGAAATCAGAATTACTGGAAATCGACGCTGCAGAGAGAATTGCCTGATGACGCGATAGCGGCCATCGTGGAGCACGGCAATGAGATGAAGTCGCCCCTCTCTTTTCTCGTAATTGAATGTTACGGCGGTGCGGCCGGGCGGATTGCAGACGACGCTACCGCCTACCCGCATCGCAATCTTCGCTGGGACATCGTATTCGGTGCACAGTGGACGAATCCGGCCGACACGCCGACACACCGTGAATGGGCTCGGAGCGGTGAGGAAATGCTGCTTCCGTACGCCGCAAACGCGCACCTCGCATCGGCCCTTGACATTGAGCCGGAAGAGGTAATCAATACGGCTTTCGGCGCGAATCTGGCTCGATTGCGGGCGATTAAGCGGAAATACGATCCGACCAACTTCTTCCAGCGTGAACTACAACATCAAGCCGGCCGCGACGCAGGCTGACGCGGCGTAGGTCCGGTTCCCGGCAATCCGTCACGTTTCCCCCGTAATTTGCAACCCTTTGGGCAGGCGCGCACCACATCAGGGTTTCGCTATTGTGAGCCGATCAGACGTCGCACCAGTGAAACAAACGACGATATCGAAGGCGGCCGGGGACGGATGACGATAGATCTCACGGGCAAGCGGGAACAATCAATAGATATGTCCCCATAAACGCCCATCTCAACTGCAGATAACACTTCTACGTGCCGCCGGCCTTCCAGGATTCATCTGGCGATTCATCAACAACAACGGTTCCACACCGCACTCGATATCGAGGCTCGTCCTGTATTACTCGTTCCGCAGCGCCACCATCGGCTCCACGCCTGCCGCGCGCGCAGCGGGAATCCACGATGCCAGCAACGCTGCGGAGCAGAGTAGCAGCGTGGCGAGCGCCAGCATGCTCGGATCCCAGGGCTTCACTCCGAACAGTTGATTGGTCATCAGCCTGCCGGCCGCAATCGCCGACGGAATGCCAAGCGCAAGTCCGATGCCTACCTGGGAAAAAGCGCCGCGCAGCACCATCTTGACCACGCCTCCGCGATCGGCCCCCAGCGCCATCCGTACACCAATCTCACTCGTTCGCTGCTCCACCGTTGTATGCCATCACTCCGTACAAGCCGACCGCTGCGAGCACCAGCCCAAGCACGCCAAACAGCATTGTCAGTGTCGCGATCATGTTTTCTTGCTGGAAATCCGCGCTCAAGACTTTCGAGTACGGGTCAACCCCGTAGAGCACCAGGTTTGGATCGACACTGGCCAATGCCTTGCGCACACGATCTTCCATCCCCGGCGGGTTGCCCGGCGCCCAGATCACGATGTTGTACAGGTAGTGCGACCAGATTTCACCACTTACGTAGGCCGGATCGTCGTACTGCACCGTTTGTGCTTCCGGCAGCCAAAACATCGGGCGCATGGGATCCTTGTAATCGTAAGTCATATACCGCATGTCCCTCACGACTCCGACGATTTCGTAAGTCGCGGAATACTTGATTTTGTCGGGCCCGAAATGCTGCCCGATCGGGTTCTGGCCTTTGAAGAATCTCCTCGCAAAGGCTTCATTGATCACCGCTACTTTCCGTGTCGCCGCAGTGTCCTCCTCTGTAATCGGCCGGCCCCGCACGATCTTCGCGCCTATGGTCTCGAAGAACCCTGGCATCACCCGAGCCCAGCCCGCGCCTGTATCTTCTTTAGCTGCGGGCTCCGGCCTGCCCTCAATGCGAATGCCGTCGTTCCAACTATCACCCGTCATAGGCGCATACAGCGCCGGCGCCACCATCCGCGCACCGGTAGTGCGGAGCAGGCGATCATCAATTTGCCGGAACATCGGCTCCATTTGCTCCGGCTTGTAATTGCCCAGCATTGGATTGATCCAGGCGATATACCTGCCTCGCGTTTCGAACCCGAAATTCTGGTGCTCCAGATTTCGCAGGCTCTGGCCCAGCAGAGCCGCTGCCGACAGCAATACGAGCGACATCGCCGCCTGCGCCACCACCAGCGACTTCTGCGCCAACGAGCCGCCGCCACCGACAGAACGGTTGGCCCCGCGTAGCGCCTCCACCGGGTCGACATTGCGAAGTCATCCATGCCGGCGCGATCCCGAAAATTACTCCGGTCAGCACCGAGACTCCCAATGTGAAGAGCAGCACCGGCCAGGAGGGCGTCGCGTCGACCGGTACGTAGTTATTGGGCCCCCCGATCTGGAACGCCAGATGCAGAATCAGCCTTGTCCCGGCATACGCCACGCCGACGCCCAAAGCTCCTCCTATAACCGCCAGCATCACCGACTCCACCAGTGCCTTGCGCACCAGGCGGCTTCGCGAAGCACCCAGCGCCACTCGTATCGACGTTTGCGAGCGATCCTTCAATCCGCGCGCCAGCATCAGATTCGCCAGATTGCCGCAGGCCACCAGCAGCACACAACCTGCCGCGATCAGCAGCAGTTTCAATCCAGCCTGATATTGATCCCTCATGGCCGCCACGCCCGCGCCGCCGGGAATGAGGTGCAGCGTCTGCTGGCGCCAGAGTTGCTTCTCGCCTGGTTCCATATCCGGCACGTGGCTAGCCAGCCAGTCATGGAATTCCACCTTCAGTTTTGCTTCGAGCGACTTCGGATTGACTCCCGGACGCACTCTCCCGATCAGGTCGAGAAAGTTGCCGTTCGGCCTTTTCAGCCGCGCCGTGTCTCCATCGATCAATGGTTCCTTCGTCACGGGCAGCCAAAAATCCGGCATGCCCCAGCCGGCCAGCTTCGCTCCGTAAAATCCCGGCGCGGCCACGCCGATCATCGTGAACGGATGCCCGTTGATCTGATAACTGGCGCCAACCACCGAGGGATCGGAGCCGTACTTCTCTTGCCAGATGTGATAGCTCATGACCGCCACCGCGGGCGCGCCCTCTTCATCGTCCGCATCGGTCATCAGCCGGCCAATCCACGGATGCACGCCGAGAGTCCTGAAGAAATTGCCGGACACGTACTCGCCATTGCGCGTATCCGCCTGAGCCTGTGACCCCGCTCTACGGACGCCGAGCGGCGCATTGCCGGCCTGTAGGGCCGCCAGATCGGCGAACTCCGGTGTGTGCGCGCGAAAGTTCTTGTATGCCTCCCACGAGAACAGCGAAAAATCGCCATCATTCCCCTGCGTATACCCGCCCCAATTGCAACAGCGAATCTTATCTCCGATCCTCCACAGCTCTTCCGGCTTGGTCACCGGCAGCGACTTCAACATCACCTGGTGCACAAGCGTAAAGATTGCGGTCGTCGCTCCGATTCCCATTGCCAGCGTGATCACCGCCGTCGTTGTGAACCCCGGTGCCTTCCGCAGTTGCCGCAGCGCCTCTCGCAAATCAGCCATCACTCCTCCCGCAATCCTGTCTGTGAAATTGGAAACCCACTCTTTCAATACGGGACTACGCCGTCGTCAGTTCCAAGCTGGACGCCGGCTGGCTTCGTTAACATCCAGCGAAGCTTGCAATATTCCTGCACACTTATCCTCAGGACTGATACGCATCAACTATCGAGAAGTTAGCCAATATTTCGCTATCGGACACAACCCCTTTGGAAGCTCATCCGAAAATGACTCAAGGTCACAACAAAAATCCTGGCTTTGAGGATTTTCCTAAAGAACTTAGATGGATTTCACTGAAAGGAAACGCGCTCACACCTCACTGATGAATCGTGGGCACGGTTTAAACACTCTTCGCCCGAATCCCACGCATAGTCGACCCTAACCAAATCAAATCCAAGGAAGGCATTTCAATGTTCCAGGCTTACCACGGCGTGACAGGCGCCGAGCACCAGACAAAATTCAACAGCCTAAGTTCGCAAGGCTACAGAATGATTTCACTCAGCGTCTACGATAACCCCGGCGACGCGCGCTACGCAGCTGTTTGGGTGCAGCGCTCCGGCCCTGCCTGGAGCGCGGTCCATGGAGTCGACAGTGCTGGCTACCAATCCGCCTTTAATAACTGGACGGCTAAGGGCTACGTGCCTGTTCTAGTTTCGGCCACTGGCTCCAGCGGCAACGCCGTCTTTGCTGCTGTTTTTGAACAGGGCGTATCCGGAGCATGGATGGCGCGCCACGGTATGACGTCGGGGCCCGACACGAGTGCAGGAACCTTCCAGAACTTGAACAAGACGGCGCGCGATCAAAAGCAGATCTTACGCTCGATGGCAATCTACGGATCGGGAAATGACCAGCGCTACGCGGCTGTCTGGCACTCGAACCCCGGTTTCCTCAAGTGGCATGTCCATGAAGCAGATACAGCAGCGAGTTATCAAACAACCTTTAATGCTGAAACTCAGTTGCCCGGGTACCAATTGGCTGGTTATCGTCCGGCCTATGTCACTATGTCGGGAGACCAGATCTACTGCTCCGTCTTCGCAGACAACGTCGTGGGTGCTTGGGTGGCGCGTCACGGCATGACCTCGTCTGAATATCAAACCGAGTTCGACAAGCAGAATGCGGCGGGTCTTTACCCCATCTGCGTTCAAGGCGGGGGCTCCGGCGACAACACTCGCTATGCGGCCATCTTCGCCAAACAAGACATTCCTATGAGCCGCGAATGGAGCATTGTAGGCTCCAACGTCCCCGCCCTTGCCGGCCTTGATCACATCATGCAAACGTTTATGCAAGCCAACGGTGTTCGCGCGGCGCAGTTAGCCATCGGTAAGAACGGCGCCGCCAAATTTTCTCGTGCTTACACATGGGCCGAACCCGGCTACCGAGCTACTCAGCCGTCTGACCGCTTCCTTCTGGCTAGCTGCAGCAAGATGTTCCTGGAGGCTGCCGTGCAGTCGCTCTACGACGCCAAAAAGCTGACTCCGGACACGAAAGTCTACCCACTCCTGGGCTTCTCTCACCCACTCGATCCTCGCAGCGATAACATCACCATCCAGGAAGTGATCGACCACAAGGGCGGTTACAACGACGACCCGGTGTCCAAAGGTGGCTCAGGCTACGATCCCACGTACAACATGCGCCAGATTGCCCTCGACTTAGGACTCTCTCATCCGGCAACGAAGCTCGACATCGCTCGCTACATGTACACCAAGCGCATGCTCGATCTGGACCCTGGAACTGTTTACCACTATTCGAACTATTGCTTCCTTCTGGCCGGCGCCGTCGTCGAGCACGTCACGAAGATGCCTTATTTCGATTACGTCAAAACCACGCTGCTTCAGCCTGCTGGCATCACAGAGGTTGAGGTCTTTCCCACGCTTGCCTCGAAGCGCACAAACCAGCAGGCGATCGTCGAAGACGAAGGTCTGGGCCAAAATCCGCTTGACTTGTCATCTTCGCTCCTGATCCCCAATGTGTATGGTGGCGACGGTGAGATCAACGAAGTGGGCGACCCTAACGACGGCACTGGCGCTTCCGCCCATGCCCTAAGCCAGTTCATTAACCTCCATGCAGTCTGGGGAAATGGACCTCGAGCAGCCGGCGCCGCCCGATCCGGAAGCACCCCTGGGGCCTCCTCCCTTGCCACCTCACGCGGCGATGGTGTCGATTGGGCCTACGTGATTAACACGCGCGACTGGCCGCCAGCGACGTCGCCAACGCTCAATGATCTCGGTACCTCAATCAACCAGCTTCTCGATACTACGCCCATCGTTTAGCACATCACGACGAGTCACGGCCGGTGACGTTCCGCTGGCCGTGACTGAACGCGACGGATGGTATTCCCGGTCGATGCCTGTCGCCGCGGCACATTCGAGTCGCGATGCCGACATACAGGGTGTATCTTGGAAGGCACTTCTACGACACGCCGACTGTATGTCCGGGTGCATTTGATCACGGGTTGGAGGGGCCTTTACGGACTGACCTGACGCATGCTTCCACATCGCCCTTGATCATTCCCCACCACGTCTTGATCGGACAAACTTTAGCGTTCCTGCGGTGTCGGCTCGGCTCAGGTTGCCGGCAGACGGCGGCGCAGTTCGTCGAAGAAGTTCAGCAGGATGATTGCGTGGACCGTAGTCGGCTCCGCGCTCCTGGATTCAGGCGGAGCGAGCACTATAAAGCGCCGGCCGTCCGGTGCGATGTCCAGATTCCATAATGAGTTGTTACCTGGCCGGAACAGCGGAGCGGGCGACCACTGCCGGGGTTTCTCCGGGACGAAGAAGTGCTCGTTGGCCGTGTAGCGGGCGACCATGATGCGGTTGTCGGAATTCAAATAGAACAGTTCCCTGCGATTGCGCGACCATACGGGGAACTTTGCGCCGCTTTCCGATTCCGATACTTGCCACCGGCCAGCTGAAGGCGGGGACGGAAACGGGCGCACAGAAATCTGGCCTCCGTTTCCCGCGCCGCTGGTGGATACGTATGCGATCCAACGCCCGTCGGGTGAAAAGGCCGGGTCTACCTGGCTGAGGGATTCGCGCGCGAATGGCTCGGGCCTCCCCGATTTGGGATGGTCCGGATCGTTCAAATTCAGCGGGAGCATCCAAATCTCAAACCCCTTATCCTTTCCCGTCCGAAGAAAAGCTAGGGTGCGGCCATCAGGGGAAATCGAAAACACTTGAAGAGGAGTTCTCTCGCCGAACAACCTCTCAGGCTGGCCGGCACCATCGCTGCGGATCCGCCAGATGCCGAATTCACCGTCGCTCGCGGGAACATCCGAGCCGTAAACAATGTGCTGTCCGTCCGGCGTCCAGACCGGACGCCGATTCATAGCAGCATCGAAGGTCAGCTTGGTTGCCGTGCCGCGTTGGAGGTCGTGAACGTAGAGATCTCCCGCGACCGCCAGCGCCAGCCGGTTGCCGTCCGGCGAAAGGCGAGGCGTCTCCGCCTGCCGCGATACGCTGATGGATGGGCTTACAACCGGCTGTGACTTTCCGGCGCTATCCAGCCAGGCTATTGGGGCAACTCTCGTCGCCGCGCTTGCGTATAGCAGAATCCCGGTCCGGGAAAAAGAGACCCGGCCAAGCCAGAAGCCTTCCGAATCGGCGATATCTTCAAGCAAGGGCACCGGCGCACCGTGTGTCTCCAGTCGCCCGAGATCGAACGACACGCCATAAAGCGTTCCCTGACGAAAATAGATGAGGTGGCCGCTTGGCAGATAGCGCCCAAAGGAACCGCCGCGCCGAACCACCTTGACCTGTCCCGACTTGAGCGAAAGGACTTCGATGTTGGCGCTATTAAAAGCAGCGGCGGAAGCTGCGACAGCGCCGGTGAATAAAACGTTCTCACCGCCGGGCAGAACCTGCGGCCAACGCCAGGTCCGCTCGCCGTGCTCCTCCGGCTTGCCGATGACCTGCGGTTCGCCCCCGATCGCAGGCACGCGGAACAGATGGTAGCCATCCAGACTGCCAATGATCGTGCCATCCTCTCCCCAGGAGGCGCCGCGCTCCAGGCTGGCCGTATCGCACAACGAAACGACCCCGCCACCCTGTAGGGGAATCTTCTTCAACTTCTTTCCGGCGAAGAATCCGATCCACTGGCCATCCGCAGAAAAGAAGGGATCCACCGCTCCTTCGGTGCCCACGAGCATTGTGACTGTGGACTGGTCGAGGCGGCGCACTGCCAGTTGCTCACTGCCATCCGCCGCCTTCGCGGGGAAAACTAAACGCGTTCCGTCGGGCGAGATTACCGGTTTGAAAAATTCACCGCTCTCTGCCCGTCCCTGGATTGCTTCGGGCCCCAGGTCAATGCTGAAGCGCATCATTTGCCGATCCGAGGGCCGATCCGCCGGCAGCGTGGCGCGCCATAGCAGCGCCACCGAGATTACCGCCAGTACCGACGAAAGACCCGCGATCATCCACGGAAGCCCAGCCCAATTCAGCTTTAAGCCGTGGGTTGCCCGAAGCGCGCCAGGTGGCTGGTCGTGCGCCCCACGCTCCGGCTGTTCGGCGAGTGCGTGCTGTGTTTCCGGGGTTGGTTCGATTGGGTGGCCGTTGGGGTGGCCGGCATCGACTGGCGCGATGAACCGATAGCCGCGCTTCGGTAACGTTTCGACGAAGCAGGGGCTTTCCGCCGAGTCACCCAAGGCGTCGCGGAGGTGATTGACCGCCTTGTTCAGACCGTGATCGAAATCGACAAACGTGTCGGCCGGCCAGAGCTGTTTTTGGAGTTCGTCGCGAGATACTACTTCGCCTGGGTGTGCCAGCAGGAGCAGGAGGATTTGGAAAGGCTGGTCCCGGAGTTTGATTCTCAGACCCTGCTTGTGCAGTTCGCCCGTGTGCGGGTCGACTTCAAACACACCAAAGCGGATCGGGCGGCCATTCCCGGACATACTCGCTCCTCGTTGATCGAGTATACATTTTTTCACACGTCTCGATAAGGCTGCTGCTTTCCGGCGGCTTAGGCGGGAATAGCAGGGGAACACAAAAGGGATCACGCTTGGATTGACCTTTCTCGGCAGCCAATGCCAATCTGTCTCACAATCTGCATGACGAGGAGGGAATGCCGATGCAAGAGCTGCTTAAAAACAGATCGGGACGAGCCGCTTCGTTGGTAATAGCGGCGCTTTTGGCCGGAGTCACCACAGCGCTTTCTGCCTCCGCGTGGCAGGCCGCAGGCACGGAATGGCAGGCCAGCGCCGGTGCGCAGAGCGCCGATGCGGGAAACCAGGCTCTGGCCTTTTTGCCGAACGAGTTTTGGATTTACGCCGGGGACAGCATCCGGTGGACCTTCTCGACTGATGAGGTCCATACGGTATCGTTCTTAACAACTGGCCAGATACGACCGCCCGCTTTTTCTCTCGTCGGTATCAATGGTCGTGTTTTTGTGGGGTGTCCGGGCACCACGCCCGATGGATCCAGCTTCGATGGCTCCGCGTGCCTGAGTTCCGACATCTTAACGACGGGGCAGACCTATACCGTTAATTTCCCGGTCGCCGGAAATTTCAAACTCGTGTGCCTGGTGCATACCAGAATGACCGGCGCGATTCATGTTCTCCCTCTGTCGCAGACGCTCCCCCACGGCCAAGACTTCTATGATCGGCAGGCAGATAGTTCTCGAAGGGAATTGCTTACCGATGCCGCCGCCCTCGAGGGCCGGGGAAACGAGGAGAGTGAACAACGCTCCCGGCACGAAGTAACGGCCGGTATCTCTGCGATCCTGGCCAACGGAGGAGGCTCGCTCACCACCTCAGTGATGCGCTTCCTTGGCGCCCGAACGGTCGTCCATGTCGGCGACACGGTCGAATGGACAAATCTGTCCACGCCCGTGTTTCACACCGTCACCTTTGGGACGGAGCCTCAAAACGTTATGCCTCCGTCACCCGGAGTGACCTTGGATTCAGATGGGGTCAGGCACGCGGTGATTAGTTCACCGGACGACAGCATCAACTCGGGAAATGTCGGTGCGCCAAACCAGGAAACGGTGGGACAGCCTCAGGCTCCTCTCGACTTTACCCGATTCCGCGTGACCTTTACCGTGCCAGGCACATTCAATTACATCTGCGCCCTTCATGATGAGCTCGGCATGATAGGGACCGTCATCGTTCGCCGTAGGGATTTCCGATGAAGCTACGATTCTTCTCTTTCCTCCTGATCTTCGCACCTGTGGTGCTGGCTCAGCAGGGCAACAGCGCCAATTACCGAGGCGGCTTAGTCACGCCGCCTCTTCTGAAGCCGAAATTCGTCCTCGGAGATACTTCCGGCCGTCCCTTCGATTTCAGACAGAGGACCGAGGGATATGTCACGCTTCTGTTCTTCGGTTACACGAATTGCCCCGATCAGTGCCCGATGCACATGACCAATTTGGGCGCTGCGCTGAAGAAAATGCCGGCCGGCATTGCGGATCAGGTCAAGCTGGTCTTCATCACCACCGATCCGCGCCGCGATTCTCCGGCCGTGGTGCGCCGCTGGCTGGATCTCTTTGATCGACGTTTTATCGGCCTCACCGGGACGGAACAGGCCATCGCAGCGGTCGAGCGGGCCGCGGGCGTTCCTCTGGCCACAAGAACGGCGCAGGCAAACGGCAATTACGCAGTGGCGCACGCCAATTTTGTCCTCGCCTACAGCAAAGATAACCTCGCGCACGTCATCTATCCAGGCGGAGTTGGTAAAGACGATTGGGTGCATGATCTGCCTCTCTTGATCAACGAGACGTGGTTTCGCGGACCGGAGTAAGCAAACTTGGTTTCAACCCAAGGAGCGCATGTCTTAGCGCGGATTCAAACGCAGATTCCGGCCCCGAAACCGAAAGCTGATGAAGTGATGATTCGAGTTATTGCGGCTCGCGTGACAACCGACGAAGCCGCCAATGGTATCCATCGGAGTGGTAAGGGCTCCTGACATAAGGTCGCTGGCCGGAAGCTGAACCGAATCAATCCCGCGAAGCCGGCTTGTGACAGGTAAAGGCGCCACTTGGTCGAGATACGCGCTATTGTTCCTTCTGGTTCTTGAAACTTAGGCAAACTCATTTCGAACCAGGCACATCCGAAATCTTCCGAAGATAGGGAACGATAAACGCTATGACCGCCATACAGCTCCCAACATGATGTACACTGCGCTACACCGATAACAAATGCGCGTTCTGCTGATCTCTTTTCTATGCTGCCCCATGCTCCTCGCTCAGGCTGTCCGTTCCACCGCCCAGGTCGTCGTCCTCGGCTCCGGCACGCCCAATGCTGACCCAGATCGCTCCGGTCCCGCGGCCGCTGTTATCGTCAACGGCCACAGCTATCTCGTGGATTGTGGTCCGGGCATTGTGCGGCGCGCTGCAGCGGCTACCCGTGCCGGAGTTCCCGGCTTGGCCATGAAGGATCTGAAGACCGTCTTCATCACCCACCTGCACTCGGACCACACTCTTGGCTATCCTGACCTCATCTTCAGCCCGTGGGTCCTTGGCCGCTCGCAACACTTGTCTGCTTACGGTCCGCACGGCCTGCAGGAAATGACGAATCACATCCTCGCCGCCTGGAATAAAGATATTGACGTGCGCACCAAAGGCTTGGAACACGCCAATACGACCGGCTACGTCGTGGATGTGCACGAAATCCAGCCCGGCGTGGTTTACAAAGACGACAACGTCACCGTGAAGGCCTTCCTTGTGAAACACGGTTCCTGGGACGAGGCCTTCGGCTACCGCTTCGAAGCCCCAGGCCGCACCATCGTCATCTCAGGTGACACTGCGCCTACCGACGCCGTCGTGACCGCGTGCAGCGGCTGCGATGTGCTGCTACACGAGGTTTACCCCCTGGTCCCCACGGGGCCGGATGCTCCCTCAAAAGCCTATTTCGCCGCTTTTCATACTTCGACGGAGGAACTGGCGGCGATCGCCTCGCGAGCTAAGCCGAAGCTCCTGGTGCTCTATCACCAGGTTTTCCATAATGTGCCGGAAGGAGAACTCTTGCGGCTGGTGCGAGAGCACTATGCCGGCGCGGTGGTTTCCGCACATGACCTCGACGTGTATTAGATCAATCACACGCCGGCAAAATAATCCCGCACAATTTCGCCGGACCCTGGCTGGCTTGGCGGGAGTCATCTATGATCGACCTATGGGAAGCGGTCAGTTCTTCGACGAGGAATTTAAAGTCGCGATTCGGTTAGCCGGCGCTCGAGCGAGACTCGAAACTCTTCAGGCGGGGGTTCCGGTTTTTTATCGAGACACCAGGCGAAACCTGGACATCATGGAGCATCCGGGCGGTCGAAAGTATGAGATCCGTTTCCTTGACGGCGCCCCGGGCGATCGAAATTACGAAGTGCTGAGGGAACTGGACGAAACAGCGGCCTGACGGGTGCCAGTTCTTACGATCTTTGCGGGGCCAAACGGCTCGGGCAAGAGCAGCATCATCCAGCGCGTCGATTTCGCTGGCCGGGACCACTTACTAGAGGCAGACGCGATCGCAAGCCGAATGCATGTGAGCGATCCTCGGCTCGCAGCAATGACCGCAGGTCGGGAGGTCCTTCGCCGAACGAAAGAATACCTCGGTTCCGGCCAGAACTTCGCCATCGAGACCACACTGTCGGGAAGCTGGACAACGAGTGTCATAAAGCAAGCTCTGGCCCGACGCTTCTTCGTACGTTTGGTCTATATCTGTGTTGACAACCCCGAGCAAAGTATCCAGCGCGTTCACGAGCGCGTGGCTCAAGGTGGTCACAATGTTCCCGATGACGATGTGCGCCGGCGTTATGCCAGAAGTCTTTCAAATCTCAAGCAAGTCGTGAACATCGTAAATGAAACAATCATCTATGACAACTCAGGTCCCGAGCCGAGGCTAATACTCGAAATTCGATCCGGCAGCATTGTAAGCAACGCCAGCGGACTGCCTCCCTGGGCCCGCAACTTGCTCGAAAGTGTCCGCCTGTAAGTTCTCGGTGAGAAGCCGGCCCTTCTCGTTCCCTATCCGGCACAGCTCAATTTCCGTGTACCCGAGGGTAGGTGGGCCTTGGATAGGAATAGTTGCCGACAAACTGAGAAGTTCAACCTGTTGCCGAGACGCTGCACTTTTGATAGCCATAGTTGGAAATCATATGATCCGGAAATTGCAAAGTGGCGAGTACCGATTGTACTCAAAGAAAAAAGATCCCAAGACAAGAAAGCGCAAGAGTCTCGGAACCTTCAAAACTCGGGCGGCCGCCGAAAAGCACGAGCGCGATGTTCAGTATTTCAAGCGGCGCAAAGGTCCGAATCGGACCCTAGGTATTGCGATTTACCCAGAGCCCGGCGCTGATATTCCGCAACTCAAGATCGAATGGAGCGCCAAGTTCCCGGATTTTCATCTGGAATTCTTTGATTCGCGATCACACCCTCTGGGCAAGCTTGCGCTTGCGATCAGCTGAGTCAGCCCGAGCATCGAGGCTAGCACCGGCGATAAGCAACGACAAACGCCACAGGGACATTTGAACTGTCGCAGAGATCGTCGACATACTTGTGAATGCGTCCTGCAAGCCTTGGCACACTAGACCATGCTATGAGACATGGGTCAGCACTACCTTCCTCAGTCGTATCTTCGCCGATTCGAAGTGCATGATCGGCCTCGCTACATATGGCAGGCCGACAAACAGACAAGCACCATCCGTCAGGTTCCAATCAAGGACGTGGCTCAAAAGCGTGGGTTTTATGAACCCGATATCGAACGTCAACTAAACGAGAAGATCGAGATACCCGGTAACCGCGTGATGTTGCAGTTGCTAGAGCGCAATCCGATCTCCGAGGCAGAGGCGCGTACATTTCGCTGAGTACGTTGCAGCGATGTTGCTACGTATACCCGCGCGGCGAGAGCACGCGTTGCAGCTGCTGCCCTCTGTCATCGAACAAACCGGAGTGGTGGTCGCCCAGGAGTTCAGTAATACTGAGCTAGCGCGCGGAACTGCACCGTTCGATATCGAGCGGAGGATTGCGACCGAACTGGTTCCCACTCTGCAGAGATTTAAGACGGAGCCCCCAGCCCAGCTGATTCAGAGGATCCGCAACCCCTTGCCTACGCCGTTAATAGTGGAAGCGATTCTAGCCATGAACTGGATGATCATCAAGGCCCCTCCATCGAGATTCTTTGTCACCGGTGATAACCCAGCGTTTTTCCCTATTCACTTTTACCTCGATACCGAGGATTCTGAACTCGTATTCCCTCTTTCGCCATCGGCGGCTTTTCACGGATCGTTAGCACATGGATCGAAAAAGCTCGGGTTCATTACGGGTTCGAGGCCGGTGATTATCGAGCTCAACCGCCGAATAGCTTTGAACGCGACCCGGTTTACGTTCTGTCATGAGAGGGCAGACTGGCTACTGCGCCTTATGAAAAGAGCACATCATCCATTCAGGCCTATACGCTTCCGGTGGTGAACACCTGCAAACGATAGGCCGAACGGGTCTGCAAACAGCTAGAGTGTGCTCCTAATAAGTACCGCTGATTGTACCCGAACATCGCGCGAAAAGGTTCGGGATGCTCCCCATAAACGCTCTTACCAACTCTATCGCCCGGCTGTCGGCACGTGGTGAGCAGAAGAGGAAAGTAACTCTCCAAGGCAAGCGACAGAGGATGCATACAGCCCCGAACATGATGTACACTGCGCTACACCGATAACAAAGTCGCGCTCTGTTGATCTCTTTCCTATGCTGCCCCATGCTCTTTGCTCAGGCTGTGCGTTCTACCGCCCAGGTCGTCGTCCTCGGCTCCGGCACGCCCAATGCTGACCCAGATCGCTCCGGTCCCGCAGTCGCTGTTATCGTCAATGGCCACAGCTATCTCGTGGATTGTGGTCCGGGCATCGTGCGGCGCGCCGCAGCGGCCACCCGTGCCGGAGTTCCCGGCTTGGCGATGAAGGATCTGAAGACCGTCTTCATCACCCACCTGCACTCGGACCACACTCTTGGCTATCCTGACCTGATCTTCAGCCCGTGGGTCCTTGGCCGTTCGCAACACTTGTCTGCCTACGGTCCGCGCGGCCTGCAGGAAATGACGAATCACATCCTCGCCGCCTGGAATAAAGATATTGACGTGCGCACCAAAGGCTTGGAACATGCCAATACGACCGGCTACGTCGTGGATGTGCACGAAATCCAGCCCGGCGTGGTTTACAAAGACGACAACGTCACCGTGAAGGCCTTCCTTGTGAAACACGGTTCCTGGGACGAGGCCTTCGGCTACCGCTTCGAAACCCCAGGCCGCACGATCGTCATCTCTGGTGACACCGCGCCTACCGACGCCGTCGTGACCGCGTGTAGCGGCTGCGATGTGCTGCTACATGAGGTTTACCCTCAGGTCCCCACAGGGCCGGATGCTCCCTCAAAAGCCTATTTTCGCCGCCTTTCATACTTCGACGGAGGAACTGGCGGCGATCGCCTCGCGAGCCAAGCCGAAGCTCCTGGTGCTCTATCACCAGGTTTTCCATAATGTGCCGGAAGGAGAACTCTTGCGGCTGGTGCGAGAGCACTATGCGGGCGCGGTGGTTTCCGCACATGACCTCGACGTGTATTAGACCGATCACACGCCGGCAAAATAATTCCGCATAACTTCCCTTCTTCTCTTTCATCCACTTACAGCCGATGCTTGCCCCAGGGCGGCCCTTCCGCTTGGCTCTCGCCTGCTACCCTCAAACCGGCAAGAACGGTCTAACCGCCGTCTCTTGCCTTTTTCATTTGTTCAGAAGGAGCACCGTATGACACCTCGACAAGCTCGAACCGAGCGCCGCGCCGCCGAGCGCAAAGCCAAGAAAGCCGAAATCAGACGCAACAAACAGGCTGGTCTCGAGCTGGATGACGATCTCACGCTCGAAGAAGAATTCTCCCCCGAACTCATCGCCCGCGCCCGCGCCACCTTTGCTTCGATTGACCGCGAAGTCGCTATCAAGATGGCGGCCCATCGTCTCGATCAGAACCGCGATCGTGAGGGAGCGTTCACAAACTCCGGGTTCGTTCCGCAATCGCCGGCTTCCGCGCTCGAGCTCCATACCCCGACAGCGGACGAGCGCGCGTTATTCGACAAGCTAAAGGCCGAATACAAGGCAGAAACCAATCGCCAAAACGCTCAACACTCTACCGGCCCTCGCACCTCTACCGGAAAACTGGCTTCGTCTCGCAATTCCCTCAAGCACGGACTCGCCTCGGGCGAAGTCATCATCCCCGGCGAAGATTCCTCGGCCTTCGAATCTCTTCTCACCGCGCTCCTGGACGAACATCAACCCGCCGCCGCGACCGAAGAGCTGTTGGTCAACGAAATGGCACAATCCTACTGGCTTGCGCAACGCGCTCTCCGCCTTCAGAACGAATGCTTCACTGAGGAAGCCGTCGATGACAAACGCCTATCCTTATATATGCGCTATCACACCACCCACGAACGCGCCTTCCATAAAGCACTCAGTACGCTCATGAAAATGAAGAAAGAGCGGGCACGTGGGTTCGTTTCGCAGAGCGCCAACCGCGCCGCCGCAAAATCTGGGTTCGTTCCGCAGGAACCCGGCGAATCGCTGAAACGCGCTCCTGAATCGAGCGCCGCGTCATCCGAAATCCGAGTTCGTTCGGCAAAAAGACCGCTCAGAAGCGGCCTAAAAAACAAAACATTCCAGGCTCAAGGGACGCACCACGGGGCAAGTGCGCCCTCCCCTTGACATTCGACCAGAAAACATTCTATGTTAGGTCGAATGACGACTAGAGATCGTGATAACCGGTTGGAGCTGCTGCAGGGGACACTCGATCTGTTGATCCTGCAGACTCTCGCTCATGACCGTGCTCATGGGCACGCGATTGCCCAATCGATCGAGCGGCGATCGGACGAGATATTGCAGGTCGGCCACGGCTCCCTTTATCCAGCCTTGCAGCGGCTGCTGAAACAGCGGCTGATCGTCGCCGAAGACGGAGTCTCCGAAAACAACCGTAGAGCGCGCTTCTACCGGCTCACCGCCAGGGGGCGCAAGAAGCTCTTCGTGGAAACGTCAAATTGGCAGCGGCTTTCGCAAGCAATGGGGCGCATTCTCGCTCCCCCGTCAGACGAGCTCGTTTAGCGAAAGGACTTCTTGACATGAACTGGTGGAGGCGCCGCAGCGATCACTTGCGCGATGAAATGCAAAGGCACATCGAGTTCGAAGCGCAGCAGAATATCGATGCCGGCATGTCTCCGGAGGAAGCGCGCTACGCCGCACTCCGAAAGTTCGGCAACGCTTCCCTCGCGGCCGAGCAGTCTCGCGAAATTTGGGGCTGGCTCTGGTTGGAACGATTTTTCCAAGATCTGCGTTACGCTCTACGAGGTTTAGCCAAAAGCCCCGCGTTCACATCCGTGGCGGTTCTCTCCTTGATGTTGGGCATCGGCGCCAGTACCGCGCTATTCAGTGTTGTTTACGGCGTTCTGATCGCGCCGTATCCCTACGCCCACCCTGATCAGATCTGGGCGCCGGCGGTTCTGACTCCGAAAGAGACGCCGCATGGATGGCATCCATACACTCCGCGAGAATTTCTACAATTGCGAAGCTTGCCCGTGATTGCTGATGCCATGGCGACACTGCCGGAGCGAGTGCTATTACAAGGCGAGAACGGTCCCCAAAACTTCTTTGGCGTACAAGTAACCGGCGGCGCCTTCAACTTCCTCGGTGTCAAGCCAGTGATCGGCCGAACCATCCAGCCGTTTGACGTCGACTCATCCGGTGACGCCCACCCTGTCGTCGTATTGACCTATCGGTTTTGGCAGCGCGTCTTTAACGGTAATGCCGATGCCATCGGTAAAAGGCTTGTCCTTAACGACGTCCCGCACACCGTTATCGGAGTAATGCCTCCCAGGTTTGGATGGTTCACGGACGACGCATTCTGGTTGCCGCTTCCCATGAATCTGGCCGATCCGCAGCCCATCAACGCCATTTTCCGGCTGCGTGCGGGCATCACCAAAGAAGTTGCCGAGCAGCAACTGCAGCAATTCAATTTGCATCTGGCCGCCGAAAACCCGCAACACTTCCCCCGCAACGGTTTTCGCACGCAGCTCTTGAATTACATGGATATCACCAGCGCCAGCGGCGAAATGACTTCCAGCTTGCACCTGCTCCTTGCGGCTGTTGGCTTGCTCTTGCTCATCGCGTGCGTCAACGTTGCCAATCTTCAGCTCGCGCGCACCACCACCAGGGCGCGCGAAATTGCCGTTCGCCTCTCCCTGGGCGCAAGCCGTCCGCGTCTGATCAGGCAGCTATTAACCGAGAGCGTTCTCTTGTCCATATTGGGCGGAGCGCTCGGTTTACTCTTCGCCGTGGGAGCCACTCGTGCCATCGTCGCGCTGATGCCGGCCGACAACGTTCCCAATGAAGCGCGAATCACTGTGAACGCTTATGTTCTCTTGTTCTCTCTTGCCACATCGGTTTTGACCGGCATTCTTTTTGGTCTGACGCCGGCGCTTCGCTGCTCCCGCCCCAACTTGGCCGACGCCTTGAAGGACGGAGCCCGAGGATCGGTCGGAAGTGTCCACGGGCAGGCCACGCGTCGCTGGCTCGTCACCGCCGAAGTGGCGCTGTCCGTGATCCTTCTTGCCGGCGCTAGTCTCGCGATTCGCAGCTTTGCGCATCTGCTCTTCACCGATCCCGGTTTTCAGCCGGAAAAGGCGCTGCTCATGGAAGTGCCGCTTCCACCCAAGCAATATCCGACCCTGGAACAACGCAACACCTTCGATCGCACTCTGCTCGAAACAGTCAAAGCTCTTCCCGGCGTTCAGGCAGCGGCCATCGGAAACGGGGGCATGCCGTTCGGCGGAGCGCAATCGCCCTACGTTATCCCCGGCCAACATCCTGATCCGGATCGCCGCATCCTCCTAGGGCTGATCAGCAGCGACTACCCACGAGCTCTTGGTATCGCGTTGAAGCATGGCCGGGGATTCACTGTCCAGGAGGTGGAGAAAGGCGCCCATCTGGCCCTCATCAACGAAACAGCTGCGAAGCTCTGGAACACCGGGGTTGATCCCATCGGCGCCAGGCTGACGGTTGATCTCCTGGCGAAGCCGGCATCTGTCTCCCAGCTGGTGCCGCCCGGCAGCAGTCCGGACGTCATCGTCGTGGGTATCGTTGCCGATACCAGGAACGCCGGTTTGCGTGATGCCACACAGCCCGCCGTTTTCGTTCCATACACACTCATGGCGCCGCCATCTCGTCTGCTCGCTGTCCGGACGTTTGGCGATCCATCTTCCATTTTGAACGCGGTGCGCCAGCGCATCTACGCATTAGGCAGTCAGGTTCCACTCGGGCGCTCCATTACGCTCAAAGAGATTCTCGGCTTTGAGACTATGCAGCCGCGCTTCAACATGGCCCTGTTTGCCTGTTTCGCCACACTGGGGCTAGCGCTCGCGGCAATCGGGATCTACAGCATCATTTCTTACGACGTGACGCAGAGAATGCATGAGCTGAGCATACGGGTCGCCCTAGGCGCGAAGCGAGCCGACATTCTGATCCTGGTGCTTCGCATGGCCGCAAGTGTCACTGCGCTTGGACTTTGCATCGGTCTCTGCGGCAGTCTCGCACTCGAACGAATCGTCCGCTTCCAAGTGTTTGCGGCGGCGTCTTTTGACGCGATCTCACTCATCGCCGTGGTCGCCGTCCTTTCCGTCGTGGCTTTGTTGGCCGCATGGTGGCCGGCGCGCCGCGCTGGAGATTTGAAGCCGAGTTCTGCGCTTCGATACGAAGCCTAGCCGGGTCCCGCTACTCGAACCGGTAGTTCCAGTAGTTGATGATCAGCTCGGTCTCACCGGCGAGCCTCACCTGAGCAGTTGAACGGTTGTACGAAGGCATCCAGAAACCATGCACTTTTTGAAAGTGCTGCTCTACATAGGGGCGGCTAACCCAAAACGAAGGGCTTTTCGCCAGGCGGCCTTCCAGGCAGACGACGGCGAGGTTTTCGATGTTTACCCACAGATCGCCCTCCACGAGCAGCTTACTTTTCTGACGCGGTATCAGTTTCACGCGATAGCATCGTTGCCCATCCCGGACGTCAATACCGGCGAGCATGAAACGGTAATTCGATGGGTTGATTTCGTTCCAGGGAAAGCCGCTCTTACTGGCGATCTCTTCCTCCTTCATCAGGCTCATCAGCGCACGTCGCGCTACTCCCGAAGTCCCTTCTGTCCGCAAAATCGAGAACTGTTTGCCATGGCCCTGACGGTAGGTCACCAGCACAATCATGCTCGCGTTGCCATTCAAGCGCCGGTTCCGGACTGTGTAGCGGCGCGTCACCGAGTATCGCGCGCAGATAGGATTGCTGCTGCTCCGACCTTTTCACGACTTCTGTGATGATCTGCTCGGCTGTCGGCGCGTAGCGTCTTTGATCGGTGGCCACCGCAGCACGTGCGGAACAATATCGCTAGCAGGACCATAAGAGCTGCACGTGCAAGGAGCAAGAAAAAAAGTCTCCTTGGCTAACGAACGAGATTCTTACGAACGGCGTACAACACGATCTCGGCCGTGTTGTGGAGATTCAATTTTTGCATGAGGTTCGTGCGGTGGCTCTCGACGGTGTATACGCTCACATCTAATAGTGCCGCAACTTCCTTATTCGTCTTACCTTCCGCCAGAAGCTGAAGCACTTCCTTCTCGCGAGTGGTCAGTAGCTCAAAACTATCGGAAAGCCCTTCTTGTTTAAGGACTCGCATGTAATCCTCCAGCAGTGTTTCGGTAATGGCCGGACTGAAGAACGGCTTACCCTGCGACACGGCTGTAACGGCGCGAAGCAGGTCATCTTCAGCCGATTCTTTCAGCAGATAACCTTTAACCCCAGCGTTCAGGGCACGTAAGACGTAGCCTTCGTCCGCGTGCATCGTTAACATAATGATGCCGGTCTGATTGCCGGCCTTACGGATCTGTTCCGCCGCGTCAATACCGTTCAGGAGCGGCATCGCGACATCCATCAGAACGATATCCGGCGCTAATTCCGTTGCAAGCCGGACGACCTCTCTCCCATTAGCGGCTTCGCCCACAACCTCCACTTCAGGGTATTGCTCGAGCAGCAGGCGCAAACCCTTGCGCACAACACCGTGGTCATCCGCGATGAGTACTTTCAGCTTTATTCGCCCGCTTCGCGACGGGAGTATCGATTGAGGACCGACACGAGTTCCGTTGCGGCTGGCGGACTCTGAACATCGCCGCGGAGTATGGTGCGGTTGGAATAGCTGCGGCCATACAAGCGCCGATTTTCATGCAACTCTTCGCGGAGTGTTGCCCCTTGTAACGAAACCCCGGCAAAAACACCGCGAGAACGGGAATACGAGAGTATTTTCGCCGTCATTTTTGCGTCGGTTTCCGCCGTGCTGCTTCTTCCCACCGGGCCTGCAGCCACTTCGGCAGCTCCACCCAGCGTGAATTTGCTTTCCAGCAGTTTGTCCATGCCACGTTTGTTCATGACCAACAACACCACATCCGTTTCAGAACCGCCTATTTGGAATCCGAAACTGCCTCCTTCTATGCGCACCGCCGCTGGCGCTCCCCAGCCGTTGCGCCGCTCATGCCGGCATACGGCATACCCTCGTCCATACTTACCTCCGAAAAGAAATGCGCCTTTCTTAAGACCCGGAATTACGACAAGGCAGTTTGCCTGATCCAGAAGATCTTGCGGGATCCTCTGGTCGGGAGCGGTTAATACCTCCCGGAGCACAATTGCCGACTCCCGGAGACGCTCACTTGTCGTATCGGCGAATATTGGGGCTGCAGTAGATGTGATCAGAACGGTTGACATCGCGAGGAAGTGAAGTTTCATTTGATTTCAAGGTACGGCGAAAGCGCTCATCTTCCTGCACCCGTACAAGCTGATTCGACAGCCGCCGCAGCTCGTTTTCGGCCTGTTCGGCGCGGGCCTTTTGCTTTTCGGAGTTCCGCTCCAGCCTCGCCAAAAACGCGGTGCTCGCGAACGCGATCACCAGGCCGAGCGCCAGCACCAGACCTGCGGGATAAACTGAGTTGCATGCCTTCCGTAAACGCGCATCACGCCGCATTTCGCCAGCTTCACGCAAGCGGATGTTTCGTGATTCCGAATCCTTGGAACGTGGGCACGGCAAAGTATCTGCAGCACCTCGGATTCCGAGCCTTGGCAACCACCAGTGCCGGTTTTGCTTTTTCACGAGGGCAACCAGATGCCGCTTGGGCCGTGGGTCGAGATGAGATGCTGGCCCACATCGCTGAGATCGTTGCCGCGACGGATCTGCCCGTGAATGCCGATTTTGGCTCGGGTTATGCAGACGATCCCGAACACGTAGCGCAGAATGTCACAGCATGTGCGGCCATCGGAGTTGCTGGCCTTTCCATAGAGGATGCAACCGGAGACGAGTCGACGCCGCTTTACGAACTCTCTGCAGCAGTGGATCGGATCAAGGCCGCCCGCACAGCCATTGACGAGTCCGGAACCGGTGTCCTACTCACCGCGCGAGCAGAGTGCTACCTGGTAAATCATCCCGACGCGTTCAAGGAATCGGTCCGCCGTCTCCAAGCCTACGCGAATGCTGGTGCGGATGTCCTTTATGCGCCAGGGATAACGAAACGCGAAGAGATGCAGGCAATCGTCTCCGCGGTCGCTCCCAAGCCAATCAACATTCTCATGAGCTCAAATGTAGGCTTGCGCGTATCCGATTTAGCCGAAATGGGCGTGAGGCGGATCAGCGTTGGCTCTTCCTTAGCACGCAGCGCATGGACCGGCTTCATCGAAGCTGCCAGAGAGATCTCCGAAAAAGGAAGCTTTGGAGGCTTTGACGGCCTGATTCCTTTAACGAGCTGAATGGCTTTTTCAAGACAAGTTCGTCCTCTCTCAAGGAAAACTGAGTCGCCAAATTCATGAGCGCGATAATCGTGGGCGTTCAGTTCTTGGCTGATACGGCGGAGCGTTTCATCGTCGACGAAGGCGCGCAGCAGCTCGTAATGACTGGTGCCCCGCTCGTGCGTGCCGGAGAGAATTGCATCCACAATACGGAGCCTGCTGGACCCACCGATCCGCTGCGTCGCCAACCGCTCGCCGGCCGGCACCACACCGTCAAACATCGCGGCCGCGTGCTCTAGCGCGCGGACAACCGTCGTACCGACCGCAATGATACGTGCGCTTCGCGCTTGAGCGTCTTTTATGATCAGCGCAGTCGATTGGGGAATCCGGTACGGCTCATCGAAAGGCAGGAGCGCATCCAGTTCGGCATCCCCAGTCGATGAGATCCCAGCTGCATGCGTGATCGTCCCAAACCGGATTTTCCGTGCGGCCATTAATGCGAGCATGCTCCAGTCAAGGGCGAAACTGGCTGACGGCGGCTCGAAGGCGACTGGCGGACCGGCTATCGGCGTCCAAGTGTCCCACAAGCGCAAGCGGGGTGGGAACGTGTGCGTATTGGATCGGCCGCCCGTGCTGTGCCAGACGTTTCCAGATCTCCCTTGGTGAGCCCTCGAATCGCAGCGAAATGAAACGCGGATGATTCAGCAGCCGCGTGACGGTCGCTCGCAGCGGACCTAACTCCAGCCGGTCGCCGGAATTCAATGTTGGTGGCGTCGGCCGATCCTCGGTGCGCGTGCGAAAGTCCCCCTCTCCGAAGACGACAGCAGAAAACTGACTGATCTCATCGAGTGAGTCACGGCCGGCAAGACGTACTTCGATACGGCGACCGCTAGGGCTATGCTGTCCGGAAAGGCTCGCCGGCAAGGTCGCAGCATCGTTTGCGATCACGACATCACCGGGACGCAAGAGATTTACGAATTCGGATCGCGGCCGGTGCTCAACGTTACCCCGTCGGTGAACCACCAGTAGCTTCGCGTTCGACGGGCGCTGGACTGGAACACTGGCGACTATCATCCAAGCGCCTCCTGCAATATGGCCTCGGAATGCGGGGCCGGCCGCGACAGCTCGGCAGCGATTATGTCTGCAAGTTCGCGCGCTGCAGTCTCCGGTCGCTTCAATACGGAGCGATCCGCATCGGGCACGGCAGCCGCGTGCAACGGTGTGTCCATATCGCCTGGATCGACCGAGAGAACGCGGACGCCCGCGGCCCTAAGTTCTTCGTCCCAAATGCGACTCAAATGATGTAGTGCTGCCTTGCTTGCGCCGTAAGCGCCCCAGTGCGGGTAAGGATTGATGGCGGCGTCGCTTGACACATTCACTACGACGGCTCCACGACCCTCTCGCGCGGAGGCGGCGAGGGAGCCAAGCAGCGCCTTCGTCAACCGAAAAGGGCCGAGCACGTTCGTCGCGAGTGCGCGCTCAAGGTCTTCGCACTCCGTATCGGCCAACAGCGCCAGCCGCGTCGGCCCGAGATCCGACGCGTTGTTGATCAGAACATCGAGCCCTCCAAGTGCGCCCAGGACCTGCATGGCGATGGGGTGAATATCTTCTTTCTTCGACACGTCACCGATAACCCCGTGTGCGCCCGCGAGCTCCAGCATTACACGCTCCACCCCCTCACGCCTGCGCGCGACGAACGCAACCTGCGCCGAGCGGTCCAGCAGTTCGCGGACCAGGGCTAGGCCCAAACCGGAAGTTCCCCCCGTAATCGCTATTCTTTTTCCTGCCCAAGAGGCAATAACATTTGACATATCTCCAGACTACAAGTTAAAGTGAACTTTAAGTCAAGTACAAAGTTCTACTTGTCTCTTCGCCATGTCCGGCCTGCTTACAATCTCCGAGGTCTCGCGTCGAAGTGGCGTAGCCGCGTCGGCGCTCCGGTTCTATGAAGAACGAGGGCTGATTAAATCTGAGCGTGCGGGCTCGGGTCACCGTCGTTATCAGAGGGCCGTCCTTCGCCGGATCGCCTTCATTGTGTTCGCGCAGCGAATGGGTCTGACGCTCGAGGAGGTCGGTGCGGAGCTCGCGAAGTTACCCGAAAATCGTGTGCCCGAACAATCGGACTGGGCGAAGATCTCCGGAAGTTGGACCAAGCGGATCGATGAGCGGATTGCCGAACTCGAGCGCCTCCGGGCGGGTCTCACCCGATGCATTGGTTGCGGTTGCCTGTCATTACAGGAGTGCCAATTTGCGAACCCTGGCGATCGGGCCGGCCGGCTCGGTCCCGGTCCTCGCTATTGGGTCGGTGACAAGCGCGTTTCCGGCAGTGGGCAGAATGCATCTTCCGAGAGATCCTCCGCCAAAACTCCGAAGGCCCGGTTAAATCGCGTGCGGTGATTCTTCTCAGCTATGTTATACAGGTGTTCATGTTGAAAAACCGCTCCGTACCAGCGGATGTCGTACTGCCGCATATCACGTATCGGAATGTTGCCGATGCGCTGGTTTGGCTAACGAAAACATTCGGCTTTACCGAGCACTACCGTTATGGCGAACCTGCCGGTCGGGTCGAAGGCGCCCAGATGCACCTCGGCGATGCCTGGATAATGCTCAATAGCGCGAGACCAGGGCGCGCCAGTCCCTCAGAGGCCGGATACGAAACTCAGAGCCTGACAGTATTCGTCGACGATGTTGATGCGCACTTCGAAAGAGCGAAGTCGGCAGGCGCCAAAATCCTAGAGGATTTGCACGAAACCGTCTATGGCGAACGGCAGTACGGAGTCGAAGACCTTGAAGGTCATCACTGGCTCTTCTCGCGGCACGCTCGGGACGTAAGCCCTGATGAATGGAGCGCGACGATAGCCGGCCGGTGACGGGCTCGCTATGCATGGAAGACGCAATCAATGCGTTAGTTCGCTATCGAGCATTCTCATCTGATCCTCACCGTAACGTGTGCCCGCCACAGCATCGCGCGGAACGGCCTCCTCAATTTGCGCCAAATCGCTCGCGCTCAATTCAAGCGCAATTGCGCCGAGAGATTCCTCGAGTTGACTTCTCTTGCGCGCGCCGATAAGGGGCACGATGTCTCTGCCCTTAGCTAACACCCACGCGATTGACAATTGCGATGCCGTTGCTCCCTTTTCTGCTGCAATCGTATTCAGCGCGTTAATCAGCCGCTGATTGCGTGCCAGGTTCTCGCCGGTAAAGCGCGGCAGATAAGCACGCCAATCGCCTTTGCCTGTCGGCTTGGAGCCAGTTAACAATCCTCGCGAAAGCACACCGTAGGCAGTGACCCCAATTCCAAGTTCTTTCAAAACCGGGAAAATTTCTGCCTCAGGATCTCTGCTTACAACCGAGTACTCGATCTGCAAGTCACTGATGGGATGCGCCGCATGAGCACGGCGGATGGTTTCGGGTCCGACCTCCGAAAGCCCGATGTATCGGACATAGCCGACCTTGATCATATCGGCTATAGCGCCCACCGTTTCCTCAATGGGGACACCAGGGTCGAGCCGCGCTGGGCGATAGATGTCGATGTGATCCACGCCCAGGCGGTTCAAAGTATAAGCGAGAAAATTCTTGACCGCCGCCGGTCGCGCATCGTATCCGATCCAGCTACCGTCCGGCCCGCGCATAGCACCGAACTTCACCGACAGTAATGCCTCCTCACGGCGAGCTTTCAGCGCTCGCCCGATGAGCATCTCGTTGTGACCCTGCCCATAGAAGTCACCGGTATCGAGTAGTGTGATGCCGCGCTCCAAGGCCTCGTGAATTGTCGCGATGCTCTCGTCCTCATCGGCTTGTCCATACATTCCGGACATTCCCATGCACCCGAGCGCGAGGGCGGAAACCTTCGGTCCTGACGCGCCGAGTTGACGTGATTCAAGGTCAGCTTCGCTTGCCATGCCTCAATCCTAAAACGTTCGCGTATGCTACTTTGAGCTGAAATGCGACTTTCTCCTGCATGCTTCCCTGGATGGATGATCGGTATTTTGGCCGCGACCTTTTGTCTGTGTGCACAAGGGCAAAGCACGGAAAGCAAGGATGCGCAAATCAACGAAGCGAGGGGCATGCCGCCGAGAACGGCTCCAAGCGATTATCAGGCCCAGGCGCACGCAGGCTCCGTGACGATTGCGGCCGAGTTCATGGGACATTCGATTCCCAGGCCGGAAGGGCCGCTCTCAACGGACGACTACGTCGTGATCGAAACTGGTTTGTTCGGCCCGCCAGACGCGCGCATCAAGCTATCCGTCGACGATTTTTCTCTCCGCATCAACGGGAAGAAGACGCCCTTATCCAGCCAGCCTTACGGGTTCGTGCTCAGTTCCCTCAAAGATCCCCAATGGGCGCCCCCTGCCCCTGCGCAGCCGAAGTCCAAAACCAGCTTGGGCACAGGTGGTCAAAGTGATTCCAACTCGCCCCCGCCGCCCGTCCATGTCCCGATAGAATTGCAGCGCGCGATGGCACAATACGTTCAAAAAGCTTCGCTACCGGAAGGAGAACGCGCCCTTCCGGAGGCAGGATTGATTTTCTTCCAATACCGGGGCAAGACCCAGAGCATCCATTCGATCGAGCTGATTTACGCCGGTCCCGCCGGAAAAGCCACCCTGACCCTCCAACCATAGGAGTCATTCAGTGCGCAGCATTGTGACCGGATCGATTCGCACCGCGCGGATCACTGGCGGCAGCGCAGCAAGTAAAGCCGCCGCGACAATGGTCAGCGATGGAAACGCCAGCATCGCCAGATCGGTGGCCTTCACCTGATAGAGCAGCGATTCGATGTATCGCGCCGCAAAAACACCGAGCGCGAGGCCGGCGAGTGCTCCCACTAACACCATAGAGAAGACGTCCGCGGTCACTCGGCGCGCGACATCTAGGGCTTGCGCACCAATCGCCATGCGAATGCCGATTTCGCGCCGCTGCTGCAACACTGAGTAGTCAAGTACGCCATACAGGCCGACCCCCGCGAGCAAAAGCGCGACGACCGCGAAGAACAGCGCCAGCATTGCCAGCAGCCGCTCGCGGACAGTTTGAGCGCGTACCAACTCCGCCTCTGTGCGGATGTTGCTGACGCGGAATTCGCGACGCGCGCGCGGCACTTCCCTGCGCAGGATGGACGCCATCGCGAGTGGGTTCGAACTGGACGTGCGCACGATGAAAGTCGCCTGGCGTAGCGGCTGCAACGCGCCATTCGCATCGATCGTAAGAAACGGAACATAGGCCACAGGCAAGATAGGCTCCCGCAGGCTGCGATAAGGAGCATCGTGAACCAGCCCCACGACTTGGTAGCCACCAGGCCCTTTCGCAAATGACTTTCCAATTGGATTCTCGCCGTTGAAGAATTGCCTCGCGAAGGTTTCATTGATGATCGCCACGCCAGGAGACGTATCGCTCGTGCGGAAATCTCTTCCGTCAATCAAGCGAATCTTCATTGCGTCTATCCAACCCGGTGAGACATTCAGAAAGTAGGCCAGAACGGGGCCGGGAGGCGCACCGTTTATCGAAACGAAGCCGTTCCAAGAACCTCCGCCGAGGAGCGGCCACCCCGCCAGAGCGACCGTCTCGACACCAGGCACTGCGCGTAGATGTTCGGCCACTTGATCCCAGAACGCCGGCGGCTGAGCGCGCTGCGCGACGGTATCGAGCGTGAGAAGCCGTTCAGAAGAGAAGCCGATAGGCCGATTGGATAACCGATCGAACGTGGCGCCGAACAGGCCAGCGATGAAAAGCACCAGAAAACAGAAGGCGACCTGCACAGCGATCAACGCATGCATCAACCGCCGCCGGGAATGCGGGTCTTCTCCGCCTTTGAGAGCGCTGACCGGCTTGACCGCCGAAGCGCGCAGCGCGGGCGCCAGGCCGAATACAAGCGTCACGCCGACCGTCAACACCATGCCGAATCCCAACACCCGCCAGTCCGCTGGAAGAAACAGTCGCGCCGGGTTATCAGGCGGATTAATCCTGCTGACGACAAACGGCGCGGACCACCAGGCGAACAACCCGCCGATCGTGGCCGCAAGCAACGCGAGCATCGCGCTTTCCACCAGGACCAGCTGCACCAGTCGCCATCGTCCCGCACCAATCGAGACACGCAACGCCATCTCGCGCGCTCGCGCCGACGCCTGAGCCATCATCAGATTGGCGACGTTCGCGCACGCAATCAACAGCACCAGCCCCACCAATACACCCAGCGCCCCGAGCGCCCTTCGGTAATCGTTCTGCAGGCCCGAAGCGCCTGCCGCCGCGGGCTCCAACAATAGCCTCTGGTTGATGAATCTATCAATACTCTCTTTCCGTATGCCGGTGAACCCCTTGGCCCTCTCCTCTTCGAATGCTCGAGAGATTGCATGCAGTCTCGCGCGAAGTGGCTCAACGGCAACACCGGGCTTCAGCCGCGCCAGCGTCCGAATCCACGTTGAGTCATCACGAACCACCGCGGGATGCATCATCGTGGGTACGAAGATGTCGGTTACGGTACCGGTCTCCGTGCCGGTAAAGCGCTCTGGGCCGACTCCGACGATCTCGTAAATGTCCTCGCCCATGCGAAATGAGCGCCCGACGACTTTCGGGTCCCGTCCGAATCGCCGCATCCAATAATCGTAAGAGAGCACAGCGTAAGGATGCGCCCTTGGCTGTCGATCGTCGTTTTCGGTGAGCAGCCGCCCCAAAGTCGGCCGAAGCCCAAACGATCCGAACATCCAACCTGAAACGTATTGCACGTACGCTTTCTCCATCTCCTCATCGGACTTATAGGTCACATCCATCCGCTCGGCATAGGAGATCGCCAGCAACTCGGCTTGATCCTTCACCGCGGCGCGCATCAGGCGGAATGCTGGATAGGCCCAGCCATCGAATGTTTGGAGTTTGCCATCAAAACCGATTCCGTGACGGGAAAGCTCGTAGAGCTGCTCCGGCTCAGCAACCGGCAGAGGGCGCAGCAGCAGTGCGTCGATGAGCCGGAACGCGGACGTACACGCCCCGATAGCGAGAGCCAGCGACAAGATCGCCGCGGCCGACGTCGCTTTCTTCTTCATGAGCTGCCGCCAGCCGAAAACGATATCGGCCCGAATCGAATCGAGCCACACGACGACTCGCATGTCGCGGCTCTCTTCGCGACGCCGTAGCGTGGAACCGAAGGCTCTTCTGGCCTCGGCCGGCTCGCGGCCCTGCTCAAGCGCTTCTGCTATATGCGACTCGAGCTCTTCGTCGATCTCGCGGCTCAAACGATCGCCGCGAAATACATTTGCAATGCGCGACCACAAGGACATGTCAGGCCATCCTTAGAACGCGATTCACGGCCGAGGTCACCGCCTGCCATCGCGACTCTTCGGCCGCAAGTTGCTTCTTGCCCGCCGCCGTCAGTTCATACATGCGCGCCCGCCGCCCGGTGTCTTTTGTGATCCATTTAGCGCGAATCCAGCCCGCTTCCTCCATTCGGTGCAGCGCCGGATAGAGCGAACCCTCCTCGGCGCGGAGCACGTCGGCGGACATGTCGTTGATCGCCGACATGATGGCGTATCCGTGCAGACCCGGCCGCCGCGAGAGAATTTTCAAAACGAGAAGATCGAGCGTGCCTTGAAGCGAGTCAGGTTTTTGCATACCTAGACATCATAATATAAAGACGTCTTAGGAGGCTCGCGGTAAATCGGAAACCAGGAGCGTGATTGCGAACACTCGCGGGATTCGGAAGACGCAGAGGAGTCGCGATATCGCGGTCCGGATGGCGTTGGGCGCCAGACAGGACGACGTGGTGCGGATGATTGTCCTGCGCGCTCTTGTGCTCTACGCTGTCGGTCTTGCCGGCGGACTGATCGGCGTCATCTGGTGCGGACATCTGCTATCGAACATGCTCGCCGGAATCCGGCCCTGGGATCCGGTCGCCCTTGGCACCACAACCGCCGTGCTGCTACTCGTTGCCTTGCTCGCGGCCCGGTTTCCGGCGCGGCGGGCAGCTTCCATCAATCCCTATCAAGCGCTGCGATCCGAGTGAGCAGCTTCCGCGAATCGCATCGTGCAAATGGAATTCTCTACTCAGCTCTGAGCGCCGCATGCGGATCGATACGGGCGGCATTCCAGGCGGGCACAAATCCGGCGAGAAGGGTTACGATCATCAAAAGCGCGGCGGCCGTGAACCAAACGGCTGGATCGTTTGGCTGCACTCCATAGAGCGATGAACGAATGTATGTTGCCGTTCCGATCACGCACGGAACGGCGCAGAGGACGCCAGCGATGCCGACAAAGGCGGATTCACGCAACACCATAGCCAGGACGCGCCGCGGGCTTGCGCCAATCGCCATGCGGATGCCTAGCTCGCGATAGCGGCGAGTGACCGAATAGGACATCACCCCATAGAGCCCCACTACGGCCAGCAGTGTTGCCAGCAACGCAAAAGCGATGGAGAGAAAGCCGAGGCTGCGTTGGACAAATAGCGACTCATCGATAATCTCGGTCATCGACGAAAGCTCGTTTACCGGAAGATCGGCATCCAGGCGATGGATCAAATTGCGAATGCTCGGCATCACTGCGTGCTCACCGGAGCGAACCCGGACATAGAAGGTGAGCGCGGAAAGATGGTCGTCCGCCAAATAGGGTAGGTATACAAAGGGCGAGATCTTGGAGCGAATGGTGCTGTGCTTACTATCGGCCACGACGCCGACGATTGTCTGATCCAATTGCACGCGGCCGGAGCCGAACCCAAAATGCATGCCGATTGGATTCTTGCCGGGAAGGAAGTGCTTGACGAACGTTTCGTTCACTATCGCTATCTTTGATGCCGGGAGCGAGTCGGAATCCCTGAATTGGCGTCCAGCAATTATTGGAATCTGCATGGTGGAGAAGTAGCCGGGACTAACGAGATTCTTCAGATAAGCGTTCCAAGTATTTTCCTGGCTACTCTGCGATGGGGCACCCTCCACCGTAACGTCACCTCCTTCACTGGTGTCTTCAAGCACAGGCACGGTTGCAATAGACGCGCTTTCTATCGCCGGGTAAGGTGGTGAGCATTTGGCGAAGCTCCTCGCCGAAACTCTTGATGCGCTGCTGCGAATAGCCGGCCTGCAAAGGATTCACCTGGAATTTCACGAGATGGGCTGCGTCGAATCCAACGTTAATATTTTTCAGATTTTGCAAGCTGCGGCTGAAGAGAATGGCCGCGGTAACGAGCACAAGAGATAGAGCGACTTGCCCCACCACCAACCCGCGCCGGAGCCAAACGGAATGCCCGGTATGCCCGAGGCTGCTCTCTGCCTTGAGCGATGAAGTGAGATCCGTACGCACCGATTGCCAAGCTGGGAGAAGGCCGAAGGCCAGGCCAGCTACGAGGGTCACCGCCGCGGCGAACAGCAACACGTGCCAATCCGGGTGGGCCGAAATGCTTGCTGCGCTGAGATCGAAACTGAGCAGGTGAAGCAGCAGAGGAGTCGAGCCATAGGCGACGAGGACGCCGAGAGAGCCGCCGAGCAGTGCGAGCACGAGACTCTCGATCATGAGTTGCCGGGCCAAGATTGCTTTGCCCGCGCCGACCGAAAGCCGGATCGCCATTTCGCGCTGCCTCGCTACTCCGCGGGCCACCAGCAGGTTGGCGACATTCACAACAGTGACCAACAGCACGATGCCAACCATCGCCATGAGAATTTTGAGCGGGTTGCTAAGCGCGTCCCGCAGATCTGCGTAGCCTTTTCCGCCGGGACTCAAATCAATCTTTTTCTTCGAGAAATTCTTTTTGAACTCCGCAGTGGGCGATTTCATAGCGGCGAGGTCCTGGTCTCGCAACGGCGGATAGATCACTCCGAGAGCGGCTGAGGCTTGCTGGGCGCTAACGCCCGGTCTTCAAGCGGCCTATGAGGCTGCACCAGTGGTCAAGCCGATCCGCCTAGCCGGCGTTTGTCTGCCGCTAGGTCTTCTTTCATCGACATAGGCACGAACAAATCGGCACGCGAGCTTACGTCGATCCCGTAGAACTGCGGCGGCGCAATCCCCACGACAACGTATGGATGCTTATTCACCAGGATCGTGCGATTTACGACATCGGAATCGCCACCAAAGCTTCGCCTCCACAGGCCGTAGCCGAGCACCGCGACGGGATTGCCTCCAATCTTTTGATCATCGGCCGGAGTCAACAGCCGGCCGCGCCAAGGCGTCACCTCGAGCACCTGAAAGAAGTTTCCGGACACCAAGTCGCCATGAATGGTTTCCGTTGCATCGCGCCCGGTAAGGCTAACGTCAATTGATCGAAGCGCCAAGATGCCTTGGAAAATTTTGGAGGTTGCCGCGTTCAGGTCGTGATATAGCGGATAGGAGAAGCTGCTTCTCATCCCATTGCTATAGACATGGCCCATTTCAGGTTCGTCGCTGTGGAGAATGAGCAGTTGGTCGGGCGCGGGCACCGGCAGATAGTCAAGAACCACCTGCTTCATCAGCGTGAACACGACAGTGTTTGCGCCGATTCCCATCGCTAGTGAAAGAACCGCGATGGCCGTTACGGTAGGGGCGCGCCGCAGCATTCGCAACGCGAGGGCTATGTCCCGTTTCACCGACTCGAGCCAAACGAGCAAGTCCGATTCAGCAGTCTCGTCCTCTAACAATGTGAAATTACCCATTCGCTTACGAGCTGCGGCACGAGCCTCTTCTAAGGGCATGCCTTCATCGACATATTCCTGAATCCGCCGTTCAAGATGCCAAGCCAATTCGTCCACCGTGTCTTTGCGCACTGCGTTTCGACGTAGACTATTTTTCAATTTGGTTAGAAGTCCCATAGGCCGCCCCCCTAGACGTATTTCAGAACCTTAGTTACGGCTGCAGTGATCTGTTTCCAGTCGCCTTCTTCGAGCGCAAGCTGCCGTTTCCCCTTGATCGTGAGCTTGTAGTAGCGCACACGACGATTGGTATCCGACACGGCCCATTCGGATGCAATCCAACCCTCCTGTTCCATTCGGTGCAATGCCGGATAGAGCGATCCCTCTTCGACTTGCAAGATGTCGCCGGAGATTTGCTGGATGTGGTTGGTGATGCCATAGCCATGGAGTGGACCGTGGCTCAGCGTCTTCAGAATCAGAAGGTTTAGGGAACCCTGGAGAGGTTTGGAAAGCAAGCGCCCCATATGGCTGGAATAATAGCATAGGTTTCTAGGGGTAGGAATCGATGTCTAATACCCGGCGCGGAAGATTTTCAAGACTCCTTTATTTATTCCGGCTGACCTAGCCAATCGGCTGATGTGTAAGTCACGGCTTCCCATCACAATGGAGCCATGAGCAACACAGCATTGACAGACCTTAGCGGGCTTTCGCAGGCACTTGGTCAAATTAGTAGAAAAAACCAAAGCAGGAGTGGTGGCCGTTAAAGCGGCTCCTTATCGGGTTGTCAGCGGAGTGATTCTTCCGTGAAGACCTGATCGCGGTTGCGGATCACACATTGCGCAGGGAAGATCGCATTCCCGTACATCTGGCGGATGGCTCCGAGGGAGCAGCAGCGATTCTGGGCCGCGATCCGAGCGTGGACTTGGCGATCCTAAAAGTGGAGGGTCTTCGATTCGCTCCGCTGGCGGTTGCGGATCCCGCAGTATTGAAGCCTGGAATGCTGGCTGCGGTGGTGGGATTGACAATCGATGTGGGCCCATCCGCAAGCCTCGGCATAGTGGGAGCAGTGGGAGGCAGCCGCCGAACGTGGCGGGGCGGCTCACTGGATTATTTCGTGCGGCTGGACGTGAATCTCTATCCGTCGCAATCGGGCGCGGCAGTCGTGAATGCCGAGGGCGAGATCATTGGTCTGGCGACGCCGGGGCTGCTGAGGCACTCGGTGGTCGCCGTTCCAGTTGTCACATTGAATCGCGTTGCCGACGAACTATTGAAAGAAGGGCGGATTCGGCGCGGATATCTGGGGGTCGGCCTGCAATCCGTCGCTATTCTGGAGCGCCAGAGAGAGAAGTCCGGAATGCAAGCGGCATCGGGCCTGATTGTATTGAGCGTGGAGCCCGGCTCGCCCGCTGACCAGGCCAGTCTGCAACTGGGAGATGTTTTGATGGCACTGGATGGAAAGCCTGTCAGCGACATCGATGAACTGCAGACTGTTTTGCGAGGAGACACGGTGGGGCGAAGCGTACGCGCGACGCTGATGCGCGGCGGTGAGAAGGTGGAAGCGCAGATAACCATCTCCGAGCGAGTGAAGAAGGCGAACTGAAATGCCGATTCCCGTTCCAGGACGCGTAGCGGAGGCGACTCGACGATGCACCGCGCACATAAGGAGCGGCAGTGGTCGCAATGAAGGCGGCGGATCAGGCGTGGTGCTGGAATCGGGCCGCGTGATCACGAACGCACATGTGATCCGCGGCGACCGCGTCAGTGTCGAATCGTGGGAAGGTGTCACCATACCAGCGTCATTACTGAAGATCGATCGTCATCGCGATCTCGCCTTGCTCGCAGTGCCCGGTCTGGACGCTCCTTCAGGTACATTGGGCGATTCCGATGAGCTTCAGGTGGGAACACCGGTTTTCGCGGTCGGCAACCCACTCGGCTTCATGGGCGCGGTCTCGAGTGGAATCGTCCACTCTATTGGTCCTGCCCTCCCCATTAGTGGATTGCGTTGGATACACGCCGACGTGCGGCTTGCGCCCGGCAATTCGGGAGGACCGCTGGCCGATTTTCGTGGTCAGATCGTTGGCATCAACACTATGATCGCCAGCGGCTGGCTAGCGCTCGCAATTCCAAGCCGAGCCGTCCAATCGTTTCTGACGCGCGCCACTTCGCAGCGAAGCCTGGGGATCGTCGCGCGCCCGGTGCGCCTGCGCAATCAAGGCATCGGAATGATGATTCTGGAGCTAGTTCACGGTGGCGCGGCGGAAGCGGCCTCGCTGATGCCAGGTGACATCCTGCTCGGCGCTGACGGCACTCGCTTCCGTTCTGTCGATGATTTACAGCAATCGATTGAGGAAGCACCCGGCGCAATTCTCCGATTGAAGTTCTATCGCGGGAATCAAGAAAATGAGAGGCAAGTGATTGTCAGACTTGCCGCGGAACGAGCGTCGAGCGCAGCTTGATTCGAGTTGTAGTTATTGCCGGTACCTTACAACGCGCGCGCAGTTTGGCCAGTCTGCTCGCCGAAAACGAGCGGCTCGACATAGTGCGGGTTGAAGGTTGGTCGCGTCATGAAGATTGGGCGCCTGAAGAGGTGGACGTCATCGTCGCCGCCGGTATATCGCGAGATCATTTGCCCAGTGAAGGGCCGCCCATAGTAGTGGTTGCAAATAGTCCTATGGAGGGCGAGCATTTCGGCCACGGCGTGCGAGCCTGGCTCCCGGGCGATGTTTCGGCTTCGGAGCTTGGCGCCGCGATCGAGGCAGTCGCAAATGGTCTCTCGGTCATGACTGAGGATCAGGCGAAGCACTGGCTCCGGAGAACCGGTTCGCCTGAAGAGAATGGTAGCCTGTTCATCGAAGCCCTTACGCCTCGCGAGGTGCAGGTCTTGCGCATGGTCGCGGACGGCCTGGCTAATAAAGAGATCGCGGGCCGGCTCGGGATATCCGAGCACACGGCCAAGTTTCACGTCGCGCAGATTCTGGCGAAGTTAGGCGCGGGTAGCCGGACTGAAGCCGTTACGCTCGGCATCCGACGGGGATTACTGCCGATTTAGCTATAAGATAGAGGCTATTCCTCATCCTTTAGTAGAATGGCCAGCCGCCTTCATTTGGCTATGATCGCAGGATCGACGCGGGTTCTACCTTACTTGCCGACCACGCAGGAATTGATGCGGCTGCCAGCGATATTAATAAGAGGAAGGAAAACACCGACAACAGAAGAACTGGATTTCCTGGTTTGATCGAATACAACATTGGCGAGAGGAGTGGCCCGAGGACGATACAGACACAGAGGCCGATGAGTTCTCCTACCAGTACAAAGCGGAGTGTTGCCGAAACGAGCTCGCGAAGAATGCGTTCGCGATTTGCGCCTACTGCCATACGAATGCCAATCTCTTGAGTCCGGGTTGCGACGCTTTCCCCGACGACGCCGTAAACACCAGCCGCCGCGAGCAGCAGCGCACCGATCCCGAACGTTATCAGGAGAAGCATGTTGAACTTGTCCCGTGCCGTGTCCCGATCTACCAGCTGCGCGATGGTTGCAACGCGAGCAATGGTCTGGTTGGCATCCAGTTCTGCCACCTGTTTTCTCACGAGTTGAATCAACTCGGATCTGGGCATTGTTCCTCGGACGACCAGGTAGTTCACTGGAATTCTGCCACTCTGAAGGAACGGTACATAAACATCTCGAGTGAGTGCAGTCACGCCACGGTATCGCGTGTTGACCACTACACCAACGATCCTGCACCAATCGTTGCCACCAAGCCGAATTCTTCTACCGACGGGATTCGATCCCATACGTCGAAAATGATCCGCAATGTTCTGGCTGACGATCACCACGCGCTCTGAGGTCTCCGTGTCTTGCAGAGAAAAATCACGGCCATCGAGCAAAGTGGTTCCAACAGCTCGAAAGTAGTCAGGAGTGACCACTTCGAAATTTGCAACGGGCCATTCTTCCGGTCTCTTTAGCGGGTCCACTTCAGGCAAGTAGTGGAAATCCCAACCGATCGAACCCTCAAGCGGCCGCACCAGGACTCCACCTGCGTCAAGCACTCCAGGCGAGTGCCTCAAGTGGTCCAACAGACGTGTATAGAAAAGGTGCTGGTGTGTCGCGTCATATTGTGATCCTCTGAGCGCTAGATTCATCGTGACCGTGTTTCGCTGGACGAATCCGATGTCAGCCTTTAGCATCGAGCGAACGCTAATAACACTCAGAAGGGACGCAGTGAGAAGGACCGCGGTGATGCCGGTCTGGCTAACAATGAATGCGTTCTGCAATTGTCTTCCGCCGCGGGCGCTGCCGCTGGATCGCAGTGAGCTTTCACGAAGCGCCGCCTCCAGGTTGGTCCGAATTGCTATCAACGCTGGAGCTACGGAGCAGACAATTGAGGTGATCACTGAGACGGCTAGAGCAAATACCAGCACGGTGCCGTGGAGACTGGTTTCCGCCAATCTCGGAATATCGGACGGCGCGAATTTAATCAGCGCCTTTACGATTCCCAATGCGGCGGCGATGCCCAGAACGCCCGCAATGGAAGCCGCTGCGAGAGCTTCGACTAAGAACTGAAAAAATATTTGGTTCGAGCTTGCGCCAAGCGAGCACCGTGTCGCAATCTCCTGTCTTCTGGTGAATGTCCTAGAGAGGAAAAGATTGCTTGCTGTTACACAGGAACTGAGCAGCAATAGTAGCGACGCAGCAAACGCCGCAAGAAGTTGCAGGCCGGCAGATCCCACCCAGTAATTGAGTAACGGCGTGATGACTGCGTTCTGCGAGGCTGAATAGACATCCGGATACTGGTGCGCAAGCCGCTGGAATAAGGCGTTCACTTCAGCAGTTGCTTCCAATGGTGAGGAGCCTGGCTTCAATCGCGCAATTGCCTGCAGGAAAGACGTCCGGCGATTATTCGGATCGACAGTTGGCCCCAAAGGCACCCAGAGGCCAACCCCTCTCGGAAAATCAACCGCAGCTCGCATCACGCCGATCACGGTATAGCCCTTGCCGTTGAGACTGATTTGACGGCCGATAATTCCCGAGTCACCGCTGAATTGCTGTTGCCATATTCCGTGACTCAGAATCACGACCGGAGCTGCCCCTGGCTGGTCGTCGCTCGTGACAAAATCTCGCCCAAGTATCGGCGTGACTCCCAGTGTCTTGAAAAAATCGCGGGAGACGGGCGCACTTTCGATCTGTGCAGGTCTATGAGATCCGAACTGGAGCACTTTTCCGTATCCGTAAAGAGTTGTCGGCATAACGGCCACGGAGCTGAATGCCTTTACGGTTGATTGCAAGTCGCCCAGTTCGGGATAGGCGAGCTCGACAACCGATACTCCCGTCCTCGCATCGGTTTTCCAGATTAGAAAAAGAGAGTTCTGTGCAGGAAACGGAAGTGCGTGGAGGAGAACGGAGTATAAGAGCGAGAAGACGGCTGTGCTAATAGCAATCCCGCCAGCCAACACACCGATGGCTAGCAAGTACACGCCGCTGTGCCGCTTGAACGTTCTAAAGGCAAATCGGGCGTTTCGAAGAAAGGCTTCGATTAGCATCGATGTATTCATCGTCCTATAGCTTCGTCTAGAGCGCCAAAACCGCGTATCATTCAATAAGTACTATGCAACGCACTCTTAGTCTCCTCGCGTTTCTGACAACCGCACTCTCTGTTCAGGCGGCAACGCCGGTCAGTTGCGAATCGAGCCCCGCCGTTGCGGCGGAAATACGCAGCTTCGACCATAAGCTCGAGACCGCGTCCTTCAAGGAGCAACTCGCCTTATATAAGGAGACAGTTACTCGCGTAGCGAGGCTGGATCCGGAAGATATACGTTTCGTCCAAAGGTACCTTGGCTTTCTGCGCTATGAAGCGCCGGATGAACTAAAAACGCTTCGCGACTCCTATTTAGACCAAGCGCAGAAGCATCCGGATGATCCGGCGAAACTGTCGATCGCCGCCATTGCATTACGCAGCAAGGACACGCCGCAAGCTTTTCATCTTTTGGAGCAGGCGCGGGCGGCTAACGCCAATTACGCACCCGCCGATGTTTTGCTTGCGAATTTTTATTCTTCCTCGGGCAAGTTCACCGATAAGACCAAAGCCGCTAACTATCTGAGCGATTATTACCAACTTTGCCCGGCGAGCCGTTATTCCAGTGCAACGCATCTTCTGAAACAGCTAGGCTCGCCCGCTTTGAAGGCGAAGGTTGCCAAGAATCTTCGACAGCGTCTGGCAAACACCAGCGATCCGTACGTTCTAGCTTCGATGGAGGACGTCTGGTCTCTCGAATTCTCGACTCTGGCTGTCCCTGAATATCCGAAGGAGCGCCAAAGGATCGCTGACGATCTGAACCGTCTGCAAAAACTTCCTGCTTCCGATCCCGCGTGGCTGACGTTCTTAGAAGCCGGATACAAGCAGAGTGGCGCGCCTCCAGCTCGAATTCAGGAGATTGAAGATCGTCTCCTGAAAGAGTTTCCGCATTCGGACGAAGCTCTAGGAGTGCTGTATCAACGCTGGAAAAAAGATCGTCCGGCTCCGCCCGCGGAAGCCTCCGCCGCCGATTGGCAGAAATATCTACGCGATGCCATTCCCCAGTACAGGCAGTGGATTGCGGAGTTTCCGGAAGCTTATGATTACGAATACATGATTTTCGAAGATCTATCTAATCTCGATGGAGTTTCCAATGACGAACTTGCCCGCGAAGGCGAGGCATACATCAGGACGATGGACCTGCATGATGGCGAAGCGTCCGGCTCCCGGAGATTCGCAGCGGAAATTTTTCTGGATCATAACATCCAGCCTTTCCGCGCTTTCGATCTACTCGAATCAGCCCGCACATTGAGGGGTTCGAGTAAAGAGAAGGCTCATTCCGAATTGGCGGATTACGTTACGGATAATGATCGCGAAAAGTCCAATCAGTACAGGCCAATAAATGAAGCGTCGTTCCGGGTACTCTATCTGCGTGCCTGCCGCGCTACCGGCAACACAGCTGCTGCTGAGCGTCTGAAGCCCGAGATTGAATCCTCTCCGGCCGACGAAGCGAAACTTGCCGCAATCAATTGGAACGCGCGCGCAATTTTGGCTGAGATCGAGGGACAAAACACCGACGCGCTCGCTTATTTTCAAAAGGCTCTGCTGCTTCGCGAGCCGCCCAAGAAGCAATTTGGCAAACTGAACGACCCTCTGCTCTCCGATGCCAAACAGCTCTGGACTTCGACCGGCGGTTCTGAAACTGCCTTCGCTATTTGGAGTCAGCCTGGAAAATCCGCTGGCGCTGAGCTCGCCGAAGGCCGTTGGGAAAAGCCCTCGAAAGAATTGCCGCCGTTTGAGCTCGCCGACCTGCAAGGGAAGACTTGGAAGCTCAAATCGCTCGAAGGTAAGAAACTGCTGATCAACATCTGGGCCACCTGGTGTGGCCCTTGTCAGGGAGAGTTGCCTCTCTTGCAAAAGCTTTACGAGCAGATCAAGAATCGCAGCGACATCGCCATCCTCACTTTGAATCTGGACGAAGACCCAGGTTTGATCGAGCCTTTCGTCAAAGAGAAAGGCTACACATTTCCCGTGCTGCTCGCCTATTCTTTTCTGTCGAATAAATTGGACGTAAATTCCATTCCTCGTAACTGGCTTGTCGACGCCAACGGAAAGTGGCAGTGGGAACAGATTGGCTTCAATTCCGGCGAATCCGATTGGGGAAAGAGCATGCTTGCCAGACTGGAAGACTCGAAATAAGAACCAGCTCGAGATATGGTTCGGATCTTTCCCGGCAAAGCCGAGATGGCTAGCGCCGCCGCGGAGCACGCAAGTAACTCATTGCGCGACTTGCTGCAAAAGCAAAACATTGTCCGTCTGCTTGCCGCTACCGGGGCATCTCAGATCGAATTCTTGGATGCCCTGACATCGCAACCGCAAATCGAATGGACCCGCGTCGAATTGTTCCATCTGGATGAATATGTAGGGATCGGCGCCGATCACCCGGCGAGCTTTGCGCGATACATTAAGGAGCGGATTGTAAACCGAACAGGAATAAAGCGTTATCACCTGCTCGACGGCAACGGCAACCCGCAGGATATTGCCGCCGGAATGAGCCACGAAATCAGCGCCGCGCCTATCGATCTCGCGTTCGCCGGCATCGGAGAAAATGGGCATCTCGCCTTCAACGACCCTCCCGCGGATTTCGATACCGAAGCTCCGTATCTCGTGGTCGACCTGGATCAAGCCTGCCGGCAGCAGCAGGTCGGCGAAGGTTGGTTCACCTCTATTGATGACGTGCCGAAGCAAGCCATCACCATCTCGATCCCTCAGCTCCTGAAAGCGAAAGAAATCCTTTGTGTAGTTCCGGACGGCCGCAAAGCGAATGCGGTGAAAGCATGCCTTGATGGCCCGATATCGCCGCAGGCCCCCGCCTCCGTCTTGCGAGCGCATCCGAACACGACCATTTTCCTCGATGCTGATTCCGCAGCTCTACTTACTTGCCATGCGACGTAACCCGTTAAGCTTGTAAAGGAAGCACGTTTGCGCCGATGAAAGAACTGCAGCAGATCGTCGAGCTATGGACGCTAGCGGAAACGGCGGGCGAATCTGCGGTTTTAGCTACAGTTGTGAAGACTCGCGGCTCATCCTATCGGCTTCCCGGCGCGCGATTGTTGCTCACCTCCGGCGGTCAACGCGCAGGCTCCATAAGCGGCGGCTGTCTGGAAGAAGAGCTGATCAAGAAGGCTCGCTGGCTGACGGAAGCGGGCCCGATTATCAGACGGTACGACACCACGCCCGATGGGGAAATCGCATCCGGCTATGGGCTGGGTTGTAACGGAATCATCTACGTTTTGCTCGAGCGTGTAACGCCCGCGAACGCTGAGATATTGAAACTCATCGACGATGTGCGATCGCAGCGCCGCCCAGCAGTCATCGCGCACATCATCGATCCGCCGGGAAGGGCCGGGCAGAGGCTGGTCTTGAACACACAGGGCGAGATTGCTCACAACATTCCTGATCCTGACCTCGCCCAATCGTTAGCGGAACAGGCGCAGCTCGCAATATCGGAACGTGCTTCACGCACCGTGACGATCAGCGGCGGAATAGAAGCATTCATCGAGCTCCTAACGCCTGCCGTGCATCTGCTCGTATTCGGAGCGGGGGACGATGCCGTTCCCTTAACTGATTTGGCCAAATTCCTGGGATGGCGTGTTTCGGTTTTCGATGGTCGAGCGCATTATGCGCGCCGCGAGAAGTTTCCGCAGCGCCGACGAGGTGACCGTGCGTTCAGCCGCGCAGCCCCGATCCGAAATTGAGATTGATCCCTGGACAGTCGCAGCCTTGATGAGCCACAGCTACAGCCAGGATCTCGAAAATTTGCGCGAGTTGGCTTCGCAGCCACTTCGATATCTTGGCATCCTAGGCCCGCGGAAGCGGACGGCTCAACTTCTCGCCGATGCCGGACTCGATGTGGCGAGACTCATTCCAGCGCTTCACACTCCGATGGGTCTGGATATCGGCGCGGATGGACCTGAGCAGGTTGCGCTCGCAGTGGTCGCGGAAATACAAGCGACTTTGAATGGACGGGAAGGCGGCGTGCTTCGAGAGCGGGCCGGGTCCATTCACGCGCCGGAGAATGCCGCCGCCGATCCGGAAAGCTTCTGGGTGCAGTCGATTGTCTGCGCTTAAATCAATGCGGCGCCTGCTGCTCGCTGCGCCCGCATGATGAGCGAGTCATCCCTCGCGGAGTGCTACCAGCGGATCGACGCGGCTTGCCCAGCGCGCCGGCAAGTAGCATGCGAGTAGCGCGACCGCTAGCAGCACGAACGCAGCTCCGGCGATACTGATTGGATCACTCGCGGTGACGCCGTACAGCATTCTCGCCAGCAGACGGCTGACGAGCAGCGCCCCGACAAAGCCAATCACCACGCCTGTGATCACCAGTGACATGCCTTGTTTCAGGATCAGCCGCAGCACGCTTTGCCGCGCGGCGCCCAATGCCATCCGCACCCCGATCTCTCGTTTACGCTGGTTCACGGAGTAAGCCATGATCCCGTACAAACCGATGCTGGCCAGCCCCAATGCAAGCAGCCCGAATACGCTCAGCAAACCCACGCCCATCTTCGCCTGGAATAAACCCGCATCGATGATCGTGCGCCCGGTCCGTATATCGTTAACCAAAATTTGCGGACCAACGGCACGCACCTCGCGCTGAACAGGTATCAGGACCTGCTGCGGATCTCCTTTGCTCCGCACATATAGCGTCATCGCATCGGAATAGTTCTGCTCCAGAGGTACATAAACGCACGGTTGAGGCGGCTCTGCCAAAGTGGAATAATTCGCGGTCTTGGCAATGCCCACGATCTGCCGCATGGTTTTTTCGTTCGGCAATTGAATGCGTTTCCCCAATGCTTCCCGGTCGGGCCAATAATCGCGGGCCATCTTTTCATTAACGATCGCCACGGGAGTCGAACTCTCCTGGTCCATCCGGGTAAATTCCCGGCCCTTGTCGATGGCGATGCCGGCGGTCTCGAAGTAGTTGAGATCCACAGTGTTGAGGACGCTGGTAATTGTGTCCGCTTTCGATCGTTGCTCGCGACCCTCGACCCGCAGTCCGTTCACGGTTCGTCCCCATAGCGGCAGGTTCGAAGCCCAGGATACAGACTCGACGTCTGGCATTGTCGCCACTCGTTCGCGTACTTCTTTGTAGAAAGCTTTGGTTTGCGGCTTCCCGTATCCTGCCTGTCCGGGATTGGTCAAGAAGACGGCAAGATTTTTGGTCTGGAAGCCCGGGTCAATGTTGTAGGCCCGTTCGACGCTTCGCAGGAACAAGGCCGCTGTCATCAGCGAGAGGAAGGAAAAAGCTACTTGACCTACCAGCAGAGCGTTCGCAAGGGTCACCTTTCTGTGGCTCTTGCCAGTCGTACGGGCCTCTTCCTTCAGCGCTTCGGCCACACTGGTGCGTGACGCCCGTAAAGCTGGGATGGTGCCGAATACGAAACCCGTCAAGAGCGAGATGACTGAGGTAAAGACAAATACTGTGGCATCCATCTTCGGCCTGATGAGATTCGCCGATACGTCGGATGGCAGGAACGACCACAAGAGCTGCAACCCTGCATATCCGATCAGGCATCCCACAACGCCGCTCAAGAGTCCAAGGAAAACACTCTCAGTGAGAAGTTGACGCACCAGTCTTCCGCGGCTCGCTCCTATTGCTAAACGGACCGCCATCTCCTGTTGCCGTGCCGCTGAGCGCGCCAGCAGCAGATTCGCTACATTCGAGCACGCGATCAGCAAAACGATGCCGACAATAATCAACAGCACCGCGCTACCGAAAAGAATGGGCGTGGATCCGCCGCCGGCACTGCCGAAAATGACGTCAGTGATTGGCCGCACGGCGGCGGTATGGCCTTCATCCGCTTCCGGGTACTCGCGCGCAAGCGCCGACGCGATGGTTGCAATATTGTCCTGCGCCTGTGTGCGACTGACTCCAACTTTTAATCGCCCGACTCCGAGGAAGCCCGCTTTGCTGCGGTCACTCAACGCGCCCTGCATCTCAGTGGGCAGCAACTGTTCCGCCATGGCTGTGGGTATCCAAAGATCAGGTCCAAAAATTGCATTCACTCCAATGAATTTGGGCGGAGCAACGCCTATAACCGTGAAGACAACGTTGTTGAGCCGCAGTGTTTTGCCTATGATGTCTCCCGTGGCGCCGAAGCGCGCCTGCCAAGTCCCGTAGTTCATTACTGCGACGGCGTGTGCGCCAGGAGTGCTGTCCTCTTCCGGCAAAAAGAAGCGGCCCATCGCCGGTCTGAGTCCCAATGTCGAGAAGTAATTGCCCGTCACCAATTCGCTGAACATTCGCTCCGAGGCGCGACCCACTTGCAAAGTCACAATGCGCGGGCCGGTGTAAGCCGCGAGTGAGCTGAAGACTTCGTTCTTAGCCTGATAGTCTTTGAGGTCTGCGTATGAGATCGGCAAGCCCACACCCGATTTCGAAGCGCTCTTCACGTCGGCCATGACGACCGACGCCAACGTAGAGGACTTCTGAACCGGCAGTGGATTCAAGATCAGCGTGTTGATAATCGTAAAGACGGTAGTGTTCGCGCCAATGCCCAAGGCCAGCGTCAGAACCACAAAAAGAACGAACAGGGGATTTTTTCGCATGGTGCGGCCGGTATAAAGAAGATCTCTCCAGAGATCTTCGACGAAATTGCCTGATCGTACATCTCCTGCCGGCACCGTATCGTGTCTCGGCATAAGCTGATTCCTTTCCAACTCCGCCTCTAGCGGATGCATGTCATTCAAATCCGATATGACCTGTCGATGCGCCTCTTCGTCACTTGCTCCGCCGCTGCGCAATTCGCGGTAGCGATCTTCGAGATGTTGCGCGAGTTCCTCCGTGAGATCCGACTCCGCAGTCGCGTTCAAGCGCAACGGCGCAAGCCGCTCTCGAACGATTTTCTTCCAATCAGGCATGCTCGATTCCTGTAACCTGGCCGATGGCGGCAACGAAGTCCTTCCAGCTCTTGCGCTGTGAACGAAGCATTTTTCTGCCTTGCGGAGTCAAGCTGTAATAGCGCCGCCTTCGCTGCTCAGCTTTCTCCACCCAGCGCCCATCAATCCAACCCTGTTTCTCCAGCCGATGGAGCAGCGGGTACAGCGAAGTAACATGAAATCGCAAAGCCCCACCGGACCGGATCTGAATCAGTTTTGAAATGTCATACCCGTGGCGGGGCTGATCCTCGAGCAATGACAACACGAGAAGCTCCGCGCTTCCCTTTTTCCACTCCTGATCCGGCGAACTCAGAGTCATATGCGTGGGTCCCTTATATAGGACTACCACATACTTACGTCAGCTTCAGACCGTTTGTTCCGTGAAAGATGCTTCTAACGAACGGAGCATGGCGCAGCCGGCAAGCGTCTGGTTGACACAATTTGATGCAAACTAAGAGTCAAAAATCGCGATTCAAGATCTCCTCTCCCGTTTTTGCAATTAAGGAGCTTCATCTCGATTACGTCTGGCGACTTGAGCGTGAAATCAGCAACGCTCACCAGCCCCATTTTCCCGAGCTCGAAAACTCGGTTCTTCGCTCGCGAATAGACCCAAATCGGACGCGCCCACGGCTGGTGACCCCCGGCCGCCTCCGTACTTGCTACAAAGAACTGTGAATCCGCCGTCCAAGCTGCATGGCACACCCCATATCCGTGAAATCCATCGGCAGACGTTTCGTCATGGGTTAGTCGGATACTCTGAAAACGCCCCTGGATCTGCGTCCGTGACTCACCTGTAGGACCGGTCCATACAACGGCCCGCAACGCTTGGTCCGGCGATGTGAACACCTTTGTCGTCTGTGCCTGTGACGGTACTGCAATAAACACCAAGGCCAATGCGCCTTTGAGTAGGTTCATGGTTTGGGAAATGACCTCTTCAGCTTATAGCGCTTCAGTAGGCATTCGAGTTGCCGCGATACCCTGAGAAAACTATGAGCTTGTTTTGTCTTGCCCACGGCTCAACCCAAAATGAAGCGTGCTGGGACCTGCCTATTCCCGAGTTGGAGCGTACGTTTCACGACCGGACGAATTGGCTCAGGTGCTTGCCGCTCTCGATTGAGGCGCGCGCACGGACAGGCCGCCTGAGAGTGCATAGCTTGCTCGGCCGTATGCGATACAAGGAATTAGACGAGATGAAGCTTCACTGCATCACGTGCTTCGCCCTTCTCAGTCTAAGGGCGATAGCGCAGCAAACAATTCGCGAGGCTCCGATTTCGCGGTTTCCGGCGTTGCCCACGGGCATACAAAAGAATTTGCGCAGCCGAGGCTGTACCGTTCCCCAACCTCCGGGTTCCCGCAAACCAGAGAATGTTATCCGCGGGAGTTTTCGCGATCCAAAACAAATCGATTGGGCCGTGCTCTGCGATATTCGCTCGACGAACACGTCGATGATTCTCGTTTACTGGAATCAAAACCCGTCCCACCCCGCTGTTCTGGGGAGGTCACCTCTCTCGAACGGTAACTGCTGGAGCACCATATCCCCGGTTGGCAAAGCATACATCATGGAACACTATCGGGCCTACGGAGGGCCCAAGCCTCCCGTCATCGATCATCAAGGAATCGACGTTGGTATCTGCGAAAAGGCCTCGACGATTTCATATTTTTACAGAAATCGATGGCTGACCCTCACTGGCGCCGACTGACACACGATCTGCTCTATTTCGCTGGGACACGTGGGTCGGGTGGCTTGAAGAGTCGCCGCACCTCCACTCCGATCCGCTAGTGTCCATCACCCGGCGTCGCACCTTGATTCTTCGCGCTCGACTCGCGATTGTAGTTCGGGTATGGCGGCTTGTGCGGTTGCGGCGGTGGATTCTTCTTCAGCTCAGCGAGCGCCACACTTACCGCCCGCTCGAGTTGAGGATCGTGGCCTTCCGCGCAGGATTTAGGATCCATATCCACTTCCACATCGGGAGGCACGCCATGATTTTCGATCTCCCATTGTCCTGACGGGCTGAAGAAACCGAAACTTGGCGAAGTTACCGTTCCGCCATCCATCAGCACCGGATAGCTAGAGATGCCGACCAGCCCGCCCCAGGTGCGTTTCCCAACCAACGGTCCAACCTTCGCATAGCGGAAATACCAGGGCATGGCGTCTCCGCCCGAGCCGGAGAATTGATTGATCATCATCACCTTCGGTCCCTGAATCGAGGCGCTGGGAGTTTTGTAAATCGCGCCATATCGCGGCGCCCAATAGCTCAGTAGCTGCCGTCCAAGTACTTGAATGATGTAGTCCGCCGCCTGCCCGCCGCCATTGAACCGCTCGTCGATGATCGCGCCCTGCTTATCCGTCTGCGCAAAGAAGTAGCGCGTAAAATTGGTGAGACCACCGGCGCCTGTATCCGGCAGGTACACATAGGCGAGTTTCCCACCGCTTAATTCATCCACCTTCTTGCGGTTGCCCTCTATCCAGGCAAGCGTTCGCAGACCGGCTTCATTGCCTGTGGGCACGACGGTGACGTCTCTCGCGTTAGCGCCCGATGCATCCGACGAGACCTTCAGCACAACGCTTCTGCCGGAGGTTCCTTCCAGGAGGCGGTAGATGTCATCGTTCGCGGTGAGCTCCTCGCCGTTAATGGCCAGGATGTAATCGCCCTTCGCGATCTTCACGCCCGGTTGAGCGAGAGGAGCGCGAAGCTGCGGATCCCACGCGCCGCCCGGATAAATGGTCTTGATGCGGTATCGGCCATTGCTGATTTCATAGTCCGCGCCCAGCAGCCCGCCTGGGACTCGAGTAGGCGTCGGCATCGTCCCGCCTCCGCCACGCAAATGGCCGACGGTGAAGCTGCCCAGCATCTCCTGGAAAATATAGTTCAAATCCGAGCGCGATTCGAGTTGCTCTACGTATGGCTCGAATTCCTTCTCCTCGGCGACCGTATCCACTCCGTGAAAATGCGGATCATAGAAGAAGCTGCGTTCGATCCGCCAGACTTCGTGATACATCTGCTTCCACTCGGCCTTCGGATCGACGTGAACTTGCATACCGGCCAGCCTCAGCATGCCTTCACCCGGCTTGACTGGCGTTGTCGCGGAGACGATCGCCATCTGCGGGATGGGTCTTTGCGCCGGTGCTGCTGCGCCTGGCGCGGCGGGCGGTGCCGCGATCTCGATCAACATCTTTTCGCCGTCTTCGGAGATGTCGAATGACGCGATATTGTCCGCCAGCTTCTCCGTCTTGCGCGTCTTCAAGTCGAATTTCTGCAGAGTACGGCCTCGCGCTTGCTCCTCTGGCGCAGCCCCTTCCAGCAGATAAATCGTGCCTGTCTTCCCAATCCGCAGATCCTGGTAATTGCGTGCGGGCGGCGGCAGCGCCACGACGCGCGCTTGGATATTCTCCAGGTCGATGCGGGTGGGCTTAGGTTTGGGCCTCGCCTCACCCTGCCGCGCGGGCCGTTCCGGCGTCGTTGCCGCCGCGCCCGCTTTCTCTTCATCGCTCTCCGGAGTGATGGGAGAAACTCCTTCGCTGCTGAGCACCAAAGCGTAGACGTGCCTGGTTACTTCATGCTCGTCGCTGCTCATGTCCAAGTGCGAGGTCGTCGGCCCGTAGTTCGTGCTCGCCGTGAAATAAAGATATTGCCCGTCTTTATCGAAGCCCGGGAATCGGGCGTCGCTCATTCCATCCGTGACTTGAGTGGCGTGCCCGGAATCCACCGAATATAAAAACATCGCGTGCAGCCGGTTCGGAAGCGACCGCGTGTAAGCCAGCCACTTGGAATCCGGCGACCACGTCACATCCGATGACGACTCCCAGTTGTAATCGGCATCCACCTTCGAGAGCTTGCCGGTCTCCGTATTCACATACAAAATGTCGAGCTTGTTATCCGTGAAAGCGATCAGCTTGCTGTCTGGCGACCACTTGGGATTGAAATAATAAGTCGCATCATTGAACAGCGGGAATTTCTTGACCTCGCCCGCGCCATTCTGTTGTGCGACGTGCAGCGCATACAAGCCGGATTCGTCGGAGAAATATGCGATGTGTTCGCCGTCCGGAGCCCACGCGGGCTGACGTTCCATTACGCCCGGCGTGTTCGTAATATCGCGAAAATCTCCTTTGGACGCGGGAACAGTCATAATCTCTCCATGCGCTTCAAACAACGCGCGCATACCAGTCGGTGAGATGCGCGAGAACCGGATTTCCCGGCTGACGTCTTCCAGATGGGGCCGCACTTCCGCAAAGTCGCCTGCAATCTCGACCGAAACTTTCTTGCTCTTGCCGCTATTGGTATCGAAGATGAACAGCTCGCCAAACTGGTCATAAACGATGCCACCCGGCCCGGCGCTCGCTGAGCGGATATCGAAGCCATTGTTCTTGATCACTTCGGTGACGGCATTGGAGCCTGGATCGTATCGGAAGAGCGTCACCGGCCCATTGCGGTCCGAGAGAAAGTAGATCCGGTTGCCAACCCAAACCGGATTGAAATCATTCGAAGTTTCGCGCGGGATCTTTGTCGTCTCGAGGCTCGGAAAATTCGTAATCGAGATTGAGCTGGCAAGACCCCCGCGATACCGTCTCCACGACACGAAAGACGCGTAATTGAAGTTCGATCCGCCACCCACCGGCTCGTAGGCGAATCGTTTGCCATCTGGCGAGTAGTTCCCGCCATAAGCCATCGGCAGCGGCAGAGTCTTGTGGAACCCGCCCTCTGTTGAGATCGTGAAGAGCTGTGTATATCGCGGTGAATCGCTTTGCCGCGAGGAGCGGAAGACGATGTTCTTGCCGTCAGGCGTCCATCCCACTGCGGCGTCCGCGCCGGGATGATAGGTGAGGCGCTTGGGCACGCCGCCGTTGGAGGACATCACGAACACGTCGGTGTTCCCGTCGTATTCGCCCGTGAATGCGATCTTGGTGCCATCCGGCGAAAACACCGGATCGGTTTCGATGCCCACACCCGTGGTCAGACGAATGGCCGTGCCGCCCGTCCGATTCACCGACCAAAGATCACCTGCAAATACGAACACGATTTGGCTGGTGTTCATGGCCGGACGTTGAAGCAAATATCTGGTCTCGGCAGCGGGCAAGAGTGAAGCGGCAAGCGAAAAGAGGATCAGAGCTTTCAGTTTCATAACAACCTTTTCTGCGGATTAGTACGATACTATCGAATCTTCAATGGCCTCTCACGCGACGCCAGCTCACTCCCCCGTCCTCGCTGATCCATTCTTCGCCCGAATCCGTAGCGATCCTTATATGCGCGGATGGGGTGGCATCGACCCTCACAATTCTGCCCTTGAGCGCCGTGTCGCCATCGGCTACATGCACAACTTGCCAAGTCTTTCCGTTATCGATGGACCTCTGAAGCGCACCTGACGCGTCGATACTCCAAAGTGCACTCAGTCGCGTAAGCGGTTTGACGGCTTTCATCGCGATGCCAAACGATCGGGCATCTTTTGTGCGAAGCGAGTAATCAGCGCCTCCCGTAAAATTGGACACAGCCGGTGCGGGCACAGGCGCGATGATCTCGCGTTCCGGCGCGGTGCCAGCCACAACTTGTTGTTCAACGGGTGGGTTCACCTGCGGCGGAGGTGTCACGTTATTTGCGACTTGTGGTGGAGCGGCCGCCACTCGTGCAGCTTGTTCCAGCGCAGCCTTCTGTTTGGCAGTCGCAATCTGCTGTTGAGCAGGTTTGGTGCTCACCCGGCGCTTTCGTTTTGGTTTCTCGATGTCTTGCACCGAAGCCGTTGCAGCCGCGGAATTTTCAGCCTTGCGGGACACAGCCGCAGTACTGGGATTGTTCCGGATCTCCGGGTGAGATACATCGAACTGACGCTGCACAACCAGAGCAACCAAACATGCCACCGCAGCCGCTCCCGCAACCCACCTCCAAACTGGAGAGAACCGCCGCAAGTCTTTTCCAGCGGATTCGGGAACAGCCGTTGAAGAACTGAGCGCGACATACTCGCGGCAATCGGCACATTCCGCCAAATGCGCCATGACCGGTGCCCGCTCGTGTTGCGGCAGCGTACGTTCTATGAAGGCAGTCAACAAGTTGGCATCCGGGTGTTCCGTAGGTGTCCGTCCCGCGCCTTGCCGTAACCTATTCCGCACGATATTAACTATGGAACGCGTCATTCGCTTCTTTCTTGCAGTAATCTTCCGCGGATATCCAGTGCAACATCCCGAACATCGACCTCCAGCGCCTCCTCTGCGGCTCGCGCGCTCATCCCACGCTGCCGCAGCCCTCGCAAGATCCGCTTGCGCACGCTTTTCGTAATTTTGTCGATCCGGCGGCTAATGGTCGATTCGTGGACACCTACAATGCGAGCGACCTCTGCGAGGGTGCGTCCGTCGAGATAATAGGCTGCCAGGATAAGCCGCTCTTCGGCTGAGAGTTCGAGCAATGCCGCATCAGTCGCTTGCTCCAGCCGAGGATCCGCCAGCGATCCGATCGAGTTACTGTCGCCGTGAAACTGCCGAGGGCTGTGTATCTGCTCGTCCAAGCTCACCAGCCGCCGCGTGCTTCGATATTGATCGACGTACCGCTGCGCGACAACCGTTCTGAGCCATCCGGCAAGCGATCCTCGTCCGGTATAAGAGGCCAGCTTCGACGCGCCGAACAGCTCGCCATAGATCGAATCGGCGAGCTCACGCGCTACTGCTTCCTCATGCGCAATGCTGCCCGCAATGTCATAGAGCTTTTGGCGATACCGGCTCAAGAAACAGTCCCAAGCAGCCTCGCTGCCGCTGGCGCATGCGCGCGCTAACGCCAGATCTTCGATGTGCAAGCCGCGATGGAACGCTTCGGTTTCGGATGGCTTGGCACTGACGGGAAGGTAGCGCGCACTTACGTCCGTCAGGACCACGCAAAATTCATCGAAACCTAGGCCCAACGCTTCGGCGCCTGAGGCCGCATATAGCTCGCCGAAATATCGTGGGCGTTCAAAAGTTTTTTGCAAGAAGCTCCCGTCCGGCCGTTCTTATGACGAACGGTAAATCGTACCAAGTTACACGCGAGTTACTCACAGGAGGGTTCCAATGACTCACAGCAGGCGCCAAATACGAAGGGGACTGGCTCTCATAGCAGTGCTGCCCCTTCTTATCGCCATTCACATTCGACGCAGGTCAAACGAAGCTTGGCGGATACGACCTATCGCGTCCTTCCACCCTATCGCGAAAGATAACTTCGCCATCTTCCCGATAGTTAGCGACTCCACTCGCGACACGCACAACTTCCTGACGCTTGATGACGGACTTCGTTCCGGCCAAGTTGTGATTACCGAAGAAGGCACATCAACCGGCTTGATCCGCCCGCGCCGCAGCAATCCTCCCTGGCAGGAGCGCCCCTTTCCCGTACCCACTCGATCTCGAGGCGCTGAGGTAAATCGCCTTGTGCTAGCCAATAACTCGGACCGTCCGCTTATTCTCCTGGCTGGCGAGATCGTCACGGGCGGCAAGCAGGATCGCGTGGTCGGCAAGGACCGCATTATCCCGGCCAAAGGCGATCCCATCGATCTCAGTGTCTTCTGCGTCGAGCCTCACCGCTGGGTCGAAAGGTCAAGTCATTTTGGCGGCTTCGACTTCCTTATGGTGCAGCCAAGCGTTCGCAAGCAGGCCATGGCGAACAAAGACCAGCAGGCGGTCTGGGACCAGGTGGCGAAATCCAGGACATCCGTCGCTATGGCAGCGCCCCCAGCAGCCCAGGGCGTTATGGCCGGCACCTCCTCTTATGCGGCCACCATGCAAAACAGTTATGTGCAGAAGCAGGTTGATGACGCAGCCGCTCCCATTGAGCGCTCTTATGACAAGTTGATAAGTGAATTGCGGGCGCAAAAAGCCGTGGGCGCAATCGTCGCCATCAACGGCGAGCTCGTGTGGGCCGACGTCTTCGCGAGTTCTTCCCTTTTTGACAAGTACTGGCCGAAGTTGATTCGCTCTTATGCCGCTGAGGCCGTTTCAGCCCGCTGGAACTCCGTGAAGATGAGTTCCGCACCTTCGGAAAAAGAGGCGCAAACATTCCTGGACGATCTGAATGCGCGACGTGAAAGCGTAGAGGCCGAGCCGGGAGTTTACCGCAATACTGAAATCGTCGGTCAGGATTTCGATGCTTTCATACTGACGTCTCTTCTGCCCGGAACCGATTTCAACGTGCACATCGCGAAGATGAAAAATTAACATATGCGAGGAAACTTACTAACTACTCTTTGGTTTGGCTTAACCACCGGAGTCCTCGGAGGAGCAGTAGGAACCCTGCTCGTCTCGAGGCCTCCCGTTCACGCTCAAGACCACACGCCGCCGATGACCGTATCAACGGAATTGCGCAGTCACCGCTTCGTTCTAGTTGACCATCAAGGCAAGCAAAGAGCGGTCTTGGGATTTGACGATCCTAACCCGAGCCTGTCCTTCTACGATCTCGACGGAAAACTGGTTCTGAAGATCGGCCCCGGCCAGATGAATGCTCACGCCGTGCCGATTACGGGCCACTAGGCAGCCGCGTTTTTGCCAGCGGGGCTGGGGTCTTGACAAGCTTCGCGAATTCCCGCATACTGCTTCCATCGATAGCCGATGGGACTATTGAGGAGAATTCATGCGTCTGTTTCGCCGCCTCGCTTACTTGTTCCGAAAGAGCCGCAATGATGCCGAACTAGCCGAAGAGATCGCGTTGCATCGTCAATTGGCTGAACAAGAGCACCTGCGCGACGGGCTCACAATCGATGACGCACACTTTGCCGCGCAACGGCAAATGGGCAATGTGACCCGCGCTTTGGAAAATGTGCGCCAGGTTTGGATCGCGACCTGGCTTGAGAGCGTTCTGCAGGACGTTCGCTATGCGATCCGGAACCTGCTGCGTCAACCGGGCTTCACTGTTCCGGCGCTTCTCACCTTGGCTCTCGGCATTGGCCTCAACACGAGCCTTTTCACTGTATTCAATGGTGTCGCCCTTCGCCCGTGGCCTGTGCGCGACCCTGTCGCGTGTCGTGAACCTGTTCAAGCAATGGCCTGGGCGGCAGACCGGCTATGGCGGCTTTTCCGTATCCGAGTACCGGTATCTCCGCGAGCACACCCAGACCCTAAGCGGCGTCATCATGATGCGAAGCGAGCTCGTCCGGCTCGACAACCAACTCGAACTGCCTCGCGCAAACTGCGTATTCGCAACCGGCAATTACTTCAGCGTGCTGGGAGTTAACATGGCGCTCGGTCGCGGCTTTACAGCCGACGAAGATCAGGTCAATACACCTCAGACAGTAGCCGTATTGAGCTACCGTCTTTGGCAGACTCGTTTCGCTGGCGCATCCAACGTGCTCGGCCGAAAACTGAGCATCGACGACATACCCTTCACGATTGTGGGCGTTGCGGCCGAAGAATTCACTGGCACTTCACCTAAGCTCGAAGATCTTTGGGTGCCTTTGAACGCGTTGCCTGTCGCCAGACCGGCTGACCCATTCGCCAAGGGCAGTTCTCTTCGATCCGAACTATTGCTGTTCGATGATGGCGGGTCGCTTGGCCCCTGGAGTTTCGCGTCAACAGGCGCAAGCCGAGTTAACGGCGCTGAGCAATCGATTCCGCGCGCAATTCCAGCTCGCATCCCGGGACGTTGCCGATATTGGCACGGAACGGGTTCTAGTGACAGGCACGACCTTCTTCGCGCAACCAAATAAGAAAAATATGGCGCTCCCCATGTTCGCGCTTATGATGGCGGCGGTTGCTCTCGTCCTTCTGCTGGCCTGCGCAAACGTGAGTAACCTGTTGCTCGCGCGAATGGCCAGCCGGCACCGTGAAATCGCGTCCCGCCTGGCTCTCGGTGCAGCTCGCAGCCGCCTCGTAAGGCAGCTCTTAACTGAGAGTCTGCTCTTATCATTACTTGCTGGCGGCTCAGGTCTCGCGTTAGCATTTGTGTTGCCCCAAGTAGTGCTGCGATATGCTGCTGCCGAGGGCCCTTTCTTCCGCATAAGCCCTGATAGCACGGTGCTTGCCTATTCCGTCACGCTCGCCGTTCTCTCCGCCATCGCCTTTGGTCTGGCTCCCGCGCTGCGTTGTACACGGGTGAGCGTAAACGAGGCGTTGAAGCAACAGACTCCGTTCGCCAGCACGCGCCTTCCATTGCGCGACGTACTACTCGGCGTGCAGGTCGCGATCAGTCTTGTTCTGTTGGTAGGCGCGGGACTCATGCTGCGAGGAATCCGCCAGGCGCGCGCCGCTGATCTTGGTTTTCGCGTGGAAGGCGTAGTTGCCCTGACGCTCGATCTCCCGGTCAATCGCTATGATGACGCCCGAGCGCGGATTCTCACAACTCAGCTAGTGGAACGCTTGCGACCTTTCGCCGTGGACCGGAACGTAGCTGTGTCCGCGAAGATTCCTCTCAGCAATAACCGGATGATGACGGGCGTCACCTTTCCCGGTCAAAGTTCGAATCGAGCCATACCGTTGCTGGTTCAATTCGTTTCACCCGCTTATATTGATGTGCTGAATATTCCGCTTGCCGCCGGCCGCGATTTTGTCCCGCAGGATCTCGATCGCAAGAATATCCTCATTAACGAAGCCATGGCCCACCGGTATTGGCCGGGCCAGAATCCGCTAGGAAAGTCGATCAGAAGCGGCGGCCGGCTGCTTGAAGTCGTCGGTGTTGTGCGCGACGCGCAGATCTTGGGAATTGGCCCGGTCGAGCCTATGTTCTTCTCGCCGTACGCCGGTGGTCAGAGTGCCACGTTATTGCTGCGACTCTCTAAAGCAGGGCTCGCCCCGCAACAATTAGTGGACGTAGTCAGAGGCATCGATCCAAAGGTTGTCGCGACGGTGGAACCCATGTCTGATCAAGTGGAGCGTTGGTTGGGTCCATCGCGCGTAGGGTCGATCCTGGCCGCTTCGCTCGGAATGCTCGCATTGGTGCTTGCCTGTGTGGGCGTGTTTGGTGTGATGGCCTATTCGGTTGAGCAGCGTCGTCGCGAGATCGGCGTGCGCATGGCTATTGGGGCCGAAAAAGCCCAAATCATCCGGTTGGTTCTACGCGGAAATTCCAAACCTCTGCTCGGTGGCCTCGCCGCAGGTCTGCTTGCTTCCGCCTTTTTGTCGCGGCTTCTGCACAGTTTCCTCTATGGCGTCAGCTACCTCGATCCGGTGGCGTACGGCGGGGTGCTGATGGTCTTACTCGCCGCCGGTCTCGCCGCCACTTTCATTCCTGCGCATCGCGCCACAAGTATCGATCCGCTGGTTGCCCTGCGCTATGAATGAGCCCCGCAGTTATCGGTCACCGCCCAGTCACTCGCTCCTCAAGCTCTCCATCGGCTCAATAGTCGACGCGCGCCGTGCCGGAACAAACGCCGACATCATCGCGACTAGAGCGAATAGAGCTACCACGCCGGCAATGGCGAGAGCGTCGCGCTCCCAGTTCACGACAATGACCGCGCGGATCAGGCCCTTCAGCGCCCAAATCGCGAAAAGTCCCGCTGCCAAGCCAGAAACCAGCATGAAGCTGACGTGGCGATACACCATCCCGAAGATTTGCGGGCGCGTGGCGCCTAGAGCCATTCGTACGCCTATATCGCGCGCGGAAAGTTCGACTTCATGACTGACTAGCCCATACAGTCCAACCAGCGCAAGCAGAATCGCCAGACCGGCAAACGTTCCAAACAGCCAATTCTCCAAACGCTCGAAGGTGAGCGCCTGCGCGATCACGCGATCCATACTCTCGGGAGTGCGAAATGGAAGCGTGGGGTCAATTTGACGGAAAATCGTACGCAAATCCGGGATTACCGCCTCAGGTTTACCCACGGTTTGTAACACGAGGTGCATGGAAGGCACAACCCTCAATCGCTCGTCAGGCGGGATCTGTGAAATCGGCCAATCCATCTCGGCAAGTGGCGGATCGTAAATGCTTTGGCGAATGTTGCGCACGACGCCCACAATAATCACTTTCTCTTCGTCACTATCGATCATTTTGCCGATCGGATCTTCGCCGGGAGGAATAAATCTCCTGACAAACTCTTCGTTCACCACCGTGACGCGCTGGGCGTTGGGAGTGTCGAGCTTGCTGTCCAGTAACCTGCCGCGCACGAGCTGATCTCCAAAAACGGTGTAATAGCCGGGCGTGACCAGTCGAATCTCAGCCAGACGCTGTTCATTCGGCGGGTTGGGTGGTCGTCCGGCGATATGCACATCGCTATTCCAGCCCCAGTTTTGTATCGGAACTATTTGAATAAGGCCGGCGCTCTTTACGCCTGGAATGGTTTGGACGCGGTCGAGCATCGGCGTATAGAAATCCGCAATCACATCACGATGTTCGTAGCTTCCCGGCGAGAGGTCGATCTCGGCTGTCAGAACGTGGTCTGGCTGAAATCCGAAATTGGCGTGTTGCAGGCCCGAAAGCGCACGGAATACAATTCCGGCGGTAACCAATAGGACCAAAGCCAAAGCCACCTGCGCGACAACGAAACCGGCCCGCAGCCGATGTTGCGTCCGTTCCGTCCCGGTGCGCGCTCCCGAGCGAAGAACGGTATTCGAGGAAGTAGAAGAAAGCCGCAACGCGGGAATCAACCCGGCGAGTACGCTGGTGAGAATTGCCGCCGCTAGCGATGCGAGCAGGGCGAAAAAATTCAACTGCACCTCCGCGCCACGCTGCAGTGCCGCCATCAACAGCACACTGGTAATTCGCAAAAGCACGTACGCAAGCGCGATGCCGATTATTCCTCCGGCGACCGCATAGAGCACCGTCTCGGCCAGGAATTGACGCACCAATCTCGCTCGGCTCGCTCCCAGAGCGGAGCGCACCGCGACCTCACGCTCAATTCGCACGCCTCTGGCGAACAACAGGCCGGCAATGTTCACACAACCGAGAGCCAGCAAGACAAGAACCGCATAGAGAAGCAACCGCAAAGCTGCCGACGTATTGCCGACGGTGAACGAGGGAAGATCGATCAGCTTCGCGCGCCGCCCTTTCGTGTCCGGATAAATGCGGCCGAACTGATCCAGAACGCGATTGAACTCTTGCTGCGCGACCTGCGCTGAAACGCCCGGCCGCAAGCGCGCCACCGTCGGCAGCCAATGATTGCCCCGCCCTTGGCGCTGGTTGGGCGTCATGCTCAAAGGCCGGTAGATGGCGTCTGTCTCGCTAATCGGAAAGCGAAACCCCGGCGGCATGACTCCGATGACACTATAGGAACGGCCATCAAGCTTCACTTTCGTGCCCAGGGCATCCGGGCGGCCGCCAAACAGCGTACGCCAAACTTCGTTACTCAGGACAACAACGAAGTTTCGACCGGGCTGCTCTTCTCCCGGAGCGAAGGTGCGGCCGAGAATGGGTTTGACTCCGAACACATCGAAGAAATTTTCCGAAGTTGACACAGTAGGCAGCGAAATCACTGTTTCGCCGTTCTCGAAGTTCACACTGCGATAGCTGTTGTATGCAGCAAGGGCGGAAAATGCCTTGGTCTCGCGGCGCCAATCCAAATACTCCGGGTACGAGGCAGGCTGCGTGTAGTTTTGGGGCGAGTAGGTTCGAAGCGAGAATATTTGATCCGGATGATCGTATGGCAAGGGCCGGATGAAAACTGTGTCCAGCACGCTGAACACCGTGGTACAGAGACTAACCGTAAGCGCCAAGGTTCCAATAACCGCGAGGGCGAATCGTGGCGATTTGCGAAGCATGCGCATGGCGTACCGCAAATCTTGAAGTAAGGTCTGCATACTTGAATTTTACGGCGACTTTCATGGCCGCCCAGCGCGCCGAATCAGCTACGAAACCGTGCGACTAAGATCCCGCCTGGCTCGGGCGACCCTCTGGCTGGGGATGCATCTCGTACTCATGCGGCGGCTCTGCGCCCAACAAGTAGCGCACAAAATAATCCCAACGCCGACGTGTCATATAAGGGGTCCCGGCGCCGTAACCATGCCCCTGATTCGGAAAAAAGATCAGATCGAAATCCTTGTTCGCCTTAATCAGTTCATTCACCACCAGAAGCGTGTTGTAAGGCGGCACGTTGTTGTCCATCGTGCCATGCGCCAACAGCAGGTGCCCCTTCAAGTTTTTCGCGATGCTCTGATTCGCCTGATCGTCATAATTCGATTTCCCGTCAGGCTTACGCTGAAGCAGTCCCTGCCACTTCTCGGCCCAATCGTCCTCATATTCGCGCTGATCGTGATTCCCGGATTCGGCAATCCCAACCTTAAAGAAGTCGGGATACCGGAACATCGCGTCAGCGGTCGCATCGCCGCCTCCCGAGTGGCCATATATCCCGGCCCGCTCGATGTCGATCCACGGATACCGTTGCGCAAGCTGCTTCATGCCCGTCACCTGATCGGGCAGCGTGTTATCTCCCATGTTGCCGTAGTACGCCTCGTGAAATTTCTTCGAGCGCCATGGCGTTCCCATCCCGTCGATCTCCACCACCACAAAACCCAGCTCCGCCAGCGCCTGTGCATCTCCACGTGCCGCCGAGAATGAGCGTCCGCCGACGCTTCCCGTCTGTGGACCCGGATAAATATGGTTCACGATCGGATATTTTTTGTTGGCATCGAAGCTCGTCGGCTTGAACATCAATCCGTAGAGATCCGTCGAGCCGTCCCGCGCTTTCACAGTGAATGGAGTGGGCGGCTTCCACCCGGTTGCGAGCAGGCGCGAAATGTCCGCCTTCTCGAGCGTGCTCACCAGCTTCCCGTCTTCATCTCGCAGAACGGAAACGGGCGCGACGTCCGGCTTCGAATAGCTGTCGACGAAAAAGCGCCCTGAAGTTGAAAGGCTGACATCGTGGTTCGCATTTTCCGGCGTAAGCAGCGCCAAATTTTTCCCATCGAACCCTATGCGATAGAGATGACTGAAGTATGGATCGCAACCCTTCTCGCGCCCCACCCCCAGGAAGTACAGCATCCGGTTCTTTTCATCCACCCTCAACAGTTGCGTAACATTCCAATCGCCAGTCGTGATTTGATTTTTCAATCGGCCTGTCGCCAGATCGTAAAGGTAGAGATGCCCCCAATTACTGCGTTCTGAAAACCAGATCACCTCGTTCGACGCTGGAAGATAGCGCCAATTGATGCGGCCATTTCCAGACTCATAGAACGTCGCCACCGTCTCTCCCATCACATCGCGAATAGCGCCGGTATTTGCATCCGCTATACGAAGCTGCTCCCGCTTGTGATCGCGCGATGTGGAGACAAACGCGAGATGAGTCGCATCCGGGCTCCATTCGACATCCGCCCACTCGCCACCACGGCACGCGATGTTGTCGCAGAGGGTCGAGCGGTGCTGATCGGACGGCATCTGCAGCCGGACAACCTTCGGGCCATCGAGGTCTATGATCACGCGCTGAATGGTTGTCACCACGTCATCCCCGGGCAGTGGATACTTCCAGGCGCGCAACTCGGGATGGCCCACTTTCGTACTCACCAGATACATCTCGCCTACGCCGCGCTGGTCTTGCTGAAACGTCGCTATCTTTTTCGAATCCGGAGACCAGAGGAGGATCGCGCGGTCGCTACTCGCCCACCCGGCATTGTCAGTCGCGTAGCCAAAATCCTTCACGCCATCAGTCGTGAGTTGCGTCTCTTTGCCGCTATCGACGTCACGGACCCAAAGATTGTAATCGCGAATGAAGGCGGCGTGCTTCTTATCGGGAGATACAACGGCGTTGCGAGCCGCAGTCCCACCCCGGCCTCCGCGGCCAGCGCGTTGTCCCTCCTCGGTTGATTCGGCACTCTCATCGGCACTGCACTTGTTCCCCTGCCGATCGCATTTCCACCGGCGCGACCCAACATTGAAGGAGATCGTCTGCCCATCATCCGACATATCGAACGTCATGAATGGCAGGTGCGAGGCGTTGTAATTCCCGTGTGCAGCGGTCGAGAGCGCGGCTGCAAGCTTGGCGTGATCGAAGGCTGGCTCGCGAGTCCCTCGAGTTGCATCCACCAGTACGAACTCGCTGCCCTCCGCCGTCGTATTTCGGTACCAGAAACGTTCGTTCGGCAGCCAAGTCGGATGTACGGCTGCATGCAGCACCAGCGGCGTAGTGTTGTACCCCATGAACTTCTCGGCATGGGCGTAATCCGCTGCTGTAACCTGCCGAGGCGTATCCGCGGCTTGCACAATGACTACGCTCGCCAGCAGCGCCGCGATGTCTAAAAAAATGGATCTACGATAACGCAGTAACATTCTGGTCCTTCCACGTCAGTATAGGGCAAACTTCCACCGGCATAATTGAGGAAGCTGGTATGAACTACGATCTTGTCGTCCTCTTCGAGCATCCCGAGTGGCAGAAACCGCTGTTTTCCGCGCTAGAACGTCGCGGCATCCACTTCGGGATATTCGACCTGAAGCGCGGATGCTTCGATCCCGATCGCGCTCCCGAAGCTCCGCTCTACTTTAACCAAGCAAGCCCTAGCGCCTACATCCGGGGAAATACGCGAGCCGTACCGCTGGCGCTTTCTTTTATCCGTTCGCTTGAATTTGGCGGCGCACGAGTACTCAACGGGTCGCGAGCGTTCGCGCTCGAGTTGAGCAAGAGCACGCAGGCAGCGCTGATGCGTCAACTCGGTATCCCGCATCCGCGAACGCTTGCATTCAATGACGTGGATTCCGCCATTGCGGAGTGGGGCGACTGCTGGCCCGCTTTGCTAAAGCCCGAGCAGGGCGGCAGCGGTGCGCGTATGTATCTGCTTCAATCGGCGGATGAACTTATCCGCGTCCTGCGCGACCGCCCCGATCTATGGCTGCCCGACAATTTGCTGACGCTTCAGGAGTATTTCGCAGTCGACCCTTCGCAAGGCATCGTCCGCATGGAGTTTCTTGGCGGCGAGTTGCTTTACTCGATGCGTGTCGTCTCTCACGGCGCGTTTAATCTCTGCCCGTCCGAGGTCTGCAACCCGCAAACCGGCGACTCGCAATGCGAATTGCCGGAGACCGCTCCACCCCGTGCCGTGGAGTTTTATCCTTATAAGAACGTTCCCGTCATTGCGGTGGAGACTGGTAAGCGGCTCATTTCCGCTGGCGGATTGGACGTGGGCGGAATCGAATATTTGGAAGCTCCGGACGGCCGCCTGGTCTTCTACGACATCAACGCAAACTCGAATCTGCGCGCACCCATCGCACAAGCATTCGGCTTCGATCCTTTTGAGCGCGTGGTTGACTTCCTGATCGCCCAGACTTGAGCGACGTTCCGACAGGGGCACGTATCTACTGCCGTTTCAGTGGAGAAAATCATGCCTCCAGGGTATGGCTCCCGGCCCCTTGAGATTCTAAAGTGAAATTTGTTGTGCCCTGATCTCCTCAAGCAGGGAGGACACGGCAACTTAATGCATCACGACTCGCCCACTGTATCAACTAATACTCTCGAAGAGCTTCAACGGCTTGATACGTGTACGGTTTCCAATGCGATTGAGCAGTTTCATGTCAGGACCCGGAACGAGGGTTTCGTGAACGGCTCCGTGCATTGCATGTTTCCGCACTTTTCCCCACGGGTTGGTTATGCCGCGACAGCACGCATTCGCACCTCATCCACTCCAATTGCGGGACGCTGGTATTACGAGCGAATAGATTGGTGGTCCTATCTGCTCACCATTCCCGCTCCTCGATTTGTCGTTGTCGAAGACGTTGACCACATACCCGGCTTAGGAGCCTTGTTCGGTGAAATTCACGCGTACATATCCAAAGCTCTTGGCGCGACTGCGTATGTGACCAATGGGGCGGTGCGAGACGTGGCAGGGATTGAAGCCGCGGGTGTCCAAGCCTTCGCAGGAAGTATAGCCGTTTCGCACGCCTACGCGCATATCGTGGAGTTCGGCGAACCAATCGAGATCGGCGGATTGCAGATAAGGCCGGGAGATTTACTTCATGGCGACCGGAACGGCGTTCACAGCATTCCTTTCTCGATTGCGGCCGAAATACCCAGAATGGCAACGGAGATGCTGGAAACGGAAAAGGAGCTTATCGATTTTTGCCGCTCTCCGGATTTTTCATTCCAGAAACTCAGTGAAAAGATCCAGCATGCCTCGACCAAAGTGGGCAAGTCCGAAAAACATTCACAATGATAATTCCCCAGCCTAGGCGCCTAAGCGCTGCTCTCATAGTCGCCGTCGGGATCGCGCTGGTCTCCTGCGGAAAGCGCGATGTCGCCCGGGCGGGCGAAAGCAGTCTTCCGGAGGTAGCGGTCACAAAAGTGAGTAGAAAGCCCATGGCGCGTTATCTCACGATCTCGTCCGAGTTGGTTCCGTTTCAAGAAATCGACGTATACGCGAAGGAATCGGGCTTTGTTTCGAAACTGAACGTCGATTACGGCGATCACGTCAAAAAAGGACAGCTCATGGCGGTTCTCGAAATACCGGAGCTGCAGGCGCAGTTACAAGAGGACCAGGCATCGATCAAGAATGCATCGGATCAAGTGACCGACGCGGAGCACCAGTTAGGGCGAGTTGAAGCGCAACACAAAGTTTTGCACTTGCAGTACGATCGGCTGAATAATGTAGCCAAAAGTCAGCCAGGGCTTGTAGCCCAACAGGAAGTCGACGATGCGCAAGGAAAAGATTTGGCCGCCGAGGCTCAAATCGAAGGCGCCAAAGCGAGCCTGCAAGCGGCGCAGAGCCAGATGGCTGTTGCGCAGTCGAAACTGGTGCGTGACCAGGCTCTTTTCGATTACTCGAAGATAACGGCTCCATTTGCAGGCGTTGTAACCCAAAGGTACGCAAATCTCGGAACCTTGATGCAAGGCGGTACGAATTCCACTCAGGCGCTGCCGCTAGTAAAACTTTCTGAGGAAGATCTATTCCGGCTGGTCATACCCGTCCCGGAAACCTACGTCCGCTACATCAAGATCGGCGACCAAGTCAATGTGCGGGTTCCTGCTTTGGGCAGAGATTTTCCTGGAAAAGTTGCCCGCTTCTCCATCGATGTAACAGGGTCAACGCGCACCATGCACACAGAAGTAAACGTGCCGAACCCGCAAGGTGTGCTGATTCCAGGAGTATACGCGGAGGCTACGCTCGCACTCGACAGAAGAGGCGATGCGCTCGTGGTTCCTCTGCAGGCTGTGAATCAGGGAACCGATCACGCGAGTGTGTTAGTAGTCGATCCGGCTAACAAGATTGAAGATCGCCAGATCACTCTAGGGATACAGACGGAGAGCAATGCCGAGGTGCTCTCCGGCCTTAACGAGGGTGATCAGGTTGTGATCAGTGACAGGAGCGGCTTGCGGCCAGGGGAACTGGTTCATCCAAAAGTCACGGAAGCCGCTACGTATCAGAGTCAAAGCTGAAATAGCAGTAATCCAGTCTTATGTCAATTTTTTCAATTCGCAATCCGTATTTCATCATTGCTGTCTGCCTTGCGCTCTCACTGATCGGCGCGGCCAGCATCGTGCGCATGCCGGTCGATCTCTTTCCGACCATCAACATACCGACCGTGGTAGTTGCGACCTTCTACTCCGGTATGCCGCCCGCAGACATCGAAGACGATATTACTAACCCGCTTGAGAGATTTTTCACGATGGCTGCCGGCGTGGATCATATGGAATCGCGATCCATGCTCGGTGTCAGCATGATCAAAGTCATCTTTCAGCCGGGAACCAACGCGGACACGGATGTTACCGAGTTATCAAATTTGGCGCTCGCAGATCTCAAGCGCCTGCCGCCCGGCACTCTTCCGCCCGTCGTGCTGAAATTCGATGCCTCCAGCCAGCCTGTCTGCCTAGTAACTGTGAAGGGATCCGGCCTGACTGAAACCCAGCTTCACGATCTTGCACAGTTTACGATTCGTAACCAGATTGCAGTTGTCCAAGGCGCGACGATTCCTCCTCCGTTCGGAGGTAGGTATCGGCAGGTGATGGTTTATGTCGATCCGTACAAGCTCATGTCGCGGCAGTTAAGCCCGATGGATGTGGTGAGCGCTGTAAACCAATCCAACCTAATTTTGCCGGCGGGCGACGTAAAGCTGGGCCCATTCGACTATTACGTGTATTCCAACAGCCTTGTGGAAAACATGAAGGAACTCAACGATCTTCCAATTAAGACTGTCGGCGATTCCTGGGTTTCAGTAAAAGACGTGGGTAAGGCAGAGGACGCGAGCGCGGTTCAATACAACATTGTGCGTGTCGACGGGCAAAAGTCCACTTACATCCCGATCATGAAGCAGGGAGGCGACACGAATACGATTGCGGTGGTCAACGGGGTCCGCGACTTACTTACTAAGTTATACGACATTCCTAAGCAGCTGGTGACCACTATAGTCTTCGATCAATCTGTCTTTGTAAAAGAAGCCATCCATACGGTACTTGACGAGGGTCTGATCGGCTTGGTGCTGACGAGCATCATGATTCTCATGTTCTTGGGAAGTCCGCGCGCGACGTCAGCCGTTCTGCTTTCGATTCCATTATCGGCACTTGCGACTTTCATCATTCTTTACATGCTGGGCGCTACCGTGAACACCTTGATCCTGGGCGGTATGGCTTTGGCGTTCTCGCGTGTTATCGACAACTCGGTGATTTCGCTCGAGAACATCTATCGTCACCTCGAGTTGGGCGAACCGCCCCTGATGGCCGCACAAACCGGAGGCTCGGAGGTGACGTTGGCAGTACTTGCCGCCACTCTAGTGGGCGTGGTCGCGTTTTTTCCGGTCACGTTCTTGTTCGGAGTCAGCAAATTCTTGTTTTCAGCGCTGGCGCTATCCTTCTGTCTCTCCTTATTGATCTCGTTCGTGGTTGCAATGACCGTGATCCCGCTTTTCTGTTCGCGGTTCTTGAAAAATGTGCCGCACGCAGCTCACCACGGTGAGAGCGTGGAGGGAGAAATCTCCGCCGATTATCTGGCGGGCGCAGGCAAGAAGAAATCTTTGTGGGACAAATTCACCGAAGGATTTAATGCCGGCTTCAATAAGCTTCTAAACGTCTATGAGTCGTGGGTGAGGCGTTCGCTGAAGCGGCCAGGCCTCACTGTCATCGCGCTCACTGGTCTTTTCATTGTGAGCATGGCAATTTATCCATTCCTGGGCGTCGCTTTCTTTCCACAAACAGATGCGGGTCAATTCACCATCAACATGAAGGCGCCCACTGGATCGCGGATTGAATTGACGGAGCAGTACGTCGCCAAGATTGAAAATCTGATCCGTGAAACGGTGGGGCACGACCTCAAAATGGTGGTTTCCAACATTGGCATAGTTCCTGATTTTTCAGCACTCTATACCAATAATGCAGGGCCTTATACAGCGACGGTGCAGGCAGCGCTGAACGATGACCACGAGGTGAGCACGTTCCAATATATGGACCGCGTTCAAAACGCGATTGGACAACAGTTCCCGGAAGTTCGCACCTTCGTTCAAACCGGATCGATGGTGGATGCAACCTTGAACTCTGGTATGCCGGCGCCGATCGACGTGCAGGTTACCGGCCGAAACAGCCAGCAGGATTACCAATTAGCCCAGGACCTTGGCGCCCAGATTCGAAAGTTATCGGGAGTCGGCGAGGTCTACATTCCGCAAGACATAAACTATCCCACCGTGCGAATGGACATCGATCGCGTCCACGCCGGCGAATTAGGGTTGAGCGAGAAAGATGTTGTCGATAACGTGATCACTGCTCTGAATTCGAACGCTATGATCGCCCCTAATTACTGGGTAGATTACAAGACTGGAAACGATTACTTTCTCACGGTTCAATACTACGAAAACGGCAGACCGGCCATTCACAACTTTCTCGACCTGACGAACATTCCTTTGAAGGCGCCAAACCTAAAAGAGCCGACAACTCTCGATACCGTGGTTAAGCTGTCCCACACCGAAACACCTACGGAGATCGACCACTATCAGATCCAACGGGCAGCCGACGTCTATGTAACACCAAAAGGCGAGGACCTTGGCCGGATGTCGAGCGCAATCCAGAAGATCGTCGCCGACATGAAGGTTCCTGGAAACATGCGCGTGAATCTGCGCGGAATGGTGCAGGGCATGAACGCGTCGTTCAAGAGCTTTGCCCAAGGTTTCATTCTTGCGGCACTGCTTCTGTACATCATATTGGTTGCTCAGTTCCGCTCTTTCGTCGATCCATTTCTCATCATGCTAGCCATACCGATGGGCTTTATCGGGGTATTGCTGATCCTTCTCTTGACAGGAACGACTCTCAACGTCATGTCGCTTATGGGTGTGCTGATGTTAATCGGAGTCGCCGGCTCCAATAGCATTCTGATTGTCGATTTCGCTCACAAACTGGAAGAACAGAATCTTTCCGTTGCGGATGCCGTCATTACGGCATGCCGCGTGCGATTGCGCCCGATCCTGATGACTTCGCTTGCCACCATCATCGGAATGTTGCCCATGGCATTGAAGCTCGGCACCGGGTCAGAGCAATATGCACCAATGGCGCGCGCCATCATCGGTGGCCTGACTTCGTCCGTGATACTGACGGTCTTTATTGTTCCCGCAGCATACCTGCTGGTATACGGAAAGAAGGATCGAAGCGTAGCTGCGTTATGAGGAGGCAAATAGCGGTTACGATCGCGACATTGGCGAGCATTTCTGCGCTTTTGTACGCGCAAGCACCTGGGCCGCAGCTTACGTTGCAAGACGCTGAGGCGATGGCCCTGAAAAATCATCCCCAGGTGCTCGCGTCTCAAGCCAATTATCTTCGAGCGGGTGAAATAGTCACGGAAACACGTTCCGCCTATTATCCGGCACTGAACGGCAACATCACGGGAGCTCAGGCGAATGTAAACAGTCGCATGGGTGCGGGGGTCCTCAACGATCCTCGTTTGTTCAATCACTTTGGGTCTGGCGTGGCACTTTCGCAGCTGATCACGGACTCAGGCCGAACCCCCAATTTGGTGGCCAACTCGCGACTACAAGCGCAAGCAAGCCGTCAGGATTACCAGGCAACGCGATACGACATCATTCTTGGCGTGGATCAGGCGTACTATGAGGTGCTGCTCTCGCAGGAACTGATTAAAGTTGCCCAACAGACGGTCGCGACGCGCCAAACGGTTGTCAATCAGGTGACGGCCCTGACACAGAACCAACTCAAGTCCCAGGTCGATTTGAGTTTCGCGCAAGTGAATCTCTCGGATGCGCAACTGATGCTGATCCGCGCAAGAGATCGTTTGGCCACGGCGTATGCGAATCTTGGCCAAGCACTGGGGACGAATCAGGCGATTGAATACCAGCTCGCTCCCCAACCGATGCCTCCCACGCCGCCGAATAGCCCGGATCAGTTGATCACGGAAGCCAATCAGAATCGCCCCGAGGTGGCAAGTGCGCGCCTTCAACGAGAAGCGGCGCAGAAGTTCGTATATGCGGAGCGCGATCTGAAACGGCCCACCGTGAGTGTCATTGCGGTAGGTGGAGCTCTGCCGTACATAGATCCCGGAAATGCCAACCCGGGCATACCTAAAGAGTATGAAGCCGCGGCGGTGAACGTGCAGATTCCGGTATTCAACGGGCATCTATTTACAGCCCGGCGCCGAGCGGCAGAGTACGAATTACAGGCGGCCGATCAGCGCGTGCGCGATTTGCAGGATCGGATCGCACGCGACGTTCGGACCGCTTGGGAACATGCGAGGACCGCGTTTGAAGCTATCGCGCCCAGCCAGCAACTTCTCGCGCAAGCCAATATGGCTCTAAATCTGTCCCAAGGACGGTACAACCTCGGGCTGGCCTCTATCGTGGAGCTGACGCAGGCGCAACTAGGACAAACTCAAGCTCAAGTCCAAAATCTCAGTGCCCAATACGACTATGAAGAGGCTTACGCGGCACTTCAATACACATTGGGGTTGTTGCATTAGCTTTTGGCAGAGGCGTGAAATGGTGAGCGCTGATCGACAGACGCGACGCCTGTTATTGCTCGGATTCGGGGGCCTATTACTGCTGCTGGCCTTTACCGGACTGAATGCGCTTTCCGTATTGCGAAAAATCGAGATACGGAGTGAGACCATTCGTGAGGACTACTTTAGCCGCGATCGGATCCTGGAGCAGCTACGTTCAGACATCTACTTATCGGGAACATATGTGCGCGATCTGCTTCTCGAGCAGGACCCCACCCGCGCGGACACCCATCGGCAGGAGTTACAGGAAGCTCGAGAGCGCGTTGAAAGCAATATCGCAGCGTATAACGGAATTCTTCGCAGCGAAGAGCGAGGGCCATTCCGTAAGTTCACAAAAGAAGTCGAATCCTATTTCGATTCGTTAAGGCCCGCCCTGGAATGGAACGCGGCTCAACGCCGGGCCTTGGGCTACGCGTTTATGAAGGATTCTCTGCTGCCGCGGCGCATGATTATCGTTCGTCTGGCGGATCAAATTGGCGCGGTCAATCAAAAGCAGATGGAGAGCAGGAAACCAACACATTGTCGATCTGTTTTCTACCTTTCGAAGGTTCTTAATCCTGTTCCTCGTGCTCACTCTGGTTTGCGGAGCTCTTCTGGCGGGCGGAAGCATCTATCGCATTTTGCGGCTTGAGCGCTTATCTGCCGCGCGCTTCGAGGAGGTCGAGCACGCTCGCGCCGCTTTGAGAGATTTGTCGGCGCGTCTGATTGCGGTTCAAGAATCCGATCGGCGTTCGCTATCCCGCGAGTTACACGATGAAATCGGGCAGTCGCTCTCGGCGCTTCTGTTGGGAATAGGAAATGTAGCGGCTGTTCTTCCGGCCGACGGCAATGGCGACGCTCGCGCGCAGCTCAACGATCTTCGCCGGCTTGCGGAAAGGACTGTGGCGGCGGTGAGAGACATGTCACTCTTGCTGCGCCCGTCCATGCTGGACGATCTAGGGCTGATTCCGGCCGTGCAGTGGCAGGCGCGCGAGGTGTCCCGGACCAGTAACGTCTCCGTGCAGGTAAACGCTGAATCCGTGCCGGAAGATCTTCCAGACGAACACAGGACGTGCATTTACCGCATCGTTCAGGAAGCGTTGCGCAATGTGGTCCGGCATGCGAACGCGAAAAACGTTCTGGATTCGTTTGGATCAGAGCGGTGACGAGCTAGTCCTCACCATCCAAGATGATGGACACGGATTCGTACCCGAGCGAGAGAAGGGTCTTGGGCCTGTTGGGAATGGAGGAGAGGGTGACACATTTGCACGGCTCCTTTCGTATCGAATCGACTCCTGGCGCAGGCACGTCCATTCGGGTCGAGTTACCTTTTTCGGAAAGCACCGCGGCGGTCGGGACATGAATGCGACGCGCATCGTATTAGCCGACGATCACACGATCATGCGGAACGGGCTCCGTTTAGTTCTCGAGCGGCAGCCGGATTTCGCAGTTGTCGGCGAGGCAAGTAACGGAAGAGAGGCGATCGATATCGTCATCCGCGAGAATCCCGATGTCGTGATCATGGATATTGCCATGCCTCTTTTGAACGGCATCGAAGCGGCGAAAAGAATCCATGAAGAGCGGCTACGCACCGCGGTGGTGATTCTGAGCATGCATTCAGATGAGGGCTATATTCTTAAGGCCTTGAGAGCCGGAGCGCGGGGCTATCTGCTCAAGGACTCGGCCGAAACCGACCTCATCCAAGCCGTACGCGCGGTGTCTGCCGGCAAAGCGTTCTTTAGCCCCGCGGTCAGTAAAGTTTTAGCGGACGATTACCTGCGGCAGCTTCAGCATCAGGGAGTAGAAGATCCCTACGATCTGCTAACGGCAAGAGAACGGGAATTGCTGCAGCTGGTAGCCGAACTCAAATCCACGAAGGATATTGCGGCCCTGCTTGGCGTGAGCCCTCACACGGTCGATACTCATCGCGGAAATCTGATGCAAAAACTGAATGTACACAGCATTCCGGAGTTGATCCTGTATGCCGTGCGCAAGGGCGTAATTAGTTGATTGAACTTTCTGTTTCTCGATTCAGGTTTTGGCGACGGCTGGCTCCTCAACAATCAAATCCAGCAGAGTACCTCTCAGCTCTTCGAGCAGCTCAGCCGAATTGTTGCGGACACCTAGCGGCACCTTCAGCACACCGGCAGGAGTGAATTGCGCGGCCGGCGTGTTCCGAACCAACGCCATCAACTTGAAAGGGTCAACTTTCGATTGCTGATGAAACTTAATGTTGGCGAAGCCTTGCCTTCGATCGATTGATTCGACTCCGACCTGCTCGGCCAGCCGCTTCAGCAGAGAGAAGCGGATCAGCGTCGAGACCTCATCCGGCACGGGGCCATAGCGGTCTCCCAGCTCATCAGTAACGCGTGTTGCTTGATCCTCATCTTTCAGATCGGCGACGCGCTTGTACGAACGCAGCCGTTGCGCTTCATCGGCAATGTACTCAGCTGGGATCCGAATGTCGAGGCCCAGGTTAAGAGTCGAATGGATTTCAAGTGGAACTTCTTCGCCCTTGAGCTCTTTTACGGTCTCCTCCAGAAGCCGCACGTAAGTGTCGTATCCGACGGCCTCGATGTGCCCGTGCTGTTCGCCGCCCAGCAAGTTTCCCGCGCCGCGCAATTCCAAATCGAGTGCGGCGATCTTGATTCCGGCGCCAAGATCGCTGAACTCCTTCAAAGCCGCGAGCCGCTTGCGTGCAACTTCGCTTAATTGCGTGTCGGCAGGCACGAGTAGATAGGCATAAGCGCGCCGATTGGACCGGCCAACGCGACCGCGCAACTGATAAAGCTCGCTCAATCCGTAGCGCTCCGCGTTCTCGATAATCATGGTGTTCGCCAGAGGAATATCCAGGCCGTTTTCGACAATAGTTGTGCAGACGAACACGTCGTACTCGTGCTTCATGAAGCCGAGCAGCACTTTCTCCAGCGCTCCTTCGCCCATCTGGCCATGACCAACGCCGATCCGGCACTGGGGAACCAGCTGCTGCACGAATGCAGCACGCATGAAGATGGTGTCCACGCGATTGTGTACGAAGTAAACTTGGCCCTGCCGCGCGAGTTCCTGCTCGATAGCCGTCTTTATCAGATCGGGATTGAAATGCGTAACGACGGTGTTGATCCACAGGCGATCTTTGGGGGCGGTCTCAATGACAGACATGTCACGGAGCCCGAGCAAGGACATGTGAAGCGTCCGGGGAATAGGAGTCGCGCTCATCGTCAATACGTCGACGTTGTGCTTCAGTTGCTTGAGCCGTTCTTTGTGCCTGACGCCGAAACGCTGCTCTTCGTCCACGACCAGCAGACCCAAATCGTAAAACTGCACATCTGACGAAAGCAGGCGATGGGTCCCGATGAGAATATCCACCTTGCCTGTCGAAACATCTTCGAGCACAGCCTTGACTTCTTTCGGAGTCCTGAAGCGGCTGACCAGCTCGACTCGAACTGGAAACTAAGCGAACCGGCGTCTTGAACGTTTCGTAGTGCTGGAAGGAAAGAACGGTTGTCGGCGCAAGCACAGCAACCTGCTTGCCATCTCCCAGGGCTTTGAAGGCGGCGCGCATCGCCACCTCCGTCTTGCCAAAACCGACATCGCCGCAAAGGAGCCGGTCGATGGACTGCTCGCTCTCCATATTGCCCTTAATCTGGACGATCGCGCTCAATTGGTCTTTGGTAGGCGTGTATTCGAACCCATCCTCGAATTCGCGCTGCCAGTTACTATCGTTTGAAAATGCGAAGCCTTTGCTCATCCGCCGCTGGGCGTATGATCGCGCAAGCGGTGCTCGTGGCCGTGCTCGCCGAGCTGGAGTTCATCGGGTTACGACGCTCGACGCTGGTGGAGACCCACGCCCGCCGCTGACACAGGAACGAACCCGGCCGCCGCCGGAACTGGCGGCGGCATTTAACGCCTAGCGCCGCCGATCCGACGGCCGCGGCGGCGGCGGCATAGCGGGCATCCCCAGCGGCGCGGCCGGCCGAGCGCGACGGAGGACCGCGTTGAGATCGAGGTCGGCCGACGCGAAAGGCGTGTCGGCGGATGTTGTAGCCAACGTTTGCCCATCGGGGGCAATAATCCAACCCGCCCGCCCACGGCATGGCCATGCCCGCCGCGACTGGAGGAAATACAGTAAGCGCCGGAGGCCGACGCGGCTGCGCGGCCGCCCGCCAGCCACTCGCTGCTTGCCTTGTCGCCGTCCGAGTCGCCCGAGCGGTCCGCGCGAGGAATGGCAATGATGTGCGCGCCATCCTCGCCGTAGGCCCTGGCCTGATCGGGCAACCACAACTCCAGGCCGATGAGCATGCCAACGCGCGCCGCGCCGACCGTACGACTCGAAGTCCGCCACGGCCTTCTCATACCAGGTGGTTTCCCACGCGCCGTCCTCGTTCGACAGGCAACTCTTCACATGGATCGGTCTCGGAAATGCCCTCCTCCTGGTTCCACATGAAGCCGGCGCTGTAGCGCAGGGCGCCGAAATCCACGGGCCGCGTGCCGAGGACCACCGCGGGCGTCAGCTCGGAAAGCCGCTTCTCCGAGTCCTCGTGCGCGCTTCACCGCCTCGCGCCAGGTGCCGGCGTCGAATTCCCGCGGCGTCGGAAACCAGGAATAGAAAGGCATTTCGGGCAAGCAGAACGAGCTCGCTGCGCTGGGCCCTGACATGCTCCACCAGGCGGTCCCACTCCGCGGTCAAGGTCCCGCGCCCGTTGTGAAGCTGACAGACAGTGACTTTCATGGTCGCATCCTCAGCATAGATCGTGCCGCTGCGCTGGGGCACTATAGCTGCACAGGGACCTGGGCTCCGACCGCGAATGGCTAAGCCAACACCGAGCGGACCGCCTGCGCCACCCGCTCGGGGGTGAAGCCGAACAGCTCGAACAACTCGTCCGGCGGGTGCGGACTCGCCGAAGCGGTCGATGCCCACGACCGCACCCGTGCGCCCGACGTACTTGTGCCATAGATCGGAGGCGCCCGCCTCGACAGCAACGCAGGGCAGGAGCGGAGGCAACACGCTGTCGCGATAGTGGGCATCCTGTCGATCGAACACCGTCGTCGACGGCATCGAGACCACTCGTACCGGAATGCCCTTCTGCGTCAGCAACTTCTGCGCCTCGACGGCCAGCGCAACCTCGGACCCGGTGGCAATGATCACTGCGTGCGGCTCGCGCGAGTGGCTCGACGAGGACATAACCGCCGCGGCGGATGCCCGCGGCAATCTCCGGGCGCGCTGCGTTGGAATGGCAGATTCTGCCGGCTGAACACCAGGCAACTCGGGCCCGTCCTCGCGCTCCAGCGCGGCCACCCAGGCAACGAGCGATTCTTCCGTGTCACACGGCCGCCAGACATCCAGGTTCGGGAATCAAACGCAGGCTGGCCAGGTGCTCGATGGGCTGGTGGGTGGGCCCATCCTCGCCCAGACCGATCGAGTCATGGGTAAACACGAAGATGCAGCGGAGCTGCATCAGCGCCGCCATTCGCAAGGCATTGCGAGCAGTAGTCGGAGAACGTCAGGAAGGTGCCGCCGTAGGGAATGAAGCCGCCGTGCAACGCGATGCCATTCATGATGGCGGCCATCCCAAACTCGCGCACGCCGTAATGGATATAGTTGCCACCCGGGAAGTCGCGAGTGACTGCGCGCGAGCCCGGACCACAGTGTCAGGTTCGAGCCGGCCAGGTCGGCCGAGCCGCCTATGAGCTCCGGCAGCACGGGCGCGAGCCCTTCGATACGTCTCCTGCGATGCCTTGCGGGTCGCGATGGATTGCGCCTTGTCCCGCACCTTCGCCAGCAGGCCCGGTCACGCGCGCCAGCCAAATCCTCCGGCAATTCGCCACGCCAACGCCGTTGCAACTCTCGGCCTTCGCGCGGGATAGGCCTCGCGCATACTGGCCGAGTCTGCAGCCGCCAGGTTCCTTCGCGATATAGCGCCCGCTTCCCGCGCATCCCAAGCCTCCGTAACCTCCTCGCGGGACCTCGAACGGCGCATGCGCCAACCCAACTGCCGCGCGGGTAGCGGCAATCTCCTTCTCGCCCAGCGGTGCGCCATGCGAATCGTGGGTGCCCGCCTTGGTCGGCGCGCCTTTGGCGATCTGGGTCTTGCAACAGATCAACGACGGCTGCAGGCGCGCCGCCTTGGCAGCATAGATCGCGCGCTCGATGTCCTCGCTGTCATGGCCGTCGACATCGCGCACGACATGCCAGCCATACGCCTCGAATCGCTTCGGCGTGTCATCGGTAAACCAACCCTCGACGTGACCGTCGATCGATATGCCGTTGTCATCATAGAACGCGATGAGCTTGCCCAGCCCGAGTGTCCCCGCCAGCGAGCAGGCCTCGTGCGAGATGCCCTCCATCAGGCAGCCGTCGCCCAGAAACACGTAGGTGTAGTGGGAGATGATCTCAAAGCCGGGCCGGTTGAACTCCTCTGCCAGCAGCTTCTCGGCGATCGCCATGCCGACCGCGTTGGAGATTCCCTGCCCCAGCGGGCCGGTGGTGGTTTCCACGCCGGGCGTCATGCCGTATTCAGGATGCCCCGGAGTTCGCGAGTGGAGCTGCCGGAAGCGCTCAATCTCCCCCATCGGCAAGTCATAACCGGTCAGATGCAGCAGCGCATACAGCAGCATCGAGCCGTGACCGTTGGACAGTACGAAGCGATCACGATCCTCCCAGCGGGGATTGGCGGGGTTGTGACGCAGGTGACGCCGCCACAACACCTCGGCGATTTCGGCCATTCCCATCGGCATGCCGGGATGACCGGAGTTCGCCTTCTGTACGGCGTCCATGGCGAGAACGCGCAGGACGTTGATCGACATCCCGTCGCGCCGCCCTGGTACCGGGAACTGACTCAACTTCGGAAACTGCGCTCACACGGGACCTCCTTTAGCAGCAGTGGCCCATCGCCGCCGAATGCAAGGTCGCCAGTTGGTCCAGCCCCAGGTACTTCGCGCCGATCCGCAGCTCATCGGTCGGCATACAGCGGCTCGTCCGGATCGGCCAACGATGTCAGCACGCAGGTCGGCCGAGCTGAAATCCTGCCCGATGGTCCACAGGCTCGGCGTCGCCACGGTAAACAGCCCGGCGGCCTTCGCCGCGCGCACGCCGATCGCCGAATCCTCAAAGGCGATTGCCCGCTGCGGAGCACGCCCAGTTGCTTCAGGGCGAGGTTGTAGATGTCGGGTGCCGGCTTCTTCTTCGGCACGACGTCCCCCGTGGCAATGGCGCTGAACCAACGCGGAGCGTCGCTGCCGAAACTCGACGTACAGCAGCGACTCGACATTCTCCGGCGACGTGGTCGAGGCGATGGCGAGCTTCAGCCCGCCGGCGCGGGCCTCCTTCATCAGGCGCCGCACCCCGGCGCGCGGACGCAGGTGGCCGAGCGCGACCAGCTCCTGGTAGATGCCGGGTTTTCGCGGCGTGGATCTGCGGAATCAGGCGCAACAGCCGGCCCCGCTCCGCCGCGGCCATCTGTTGCCGGCTGATGTAGCTGCGCGATGCGCTCCTTGCCGCCGGTGATCTGCAGCAGCTCGGCATACAGCGCCGGCCCCCAGCGCCAATCGACGCCGCAGGCGAAGAAGGCTTCGTTGAAGGCCTGCCGATGCAGCTCCTCGGTGTCGGCCAGCGTGCCGTCGACATCGAAGATCAGCGCGTCGAGAGCGCTCGTGCTATCATCGGTGCGCGGCTCGACCATGCGGCCCGCGGGCCTGCGACTCCTTCTTGCACTCCAGCAGGCGCCAGATCATGGGCGTGAAAATCAGCTGCATTGCCAGGTCCATCTTGCCGCCCGGACACACGATGGTGTTGGCCGCGACATGAACGAGTCGTGCAGCATCGACAGCAGATACGGGAAATCGATGCCGCGCGGGTTGGCGAAGCGAATCACCAGGAACGACTCGTCCGGCGTCGGAATGAAGCGCGCCATGAAGGGATTGGACGTGTCGACCACGGGCACGCGCTGGAAGTTGATGTGCGTGCGCGAGAACTGCGGACAGATGTAGTTCACGTAATCATGCATGCGGCGCAGAATCACGTCGGTCACCGCCTCTGCCGAGTAGCCGCGGGTGGCCTTGTCCCGGTGCAGCTTCTGGATCCACTCGAGATTGATGACCGGCGTGACGCCGATCAGCAGGTCCACGTGCCGCGCGACATCGACCTCCGTCGGTCACGACCGCGCCGTGCAGTCCTTCGTAGAACAACAGGTCGGTTTCCGGCGGCACGTCCTCCCACTCGGTGAATGTCCCCGGGCTTCTGCTCGATAGCGGGCCGCCTCGCGGCTCATCGTGCAGATACTTGCGGATCCGGCCGCGGCCGGTCTCGCCGTAGCCGCTGAACAGCTCCTCGAGCTCGGCGAACAGGTTCGCGTCGGGGCCGAAATGGCTGAACTGGTGATCGCCGCGCTCGACGGCGCCCGCCATGCTGCTCCTTCATCTCGGCCCGGTTGTAGCGGTGAAAGCTGTCGCCTTCGACGAAGGCCGCGCGGACCTGCTCGCGGCGGAAAATCTGCTCGAACGTCTTGCTGACCGAAGTCGTCCCGGCGCCGGAGGAGCCGGTCACGGCGATGACGGGATGTCTGGCCGACATGGCTTCTACCTCCGCGCTGCACGTCACTGGGTCGTCTGTGAACAGGCCTCGGGTTCCGAACAGCGGCGCATCGAACTCGAAGTCGTTGTGGTCGCGGTGATAGCGCTCGATCCGCTCGACCTCCGCTCGCGCGCCGAATACGAAGCTGATCCGCTGGTGAGCGCTCTCGCGGCACGACGTCGAGAATCGGTCGATGCCCGGTGCTGGCGCGGCCGCCCGCCTGCTCGACAATGAAGCCGATCGGATTGGCCTCGTACAGCAGCCGCAGCCGCCCGGCCGTGGACAGGTCCTTGCGGTCACGCGGATACATGAACACGCCGCCGCGCATCAGGATGCGATGCGTCTCGGCCACCAGCGAGGCGATCCAGCGCATGTTGAAGTCCCGCGCCCGGGGCCCGCTCTTGCCCGGCGAGGCACTCGTTCACGTAGCGCTTGATCGCCGGCTCCCAGTAGCGCGAGTTGGACGCGTTGATGGCGAACTCGGAGGTCTCCTCGGCGATGCGCAGGTTCGGATGGGTCAGCATGAACTCGCCGATCTCGCGATCGAGGGTGAAGCCGTTCACGCCGCAGCCGGTGGTGAGCACCAGCATGGTCGGCGGGCCGTAGATGGCATAGCCGGCGCAGACCTGTGTCGCGCCGGGCTGGAGAAAATCCTTCTCGCGTCGGCTCGCAGACACCCGTCGGGACAGCGCAGCACGGAAAAGATGCTGCCGACCGAGACGTTCACGTCGATGTTGGAGGAGCCGTCGAGCGGATCGAACAGCAGCAGATATTTGCCGCGCGGATACTCCGCCGGAATCGGATAAGGCGTCTCCCGCTCCTCGGAGAGCATGCCGGCGAGCTGGCCGCCCCACTCGTTGGTGCGCACGAAAATATCGTTCGCCATCACGTCGAGCTTCATCTGCGCTTCGCCCTGCACGTTGACTCGAGCCCGCATCGCCCAGGGCGTTGGCCAACTGGCCCTTGCCGATGAGGGTGGCGATGCGCTTGCAGGCCAGCCGGACGTCGTTGACCAACGCGGTGAAGCTACCCGTTGCACTGACCGTCGCCGGCGGCATTCAGCGCGGCGCTGCTCCTCGATGAGAAAGCGCGTGAGGGTTCTGGTGTTGTTGTTTTTTCACGCGCTCGTCATGATGCTCTCCCCGAGTCGCTCCGGATCCGGCGGTCCGCAAACACGCGGCTCGCCCTGATGTCCGCCGCCTCCAGCGTCATCAGATCGTCCCGCGAAACGCTCCGGCGCCGGCGGCTCAACAGCCGGCTCGCCTGGCGCAGCCGGGCCCGATCGAGTGCGTTGCGCACCGAGCGCGCATTCGCGAAATGCGGCGCGCGCCTTGCGACGCTCGATGTACTCCCGAAAGCCGGCGTCGGCCTCGCGGACTCAGACGGTACTGCATCGCGCTCCAGCATGAGGCGCGCGATCGCGACCAGCTCGTCCGGCGAGTAGTCGGGAAACTCGATGTGATGCGCGATGCGCGACGACATGCCCGGATTGCTGCGGAAGAATGTGTCCATGCGGTCCTTGTAGCCCGCGAGAATGACCACCAGGTCCTCGCGTTGGTTTTCCATGACCTGCAGGAGGATCTCGATGGCCTCCTGGCCGTAGTCGCGCTCGTTCTCCGGCCGGTACAGGTAGTACGCCTCGTCGATGAACAGCACGCCACCCATGGCGCGCTTCAACACCTCGCGGGTCTTCGGCGCGGTGTGGCCGATGTACTGGCCGACGAGGTCATCGCGCGTCACCGCCGTCAGATGGCCCTTGCGCACGTAGCCGAGCCGATGGAGGATCTGCGCCATGCGCAGCGCGACGGTCGTCTTGCCGGTACCGGGATTGCCGGTGAAGGACATGTGAAGGGACGGCGCACCGGCGCACAATCCCACGCTGCCGCGCAAGCGATCGACCAGCAACAGCGCGGCGATGTCGCGGATGCGGCTCTTGACCGGCACGAGACCGACCAGATCGCGCTCGAGCTCGTCGAGAACCTCACCGACATGGGAGTCGCGGAAGGCCGCACCGATCGAGGTCGAGCGGCGTCCGGCAGCGCTCGATTTCCGGCGATCGCGATCATACCGCCACTCCGCGCTCAAGTAACGCTCGCCTTCGGGCCGATCCGTCGCGTAGGCATGCGTCGTGTAGCGCACGGCCCGTCCGCCGACCTCCTGCCGCTCGAGCCGGAACCCCGGCTCCTTGGCGGGCCGGTTGACGATGAACGACAGTCGCAACGACTCGCGGCCATGGGTCGAATCGAACGCGTTGAACTTGATGTAGTGGTCCGGGAAGGTCTGCCGGCAAGCCCGCAGCTCGGTCAGGATGCCGGCAGCATCCCGGATGTCGAACATCGGCGACGCCGAACATCTCCCAATAAGAATTGCGCGGGTGCGGGTCATCGGTGTACTCGATCGCGACCGCCCAGCCGTTGCTCGAGGCAATACTCCACCTGGCTGCGGATCTGCTCGTCGGTCAGGTCGGGAAGAAACGAAAAAGTACCTTGTGTGAGTCTCATGTAGCGCTCCTGCGTTACGCCGCGGCGGTCGTCGTGGGCACGAAGTCCGGGGTGTCGGTGCTCTCGTAGTTGAAGGTGATCTCGCCCCAGACATCGAGCGCGGCTTTCAAAGGCGCGCAATGCCGCGCCGCCTTGACGAGAATGTCCGGACCTTCGTTCCAGATATCCCGTCCTTCGTTGCGCGCCAACACCATCGCCTCCAGCGCGACACGATTGGCCGCGCGCGCCTGCTGCGATGCCCATCGGGATGGCCGATGGTGCCGCCGCCGAACTGCAGCACCACGTCCTCGCCGAGGTAGTGGAGCAGTTGGTGCATCTGCCCGGCATGGATGCCGCCCGAGGCCACCGGCATCACACCACGCAAGCCGGCCCAATCCTGCTCGAAGAAAATGCCGCGCTGTAAATCCACCGGGTTGTGTTCCTCGCGGAGCACGTTGTAGAAGCCCTGTACCGAATTTGGATCGCCCTCGAGCTTGCCCACCACGGTGCCGGCATGGATGTGATCGACGCCGGCCAGGCGCATCCACTTGGAGATCACGCGGAAGGAGACGCCGTGATTCTTCTGCCGGGTGTAGGTGGAGTGTCCGGCGCGATGCAGATGCAGGATCATGTCGTTGCGGCGCGCCCAGTGCGACATCGACTGGATCGCCGTGTAGCCGATCACCAGGTCGATCATGACGATCACCGAGCCCAGCTCCTTGGCGAACTCGGCGCGCTCGTACATGGCCTCCATGGTCCCGGCGGTGACGTTGAGATAAGTGCCTTTTACCTCGCCGGTCGCGGCCTGCGCCCGGTTGACCGCCTCCATGCAATACAGGAAGCGGTCGCGCCAGTGCATGAAGGGTTGGGAGTTGATGTTCTCGTCGTCCTTGGTGAAATCCAGGCCGCCCTTCAGCGCCTCGTACACCACGCGGCCGTAGTTCTTGCCCGACAGGCCGAGCTTCGGCTTCACGGTCGCGCCCAGCAGGGGCCGGCCGAACTTGTCGAGGCGCTCGCGCTCCACCACGATGCCGGTCGGCGGACCGTCGAAAGTCTTCACGTAGGCCACGGGGAAGCGCATGTCCTCCAGGCGCAGCGCCCTCAATGGCTTGAAGCCGAACACGTTGCCGATGATCGAGGCGCTGACATTGGCGATCGAGCCGGGCTCGAACAGGTCGAGGTCGTAGGCGATGTAGGCGAAGTACTGCCCGGGTGAGCCCGGCACCGGGTCGACCCGGTAGGCCTTGGCGCGATAGCGGTCGCAGGCGGTCAGCCGATCGGTCCACACCACCGTCCAGGTGGCCGTGGAGGATTCGCCGGCCACCGCGGCGGCGGCCTCGTTGCGGCTCGACTCCTTCCTGGGGAGTGATGCGGAACAGGGCCAGGACGTCGGTTTCCTTGGGCTCATAGTCCGGAGTCCCAGTAGCCCATCTGGGCGTACTTGAGCACGCCGGCCTTGTAGCGCGCGGCACCGGTCTTGGCGGTCGTGCGCTCATCGGTGACTTTCATCGCCTCGTCCCCTTTCGCTGTCGCGGCACTTGATATCAGTGGAGTCGATCCTCGCGCTTGCTTATCATTAGGTCCAGTTAGATATTATTCGCCTCTGCATAAGGTTCTCTTATCATGCGCAACATCACCCTGCGGCAGATGCGGGTGTTCGCCGCGGTGGCCCGCAACCTGTCGTTCACGCGGGCGGCGCGCGAGCTGCACCTCACGCAGCCGGCGGTCTCGCAACAGATGAAGCTGCTCGAGGAGGAAGTCGGCATGCCGCTGTTCGAGCAGATCGGACGCAAGCGTGCACCTGGCACCCGCGGGTGTGGAGTTGCTGCGCTACACCGAGCAGGCCATGGAGTTGCTGCGGCAGGCGGGCGAGTCGCTGGCCGCCATGCGCGGCCTGAGGCGTGGAGTGTTGAAGTTAGGAGCGGTGAGCACCGCGAAATACTTCGCGCCGTCGCTGTTGTCGGCGTTCACGCCCGGCCTACCCGGAAGTGACGATCAAGTTCGCCGTCGGCAACCGCGAGGAGATCATCAAACAGCTCGCCGCCAACGAGATCGACCTGGTGATCATGGGCCGGCCGCCGCGCGAGCTGGAGACGGTGGCGGAGCCGTTCGCGAAACATCCACTGGTCATCATCGCCTCGCCGACTCATCCGCTCGCCGCGCAAGCGCCGCATCAAACTCAGCCAGCTCGCAGCCGAAAGCTTCATCATCCGCGAGGAAGGCTCGGGCACCCGCGCCTCGATGGAACGGGTGTTCCGCGAGCGGGAGCGTCCCAGTCCGGGTCTCCATGGAAGTGAGCAGCAACGAGACCATCAAGCAGGCCGTGATGGCGAACATGGGCATCAGCTTCATCTCGTCCCATACGGTGGGGCTCGAGCTTTCGGCCGGAAAACTGGTCATTCTGGACGTCGTGGGCCTGCCCATGATCCGCGACTGGTATGTCATTCATCTGCAGGACAAGAAACTGGCGCCGATTCCCGCCGCGTTCCGCGCGTTCCTGCTGGAGCACGGCGCGCAAATCATTCAGAAGACCGTCGGTGACCTACCGCCGCGACCCGGCCGCGCTGTCAGGATGAGAGCTATGAAAGCGGCACTGCTGGATTCTTCTGGCATGTGAGCGTAGTGCGCGCCAGGGCTGGCGCTGGCGTCCACCCAGGAGATCCCAGCGGTCGCGGGCGTCGAGCATCACCCGTGGACATCGACGACGGCGCCTTTCGGGGCGGCCGCGGCTCCGATTCTCGCGTGGGTGACCCGCTCGGCCCGGATTGTGGCGCATTATTACGATCGGTTTCCAACTGCAACCTTGCGGGTGCGCGTGGTGCCGGAAGACGGCGGCGGCGTGCGGAGCGGCAAGACATTTGGCTACAAAGGCGGCTTCATCCGCGTGCAGGTCGGCCGCGAGGTGACCGAGGACCAGTTGAATAATGACTGGGTCCTGGTGCACGAGATGACCCACCTCGCACTTCCCGATATCGGCGACGACCACTCTGGCTGTCGGAAGGACTGGCGGTCTATGTTGAAGGTGTCGCGCGCGTGCAGGCGGGCAACCGCACGCAGTCGGATGTCTGGTCCGAGGAGATCCACTCCATGCCGCGGGACTGCCGCAACCCGGCGATCGCGGCCTCGATCACACGCATAGCTGGGGACGTACTTACTGGGGCGGCGCCATGTTCTGTCTGCTGGCGGACGTGGAAATCCATCGCCGCACCCAGCAATCGCTTCGGTTTGCAGGATGCGGTGCGCGCCATTGACCGGGACAGCGGCGGATTGGCGACCGAATGGCCCATCGAGCGTGTCCTGAAGACCGGGGATGCCGCCGTCGGAGCGCCCGTCCTGGAGGACTTGTATGCACAGATGAAAGACACGCCGGTGACACCGGATCTGATGGGCTTGTGGAGGAAGTTGGGAGTGGAGCCTGACGGCTCATCGGTGCGCCTGACGGACGACGCGCCTCTGGCCGAGATGCGTCAGTCGATCATGCAGTCGCGGGCCGCCCTCATTCCGGTGAAAAGAACGTCGTCATCACCGCGGTAACCGCCAACACCACGACCATCAACACGTATTCGGTGATCACCATGCGCGCGGAAAGTGCGCCCCGCCGGTTGATCACCCTCGGCCAGGGCCGGGCCGAAACGCCACTTGTTGAGAGCGGCCAGCACCATCAGCACGCGCGAACAGCGCCACCTTGGCGATCACCAGCTCCCCGTACGGCTTGCGTAGAGCCGCCACGTTCGGTAAGCAACAGAGCGGCCATGGCCACCCCGGCCACCAGGATGAATGGAACCAACCAGAAAGCGGCCGGCGGAAAACAACGCGACCACCCGCGCCATGCGCTCGCGCGACTCCCGCAGCGTCACCAGGTACAACGGCCAGCAACGCGCCGAACCAGAACGCCACAATGAGCAGGTGGGCCAACAGCAGCGGCACCAACGCGAGGCGTCGATCGCTCGAGGACGTGTGCCCTGTCAAGGCGAACGAGGCCGCGACCAGCACGGCGCCAGTAACACCCACGAAGGTGAAGCCCGCGCGAGCCAACGCGCTTCAGCCAGATTGCGGGAGACATGGCGGTGGTCGCCTTGAAGAATCGATCGGCGGTCATGCGCGCCGAGGCGTTTTGCATTCCGGCAATGAATGAGCAACAGCCCCAGCTCCCGTACCGAGAACGCGCCTCCGGTGCTCGAGCTCCAGGCCATGTCCTGCAGACGAGCTGTCGAAGATGCCTGACATGTCGCCCGCCATGCGCGCCCCCTCGAGCAAGTAGTGCGCACGCCGCTGCGAAGAGAGCCGCCAGCGCCGTGCCTCTCGCCAGCGAGCGCACGCTCGTCATGGAGATGGTCAGCGCCGGTCCGAACGCCGCGATGAAAAATACGGCGCCGGCCGCCTGGAGCTGCAGCACGAAACTGATCGCGCGCAGCACTACGGACAAGATGTCAGGCATCGTCGTTTTCAGTCTTGCTCGGAGTGGGTCGCTTGCGGCGTGGCGGGCACTGTCTGCCGGCGGCCGGTGCCCCTCCGAAACCGTGAATTGTATCTGTCCGGGCATGACATGGCCGTCTTCGCCCACCACTCGCCAGCTCAAGACGTAGGCGCCCGGCTCCATTTTACTCATGGGAACCGAGATCCGCTGCGCCGGGTTGGTGGGCAGAGCCGGCGATTTTCTGCTTCGGCCCACCCTCTTTCTGGATCCAGCACGGCCGTCAGGCGGCGCGGCTTGCGAAAAGGTCAGCACGACGCTGGCGGGCGGCGTGCCGACCACGCCGCCATTGGCGGGAACCGCGCTTCTTCAGGTGCGCATGGGCCAGAGCCACTGTCGCCGCAACGACAACAGCCCTCCCCCCAACACCCTTCACAGTATCGCATGCTCATTCTCCATTTCCAAGTGCTCGATGTTAAAACCAGATGCGCAGTCCCGCGACGATCCGCGCTTCGTCATCCCTCGCGCCGCGGCGCGGGCCAGCTCGGCGGTGCGGCCGAATCGCTTGAACCATCCTATGCCGATATAGGGCGCCAGCTCGCGCCGCACCTCGTATCGTAAGCGCAGCGTCAGCTCCAGATCCGACAAACCGGAGCCGATTTCCCGGGCGGGGTCCGATTTGCCGTAGAGGTTGACCTCGGCGTAGGGCTGCAGGATGAGGCGCTGCGTCAAGAGCAGGTCGTAGTCGGCTTTCAGCCGGGCGGCGGTACGGCCTGCATCGCCGACGTAGAAGGCGGCTTCCACGTCCAGCCAGTAAGGCGCCAGCCCTTGCAACCCGAGCGCGAGCCAGGTGCGAGCCGGCCCTTTGCCGAAGTCCTGCCGCAGGCCCGCCTGCGCATCCCACCAGCGGGCGACGACATGGTCCAGGAGCATCTCGGCGGAGGCGTCGAGAGTGAGACCCTCGACCCGCTCGCCCTCGGTTTTCAGCCATAGCTTGTTGTAATCGCCGCCGTACCAGGCCTGCGCGTCCCAGGCCGCCGCGGCGCCTTCCTGCGCATCACGCCACTCGAGCTGATCGAGCATCACTTTGCCGAAACGATGGGTGTCATCCATCTGCATCATGGACGACCATGTCCTTGTAGGACATGTCGCCCATGACCTGTTGCGGGCGGATCGGGAGGGATGTGGTCGCTGGCGTTTTGCGCCAGGCGCGTTGCCGACCAATAGCAATGCCACGAAGCTGACCAGCCGCATCACGACTGCGCTCCCGTCCGGCGCATCCACGTGCACCTCGCGGAACATGCCCGCTTCCATGTGATAGAGCAGATGGCAATGGTAGGCCCAGCGACCGGGTTGTCGGCCGTCACGAGGTAGGTCACGCGTTGCGCCGGCTGCACGTTGATGGTGTGCTTGCGGGTCGATCACCTCCCGTGCGGATTTTCCAACTCGCCGAACATGCCGTGCAGATGGATGGGGTGGTTCATCATGCGTGTCGTTGACCGAGCACGATGCGCAGCCGCTCGTCGGAATTGAAATGAATCGGCCGGGCATCCGAGAACTTCACGCCGTCGAACGACCAGATGAAGCGCTCCATGTTGCCGGTCAGGTGCAACTCGATCTCGCGGGTGGGCGTCGCGGGAATCGGTGGGCCGCTCCAGCGAATGCAGATCGGCATAGGTCAACACGCGACGCCCGTTGTCGCGCAGACCGACCCCGGGATCATCCAGATTGATGCGCGGCGCATTCACGTGCATGTCCACCCCAGGCTGGTATTCGCTGCGCGCGTGGTGCACCTTGACCATGTCGCTCATGCCGCTCATCCCGCCGTGCGCCATCGCACCCATCATGTCGGCCATGGTCAGCGTCGGCACTGCGTCCATCGCAGGCACTTCGGCCTGCATCCCTTGCTGCGGCGCCAGCGTGCCGCGCGCATAGCCACTGCGGTCGATGGATTGGGCGAAGATGGTGTAGGCGCGATCGCTCTTGCGGCTGCACGATCACGTCGTACGTTTCCGCCAGCACCCATGCGAAACTCGTCCACGTCCACCGGCTCGACGTCCTGGCCGTCGGCTGAGATCACGTGCAACTTCAAACCCGGAATGCGCACGTCGAAATAGCTCATTCGCCGAGCCGTTGATGAAACGCAACCGCACCCGCTCACCCGGCCTGAACAGCGCGGTCCAGTTGCCGGCCGGGGGTCGTGCCGTTCATGCAGGTACGTGTAGGTGAAGCCGCTGACGTCGATCGCGTCGCGCGGATTCATGCGCATCCGGTTCCACATCGGCGCGCGCTCGCAGTGCACCGCCCAGCCCCAGCATGGAGGCGTCGCGCATGAGAAGTCGCCGGCAGAGTCAATTCGTTGAAATTGAAATAGTCGCTGTCGCTCTTCAGCATCCGTAGAAGATGCGTCGCGGATTCGTATCGGTCCAGTCGTTGAGCATCACCACATAATCGCGCTCGGTCGGATTGCGCTCAGGTCCGGCTGGCTCGATCACCAGTCGGGCCGAACGGGCCGGTCTGCTCCTGGAAGCGCGAATGCGAGTGATACCAGTAAGTGCCGCTCTGCTTCACGGGGAAGCGGTAGACGAACGTCTCGCCGGCGGGATGCCGGCAAAGCTGATGCCGGGTACACCGTCCATCTCGAAGGGCACGATGATGCCGTGCCAGTGGATCGAGGTCGGCACGGCGAGTCGGTTCGTGACGCGCACAGTGATGGTCTCGCCCTCTCGCCAGCGCAACACCGGTCCGGGCACCTGGCCGTTGACGGCGGTGGCCGTACGGCGGGCCCCGGTGAAATTCACCGGCAGGAGCTGACTTCGAGGTTGAAGTCGTTGCCGGTTAGAACGGAGCGGATCGCCGGGTCCGCGGCGGTGCTGGCGTAGTGCAGAGTTGCCGCCGTGGCGAGCGTAGTGGTGACGCCTTGTACAAAGCGTCGACGTGTCATGTTCAGCGGAGCCGGTGTCAACACCGGCCGACTGAAGCGGTAATCGTTCATTGCGTCCTCTAAACCTGAAGACCCTGGCTCCGCGTGCGCGGAGTCGAAATGGAGGTCAGTGCCGGCCGCCAATGCGCCGGCTTGGCGGGGTCAAGAGGCTATGGGGGGACGGAAGTGGGTTTCTGGCAGGGTGTTAGTCGAGCGCGTGACGGGCACGACCAACACGCGGGGCGTCGCCGGGACGCCGCGGGGCATGGCAAGGTTGAAGGCCAGCGGGAGCGTACTGCAGTGGCCTTGGCAACCGGAGGTCTTGCAGCAGCCATGGCGGTGACCCGATGTGTGCCGCTGATCCGCAGTTTGTGTGCTGGCCATAGCCGCGCGGGCGTGCTGCTGGCACCCCTCGTGAGCGGCGGCAACCGGGGCTACGGGATGCGCGTGAGCGACGTGCGCGTAGCGACATGCGCGTCAGCGACGCTTACCTGTAAGCCGAACGCGAGCTGAATCGCCACCAGGGTGAAAAGGACGCGGGCTATCCATCGAGTACGCACAAACGCAGCGTACTCAATTCGCGGCGGATTGTCGAAGCGTCGGCGGCTCGAGCCACGGCGCAGGACTGGGCGAGTGCGCACCGCCGTGTTGGCGGCACGCACTCTTTCAATCCGAAAGAGACCCCGAGTTCCGCCTGAGCTCAGTATGAGCTCGGCGTCAGCTCAGTAAGAGCCGGTTCGACGCGGGCGGAACGAGCCGCCCGAGCGGCTGGAATTACCGCCGCCGGCGCTGCGGCCCGGCGCGTTGCCACCGGCACGGCTACCGGTGCCGCGATTTCCACCGCCGCCAGAGTTTCCGCCGCCGGTGTGGTTACCACTGCTGGCACGGTTGCCATTGCTGCTGTTTCCAGTGTTGCCGGTGCGGTTGCCATTACCGGCATGGTTGCTTCGACCACCACTGCCGGCGCTGCCGCCGCTGTGGTTCGCGTGCCTTCCACCGCCGCTGCTGCCGGGGCGCCCAGAGGAATGACCGCGCCGCGGGTTGTGCCCGCGCCCATCGGCATGCGCGCGGCGATCGCCGTCACGACGGTCGTCGTTTCCGCCAGCGGTGATCGGAAATGCGGGCAGTGGCGAGACCGGCAGGGAGCGCTTCAGCAGCCGCTCGATGTCCCGCAGCAGACGGCCCTCGTCCGGGCGAGACCAGCGAGACGGCGCATCCGGCGCCGCCCGCGCGTGCCGTGCGGCCGATGCGGTGGACGTAGTCCTCCGGCACGTTCGGCAAGCTCGTAGTTGACGACGTGCGGCAGCTCCTTGATGTCGAGCCCGCGCGCGGCGACCTCGGTGGCCACCAGCGCGGTGATGCGGTTGGCCTTGAAATCCGCCAGGGCCCGCACGCGCGCGCCCTGGCTCTTGTTGCCGTGAATCGCCGCGGCGCGGATGCCGTGCGGCTTCCAGTTGCTGCGTGAGCCGGTTGGCGCCGTGCTTGGTGCGCGTGAACACCAGCACCTGGTGCCAGCTGCCGTCGCTCGATCAGGTGCGCCAGCAGGTGGCGCTTGTGCTCCTTCGGCACCCGATAGACGTGCTGCTCGACGCGCTCGGCGGTGGCGTTGCGCGCGGCCACCTCGATCGGCACCGGATTGCGCAGGATGCGCTGCGGCCAGCTCGCGGATGTCATCGGAGTACGTGGCCGAGAACATGAGGTTCTGGCGCTGCGCGCGGCAGCAGCTTGATGATCCGGCGGATGGCCGGGATGAAGCCCATGTCGAGCATGCGATCCGCTTCATCGAGCACGAAGCACTGCACCTCGCGCAGATCCACTTCGCGCTGCTCGCGCCAGATCGAGCAGCCGGCCCGGGCGTGGCGACCAGCAGATCGCAGCCGCGCGCAGGGCATCGATCTGCGGATTGATGCTCACGCCGCCGAACACGACGACCGTGCGCAGGCCGACATACTTGCCGTAGGTGCGCGCGCTCTCGGCGACCTGCGCCGCGAGCTCGCGGGTCGGAGTCAGGACCAGGGCGCGCGGGGCGCGTCCGGCAGGCGCTGCCGCGAGCCGCTGCAGCATCGGCAGCACGAAGGCAGCGGTCTTGCCGGTGCCGGTCTGGGCGCCGGCGAGGACGTCCCGGCCGGACAGCACGGCGGGAATGGCCTGGGACTGGATGGGAGTGGGATGCGTGTAGCCCTTTTCGGACACAGCACGCAACAGCTCGGGCTTGAGCCCGAGATCGATCAAATGACATTAGAATAACCTCTCAAGTGAAGCTCGCACACGGCCTACGAAGGGCCGCCGCGGTCAGTTGCGAGGGATGGTGGTTGGTTCGAAGGGCGCGAATGGACAGATGCGAGCCCGGACAGGTGCTGACCGCGCACCTCTTTGTGGGGCGCGCGGACTGTACAGAATTTGCACCGCGGCGTCCAATCCGGACAATCGGCTGCATGGCGCTGATCACACTTCTCGATGCCCATCTCGCCTTTGGCGATCGGCCGCTGCTCGATGGCGCGCAGCTCACCGTGCGAGCCGGCGAGCGCCTCGGGCTCATCGGCCGCAACGGCACCGGCAAGTCCACGCTGTTGCGGTTCTCGCGGGCTTGCGCACGCTCGATGATGGCGAGCTGCAGCGGCGCGATGGGCCTGCGCATGCGCCTCGTCGAGCAGGAGCCCGAGCTGCCCGCGCGCGCGACACGCTGCGCGACAGCCTGCTGGCACGTGCCGCACGCGCGAGGGCACGAACGGTCACTGTCTGCCAGCTGCACGCCGATGAGCGGGAGCGCTGGCGCATGCGAGTCGCGTCTGACCGAGTTCCTGCATCGTTTCGAGCTCGACGGGACGCGCGCTCCCGGCCACCAGCTCGGGCGGCGAGCGCAAGCGCGCCGCCCTCGCCCTGGCGCTCGCGCTGCAGCCCGACCTGCTGCTGCTCGATGAGCCCACCAATCATCTCGACATCGAAGGCATCGAGCGGCTGGAGGAGCTGCTGCTCAAAGTGCCGGCCGCCATCGTCATCACCCACGACCGCGCGTTCCTCGATCGGATCACGACCCGCATCGTCGAGCTCGATCGCGGCGTGCTGCGCTCCTATCCGGGAAACTTCGCCGCCTACGAGGAGCGCAAGGACCAGGAGCTCGCCGCCGAGGATGCTCGCGCGCCGCCGCTTCGACAAGTTCTGGGCGCAGGAGGAAGTCTGGATCCGCAAGGGCGTGGAGGCGCGCCGCACGCGCAACGAAGGCCGCGTGCAAGCGCCTCGAGCGTCTGCGCGTCGAGCGCGCGAGCGGCTCGACCGGCTCGGGCAGCATCAGCTCTGAGCCTGGATGCCGGCGAGCGCTCCGGCAAGCTGGTCGCCGAGCTCGACCGGTGTCAGCAAGGCTTCGGCGACCGCACGCTCATCGCAGACCTGTCGCTGCGGATCATGCGCGGCGATCGCATCGGGCTCATCGGCCCCAACGGCGCCGGCAAATCCACGCTGATCCGCCTGATCCTCGGCGACGCTCGAGCCGGATGCGGGCACCGTGAAGCTCGGCACGCACCTCGCAGGTCGCCTACTTCGACCAGCTGCGCACGCAGCTCGATCCGGAGAGCGCACGTCGCCGAGACCATCAGCCCGGGCTCGGACTGGGTGCAGATCGGCAGCCGAGCGCAAGCACGTCATGAGTTATCTCGCCGATTTCCTCTTCCCCGCGCAGCGCGCCAAATCGCCGGTCAGGATGCTCTCCGGCGGCGAGCGCAACCGGCTGCTGCTCGCGCGGCTGTTCGCCCGGCCCGCCAATCTGCTGGTGCTGGATGAGCCGACCAACGATCTGGACATCGAGTCGCTCGAGCTGCTGGAGCAGAAGCTGCAGGACTACGCCGGCACGCTGCTGCTCGTGAGTCACGACCGGCGCTTTCTCGACAACGTCGTGACCCAGACGCTCGCCGCCGAAGGCGATGGGCTCTGGCGCGAGTACGTGGGCGGCTACAGCGACTGGCTCAAACAGCGCGAAGCCGACCGCGCCGCGGCCGCCGGCGTCGACGCCCGGAGCGTGCCGAAGCACCGCTGCCGCCCGACACCGCAAAGCCGCGGACCAAACTGAGCTACAACGAGCAACGCGAGCTCGACGCCCTGCCCGAGGAGATCGAGGCACTCGAGCAGCGAGCAGGCGCAGCTCACCGCGCGCATGAGCACGCCCGACTATCATCGCCAGGAGGCGCAGCAGCTGCGCAGCGACCGCAAGCGGCTCGAGGAGATCGAGGCGCTGCTGCTGAGAAGTTCGCCCGCTGGGAGGCCCTGGAGGAGCTGCGCGGCCGTGTCGCCTGAGCGCCCCGCGTCGGCCCCGCTGCAGTCGCGGCAACCGATGATTCCTGTCAATTGTTAAAAAGTCGCTATGCCCGCGCGACCGCAATGTGTCGGGTGCAACCGACAAACCGGTGCAGCCGTTGAACGATTGCGGCGGTCATCGTCATCAGAGAAGATCGCTGGAACCAAAGCGGCGTCCGGGCTGTCTCGATACGGCGCGGACCCGGCTCCAGGCTCCGACAGGGATTCACATGTCTCAGATGACTCGATTCGCCTCCACTCGGTGGCTCGCTGCTGGCGCTCTGCGCCGCATTTGCCGGCTGCTCGTCGCGCACCAACGTCTCGGCGACCGGCAGCACGCCCGTCGCAATTCACTCACGTGTTCATCACCGCCCAGGCAGTGTGGTTCAACACGAACGCCAACGCCACGCGCCCGACGACTCAGGCTGGGCCAAATTCACGCTGAAGACCCCCGTGACCGTCGACCTGGTGCACCCAGTCGAACGGCACCCTGGGCGAGATCGCCAACGACCTGCGCGTCGCCCCGGGAACCTATAACTCGATCCTGCTGCTCCCGGTCGACCCGCCTCGGCGCGCTCACCGCGTCGGCGCACGGCTGTCGGCGCGAGCAACAACCAGGAAGCCGACTACGTCGGACGCCGCCGGCACCACCCACCGGTCGCCGCTGATCCTGCCGAACCCGGAGAAAGGCATCGTCGTGCCGGGCACCTCTCTGACGGTTCCGGTCGGCGGCAGCGGCTCGGGGCCGGCACTGCCGTCGGCATCGGCGATCACGGCGGCGGCGCGACAACACGAGCACGCAACACGACCAACAACGCGACCAACCCTGTTCGGCTCAGCCGACCACCGTCAACCCGACGGACCACCACGACGAGCACGAGCCAACACCAACAACACGGTCACCGTCTCGTTCGCGCGCCAACTTCGACGGAACCGCGACCTGCATATGTTCAACTACGACCCGTGCAACACGGCTCGACCGGCGTGGTGTTGAGCTCGACGCCGGTCGCCGCCGACCTCGCCACCACCGGCGGTATCACCGGCACGCTCACCCTGACCTCGCTGCACGAACATCACCAACCCGCAGTCTCGAACCGCGTCGCCGATCCAGGCCTGCGCCGAGTCATTGAGCGCGGACGGCTCGCACCACGTGATCGTCGCCTGCGCACCGGTGCAGACCGACGGCACCTTTACGATCTATCCGCTGCCGTCGAACTCGAAGACTCCGACCGTTTACGACGTCGTGATTCACGGGCCGAACATCGCGACCATCATCATCAAGAATGTGTCGTGTCACGACCACGACGCCGACCACTGACGGCCGCCGCTCCACACGGCCGGCTCGGTCGCCACGACCACAGCCAGCGGCGCGGTTTCGCTCGGCACCTTCATTCCCGCGCGGCCTTCCATTCTACCGGTGAACGCCACGCCAAGCACATCCGGCGTGCTGCCCGCCGGCGCCGCGGTGACGTTCTATCAGACGCTGTCCGCCAAGAGCGAAGTCCCCTACGCCATCGACGAGGTCGGCATCGATCCGTTCAATCCTCAACCTGCAGACCGCCGAGCCCTCGCCGCGGGCACGATCGACTACGGGCACCTACGCAGCAACGGCGGCACGATCACCATGACGAGCTCGACGCCGGTCGAGAGGGCTCGGCAACGTACCTGGTCGGCGCGACGGCACCGCTCTATACGGACGCGTTCTACCGGCACGGTCGTGCAGCGCCCCGCGACCACGCGGGTACGAACGCCGCCAGCAGCACCACGCACCGTCACGGTACGCAGTGCCCGAGCCTCACGCCGGCGAACGGCGTCGGTACCGCGTCCATCACAGCGTCGGTCACCCAGACGATCCTCGGGCATGTATAACCAGGGAGCGCTCATCGTCAGCCATAACGGCGCAGTCATCGGCACCGCGGCGCTCGATGCGAAGCTCTGCCGGCCGAGCGGCGCCGGCACTGGTCGGTCAATGGACTGCCGAGCGGCAGACGCTGTCTATTACCTCTCGGCGATCGTCTGGAATTCGGCTAATCCGCGCTCGACGCACGCTTCACGCTACGAGTCCGTCGCCACCCCAGTCAATCTCAGTGGGGGCAGCGCAACGGCCACGGTGACCATCAACTGATCGCCCTCGGGCGGCCTGGACGGGCGGCCGTATCGCCCGGGCCCGTCCGGCCTCCCCGCCGGCCGCGGCGAACACGGTAAACTAGGCGTTTACACTATTTACTTTGTTCACCGGTGGAACGTATTGCCGGCCGGGGATCTCTAATTCCTTCGGTCTCGGGACCCTACGTCAGCCCCATTCCCAAATAACAAGGGGGATACCTTGATGACAGATGTTCGCGCTCGCACCAGCCCGGGCGCACGGAACGGCTTGCGCTACCTGCTTTACGGATTCGGCCTGTTGCTCGCGCTGCTCACGGCGAGCTGCGGCAACAGCATTTTCCGTGGTCGGCACGCCGGTCTTCACCCTCACGGCGAAGCCGGCGACTTCACCAGCTACATTGTCACGATCGATGAGATCCAGTTGACCCGCCAGGACGGCACCGTCGTCGAGCTGCCGATGGTCAACCAGCGCGTCGACCTGGTCGAATCTGTCCAACTTCATCGAATTGCATGGGAGCGCCCGCCGTTCGAGGTCGGCACTTACGTCTCCACTGACGCTGTTCCTGGATTACGCCGCGCCGACAGGTCACTGTCAACGTCAACGGCCACGTCGTACACCACCACGCTGTACGATCCGGCCACCAGCAGCGGTCCCAACGACCCAGACGCTCACCGTCGTCAATTCGATCCCAGCAATCCCCTGGTGATCAACTCGACACAACAGTCCTCGCTCGATGGCACATCGACTTCGACCTCGCCGCGAGCACCGTCGATCGACTACGCCACCACGCCAGATCCACCGTGTACATCAAGTCGTTCGCAACGTCGAACGCCACGCCGGCCTACAACAAGCCGGTACGCGCGCGCGGCCTGTTCGTGATCGCCGATGTGAAGAACAACAACTTCATCATGAACGTGCGCCCGTTGCACGATGCCGCTGGACAATCCGTTCGGCGCGATGACGATCATCGCCAACGACTCAGACCTACTACAACGTGAACGGCGTGGCTTACACCGGCGCCGCCGGACTCGCCGCGCTCAATGCACGTGCAAAACGCGTATGCGGACTTTCAGATGGCGGCTTACGGCACGGCCCCGGAGTGGCAATCCCTTCAGCGACCTGATACCATCACACCCTCGTTTACTCGCCACCGCGGTGTATGTCGGCACGAGCCTGGAAAGCACCATTCAGGACCACCTCATCGGCTTCGTCAGCGCTGTTTCCGGCAACACCGTACGTCAACAGCGCTGAGTCATCAGGCGCTACGGCGGCAATAGCCAGTATCGACCGTCTCGGCGACTTCAGCTTCGCCGCCAGCGTGCCGGTCACCGTCGGCAGCGGCACCATCGTCAGCCAGGACGGCGTCGAATGCCACGCCAACCCTCAGCTCGGTTTCGGTCGGACAGGTCGATCGACGTTTGCTGGGTCAGGTCAGCTCGAACAACGGCATACGGGGACTCCAACCAGCATCGACGCCACCGGGACGCTGCATCACCGGACGCGCAGGTCCGCATGCAGACCACCCCGTTGTGGGGCACGTTCGGATCGGCAACCACGGCAGAGCACCGCCTGACCGTGAACCTGCTGCCGATGGATCGACTACGAGCCGACCTTCGTCGACTTTCACCGGGCACCGGCAGCCAACGGCGCCGACGCGAACCCGGCCAGTTACGTGATCACGGCTCCGACCGATCTGACCAGCACCGGTGCAGCCGGCGCCATGGTTCTCGATATCGATGGTCATGACCACCGCTTTCGGCCAGGGGCCGCCGTACTTCACGGCCACCTCGGTCACGCCCGACGACTCCCCAGCAGCAGCTCATCATCGAGTGGGCCGGCGGTGGCAGCACCACGCCCTTCTCGATCATCAACCGGACGGCATCGCGGTCAACCTGGCGACTCGCATTGACCACAGCCTCAATCGCGACGGTGCACTTACACGGATGGGCCGTCATCGTGCAGGGTCCGCAGCAGCGACTACGACCTGCTACGACGAATCCACCGCCGAACCCGGCCTGCTCACCATCTACTTCAACACCACGGACGCGCAGCATCCGCCGCTGTTCTGGTTCGGCAACGTAGCCGCGCGCGGTACATGGATCCATCAACTCGGCGCAGATCTCGCAGCAACATCTCAGACCGTCTCGAATGGCACGCTGCCGATCATGAAGCTCGTGGCCTACTGGCCAGTACGATCGCGACTGCGGATACTTTCTACGCCACACAAATCAGCATCAACGCGCAATAAGCGGCAAGAGCGGAGGCTCTCATGCCCTGGAAGCGGCGTCCCTTCCGCGGTGGCGACCTTGCGCGGGCGCTCAATATCGCCGATCTGCGCGCGGTGGCCGCGCGGCGCGTACCGCACTTCGTCTTCGAGTACGTCGAGGGCGGCGCGGAGGATGAGGCCACCCTGCGCGGCAACCGCGGCATCGCTCGAGCCGCTGCGCCTGCTGCCGCACACGCTCGTCGACACCTCGAGCCGGCACCTGCGGACCGAGATCCTGGGCGCCCGCGCCGCTGCGCCGCTGATCATCGGGCCGACCGGGCTCAACGGCATGCTGCATGCCGACGGCGATATCGGCCTGGCACGCGCCGCCGCGCACCTCGGCATCCCCTTCACGCTGAGCACCATCTCGACCACGCGGCTGGAGGATGTCGCCAAGCAGGCCGGCGGACGGCTGTGGATGCAGCTCTACGTCATGAAGAAGCGCGCGCGTTGCGCAGGACATCATGCCCCGCGCGGCGGCCGCCGGCTATGAGGCGCTGGTCTTCACGACCGATGCCAACGTGTTCGGCAGCCGCGAGTGGGACCGGCGCAGCTACCTCGCCCCCGGCAAGCCCACACTGCGGGCGGCGTCTCGACACGCTGCGCCATCCCGGCTGGCTGTGGCAGGTGCTGCTGCGCAACGGCATGCCGCGCTTTCGCAATATCGAGGCTTTCTGCCGCCGGGAGCGGCGAGCGCGGTGGGCGGCAGCACCGTCATCCCGCAGCTCTTCGACGCCACCATCACCTGGGACGACTTCACCTGGATCCGCGAGCTTCTGGCCGCGCAAGCTGTCTGATCAAAGGGTGTTGAGCGTCGCGGACGCGCAGCGTGCCGCCGCGCTTGGCTTGCGACGGCATCGTGCTGACTAACCACGGCGGCCGGCAGCTCGACTACTGCGTGTCGGCGATCGAGGTGCTGCCGGAGATCGTCGCGGCGGTCGGCAAGCGCCTCGCATCATTGTCGACGGCGGTTTTCGCCGCGGCACCGATGTCGTGAAGGCGCTCGCGCTGGGTGCGCACGCGGTCATGATCGGACGCGCCACGCTCTACGGGCTCGCCGCGGACGGCGAGCGCGGCGTCGAGCGCGCGCTCGAGATCCTCACGACCGAGATCGATCGCGCGCATGGGGCAGCTCGGCTGCAACTAGTCGCGGACCTTGGGCCCCACATTCGTGCGGCGTAGCTGACGTGCGCGCAGCAGCTCCTACGAGATCAGACTTCCACATCGCCGGCAGGCTGTGCGAGCCGTGCCCGTGGGTCTGGTCGCTGAGCGGGATGACGACCGCGCGGCCGTGCGGCACGCGCTTGATCTCGCGCTCGAGGATGCCGAGCTCCGGCGGGTTGATCAGGTCGTCGGCCGAATTCACCGCGAGCAGCGGCGCACTGATCTTCTCCAGTCCCGGACCCGGGTCGTAATCGTACGAGGCGGCCATCTGGTACAGCATATCGTTGGCATCATCGTCTTCATGTTCTTGTCGACGTAGGCATCGATGACCTCGTCCGCCTGCGCGAGCGTCGGCGCTTCCTTCTGGCGCAGCATGCGGATTGCTGCCGACGAGCCAGAGCATCTCGGCGGCCGTGCGCAGCGAAGGCGGCTGCGTCGTGTACTCCCCGCCATCCAGGCCGGGTCGTTGCGGATCGCATCGATGACCAGCCGCCGCCACACGCGGTTGCGGCCCGAGACCTGCGTCGGCAGGCTGGCCAGCGGCATCAGCGCGTCCATGAACTCGGGTGCGCTCGCCCCACAGCCAGGTGTGCATGCCACCCATGGACGTGCCCATGATCAGGCGCGCGTGGTTCACCCTCAGCCCCTCAGTGAGCAGCGGAACTCCGCCTGTCACCATGTCGCGGTAGCCGTAGTGCGGGAAGTGCGCCCGCAGGCCATCACTCGGCTTGCTCGAATGGCCATGACCGATGCCATCGGGGAGCACGATGAAGTACGCTGGCATCCAGCGGCTGCCCAGGTCCGAACAACTCGCCAGCC